>JAEULK010000091.1 GCA_016793775.1 Sphingopyxis sp. | reverse complement strand
ATAGAGGAACTGGAAATCCTTGGTGTCGAGGCGGACCTTCTCGACCGTGTCGGCGCTGCGGAAACGGTTGTTGAGCTTGCGGCCGTCGATCAGATTCTTGGCTTCGACCTGCATATAGGCGCCGCCCTTGCCCGGCTGGGTGTGCTGGATCTTGGTGACCTTCCATATCCCCTTTTCAAATTCGATAATATTGCCGGGACGGATTTCAACGCCGGTGATTTTCATCGCGCACACTCGCTGGTTCAAGGATGGAAAGAGCCGCCGGCCTATATCGATATGCCGGTCACAGGAGCGCGCCCTTAGCCGCGAAGGCGGCCAAGGGCAAGCGGTGCGTGTCGTCAGGCGGTCGTCTCGACCGCCTTGCGCGTCCGGGCGTAGCTTAACGCGATCAGCGCCGCGAACAGCCCGAGGCCGATGAAGATCGACGGGACATGAAAGCCGTCGCCGACCACCGCGAGCGGCGCGTCGCTGTCGGTCGCATAGACGAGGCCCGCGTAAAAGACCCCGAACAGGCTCTCGCCGACGATCATCCCGGTCGCGGTCAGCACCCCCATGCGATGCGCGAAAGCCGCATTGGCGCGGCGGTCGGCCCAGCGGTCGTAGAACCAGCCGCCGACGGCGCCGATCACGACCGGAAGGATCACCGCCATCGGCAGATAGATGCCGATACCGATGGCGAGCGGCGGCAGCCGCAGCTTGCCCATGCGCCCGAGCAGTTCGTCGACGAGGATGAAACCGAGCCCCGCAAGCGCGCCATAGCCGAGCATCGTCCAGTTGAGATCGCCGCCCAGCACGCCCTTTGCCAGCGACGAGATCAACCCCGCCTGCGGCGCCGCGAGCGCATTGGGACCGGCACCGGGAACGCCGACGAAGCCGAGCGTCTCGTTGAGCACATTGAGCACCGGCGGCACGACGAGCGAGCCGAAGAAGACGCCGATGATCAGCGCGACCTGCTGCTTCCACGGCGTCGCGCCGACGAGCTGGCCGGTCTTCAGATCCTGAAGATTGTCGTTCGATATCGTCGCGATGCCGAAAACGACGCCGGTGACGATCAGCGCATAGGCGACCATTGCCGCGCTCGCCTCTTCGCCGCCGCCGCGCCCGAGCAACCCGACGAGCAGCAAGGACGAGGCGATGATCGCAAGGATGCCGATGCCCGACACCGGCGAGTTGGATGCGCCGATCAGGCCCGCCATATAGCCGGTGACCGAGGCGATCATCAGCCCGATGATAACGACGAAAACAAGCGCCCCCGCGACAAGGATCGCCGCCGAACCCGCGAGCGGCCCGCCGGCGAGGATCGACCAGAGCAGCCAGGCGATCGGGACGAGGGTCAGCAGCGACCCGCCGAACACCCAGCCGATCGGAATATCCTGCTCGCCCACCGCCAGCACGGTTCCCGCGTTGCGCGCCTTGCTGGCCGCCATCGCCGAACGGATGCCGCCGATGACAGGTACGGCGATCTTGATGAGCGTCCAGATCGCCGCGACTGCGATCACGCCCGCGCCGAAGAAGCGCACGTCGGCGCGGAACACGGTGTTCGCCAGCGTCTCGGCATCGCCGGGTCCGCCCTGGGTCAGGATCGGCAGCAAGATCCACCAGCCGGTGACCAGCCCGACGAGCTGCGCCAAGCCGACCGACAGGCCGACGAGATGGCCGACGCCGAACAGCGCGAAACCGAGCCCGCCCGCGATGCCGGTCGCGCCCGCGCCGACCTTGAACCAGCCCGCGACCTCGCCCGCGGCGACCTTCATTTGGGTGAGCAGGGTAAAGCCCGCGGCGACGAGGCTGTTCCACAGCAGGGCCGACAGGCCCGCCCTATTCTCGGCCGCGCCCTCGGCGCTCGCGGCGCCGACCTGCAGCACTTCGGCGGCGGCACGGCCTTCGGGATAGGGGAGATCGGCATCGACGACGAGCGCGCGGCGCAACGGCACCGAGAAGAGCACCCCCAAAATCCCGCCGAGCATCGTGATCGCGGTAGTTTCGAGCAGCGGGAAGCCTTGCCAATAGCCGACCATGACGAGTCCCGGCAGCACGAAGATGATCGCGGCCAGCGTGCCCGCCGCGCTCGCGATCGTCTGCACGATATTATTTTCGAGGATCGTTGCCCCGGTCACGAAGCGCAGCAGCGCCATCGAGATCACCGCGGCAGGGATCGAGGTCGCGAAGGTCAGCCCGACCTTGAGCCCCAGATAGACGTTCGCAGCCGTGAACATCAGCGTCAATATGCCGCCGAGCAGGATCGCGCGCAGCGTCAGTTCGCGCATGCCGGTCGTCGGCGCGGTCGGTGCGGTAGTGGCTTCGGTCATTCAAAATCTCCCCGTCCCCCGTCTTGCGGGGTGCCGCGCCCAGCGCAAGCGAAAAGCCGGGGACCGAAACCGATTGGACCGAAGCGCCAAAAGCGACGGGCTGAAATTGTTTTGACGCAACGATCCAATATGGAGCCGTCGCCCGCTGGCATTCTCGCACCATGATGACCTGGAACCTTTCAGACGATATGCGCCCCTCCCGTCGCATCCGCAGCAGCCTGCCGCGCCGCGCCGCGCCCTGTGCCGGCCTGTTCGGCTGGCGCAAGGAAAGCGCGCCGCCGCGCGGCAAGGACGACGATCCCGACAAGAAGCCCGGAAGCGACAAGCCCTGCGGCTGACGCTCAGCGCCGCGCGCGTTTCCCGGCCAGCAAAGGATAAGGATCGATCGGCTCGCCGGTATTCCACGCCGCGACCGGCTTGGTCGCCAGCATCTGGAAATGCAGGTGCGGAAAGGCCGGGTCGGCATTGCCGCTCGCCCCGACGGTCGCGATCACCTGGCCGCGCACGACGCTATCCCCCTCCGCCAGCCTGCGGCGATAACCCTGCAGATGCGCATAATAAAGCATCAGCCGGCCCTCGTCGGCGCGCTGGTAGATCGTCAGCCCACCGCGATCCGAGTTGAACAGCTTTTCGATCCGCCCGTCCATCGCCGCCAGCACGGGCGTCCCGACGGGCGCCGGAATGTCGATCGCGCGGTGCAGCCGCCCCTCGGCGCGGCTCTGATCCCAACTGTCGATCAGTTCGCCGGGCCTGATGCCCTGCACCGGGATGGCGATGGTCAGCGGGCGGTCGATCCTGACCTCGGGCCCGGCGGTGGCGGCACGCGTCGCCGCCGCCGCCTGCACGGACGGATCGAGCAGGTCATGGGCCGTGACCCAATAGAACGGGGTCAGGGTCGCGGTGATCACGGCCGTCCAGAGCATCAGCTTGATGGCGGCCTGCCAGCGCATCAGGCGACGAAGTCCACTTTCGTGCCCGGCGCCACCATCTGCGCCAGCCGCGCGGCATCCCAATTGGTCAGCCGCACGCAGCCATTGCTCTCGCTGCGCCCGATATTCTGCGGCTCGGGCGTGCCGTGCAGGCCATAATGTTCCTTGTTCAGGTCGATCCACACGACCCCGACCGGATTGTTCGGTCCGGGCGGCAGGCGATGCTTGCCCTCGCTCGCGGGCACATTGCGGAGCAGCGCGGGGTCGAAGGCATAATCGGGATTGCGCCCGACGCCGCGCACCTTCCAGCTGCCGATCGGCAGCGGGTCGTGCGCCGAGCCGGTGGTGACGGTGAACAGCGCGATCAACTTGCCGCCCGCGTCGAAGACCTTCATCGTGCCGGCCTTTTTCGACACCTCGACCCGCTCGGCCTTGGGCTGTTCGCTGCCGACACCAAGCGAACCCAGCGTCGCCAGCCACGCCTGGTTATCGACATTGGCCGCGACGATGGTGTCGGCGCCGGCGTTGGGAACGCGCAACTCGGCTCCGGGCGCGATTGGCGGCGCGGCGGCGATATCTTCCGCCGATGTCGTCGCCGCCGCATCGATCTGCGGATTGAGCGCCTTCAGTACTTCGGGGGTGGTGTGGAAACGCTCGGCCAGCTTTTCGAGCATCGTCTCATATCCCATCGCCGCCAGCTTCGATTGATCGGCCGGTTTTTCGGGCAGCGGCGCAAAGATCAGCGCGGCATAATCGGCAGGAATTTTGACCACCCGCGTGGCGGGGATCTTGTCCCACTGAGCCAGCGCCGCCTTGGTCGCCGTATCCCATTCGCCTGTCATGGTGAGACCCTTCGCCTCCTGAAAGCCTTTCAGAGCATTGGTGGTCGATAGCCCCATTTTGCCGTCGACCACGCCCGGCGAGAAGCCGAGCCGGTCGAGCACCACCTGCAACCGCATCTCGGGCCGCGGCACATCGTCCTTCGCCGCCTCGCCGTCGCGTGACGTCATGCCGTCGCCGGTCCATTCAGCCTTCGTGGGCGCGGCTTCGGCGGATTTTTCGGACTTGTCCGAACCGATGCTATCGCCGCAGGCGGCGAGCGGGAACAAGGCGGCGGCGCAGAGAAAAGGAGCAAATTTCATCGGGAATTCCTGCCATTGAACCCATCGTCCAACGCCTGGAACGCCAAGCGGTTCACCCCGCGAGCAGCTTTTCGAACCGCCTGACCGCTTCGGCGGGTCCCTCGGGATGGCCCCAGACGCCGCCCGACACCGCCAGAAAATCGGCGCCCGCTTCGACCAGGTCCGCCGCATTGTCGACGGTAATGCCGCCGATCGCCACGCAGGGCAGTTCGAACATCCCCTGCCACCAGCTCAGGATTTCGGGATCGGCCTGATGCTCGACCGCCTTGGTGGTCGTCGGAAAGAAAGCGCCGAAAGCGACATAATCGGCCCCCGCCTCGCCCGCTTCCATCGCGAGGTGGCGGCTGCCGTGGCAGGTCACGCCGATCTGTGCATCGGCACCGAGGATGCGCCGCGCTTCCTTCGGATCGCCGTCGCCCTGCCCGAGATGCACGCCATCGGCGCCGACGCGCTTGGCGAGCGCGATATCGTCGTTGACGATGAACGCGGTCTCGTGCGCGGCGCAGATCGCCTGCAGCGGTTCGGCAAGACGCGCCGCCTCATGCTGTTCGATCCTCTTGACGCGAAACTGGAACGCCGCGACCGGCGCGGCATCGAGCGCCGCCTCCAGCCGGGCCGGAAAATCGCCACCGACGTCGAGCGGCGAGATGAGGTAAAGCTGGCACGGGGTACGGGTGGGATTGCTCATGGCGGGTTCATAGCGACCCGCTTAGATGCGGGCAAATGATGAAAGCAGCCCGCCTCGCCGCCCCTGCCATGCTCGCCGCCTTCGCCCTTTCGGGCTGCGCGACGATCGGTTCCGCCACCCCGCTCCCCGACGGCCGCGACGTCGCGTTCGGCCAGCGCGCGATGGTCGATGGCCCAATCGTCCAGCCGGTCGAGGTACTGGAGGACAGCCGCTGCCCGATGAACGCGCGCTGCATCTGGGCGGGGCGTGTCCGCGTCAAGATGATCTGGTGGCGCGGCAACGGCGAAAAACAGCCGTTCGAGGTGACGCTGGGCGAATCGACCCCGCTGGCGGACGGCGCGATCCGGCTGGAATCGGTGCGGCCCGAGAAAATGACGAATGTAACGCTGAAGCCCGAGGATTACCGGTTCAGCTTCCGCTTCGACGGCGGGATCTAAAGCACCCGCGCCAGCACGAAGCCGTCCCACCCCTTGGCGCCCACGGTCTGGACCGCCGTCGCATCGAGCCCCGGGTCGGCCTCCATCATGTCGAACAGCGCGCGGGTGCCGATGATGCGTTCGTCGGCGCTGTCGGCGTCGAGTACCCCGCCCTCGCGCACGACATTGTCGACGATGATCGTCGTGCCGCTGCGCCCGAGACGGATCGCTTCGGCGACGTAGAGCGCATTGCTCTGCTTGTCGGCGTCGATGAAGACGAAGTCGAATGGCGCGCCCACATCCATCGCGGCAAGGCTGTCGGCGGCCGGGCCGGTGCGAATATCAACCTTGGCCGATACCCCCGCCCGCTCCAGATTTTCGCGCGCGACCGCAGCGTGATGCGCTTCGAGTTCGAGCGTTACCAGCCGCCCATCTTCGGGAAGCGCCCGCGCCAGCCAGATCGTCGAATAGCCGCCGAGCGTGCCGACTTCGAGGACGCGCCTTGCCCCTGCCATCTGCGCCAGCAGGAAGAGCATCTTGCCCTGCGCCGCCGATACGTCGATCGGCGGCAGGCCCTGTTTTTCATTGTTCGCGAGAGCGGCGGCAAGCGCGTCGTCGGCGCCGATCAAGTGGTGGGCGATATAATCGTCGACGGCTTGCCACCCCCAACTCATTTTTGGCGCCCCATCAGGCGACCGAAGCCGCGTGAATGTCGTCGATCGCGCCGCCGAGCGATTTGTTGAACTCGTCGTCGCTCATCTGGTGGCGCAGGTCTTCCAGCAGCGCGCGGCTGAAGCTCGCGATGATGCCGGGATTCTTCGCCAGTTCGACGCAGGCCTCGGGACGCGCGAAGCCGCCCGACAGCGCGACGACGCGCAGCACCTTGGGATGGTCGACGAGCGGCTGGAACAGCCCGGCCTCGGTCGGCAGCGACAGCTTGAGCATTACCGGTTCGCCGGCCCAGGCGTCGAGCGCGGCGAGCGTTTCGGCGAGCAGCAGCCGGTCGGCCGCATCGCGCTCGGCACTCTTGATATTCACTTCGGGCTCGATGATCGGCACGAGACCGTGCGCCGCGATGCGCGCGGCTTCGGCGAACTGCTGGGCGACGATCGCCTTGACGCCCGCTTCATCGGCGAGGTTGACGACGCTGCGCATCTTGGTGCCGAACACCCCCTTGGCGACCGCGCGGGCGCACAGATCGTCGAGGCCGGGGTTCGCCTTCATCAGCTGGACACCGTCGGCCTCGTCCTCGAGCCCCTTGTCGACCTTCAGGAAGGGCACCACGCCGCGCTGCCACAGCAAAGCCGGCACCGGCTTGCCGCCGGCTTCGCCGTCCATGGTCCGCTCGAACAGGATCGCGCCGATAACCTTCTCGCCATTGAAGCAGGGCGCGGTGACGATGCGCGCGCGCATGTCATGGATCAGGCCGAACATTTCCTCGTCATTGGCGAAGGCCTCGCCCTCGATGCCATAGCCCTTCAACGCCTTGGGGGTCGAACCGCCGCTCTGGTCGAGCGCGGCGATGAAACCCTGCCCCGATTTGATTTGTTCGAGCATGGCGGCGTTGGCGGTCATAACATCTCCGTGGCTTTGCATACGTATGTGGCGGCGCGCATAGCGGGCATGCGAAGCGGATGCAATCCGCGCGGACCGTGTAGCCTCAGGCGGGGTTGCGCGGCACCGCGAGCAGGTTGATCGCGATCGAAATACGATCGCTTACCCCCTGATGCGGAACGACTCCGTGGCTCAGCCACGACGGGAACATGATGATCCGCCCGCTGCGCACCTTCATCTTCAGTTGGGGTTCGTGCACCGACCCGTTCGCACCGCGCAGCCGCAGATTCGGCATCGTCATCAGCACGGTCGGCATGCGCGGATCCTCGATCACCAGCTCGCCGCCGATCGCGCCGTCGCCGCGCTCGGACCCGTCATCGACATAATAGACCGCCGACCAATAGGAACCCGGATGCGTGTGCATCTGGTTCGACGCCTGCGGCGGCGAGACATTGACCCAGATGTCGGTCGCCCAGCGATGCCGCGGCGCGCCGGGCGAGACGATATCGACGCAATGCGCATCGGCGAGTGCGAAGATATGGCGCAGGATATGCTGGACCGGCTCGCCGCCCCAGTCGGCGACGTCATGTTCGGATTGCCAGCCGCCGATGTTCGAGATCGCCACCCCGGGCCGTTCGGCGCGACGCGCGAGAATCAACGGTTTGAGCACGGCGTTGACGGCAGCGGCATTCGGCATTTCGTCGACGACGATCGGGGTATCGAAAAGGCCGACGAGCTGCGCGCTCATCCGCGGAGCGCGTCCACGCCAGGCAGCGGCTTGCCTTCCATCCATTCGAGGAAGGCGCCGCCGGCGGTCGAGACGAAGGTGAAATCGGCGGCCGCGCCGGCATGGTTGAGCGCCGCGACGGTGTCTCCGCCGCCCGCGACCGAGGTGAGCGTGCCGCTGCGGGTCAGCGCCGCCGCGGTCTTCGCCAGCGCGACGGTCGCGGTGTCGAAAGGCGGAGTCTCGAACGCGCCGAGCGGGCCGTTCCACACCAAAGTTCGGCAATTCTTGAGCACGTCTGCCAAAGCTTCGGTCGCGGCGGGGCCGATGTCGAGGATCATCTCGTCGGGGGCGACCTCGTGGACGTTGACCGTGCGCGTCGGCGGATTGGCGACGAACCGCTTCGCCACCACGACGTCGTAAGGCAGATGGATGGTACAGTTCGCCTTGTCGGCGGCGTCGAAGATCGCATTGGCGGTCTCGACCAGATCATGCTCGCAGAGCGACTTGCCGACATCGACCCCGCGCGCGGCGAGGAAGGTGTTCGCCATGCCGCCGCCGATGATCAGATGATCGACCTGGCCGACGAGGTTCTTGAGCACGTCGATCTTCGACGACACTTTCGCGCCGCCGACGACCGCGGCGACCGGGTGAACCGGATTGCCGAGCGCCGCGTCGAGCGCCTTGAGTTCTGCCTCCATCGCGCGTCCGGCATAGGCGGGCAGCCGGTGCGCGATGCCCTCGGTCGAGCCGTGCGCGCGGTGCGCCGCCGAAAAGGCGTCATTGACATAGAGGTCGCCGATCTCGGCCAGCGCATCGGCGAAGGCCGGGTCGTTCTTTTCCTCGCCGGGATTGAAGCGCGTATTCTCCATCACCGCGACATCGCCCGCGGCGAGCACCGCGATGCCCGCCCTGGCACCCTCGCCGACGCATTCGGGGATGAACATCACCGAATGGCCGAGGACGTCCTCGACGCCGCCCATCACGAGGCTCAGCGACTGGGTCGGGTTCTTCGCGCCCTTCGGCCGCCCGAAATGCGCGAGCAGCAAGACGATCGCGCCCTTGTCCGACAATTCGCGGATCGTCGGCATCGCCGCCTCGATTCGCGTCTTGTCGCCGACCGCGCCGTCGATCATCGGGACATTGAGATCGACGCGCACCAGTATTTTCTTGCCGGTGACGTCGCCGATGTCGTCGAGGGTCTTGAACGCGGTCATCGCTGCTTTCCTTCGGGTCAGAGGAACTTGGCGATCACGCCCGCGGTGTCGATCATGCGGTTCGAGAAACCCCATTCATTGTCGTACCAGCTGAGCACGCGCACCAGCTTGCCGTCGATGACCGCGGTTTCGAGGCTGTCGATGGTCGAGCTGTGCGCATCATGGTTGAAATCGATCGAAACCAGCGGCTCGTCGGTGAAGCCGAGCACGCCCTTGAGTTCGCCCTCGGCGGCCTCCTTGAGCAACGCGTTGACCTCTTCCTTCGTGGTGTCGCGGCTGGGCGTGAAGGTCAGGTCGACCACCGAGACATTGGGGGTCGGGACGCGGATCGACGAGCCGTCGAGTTTGCCCTTGAGTTCGGGCAGGACGAGGCCGACGGCGGCGGCGGCGCCGGTCGAGGTCGGGATCATCGACATCGCGGCGGCGCGGGCGCGGCGCGGATCCGAGTGGATCTGGTCGAGGATCTTCTGGTCGTTGGTGTAAGCATGGATCGTGGTCATGAGGCCGCGTTCGATCCCAATCTTCTCGTGCAGCACCTTGGCCATCGGCGCGAGGCAGTTGGTGGTGCACGATGCGTTCGAGACGATCACATGCTCGGCGCCGATCTTGTCGTGGTTGACGCCATAGACGACGGTCAGGTCGACTTCCTTCGCGGGGGCCGAGATCAGGACGCGCTTGGCGCCGGCGTCGAGATGCGCCTGGCCGCCCTTGCGATCGGTGAAAAAGCCCGTGCATTCGAGCGCGATGTCGATGCCGTTGGCGGCATGGGGCAGCTTGGCGGGATCGCGCTCGGCGGTCACCTGGATGCGCCTGCCGTTGACGATCAGGTCGTTGCCGTCGACTTCGACGGTGCCGTTGAAGGGACCATGGACTGAATCGCGCTGGAACAGGCGGGCGTTCGCCTTGGCGTCGGCCAAATCGTTGATCGACACCAGTTCCAGGTCGTGGTCGGTCCGTTCCAGAATCGCGCGCGCCACATTGCGGCCGATGCGTCCGAAACCGTTGATTGCAACCTTCACTGCCATGTCGAAAATTCCTTTCTGCGTGGGGTAAGCCGGTCCTTATGCGCCGAGCTTTGCCAGGATCTGGGGGGTGATAGCATCGGCGGTAAGGCCGAAATGCCTGAATAGGTCTTCGATCGGCGCCGAGGCGCCGAAGCTGTCGATGCCGCAGCGCAGACCATTGCGCCCGGTATAGCGTTCCCAGCCGAAGGTGGTGCCCGCCTCGATCGACACGATCAACGCATCGCGCGGCAGGATCGCGTCCTGATAGGCGTCGTCCTGCTCGTCGAACAGCTCGGTCGAGACCATCGAGACGACGTCGGCGCCATGGCCGGCGGTCTCGAGCTTGTCGGCGATCTCGACCGCGAGCGACACTTCGGAGCCGGTGGCGACGAGCACGACCTTGCGGTCGGCGCCGGCCTCCCGAATGCGGTAACCGCCTTTGGCGCAAAGATTTTCCGTGACGTCATGACGCAGCGGCGGCAGATTCTGGCGCGTCAGCGCGAGCAGCGACGGGCGATCCTTTTGCGCCAGCGCCAGCGCCCAGCATTCGGCGGTCTCGACCGCATCGGCGGGGCGCATAACGAGCAGGTTCGGCATCGCGCGCAGCGACTGGAGATGCTCGATCGGCTGGTGCGTCGGGCCGTCCTCGCCAAGGCCGATGCTGTCGTGGGTCATCACATAGACGACGCGCTGCTGCTGCAACGCCGACAGGCGGATCGCGGCGCGGCAATAATCGGCGAAGACCAGGAAGGTGCCACCATAGGGGATGACACCTCCGTGCAGCGCCATGCCGTTCATCGCCGCCGCCATGCCGAATTCGCGGATGCCGTAATAGATGTAGCGGCCCGAATAATCGTCCCTGGTCAACGGCTTGGTCGACGATGTTTTGGTGTTGTTCGAACCGGTGAGGTCGGCGCTGCCGCCGAGCATCGCCGCGATATCGGCGGTGAGCGCGGTCAGCGTGTTCTCCGACGCTTTGCGCGTCGCGACCTTCGGCGGCTCGGCGGCGAGGCCCTTCAGATAGGCATCGAACGCCGCGCCGGGGTTGATGTCGCCCGCGATGCGAGTCGAAAATTCATCCTTTTTCTCGTCATTTGCAAGGCGAAGCTTCCACAGATTGTGACGCTTCTTGCCTTCCTCGCCAAACGCCGCCCAGCCGGCGGCAATGTCGGCGGGGATGTCGAAAGGGTCGTAGGTCCAGCCGAGATTTTCGCGTGCCGCGGCGACCTCATCGGCGCCGAGCGGCGAGCCGTGGGTGGCCGAGGTGCCCTGCTTGTTCGGGGCACCGAAGCCGATCAGCGTGCGGCACGCAATCAGCGACGGGCGCGGATCGGCGAGCGCGGCGTCGATCGCGCGGCGGATGTCGGCGGGGTCATGGCCGTCGCAGCTTTCGACATGCCAGCCGGTCGCGGCGTAGCGCGCAGCGATATCCTCGCTGGTCGACAGGTCGGTCGACCCGTCGATGGTAATCTTGTTGTCGTCCCACAACACGGTCATGCGACCGAGGCCGAGGTGGCCGGCGAGCCCGATCGCTTCGTGGTTGATGCCCTCCATCAGGCAACCGTCGCCCGCGATCACCCAGGTGCGGTGATTGACGAGGTCGTCGCCATAGAGCGCATTGAGGTGACGCTCGGCGATCGCCATGCCGACGGCGGTGGCGAGCCCCTGCCCCAGCGGGCCGGTCGTGGTCTCTACGCCTTCGAGCTCGAAATTCTCGGGGTGGCCGGCGCAGGGGCTGGTGAGCTGGCGGAAATTGCGGATGTCGTCGATCGTCGGCCGCGCATAGCCCGCGAGGTGCAGCGTCGCATAGGCGAGCATCGAACCATGGCCCGCCGACAGGACGAATCGGTCGCGGTCGGGCCAGTGCGGATCGGTCGGATCGAAGCGCAGATAATCCGAATACAGGACCGTCGCGACGTCGGCCATGCCCATCGGCATCCCCGGATGGCCGCTGTTCGCGGCCTGAACCGCATCCATCGCAAGCGCGCGGATCGCGTTGGCGAGCTGACGTTCGGGCAGTGTCATAATTCCCCCGGGAAAAGATGTGCAGGTGGCGGGATTCGGTGGGGACAGCCCTTTGCGGGGGGATGCCGCAGAGTCAACCGGAGTCAAACCTTTGGGGGCAAGAAATGCGCGCTTGAGGGCGCAATATTGCGCTGCTACGCCATGGGTCATGGAACTCGACGAAGCCAGCCTCGCCATCGGTCGCATCGAGCGGGCGCTCAGCCGGATGGAAAAGGCGCTGACCGACCGCGCCGCGCGTCCCGCCCCTGCTCCCGCCGTTACGGCCACCGCTCTGCCACCCGCCGATCAGTCCGCGCTGAAGGCCGAAGTCGCGGCGGTGATCGGCGAGCTCGACCGGCTGATCGCGGAGGCCGAACGTGGCTGACGTCAAACTCACGATCGCGGGGCGCCCCTATGACGTGCATTGCGCCGATGGGCAGGAAGCGCAGCTGATCCAGCTCGCCGGCATCGTCGACGCCAAGGCGCGCGGCATCCAGGGCGGCACCGAAGTGCGGCAATTGCTGTTCGCGGCGCTGATGCTCGCCGACGAGACACAGGAAGCGCAGAGCAAGGCGGGCAATGCCGAACCCCAGCTCGACTCGCTGCGCGCCGCGATCGCGCTTGCCGAAAGCCGCGAAAGCACCGCGCGCGACGAACTGCGGGCCGCAGTGTCGCGCGAATCGGCGGCGCTCGATCAGGTGAAACAGGCCGCGGAGCGCGAAGCGGCGCTGTCCGCCGAACTCGACAAATTGCGCCAGGGCGCCCCGGTCGTCCCTGTGCCCGTCGGCCCCGACCATGGCCGCGCGCTCGGCCAGATCGCCGACCGGATCGAGGAGCTGGCGGCAAAGGTCGAGCAAATCCCTTGAGGAAGCGGGGCCGCACCCCTACATAGGGGACGGCGGGTTCTGCCCGGCACGAGCTTTTGCGAAAATCCCTGAGGCGATACATCATCCTAGGGGGCTGTCCCTGCCCGGACCCTGGTCCGACGTATATGGTCCCCACCTGACGTTACTGGCGTCAGAGGATCTTCCAGCAAACGACCCACGGTGGGCCCGCCAACCCCATGATGAAGGCAGCGACAAGGCGATGACCGATCTGTCCGCCGACCTGCCGACCCGGAAGCAGCATCTGCGCGAGAAATTGCGCTTTCGCCGACGCCATTTCGCCGCGAACCTCGACGAGTTCACGCGTTTCGCTGCATTTCGCGCCGTTCCCGCGCCGCTTGCGGAACTGCTCGACGGCCAGAGCATGATCGGCGCCTATGCCGCCTGGGGCGACGAGCCCGATATTTTGCAAATGCTCGGCGACGATGCCACGGAGGGAAAACTCGCCCTGCCCCACCATGACGGCCGCGTCGATACCATGGGCTTTCGCCGATGGAACCTCGGCGATGCGCTGGTCAAGGGACCGTGGGGCACGCGCCAGCCCGCCGACGGCACCGAATCGGCCCTGCCCACTTTCGTCTTCTGCCCGCTCGTCGGGTTCGACCGTCACGGCGGGCGTATCGGCCAGGGCGGCGGCCATTACGACCGCTGGTTCGCCGCGCATCCCGATGCGCTGCGTATCGGAATCGGCTGGTCGGTGCAGGAAGTCGATGCCATGCCGCTCGAGGCCAGCGACATGCCGCTCGACGCGGTGCTGACCGAACAGGAATTTATTATGACCGGAGACCGGCTATGACCCCCGACCCGCAGCCCAGTTGGCGCAAGCCCTTCGGCATCCTGCTCATCATCGCGCTGATAATCGTCTGGGCGGTGCTGGTCGCCAGCCTGTCGCCGTGGGTCGGCGCCTGGCCGGTGCTGGTGCAGGGCATCTTCTATGTCGTCGCCGGGATCGTCTGGATCCTGCCGCTGAAGCCGCTGTTGCGCTGGATGGAATTGGGGCGGTGGCGCGGCTGACAAGCCGCGCCGATCCACCGTTTCGATTTTTGAAAATCGTCCCAAGACGCGGTGGCCATTCCGTCCCGAGGGACCAAGGAATGGCGCGAGTGACGGGGCTCGAACCCGCGACCTCCGGCGTGACAGGCCGGCACTCTAACCAACTGAGCTACACCCGCGTGTGCTTGGGAGCAGCGCCAATATGCGCCGCGATCCACCCTGTCAACCGTCGCTTTCGGGGTGGGTGCGATTTAATCGGTCGCGCATCTCGTCGGCCGTGGTGAGCGTGCCGCGCTCGAACAGGAAACCCGCAAGATCGGGGGTTCCGGTCGATTGCAGCACCGTCTGGACGATCAGCAGCAACGGCACCGCGAGCAGCGCGCCGGGCGAACCCCACACCCAGCCCCAGAAGCTCAGCGACACCAAAATCAGCAGCGGATTGATCGTCAGCCGCCGCCCGAGCACCAGCGGCGTGATCAGATTCGCCTCGATCGTGTGCACCCCGATGAAGATCAGCGCGGGCAGCAGCGCAAAGCCCACCGCGTCGAAGGTCATCAGTCCGCCGAGCCCTAGAAGCATCGCGGCGACGATCGGCCCGAGATAGGGCACGAAATTGCACAGGCTGACGATCCCGCCCCACATGAAGGGCGACGGCATGCCGAGCGCCCACAGCAACAGCGACACGAGCAGGCCCAGGATCGCGTTGATCATCGATATCGTCGCGAGATAGTCGGCGGTGGCATCGACGACATTCTGGATCACCCGCGCGGTCTGCATAGCCCCGTCGAAACTGCCGCGCCGCCGGATCGTGCCGCGGCGAAGCCGGGTCCAGCCCGACAGGAAGAAAAAGATCACCAGCACCGCGAAAAACACCTGGATCGCCGCCGCCGGCGCCGCCGAGATGAAATAATCGATGACCGACGACGGCGCCTGCGCCGCGACCGCCTGCGCCGTCGCCTCGGTCCCGCTCGCCACCGACATCAGCGTCTTGTCGACGAATTTCTGCAGCGTCGAATAGAAATCGATCAGGGGCGCGAGGTTGCTCTGGATGCGCGGGATCGATTCGGGCAGCCGCGCGAACCAGCCTGTCGCGGGCACGACGATGATCGCGAGCGCCGCATTGGCCAGCATCAGGAAGCCGGTCAGCGACAGCAGTGCCGCCAGACCTGAGGGCACCCCGCGCCGCTCGAGCCATTCGAGCAGCGGCACCAGCGCGATCGCGATGACCAGCGCGGCGGTCAGCGGCAGGAAGAATTCGGACCCGGCCTTGAGCGCGAAAGGAAAGGCGAGGCAGAAAGCCGCACCGATGATCAGGGTCAGCGCCGCGAGCAGCCGGTCGCGGCGGAAATCGTCGATTTCGATCTGCTCGAGGGGATTGATGCGCGGCGCGCGCTCATCCTTGCCCCCTCTGTCCTCGGCCACCCGCCTATCTCCCTGTTAACCCGTCCTTCCTACGCCAGCTCGGTCGCAAGCGCCAGACGGCACGCATTTCCGGGCGCGGGGCGAGCACGGGCAACCCTTTCTGTCCGGTTCCGGGGCAGAATTGCGCTTTTCCTTCGCATGCTTAACCAGAAATTTTCCTTTTTCGTCGATTGACGGGTCACGGACCAGCCAATCGGAGTCAAAGATCATGGTGAATGCGCCTGTGGGGGGCGCGCTGCATCAGTATCGCATCCCTGCCATTTCCATCCTCGCCCTTGCCATGGTGCTTGCCCTGCCGACGCAGGCTCAGGCCGCCGGCACGCGTGCGGGTTCGACCATCAGCAACACCGCCAGCGCCAGTTACGACACCGGCGGCGGCACCCAGACGGTCGATTCGAACCAGGTCGATCTGCTCGTCGACGAACTGCTCGACGTCACCGTCGATTCGAGCGATCCCGCCGACGTCCCGACGACGCCGGGCGCGACCACGCAGCGGCTCACCTATTCCATCACCAACAATGGCAATGGCGTCGAAAGCTTCGGGCTGACGACGGTGGCCAATGGCGGCGGCGACGATTATGATCCGACCGTCACCCAGACCTATATCGACAATGGCGACGGCGTGTTCGATGCGAACACCGACACGCTCTACACGCCGGGCGCCAACGACCCGACGCTCGATCCCGACGAAAGCGTCACGATCTTCGTGCTTTCGACCACCCCCGCCGGCGTTGCCGACGGCGATCGCGGCACGGTCAGCCTGGTCGCCGCCGCGAAGACCGGCACCGGCGCGCCGGGCACCAGCTTTGCCGGCCAGGGCGAAGGCGGCGGCGACGCCGTCGTCGGCTCGACCGGCGCCGATGGCCAGGATCAGGGCGCTTTCGTCGTCTCGGCCGCGACCGTCTCGCTCGTCAAATCGGCGGTGATCGTCGATCCCTTTGGTGGCAGCGAGCCGGTTCCGGGCGCCACCATCACCTACACCATCGTCGCCACCGTCGCGGGCAGCGGTTCGGTGGGCGGACTGGCCGTGACCGACAATATTCCGACGGACACCAGCTATGTCGCGGGTTCGATCACGCTCGGCGGCACCGCCCAGACCGACGCGGTCGATACCGACGCCGGCGATTACAACGGCACGCGGGTCAACGTCGCGCTCGGCACGGTTGCCGGCGGCCAGACGCGGACCGTCACCTTCAAGACCACTATCGATTGATGGAGCAGATTATGCGCCTGTTTTTCATAGCATTAGCCGCGGCAATCCTGCCCGGTCAGGCTCTGGCGGCCAATCAGGTCGCGCTCGACAACAATGTGTTCGTCGAACGCGTCTCGACCGATGCCGCCGGCAAGCAGCGCGTGCTGCTCGAAGAGCCGAAAGTCGTCGTTCCGGGCGACAAGCTCGTCTTCGTGCTCAACTATCGCAACGCGAGCGCGCAGCCGGCGGACCAGTTCGTCATCACCAATCCGATGCCCGCGGCGGTCAGCTTTGCCGACGCCGGGGACACGCGGCCGCTCGTTTCGGTCGACGGAGGCAAGACGTGGGGTCTGCTTCCCGAAATGACCGTGCGGATGGCCGACGGAAGCGCGCGCGCCGCCCAACCGGGCGACGTCACGCATATCCGCTGGGCGTTCCAGAAGCCGATCCCGGCGGGCGGAACGGGCAAGTTGATGTTCCGCGGAATCGTGAAATAATTCAATAGAATAAGCCGCCTAACGGTCGCCGGCGGTGGGGAAAGGCGACCAACCAAAGCCCAGGAGTTCAGCCATGAAAAAGCTGACATATGCGGGCACTTTGGGTCTGGCGGCGATTGCAACTTTCGCCTCCGCGCCGGCGTTCGCCGCCGGCACGACCGCGGGTGCCTCGATCACGAATACCGCCACCGTCGACTTTCAGGTCGGTGGCGTGAGCCAGGTTCAGCAAAGCGCGTCGGACACCTTCGTGGTCGACCGCAAGATCAACCTGCTCGTCGAAGAAGTCGGCACCGTCACGACCAACGTCGTTCCGGGGCAGACCAATGCCGTGACCACCTTCCAGGTCACCAACACGTCGAACGAAGGCCTCGACTTCCTGCTCGCCGCCACCCAGATCACGGGCGGCACCGCGGCGCACGGCGGTACCGACAGCTTCAACGCGACCAATGTCCGCATCTATCGCGACAACCCGACGACCGGGACGGTCGGCAGCTGGGACGTGGGCGACGCCCTCGTCACCTATGTCGACGAACTCGCCGCCGACGCGACGGCGCGCATCTTCGTGCTCGCCGACATCCCCACCGGTCTGGCCAACAACAGCGTCGCGGGCGTGCAATTGCGCGCTACGGCGCGTGAAGGCGGCACGGCGGGCACCCAGGGTGCGGCCGTTTCGCAGACCGCGGGCGCCAATACGGCGGCCAAGGACACCGTCTTCGCCGACGGCATCGGCGTCAACGACGCCAATCGCGATGCCGCGCACAGCGCCGCCGACGATTATACGGTGCAGACGGCGACGCTGACGGTCACCAAGACCAGCCGCGTCGTTTCCGACCCGTTCAACCTGACCTCCAACCCGAAAATGATCCCGGGCGCGACGGTCGAATATTGCATCGCGGTGGCCAATACGGGCAGCGTCGACGCAACGGCGGTGTCGATCAGCGATAGCGTGCCGACCCAGTTGCTGTTCACGCCAAGCACGATCCTGCTCAACGGGACGGTCACCGGCGGCACCTGCAATGCCGATGGCTCGGCGGGTGGCAGCTATGCCGCGCCCGTCGTGTCGGGGACGATCGCCACGGTGGCGGCGGGTGCGACGCGCACGCTGGTCTTCCGCGCAACCGTCAACTGATCGCGAAAAAAGGAAAGGGCAGCGACGCCGGACTGGTTCCGGCGGCGCTCCCCCCTTGCCTGAACGCCCATGAGCTTCTTCCCGAAATGCCTGGCATTTGCGACCGCCCTGGTCGCGGCGGCGACGCTTCCCGCGTCGCCCGCGCATGCGCAGGTCATTTCCAATACCGCGTCGGCCGAATGGACCGCGACCGGCGGCAGCGCACAGGCGCTGTCGAACCGCGTCGACGTGACCGTCGCGCCGCTGCCCCCCGATCGGCCGACGATCAGCACCTATCGGCTGACCAACAATCTCGGTCCCAAGTCCGCGCCAGTGGTCCCGACCCGCTGCCAGGGCAATGGCGGGGTCAGTTTGATCGAACCCGGCGGGGTTTTCGCCTCGCTGCCGACCGATCCCGCCTCGCTGCAGCCCGCGGGGCGCTTCCACGCCGGCGAAGTGCTGGTGGTGGGCGTGACGCTCGCCAGCGCCAACGTCGATGCCAATGCTCGCGACACGCTAGACGTGACGCTCGAGCTCGAAAATGGCGATCGCGAGCGCATCACCCTGTCCGAAACTGCCGCGAACAGCGGTGAATTTATCGGCATTATCAATACCATCGGTATTCCGCCGCCGCTTGTGGTCGGCGACTGCCGCCTGTCGGTCGCGCCCGGATCGACCGTGACGATGCGCGTCACCGATGCCGACAATGCCGACCTTGTTGCCACCGCCGAGATCAGCTTCCTGGTCGATCCCTTCGGCATCGTCTTCGACAGCGGCGACGGCGCGCCCGTCGCGGGCAGCCGGGTGACGATCGTCGACGCCGCCACCGGCCAGCCCGCCGAGGTATTCGGCGACGACGGCGTCTCGACCTATCCGTCTAGCGTCATCACCGGCGCCAGCGTCACCGACAGCGGCGGCACCGTCTATAATTTCCCGCCCGGGGACTATCGTTTCCCCTTTGTGGCGCCCGGCTCCTATCGCCTGATAGTCGAGCCGCCCGCACCCTTCACCGCGCCATCGACCGCCGATCCCTCCGCGCTGGCCGGTTTCCGCCGCCCCGACGACGGGCTTCCCTACACGATCACCACCGCGAGTTACGGCGCGGCCTTCACGCTTGCCGACCCGGCCCCGGTGCGGATCGACATCCCAGTCGATCAGCCCGGGGGCGAGCTGATCCTGCGCAAGACGACCTCGACGCAGGTCGCGGTGCCCGGCGACGTGATCCAGTACCGGATCGAGGTCTCGAACCGCGACGCGCGGCGCTCCAGCGGCGTGGTGACGGTGCGCGACGCCTTGCCCAAGGGCATGCGGTTACGACTCGACACGGTGCGCGCGAACGGCGTGCGCGTGGACCCGGTGGTGGCCGAAAACGGCCGCGAGTTCAGCATCACCCTGCCCGCGATCGCCGCGGGGCAGCGCGTTCTGCTCAGCTATCTCGCCGAAGTCATCGTGTCGGCGCAGCCCGGAAATGCGCTCAACCGCGCCACCGCGACCGACAATCGCGGGGCGACGTCCAACGTCTCCGAGGCGACGGTGTCGATCAAGCGCGACCGGCTCGGCGACCGGATGACGATCATCGGGCGGATCACCGACGGCGGCTGCGGGGTCAGTCCGGGCAAGGCCGTGGGCATCGGCGGCGTGCGCGTGATGCTGCAGGACGGCAGCTACGCCGTAACCGACCAGGACGGCCGCTATCATTTCGAGGGCGTGCGCCCAGGCCTGCACGTCGTGCAGATCGACCCATCGACGCTGCCGCTCGACCGCGAACCCGTCGATTGCGCGCGCTCGACGGCGAGCGCGGGCAGCCCGATCTCGCGCTTCGTGCAGGGCCGCGGCGGCTCACTGAAACGCGCCGATTTCCGCGCCATCGCCAGCGCGCCGCGCGCCGCGCCGAATCTCCAGGCCATCGAGGCGCCGGTCGTGCTCAGCGATCCCGAAGCCGCGGGTGCCAATCGCGACTGGCTGACGGGCGAGGCACCGGGCATCGCCTGGCTCTTCCCCGCTCTCGACCATAATCCGCGCTCCAAGGCCGTGCGCGCCGCGATCAAGCACGCGCCGGGTCAGACCGTCGCGCTGACGATTAACGGCAAGCCGGTCGACCCGCTTAGCTTCGAGGGGACGAGCAAGTCCGCCGACGGGCAGGTCGCGGTCAGCCTGTGGCGCGGCATCGAGATCCGCGAGGGCGAGAACAGTCTCGTCGCGACGGTGAAGGACAGCGACGGCGTAACGGTCGAAACGCTCGAGCGGCGCGTCCATTATTCGATCACCCCGATGCGCGCGGCGCTGGTCCGCGAGAAGTCGGTGCTGGTCGCCGACGGCGTGACACGCCCCGTTCTCGCGGTCCGCCTGACCGACCGCGACGGCAAGCCCATTCGCAGCGGCCTGACCGGCGACTTCAGCGTCCCCGCCCCCTATTACCCCGCGGTCGAGGCCGACGCCCAGCAGGCGCGCCAGCTGTCGGGTCTCGAACGCGCGCGGCCGGTGTGGAAGATCGACGGCGACGACGGCATCGCCTATATCGAACTCGAACCGACGACCGCGTCGGGCACGCTGACGATCGACTTCGCCTTCCGCGACGACAAGGTCACCCGCAATCAGACGATCGAAACCTGGCTCGATCCCGGCAATCGTCCGTGGACCGTCGTCGGCTTCGCGGCAGGGACGATCGGTTACAACACGCTCGACGACCGCATGGAGCCGGTCGCCGACACGCTCGACGATCTGAACGGCGACGCGCGCCTCGCACTTTATGCCAAGGGCCGGGTGCGCGGTAAGTGGCTGATGACGCTCGCTTACGACAGCGACAAGGACAAGGACGATACCCGTTTCGGCGGCGTGATCGACCCGCGCGCCTATTACACCATCTACGCCGACCGCAACGAGACGCGCTACGACGCCGCCTCGGTGCGGAAACTCTACCTGCGCCTTGAGCGGCCCCAGTTTTACGCCATGTTCGGCGACTTCGAGACGGGTATCTCCGAACCGCAGCTTGCGCGCTACAAGCGCGCGCTGAACGGTGGCAAGGCCGAATATCGCGGGTCCAACGTCGCGGCGACCGCTTTTGCCGCCGATACGCCTTACCGTTTCCGCCGCGACGAGATGCAGGGCAATGGCCTGATCGGGCCGTACCAGCTCGGCGCCAAGGACATCTTGCCGAACAGCGAACGGGTCGTGATCGAGACGCGCGACCGGCTGCACAGCGAGCGCATCGTCGAGACGCGCACGCTGACGCGCCACATCGATTACGATATCGACTATTTCGCCGGCACCTTGCGTTTCCGCGAGCCGGTGCTCAGCCGCTCGTCGGGACTCGACCCGCAATTCATCGTCGCCGAATATGAGGTCGCCGGCATCGGCCAGCGCGTGCTCAACGCCGGCGGGCGCGTCAGCTATCAGTCGAACGACGAGAAGCTCCGCGTCGGCGCGACGCTGATCCACGACGAGAACAGCGACGCCAAGACCAACCTCGGCGGCGTCGACGCGCGCTATAGGGCGAACGTCGATACCGAAATCCGCGCCGAACTCGCCGTCAGCAACGCATCGGCCAAGGCCGGCAGCGCCGTCGCCGCCGCGGGCCGCGCGACCGCCTGGCTGATCGAGGCGGAGCATCACAGCAGCACGGTCGATGTGCTCGCTTATGTCCGCGAGCGCGAAACGGGCTTCGGCGTCGGCCAGCTCAACCGCGGCGAGGACGGCACGCGCAAGTTCGGCGTCGATGCGCGGTTGCGCGCCACGCGCACGCTGTCGCTGACCGGCAGCGCCTGGCAGGAAGATTATCTCGACGTCGGCTCGCGCCGCCGCGCCGCGCGCGCGCTGGTCGAATATGACAATGGCACCACCGTCGCGCGCGCCGGCATCACCCACGCCGGCGACCGGCTGAGCGACGGCACCGACAACACCTCGAACATCGTCCAGTTCGGCGCGACACAGCGCCTGTTCGAAAAGCGCCTCGAACTCGACGCCCAAACCGAATTCGCGCTTGGCGGCAAGGACGCGAGCGTCGATTTCCCGACCCGCCGCCGTTTGGGCGCGCGGTTCGCGATCACCCGCGACGTCAACCTCGTCGGCAGCTACGAAATCGCCGACGGCGACAGCATCAAGGCCCGCACGGCGCGGCTCGGTTTCGATCTCGCGCCCTGGGCCGGCGCGCGGCTGCTCGCGACCGCGAACCGGCAGGACATCGGCGAATATGGCCCGCGCAGCTTTGCCGCCTACGGCCTGTCCCAGTCGCTGCGGCTCGGCAAGAAGCTGACGGTCGATCTGTCGGTCGACGGCAACCGCACGCTCGGCGGCATCCGCGCCGGCGATGTGCTCAATGTCGGTCAGCCAGTCGCGTCGGGCGGGTTCCTGGGCGGCAACGGCACACTGACCGAGGACTTCGTCGCGATCAGCACCGGCGCGACCTACCGTACCGAGCGCTGGACGGTGACCGGGCGCGCCGAATATCGCGATGGCGAGCTCGCGAACCGTTACGGCCTGACGCTCGGCACCCTGCGCCAGCTCGGCGAAGGCCGCGCGCTCGGCGCGCTGTTTACTTACGCCAAGGCGAGCGGCGCGGGCACCCTGCCCACGACCGAAGTGATGAGTTTCGAGATGAGCTGGGCCCACCGCCCCGCCGAATCGCGCGTGTCGTGGCTCAACAAGACCGAATTCCGCTCGGACAAGGTTCGCGATGCGATCGCCGGCCAGCCGGGTCCGATCGGGGGCGGCGCGCTGACGATCGACGGCGACGCGACCAGCCGCCGCGCGCTCAACAGCCTGTCGGTGGGCTGGACCCCGATGGGCAACCGCGAACTCGACGGCCGCCGCGGGGGCGACCGCATGTGGTACGAACGCGCCGAAGTCGGCGTTTTCTGGGGAACGCGCTACAATTTCGACAAGTTCGGCGCCGACGATGTCAAGGGCTGGTCGAACCTGCTCGGCGCCGATTTCCGCTTCAACCTGGGCGAGCATGTCGACATCGGGGCGTCGGGCACCGTGCGCGTCGGCACCGGCGGCGACACAGTGAGCTGGGCGGGCGGGCCGACGGTCACCCTGTCACCGATGAAAAATGCGAACGTCACGCTCGGCTATAATTTCTCAGGGTTCCACGACCGCGATTTCGAGGACAGTCGCTATTCGCGCTCGGGCGCCTATGTGACCTTCAAGCTGAAGTTCGACCAGACGAGCTTTCAGGGGTTGGGGCTGTAAAATGCCGTCGCTCCCGCGCAGGCGGTGGCCGCTATCGGCCAAGCGCAAGCTTGCCAGCGGCCACCGCCTGCGCGGGAGCGACGTTTTTTAGGGTCCGGACCCAATAAGCGGGTTCCCGTTCTGCCGTGAATGTGATTCAACGGTTTCTGTGAGGAGGCGTTGAGAATGGCGGATTTCTTTTGGTTTTCGGACGATCAGTGGGCTCGGATCGAGCCGCTTTTGCCGGTTA
>JAEULK010000100.1 GCA_016793775.1 Sphingopyxis sp. | reverse complement strand
ATCACGCTCGAAGCGGTCGACATCCTCGGCGGGAAATCCGCCGCGGAGCCTCCCGATGTCCAGAGCTGACCGGCAAATTGCCGGTTTCCACCGCGGCGCAGGTCCCCGGCCTGCGTCGCGGACCAGCTTGCCGGAGCGAGGAGGTTTCCGATGTTCTCGGTAGGCACCTCGCTCCGCTTGCCGGTCCCGATCGGGCGCGTCTGGCGTCTGCTCGTCGATATCGAGCGCTACGGCGACTGGCATCCGACGCTTCGCTTCACCGACCTCCCGGGCGATGAAAAGCGCCTCGACTATGTCTACTCCCCGCGCGGACCGCGAGGGCCGGAACTGTCTGCCGAGGGCCGGATCACCGGCCTCGACTGGCTCAAGGGCTTTTCCTGGAGGACCGGGATGCGCGGGCTCCTCGTCATCGAGGAAAGCTATCGGCTCGAGAAGCTGGGACAGGGCGTCGAAGTGACGCATCAGCTCGACTGCCGCGGCTTCTTCTCGTGGCTCGGCTACCCGTTTCTGCGCCGTGCCTGCTCGGTATTCCTGCGCCGTTCCAACGCTGCGCTCGAAACGCATTTTCGCCGCACGACCGTCCAGTCCCGCTATGCGCGGCCGAGCGGACGTCGCGCATGATTGTAAATTCGAAACCTGGCCGACGGAGGCCCCTCTCATTCGCCCCCCTCACCACGGGCAGGGATCTCCGGCTGTCAGGGAGGTGCGGGAGTTGGGTCGCATCCCGCAAAGGCTCCCGCACCTCATCCTGCCGGGCGTTTAGCATGAGCCCGGCAGTGCCGATCGCCAAGAGAAAAGGATGGCATCATGAGTGACCAGTTGCGGCTCGATATTCCGATTCTCCTCCCCGAAGTCGCCGATACCGCCGACCGCTGCGTCGCGCGTCTGATAGGCGAACTCGAAGGACGCGAAGGCGTCGACAAGGTCCATGTCGTCCGCTCAAACGACGGTTCGCCGCCGCAGCTCTGCATCCATTACCGTCCGGATATTCTCCCGCTCGAACGCGTGCGGCAGCTCGCGCGCAGCGCCGGTGCCGAGCTCACCGGCCAATATCAGCATCTCTTCTGGGACGACCTCGAAGGCGTCGGCCACGCCCGTCGCGCGCGGACGATCGGACTTAAGCTTCGCGAAATGCCGGGCGTGATCGAGGCCGAAGTCGGCGCCGCCGGCACGCTGCGCGCCGAGTTCCAGCGCTCGGAGACCTCCATCGAAACGATCAGAAGGACACTCTCGGATATGGGCGTCACACAGAAATCGGCTGCCGTCGCCGCGGCTGCCCCGGCACAAGCCCCCCACCAACATGGCGATGATGGCCAAGACCATGGACCGGATCATGCGCATGGGCCTGACCACAAACATGGCCACACGGGCGAGGACAGCCACGATCATGGCCCTGATCATGGCGGCATTTTCGGCGAGCGGACCGAACTGATCTTCGCGTTGCTGTGCGGTCTCGTCCTCGGCAGCGGCTTTGCCATCGAGAAGCTGGCGGCGGCGCCGGAGTGGGTACCGCTCGCATTCTACATCGCCGCTTATGGTTTCGGCGGCTGGTTTACCGTCCGCGAGGCCATCGAGAATCTGAAGCTCAAGCGCTTCGAGATCGACACGCTGATGCTCGTCGCCGCCGCCGGCGCGGCGGCGCTCGGCGCCTGGGCGGAAGGTGCGCTGCTGCTCTTCCTCTTCAGTCTCGGCCATGCGCTCGAACATTATGCGATGGGCCGGGCCAAGCGTGCGATCGAGGCGCTCGCCGAGCTGGCGCCGCAGACCGCGAACGTGAAGGGTGCCGACGGCAGCACCCGCGAAGTGTCGGTCGAACTTCTGCAGATAGGCGACACCGTGGTGGTCAAGCCCAACGAGCGGCTGCCCGCCGACGGCTTCGTCGTCGTCGGACGCTCGGCGGTCAACCAGGCTCCGGTGACGGGCGAGAGCGTTCCGGTCGACAAGGAGCCGGTGCCCGATCGCGCCGCTGCCGCAGCGAAGCCCGATGTGCTGGAGGCGAAATATCG
Source organism: Sphingopyxis sp. (assembly GCA_016793775.1). Taxonomy (GTDB): domain Bacteria; phylum Pseudomonadota; class Alphaproteobacteria; order Sphingomonadales; family Sphingomonadaceae; genus Sphingopyxis. The sequence goes on along the minus strand of JAEULK010000100.1, from coordinate 11,265 downwards.
CGTCTTCGCTGGCACGATCAACGGTCATGGCGCGATCGAGATCGCTGTGACGCGGCTTGCCGCCGATACCACGCTCGCCAAGGTCGTGAAGATGGTGAGCGAGGCGGAAACGCAGAAATCGCCGACCCAGCGGTTCACCGACAAGTTCGAGCGCATCTTCGTGCCGAGCGTGCTCGCGCTCGTGTTCGTCCTGCTCTTCGCCTGGGTCGTCGTCGACGAACCCTTCCGCGACAGCTTCTATCGCGCGATGGCGGTCCTCGTCGCGGCAAGCCCTTGCGCTCTGGCCATCGCGACGCCGAGCGCCGTCCTGTCCGGCGTTGCGCGTGCGGCGCGCGGCGGCGTGCTGGTCAAAGGCGGGGGTCCGCTCGAAAATCTCGGCTCGCTGACCGCGCTGGCGTTCGACAAGACGGGAACGCTCACCGAAGGAAGGCCGCGCATCACCGATGTCCTGCCGGCCAGCGGCGTGCCGAAGGAGGAACTGCTGCGCATCGCGGTGGCGGTCGAGCGGCTGAGCGACCATCCCCTTGCGGCTGCGATCGCGCGCGATGGCGAGGCCATGCTGAGCTCGGCGCGCGTACCGGTGGCGGATGACCTCAACAGCCTGACGGGTCGCGGCGTCACGGCGACGGTTGAGGGCGAGACCGTCCTGATCGGCAAGGCCGAAATGTTCGGTGCCGACGGCATCGCGCCGATCGGCGGCGAAGTGGCGGCTGCGATCGCAGGCCTCCGCGAGCAGGGTCGCACGACGATGGTGGTCCGTATGGGCGACCGCGATCTTGGCGCGATCGGTCTGATGGACACGCCGCGCGAAGCGGCTCGCACCGCGATCGCCAAACTCCGCGAGCTCGGTATTGGCCGGATGATTATGATTTCGGGCGATCACCAGAAGGTCGCGGAATCCATTGCCGCCGAGGTCGGGATCGACGAGGCCTGGGGCGACCTGATGCCCGACCAGAAAGTCGATGCCATTCGCGATCTCAAGGCGCAGCAGCCGGTGGCGATGGTTGGCGACGGTGTGAACGATGCGCCGGCGATGGCGAGCGCCACCGTCGGCATCGCGATGGGCGCCGCGGGGTCTGATGTTGCCCTCGAAACCGCCGACGTCGCGCTCATGGCCGACGACCTCGCGCATCTTCCCTTCGCGATCGGGCTTAGCCGCCAGACGCGGCGGATTATCCGCCAGAATCTTGTCGTGAGCCTCGGTGTTGTCGTCGTTCTCGTGCCGGCAACGATCTTCGGGCTCGGGATCGGCGCGGCGGTCGCAGCGCATGAGGGCTCGACGCTCGTCGTGGTCGCCAACGCGCTGCGCCTGCTCGCCTATCGCGATCGCAGCGCGGCCTGAGCGGGAAGGCCGGAACCATGGGCGCGAAGAAGGAGAGGGGGCGATGATGGAGTTCGAGCGTGAGCACGATCTTCCCTTCTCGCCCGCCCAGATATGGGCGGTTCTCGGCGATTTTGAAAATCACCGGATCTGGAATCCCTATGTCCGCATCGAGAAATTGACGGAGGATCCGATCGCGATCCGCTATTCGATGCGGATGGATCCGCACAAACCCAAGTTTCTTGAGGTTTCCGCGACGGTGCTCTCCGCTCGTCCCGGCGAGGAGCTGATAATCGACGTGAAGCCGAGCTTCATCCTCCAATTCGAGGAGTTCTATATCCTGACGCCGACGGCAAGCGGGACGAAGTTCGTTCATCGCTATAATTGCCGTGGACCCCTTGCCTGGCTCCGGCTTCCCGTCATCAAGACCAGCTTCCAGAGAATGATCGCGTCGATCGACGGCACCCTGCTCAGCTACCTCAAGTCCAAATACAGCAAGCCGCAATCGCCGCCGCGATGGCCCAACTCGAAGTTCAAAGGTGGTCGGCGATGACGAGCTTTCCGCTGCTCGCGCCGCACAAATGGCGTCCGCTCGGCGCGGCCTGGGCCATTGCCCTCCTGTCGAGCCTTGCCGTCCTCTTCGTCGGCGAGGTCATGGGCCAGGCGCCGTGCGACCTCTGCTGGTTCCAGCGTAGCTTCATGTTCCCGCTTGCGATCATTCTCGGCATCGCGGCGTTCAGGTCGGACCGCGCCGTCGTTCCTTATGGGCTGGCGCTGGCTTTCGGTGGCGGCCTCGTCGCGCTCTATCATAGCCTGCTCTATGTCGGTGTCATTCCGGCTCCGATCGTCCCCTGCACCGGCGGCCCGTCATGCTCGGGTGAGGGCATGGCAGTTGGAGGCGTGCCGCTGCCCCTCCTGTCGCTTACCGCTTTCGCGCTGATCCTTACCCTCTTGCTCAACTTTCAAAGGAGACTGAAATCATGAACAGACGTATCGGAGTGTTGGCGACGCTTGTCGTTTCGGCACTCGCCTTCACCGGCGGCGCGATGCTCTACAGCGGAACCGCCGAGGGCGAACCCACGAAGAAGGTCGTGGCGGGGCCCGTCGACAGCCTCATCCGCCCGCATTCGCCGATCATCGGCCCGAAGAATGCCCCGGTCACGATCGTCGAATTCTTCGACCCGTCGTGCGAGGCCTGCCGTGCCTTCTATCCAACGGTGAAGGGCATCGTCGCCAAATATCCCAAGGATGTGCGTCTCGTGATGCGCTATCTCCCGCTGCACCCCGGCTCGGCCGATGCGATCGTGATCCTCGAAGCCGCGCGCGTGCAGGGCAAGCTAGAGCCGGTGACGGCCGCACTGCTCGAAGCGCAGCCCGAATGGCACGACGGAAAGATGGACGGCGCCTGGGCCGCGGCCGAGAAGGCCGGCCTCAATGTCGCGAAGGCGCGCGCGATGCCGACCGCCGATGCGATGGCGTGGATGGAGCAGGACATTGCCGATGCGCGAGCGGTCGGCGTCAAGGGCACCCCGACCTTCTTCGTCAATGGCGAGATGCTCGTCCAGCCCAGCCCCGAACAGGTCGAGGCCCGAGTCCAGGCCGCGGTAGCGGCAAAGGGCAAATAAGGACCCGCACCCGCGCCGCTTCGTCCACGCGGGGCGGGTGCCCACCATGCAGCGCGACACTGTCTCTCCCGCCATCGGCCTGTCGCATGGAGGTGCCAGGTCACCGTTCGATCGGCGGCATCGGAGCCAATATTCACAGCCCATTCAAGCATGAAGGTGGATTTTGAACGCCACGAAAAGGAGAGACTGACATGCGAAAACTGATGACGATCGCGGCCGCGATGCTCGCCTTCGCGCTCCCTGGAACGGCGCTTGCCCAGCACCATGGCGATCGCGGAGGTTATAGCCGCGGCCATGATGCGCCGCGTGGCCACGACCGCGACTATCGTTCCAACCGGCACGACCGGCCCTATTATGGCAATGACCGGGGCTATCGCGGTTACGACCCCTATTATCGCGGGTACGACCGTCGCTACGAACGCCGGGACCGCTACGAGCGGCGCCATCAGAAGCGGCGGATGCCCCACCATAACCGCGGCGGCCACTGGCGCGGCTAGCTGAGACGGCGCGGGCCGGGCGAGCGGCTACCGTTTCGCCCGGTAGATTGAGATCGAGCCGGTCGGCGTCGGGATGACCTTCACTTCCTCGACTGCCTCGAACCCTGCGGCCGAAAGGATTTCAGGGACGCAGCCCTTTGCGTTGGGTTCGGTATATTCGACCCCGTCGAGGAGCTGGATTTGCCCAAACAGCATGCGCATCAGCAGCGAGCGCTGCTCGCCATAATCGGCGATGAAGAGGGTGCCGCCTGGCTTCAAGAGCCTGAACATCTGCGCGGCGATCGCTTCCTTCACGTCCATGGGGCACTGGTGGAGGACTAGGCTCGAGACGATCTTGTCGCATTTCTGGAGTTGGGCGATGCCGTCGAGTTCGTCGCCCATCGCTTCGAACCAGCGAATGGCGACCTCGTGGGTCGCGGCTTTGGCGCGGGCGATTTCGAGGACGGCCGGATCGGGATCGACCGCGAATAACTCGGCGTCCGGCGCCGTCTGTTTGAGTGCGATCGCGAACGTCCCGGTTCCGCAGCCTACATCGACGATCCGCTCGCCCGGTTGCGGTGATGTGAGGCGGAGCAGGTCGTTACGCCATCTTTTCTCGCGGGTCATGAGCGCGATCGCGGCGTCGTAGCGGGCGAGCGACCCGCTCTTGCCGAGCGCTGGTACGAAATCTCTGTGTGTCTCTGTCATGGCGACCGTCTATCTGAGGTCGTCATGGCGCGCTTGAACGCAGGGGCTACGGATCGATGAAGAGGTCGCTCGCACGAATCCCGAACATAGCCTTGATCGTCCGCGCAAAATGCGGGCTGTCGCTGAACCCGGCAAGATGCGCGGCCTCGGTGGCGTTGCGACCTGTGCTCAGTGCATCGAAAGCGATGAGCAATCGGCGCCAGAGTACATAGCGCTGGAACGGCATGCCGATCTCGGCGGCAAACAGATGCCGGAAGCGGCCAAGCGAAAGGCCGCTCTCCTCTGCGACATCCGCAAGACGGACCGAGCCCATGGGGATCAGGCGATCGATCGAGGCGGCGGCGCGGGTGATGCGCGGATCGAGAGGCGGGCGGGCGCATCGCGTCAGCCAGCCTTCCCAGAAGGAGGGATGCTCTTCTGTACGGATGGAGATCGTGTCGGCGCCGAGCAACCGATCTTTCAGTTCTTTTGGCGGCCCGAAGCCTACAGTCGGTTCGACGAACCAAAGCTCGGCGGCGGGCGCGGACAGCAAGCGGTGAGGCGTATCGGGTTCGATGAGCAGGCAATGACCAGACCGGCGGGCGCCCTGAGCGTCGATCGCAGTGAGTGCCTCGTTGCTGAAAACTGCCTGCGCTGCGAAATGGCGGTGCGTGGTGGCGTCGCCGACCGAACCCGACCAGCAGGCAAAATAATCACCGAGGCGAAGCCGGCCTTTCCAGTTTGTCGTTTCGGTCATCGGGTATCGATAGCAGACCTATCTTGTCTGCGTAACGACCGCGAGGCACCCTCTCAGGTTCCGGGCGCTCTTTTCGGAAGCCATCTTATGGCCAAGGGTGGGGTGCGCCGACTTCGTGGTGATCACCCTGTTGCCTCGATCCGGCGATGTTGCCGACTATTGTAACGATAGCCGATCCAGAGGATTGCAAGCGCGAGAAGCTGGAGCAGCAAAGGTTCGAGCGAAGGAAATATCCCCAGCGCCGGGAAGCGAGGAAAATGGGCGAGTGGTGTGATGCCGAGAAGGCCGGCTTCCTGTAGCGCGCCCGCCCCCTTGCCAGCCAAAACAACCGCAAGGATTGCTATCAGTGCAGAGCTGTACGCGAAGAATTTTCCGATCGGCAGGACCCGGCTGTAACGAAGCATAACCCATGCGATTGCTGCGAGGATCACCAGTGCGGTTCCGGCTCCGGTCGCTATTGCAGTCCGACTGCCTTGCGCGGCGAGAGCTGCGAAAAACAGAATCGTCTCAAAGACTTCCCGATAGACCACGAGGAATGCGAGCCCGAACAGAAACCAGGCCGATCGCCGCGAAAGCGCTTTGCCCATCGCTTCGCGAATATAGCGCTGCCAGTTCTCCGCATGAGACTTGCCGTGCATCCAGATGCCGACCCAGACCAGAACCACGGCGGCGAAGAGCGAGCCGAATCCCTCGGTCAACTCACGGTTCGCGCCGCTAATCGAGATTGCATAGGTCGCGACCGCCCAGGTAGCGCCGCCGGCAGCCAGAGCTGCGATCCAGCCGCCGTGGACATAAGGCAGGACCTCGGGCCGTTCGGCTTTTCGCAAGAAAGCGATCATCGCCACAATGATTAGAAGGGCTTCGAGACCTTCGCGCAGCAATATGGTCAGCGCCCCGACAAAGGTCGACGCGTCGTTGGCTGCATCTGGAGACAGCGCAGCTTCGGCATCGGCGAAAAGGGCTTGGACTGCAGCGGCTTTACCCGCGACCGCATCGACCGGCACACCTCGCGCGATGGAAATGCGGTAATCGGACATCGCGGATTCGATTTGCGTCATTAGGGCGGAATCGCGCGTTGTCAGAATCGGTTCGATCGGTTCGAAACCGTCGAGATAAGCGGACAGCGCCAGGCGCTCTGCCTCGCTCCGATTTCCCTTGCGATACGCGGCAAGGCTTTGCGCCAATTTGTCGCGCGCAACCGCGAGCGTCACGGGCGAAGCGGTTGTCAATGCTTGGGGATCGGAGCGCAAATAGGCGGTGAGTGCGTCAGCCTGCTCCGATCCGAGCCCACGACCCAGCGCTTCCGGGCTGAGACTCGTGAACGATTCCAGGTCGGGGACCAGTTCGCGCGCCGCAGGGGACTGGTTCCAGACACGTCGCCCGGCTGCGACGTCGCGAAAGGCAAATCCACCGGCATAGTCTGCCACCGCCCAACGGTCGTCGGATGGTAAATGGGCAAAACTGGGCATGGACGTGCCTTCGAGCCCTTGGCCTATGACCTGGTAGAGGGCGAACAGACTGCGCTTGCGCGCGCGTCCAACGTCGGTGAAATCGATAGGTGCCGGATCGAGTCCCTTGGCCTGAGGCCCATTGCCATCGCCGCGCGCGCCGTGACAACTGGCGCAATTTTCCAGATAGACTTGGGCTCCGCGCCGGGGATCGGGAGCGTTTCGCGGCGAGAGGGGCACAGGGTAGGCGGCGAGAAGGTCCGCCGCGAGTCCGCGCGCCCGGTCGGCCACCTTGCCGGGGTCCGCCTTCGACGCGATGGCCGTTTGGAGTTGTCCCGCCTCGCCGATAAGGCGAGCCCGCGACGGTGATGCCGGAAGGGTTTCGATGCCCTTGCGAACGGTGGCAGAAAACTCGGTCATCTCAGCATATTCGACCGTGCTCGTCACCGCGCCATTCGCGACGGCGCCACTATAGTCGACCGCAACATAGTCCAGCAGACGCCAGATGGTCTGGACTTCGTCGGCACCAGTGCGGGCCTGTGCCGTCGGCACGAGGAGACCGCCGATTGCAGCAAGCGCGATCAGCAGAGAGCGAAAGGGGCGGGCGAAGGGCATTGGCCTATTGTCCGGCCACAGTCGACAGTTCGCGCAATTCGGTCCGCGCGCTGCGAAGGATTTCAAAGGCCGAATGCAGGAAGATCGCTGCGATGACGGCGGCGACCGCAAGGTCGGGCCACGCCCGGCCCGTCCAGGCGACGAGGCCCGCTGCGATGATCACCGCCACATTAGCGATCGCATCGTTGCGGCTGAAGAGCCACACCGCACGAACATTGGCGTCGCCTTCGCGGAACCGCGAGAGGACGGCGGCCGAGGTGAGGTTGACGAGGAGCGCGGCGACACCGATGCCGCCCATCAGCTCGGCCTCGGGCGGAACCGCGGTCAGGGCGCGCCACAGCGCGACCCCGACGACGCCAATGCCCAGCATGAGCAGGAACAGGCCTTGGACCAAGGCGATGCGGGCGCGGGCAAGTGCGGTCCAGCCGATCGCGAGGAGCCCCGCCAGGGTGATCGTGCCGTCGCCGATGAAATCGAGCGAGTCGGCTTTCAGCGCCTGGCTATTGGCGATGAATCCGCCGACGATTTCGATCGCCCCGAAACCGAGGTTGAGAATCACCACGATCCAAAGCGCCCGTCGATAGGCGGGATCGCGCTCGGCTCTGACGGTGTCGCCCGTGCAGCCGCAATTGCTGTCGTTGCTCATTCCTCTGTTCTACATTCTACAGTAACTGTAGAAGCAAGTCGAAATCGCGACGAAAATGAGAGGAATGACGATGGCGCGCGACACGCGGCTGCCGATCGGGGGACTGGCGAAACGCACCGGAACCAAGGTAAACACGATCCGCTTCTACGAGGATATCGGACTGCTGCCTTGCGCCGCTCGCACGGCCTCGGGCAGACGCACTTACGGGGATGAGGATGTCGGGCGTCTCGCATTCATCCGCAATGCTCGCGGCCTCGGCTTTTCGATCGACGAAATCCGGTCGTTGACGGCGCTGGCCTTGGGGCCCGCGCAGGACTGCGCCGAAATCCGCGCGCTCGGGGCTCGCCACCTGCTCGACGTCGATGAAAAGCTGGAACGTATGGCGCGTCTTCGGGCCGAACTTGCCCGAATCGTCCAACTCTGCGACGGCGGGCCGGTGTCGGATTGCCGGGTCATAGAAGCTATTGCCGCAGGGACTGCCTAGCCACGCGTCACGGCGCCCGGCTCAGCCGCAACAGCCACCTTTGCCGCCATCGAGCTGTATTGGCGGGCAAGGCACCGTGCCATAGGAACAGAAGACACAGCAGTCTCCCCGCAGCGGCTTGAGCAGCGCGCCGCATCGCTTGCAGTCGTAAAAATACTGGCACGAGTCGGTGGGCATGACTTCATCGGCGATTTGACCGCAATGCGGACAAGTCAGCGTCGATTGCAGGACGGGTGAGCGATCAGGCATAACGATAGCCGAGCCAGAGGAGGACGGCGCCGAGGATCAGGCCGACGAGGGTCGCGACGCGCAGTGCCGTCGGCACGCATAGGCCATCGGCGCCGCAGCGCGCCGCGCGCATCTGCTGACGGGCCAGCAGCACGCCGCCGGCGACCAGCGAAATTGCGCCGAATGCGACGAACCAGAGCCGGTAGGGCGCGGCCGGGACCGCTATGCCGACGAGCCAGGCGGAACCAAGCCCCGCCGAGGCAAGCAGCATGGGGAGGGCGCAGCAGGTTGCTGCGAGAAAGCCCGATGCGATCCCGCCAACCGCCAGTGAAATGGCCCCAAATCCTTTCGGACGCCTTGCATCTCCAGCCAAATTCAAACTCCTTGTTTCGCGGTAGCGGCAAGCCTACCATCTGTAGCGACTACAGATGCAAGCGGAATCGCAATGACTTCTTCCGGTACCATTCCCATCGGTGAGCTTTCGCGCCTTACCGGCTGCAATATCGAGACGATCCGCTATTATGAGCGCATCGGCATCCTGCCCGCGCCGGTCCGGCGAGGGCGATTTCGGCGTTATGATACAAGTGGTGTCAGGCGCCTCGCTTTCGTGCGCCGCGCGCGCGAACTGGGCTTCCCTCTCGATACGGTCCGGACGCTGCTCTTTCTGGCCGAAGGCGGCGGCCATAGCTGCGAACAGGCGCGCGAAGTGGCCGAGATCCAGCTCGCCGACGTTCTCGCCAAACGCGCCGACCTCGACCGGATGGCCGTCGTGCTGGGAGACCTGGTACAGGCATGCGGCGCTGGCGACGCCGCCGGTTGTCCGCTTCTGGAGGCGCTGTCCGACTGAATTCTTGCGAGGTCGTCTGCCCGATCTGCGTCCGCGCCGCGAAGCGAGGCGGCCATTGCGCGCGGCAGCTGGCGGCCGCCGCGCGCAGTAGCGGCGCGTTACGGCGCCTTGTCGAGCTTGGTGATCGTCCCGGCCTTGCCGTCCCAGTCGAGCTCGAACGCGACCTTGTCGCCGACCTTGATGTCCTTCAGCAGCTCGGGTTTCGCAGCGAAGCCCATGGTCATCGGCGGCCATTCGAGTTCGGCGATCGCGCGATGATCGAGCGTGACCTGGCCTTTCGCGTTGTCGATCGCGGTCACGGTTGCCGTGCCCTTGCCATGCTTGGTTTCGGCGGGCATCGCCATGGTCCCGGCGTCATCGGCCATCGCGGCCTTTTCTTCCGTCTTCGGCGCTTCGCCTTGCTTGCCGCACCCGGCGAGACCGGCACTGAGCGCGATGCCCAGTGCGATGGCAGTCAGTTTCTTCATGTCTTTTCTCCTTCGGGTTGAACGGGTTTCGCCGCACGCCTCCGCATCAGCAGATAGGCGGCGGGAATGATGAGCATCGAGAGCAGCGGCGCGGTGAGCATGCCGCCGATCATCGGCGCGGCGATGCGGCTCATGACTTCGGAGCCGGTGCCGGTCCCGACGAGGATCGGGAACAGGCCCGCGAGGATGACCGCGACGGTCATCGCCTTCGGGCGGACGCGCAGCAGCGCGCCTTCGCGAACCGCGGCCATTATGTCGCCATCGCGGCGATCGGCGAGCGCATGCTTGAGATAGATGAGCATGACGACCCCGAACTCGGCGGCGACGCCCGCGAGCGCGATGAACCCGACCGCGCTCGCGACCGACTGGTTGTAACCGAGCAGATAGAGGAGCCAGAGCCCGCCGGTGAGCGCGAAGGGTAGCGTTGCCATGATGAGCAGCGCCTCGTCCCAGCGCCGGAAGGTGAGGTAAAGCAGGATGAAGATGATCGCGAGCGTGACCGGCACGACCACTTTCATCCGCTCGGTCGCACGAACGAGGAACTCGAACTGCCCGGTGTAGGAGATGCTGACGCCGGGCGGCAGCTCGACATCGCGCGCGATCGCCCGCTGAATGTCTTGCACAAGGCCCTGCAAATCGCGGCCGCGACTGTCGACATAGATCCAGGTTACCGGGCGGCCATTCTCGCTGCGCAGCATCGGCGGGCCGTCGCTGACCTTGACGCTTGCCACCGTGCCGAGCGTGATCTGCTGGCGCGAGGGCGTCAGGACCGGAAGGCTCGCGAGTTCGCCGATACTGTCGCGCAGTTCGCGCGGATAACGGACGCTGATCGGATAGCGCGCAAGCCCCTCGACCGTCTGGCCGATCGTCTCGCCGCCGATCGCGCCCGAGACGATCGCCTGCACGTCGGCGACGTTGAGGCCGTAGCGTGCCGCGGCGGCGCGATCGATGTCGACATCGATATAGCGCCCGCCGGTCAGCCGCTCGGCCAGCGCCGAGGCAACGCCGGGGACGGTCCTGACTACGCCCTCGATACGCTTGGCGGTGCGATCGATCTCGGCAAGATCCGAGCCTGCTACCTTGATGCCGACCGGGCTCTTGATCCCGGTCGCGAGCATGTCGATGCGATTGCGGATCGGCGGGATCCAGAAGTTCGCGAGCCCGGGAACCCGGACCCGCGCGTCGAGCTCCTCGATCAGCTTCTCCTCGGTCATGCCGGGGCGCCATTGATCCTTCGGCTTGAAGCGGATCGTCGTCTCGAACATTTCGAGCGGCGCGGGATCGGTCGCGCTGTCGGCGCGCCCGGCCTTGCCGAACACGCTTTCGACCTCGGGCACCGTCTTGATCAGCCGGTCGGTCTGCTGAAGCAGGCTCGATGCCTTTGCCGCCGAAATCCCGGGCAGCGCCGAGGGCATATAGAGGAGGTCGCCCTCGTGCATCTGCGGCATGAACTCGCCGCCGATCTGGGTCATCGGCCACAGGCTGGTTGCGAAGACGAGGCCGGCGATCACCAGCGCCTTCTTCGGCCGTTCGAGCACCCAGTCGAGGGCGGGCCGGTAGGCGCGGGTCAGCCAGCGGTTGACCGGATTGGCCTGTTCGGCCGGGATCTTTCCGCGGATCAGCCAGCCCATCAGCACCGGGATGAGCGTGATCGAGAGGATCGC
>JAEULK010000009.1 GCA_016793775.1 Sphingopyxis sp. | reverse complement strand
AATTGGCTGAACCGCCGGTTGCCGAGGATGAGCATCGCCTGCGTCGCCTCGCCGCCGGTGCGGCCTTGCGGGCAGATGTCATAGGCGGGCGTAAGCTCCAGCGTCCCGCCGTCCCAGAAGGCGGCATGGTTGCGCGCATGGTCGTCGGTGTTTCCGCACAGAATGTTGAATATGATGCGCGCGTAAAGTTCGGCGAGCGTCGCTGCGGGATCGACGAACCGGTGACGGATCACGGTCGCGAGATCCTCATAGCTCGCATAGCGCGCCTCGGTCTCGTCGAGGGCAAGGAGGGTGAGCGCCGACACCACGCCGCGCCGGACCCAATTGTCCTCCTTGGGCGCGCGATCGAAACGCTCGACGAGCAACACATCCTTGCCGAGCGCGCGCGCAAGCTTGACCGGCGCGACATCAAGGCCCGCGCGCGCGGCGAGGCGCATCGCGACATATTCGGCTTTCACGACATTGTAGATGTCGGCTGCCGCAGAAAATTTGGCGATATATTTTCGTGCGCCATCGTCGATCAGCGCCTTGGGGCGGGCGCCGCCAAGCGATGTGCCATGTTGCAGCGCCTGGTCGAGCTCGGGCGTGAGCGGCACGCCCCGCTCGACGCGCTCGGCCGACTCCATCAGTTCGGCGAGCGTCGCATTCTGCCGCTGGCGCGCTACATAGTCGGTGGCCGACGCCTGGAAATCGAGCATGCCGATGCGGTCGGAGCCGGATTCGAGGAGATAGGTCAATTCGTCGAGTTCGGCTGGAGCCAGCTCACCCTCGTCGCGCCCGCCGATCCGGTTGATGATGACGCGCCGGCCCCACGCATCGGGCGACCCGTCGCGGATCGCGCCTGGCAACTGCATCTTGCTCGCCGGCTCGATCAGGCCGGCGCGCAGCGGCAATTCGGGCTCGTAGATCGCGATGGCATCCGCGCGGGCCAGATAGCTTTGGCCATAGTTGAAGGTGAGCCGGCTATCGCGCGCGCGCGCGAGCCTGCCCGCGACGACCGGCTCGGTTGCCCCGGGCAGCCATATCCAGACGAAGGCTTCGCCGGCAGGTGCGACGTCAGAAGTCATCCTTCACCTCGGATCGCGGCTTGTGAACGGCCTTGGGAAGCAGGCGCAACTTCGTTTCCTGCTCGGCGAGATGTCCAGCGAGACGGTCCCGGTCGCTGTCGAACAGCGCGACCCCGACGATCGCTGCCGCCTCGAAGACGAGGCCGATGGCGCAGCGCGGGTCGCCCTGCTCGATACGGCGCATCATGTCGCGCGACACGCCGCTGCGCGTCGCGAGCTCTTCAACGCTCAGCCGCCGCTCGATCCGCCGGGCGCGAATGAGCCCGCCCAGCAGGCGCACAGCCTCGCGGGTGTAGCGCGAATAGCTGCGCGGGATCTTTTTTGTCGTCTCGTCGGCCATCGACCATCCTTTCGACCTTCTAGGCTGCAATCGGCACAAAAGTCAAGTTGATGGCTTACACGTAAGCCTTAATTGGCATTATGACGTTTCTGTAAGTCAGACTGTGGGAAATTCCGCATGGCTTGTCAGGTTCGGCATGGCGCTGCCCACGGGGAGCGGGCCATCCCGCTCGAATGCCGCTGATCCCTAGGTGCGAGGCCAGGCCTCCTTCAATCAACCCGTAAAGGGTCCGCTACGCTCCGCGTGCGGCCGCAGCTTCGCTCGCGGTGATTGCGGCCTGTCCCCGACCGGCGGGGCGACTGTCGAGCGGGAATGGCCCGCTCCCAACGACAGGAGC
>JAEULK010000072.1 GCA_016793775.1 Sphingopyxis sp. | reverse complement strand
CGTCAAGCATCTGATCGAGGCGCCCGCCGCGCTCAACGCTGCGCTGAGCCATGACGAGGAGATTGCGGCGATGGCGCACCTCGTCGCCCCGGCGCGCGACGTGCTCTACCTCGGCCGCGGCCCCGACTATCCGCTCGCCTTGGAAGGCGCGCTCAAGCTCAAGGAAATTAGCTACATCCACGCCGAGGGTTACGCGTCGGGCGAGATGAAGCACGGTCCGATCGCGCTGATCGACGAGGCGGTCCCCGTGATCGTCCTCGCGCCGAGCGGCCCGCTGTTCGAAAAGACCGTCAGCAACATGCAGGAGGTCATGGCGCGCGGCGGGAAGATCGTCCTGATCAGCGACGCCGAAGGCCTCGCCGAAGCCGGCGACGGCTGCATGGCTACGATCGAAATGCCCAAGGTGCACCCGCTGATTGCGCCGCTGGTTTACGCGGTGCCGGTGCAGCTGCTCGCTTATCATGTGGCGGTGGCGAAGGGGACAGACGTCGACCAGCCGCGTAATCTGGCGAAGTCTGTGACGGTGGAGTAGGTCCGAAATCATGGAGCGGCCAGACTTCGGAATAGCGCTCATAGCGGTTGGTCTGCTGGCCATAGTGATCGGCTATTATCGCAGATGGAAAAGGCAACGTCCCGTCGCCGACGGCCCGGAGGGCGAAGCATATCGGGTCTATACAAGGGTATTCGACCGTACAGCGACGGCCGCAGAATTGCCGGAACTGCTACGCTACGCCAGCCCCGACGCCGACCGAGGGTTTTTGGTTCGCGGCGACGAAGAATGGCGCGCGCAGATCGAACGCGCGACGGCGATCTACGATGCGTTGAGCCTGGCCCCAGACCTGGCGCCTGATACCGCCGATCGGCTCGAAGATACGGCGATCCTGCCGCTGGTGGACCAATCGGGGTCGATGCGCGGCGAGCGCATGGCGTGGGTAGCGGCGGGCACCCGGCGGTTGGCCGAAGAATTGGCGCAGCGCGGTGGCAATGTCGCGATCGCCGGCTACACGACGGCTGGATGGCACGGGGGCCATGCACGTCAGCAGTGGCTCCGCGAAGGTAAACCGAGCCGTCCCGGGCGCCTGTGCGCATTGCTGCATATCCTATACCGGCCCTTCGATGCCGCGGCGTTCGATGTCGATGGCTGGCATCAGATGTTGAACCCTGACATCCTGCGGGAGAATGTCGATGGCGAGGCGCTCGAATGGGGAGCGGCATGCTTGCGTGAGCGCACCGAGCAGCGGCGGATATTATTTGTTGTCAGCGATGGAGCACCCGTCGATGACTCGACGCTGTCGAACAATGGTCCCTCTTACATGCATCGACATGTCTTGAACGTTCGAGATAAGATGCAGTCTGCTGGCGATATCGAGTTGCTGGCGTTCGGGGCGGATTACCGTGTGCCCCTATATTACCCCGTGTCGCGTGATGGCCATGATGCAACGGCACTGGTCGAAAGCGGCCTCGCACTAATTCTGCGGTAGTGTCGAACATATCTGCATCCGCCGCTGTTATTCCTGACTTCAACGTCAGAATCCCTAACGGTCGCCCATATCACCCCACCGAATTCGCCTGCTCCAAAATAGACGCCGCGATATCCTCCAGCTTGCCGACGATCAGCAGGGGCGCGCCGCCGACCATGCCGACCTGCACCTGGCCATTTTCGTAGTCACGCAGCCAGGCGACATTGTCGGCGACGACGAGGTAATTGCCGCCGCGCGATTTGAGCTCGATGAACTTCATGATTGCGTCTCCTGTTGCCGTCGCCTTTAGGCCCGACAGGTTGCTTTCGCCTAAACAGGACGCCTACCCATGACACCCGCCGCCATCATCTTCGACTTCGACGGCGTGATCGCCGACAGCGAGGTGCGCGCGAACCTGTCGCTGGCCGAGAGCCTGACCGCGGTCGGCATGCCGACGACCTATGACGAGAGCCTGCGCGACTATTACGGCCATAACTGGCAGGAGACGCAGCGGCGGATCGAGGCGCGCTTCGGTCGTCCGCTGCCCGCCGATTTTCGCGAGCGGCACCGGACACGGGCAAGGGCGCGTTTCATGGAGGGTTTCGACGCCGTGCCCGGCGCACCCGCCTTCCTCGATACGCTCGGGGCCATGCCGCGCGCGATCGCTTCGTCGAGCCGCGCCGAATATATCGGCTGGGCGCTCGGGCTGTTCGGGCTCGGCCATCATTTCGGCGAGCATATCTACAGCGCCGACGGCTGGGACCGCGGCAAGCCCTTTCCCGACATCTATCTCGCCGCCGCTAGGGGGCTGGGCGTCGACCCGGCACAGTGCCTCGCGATCGAGGATTCGCCGACCGGCGCGCGCGCCGCGCTCGCGGCGGGGATGACCGTGATCGGCTTCTGCGGCGCCGGCCATATCGTCGACCGCGCCGCGCATGGCGAAATGCTGCGCGCGGTCGGGGTGCACCGGGTTGCCTTTGCCTTTGAAGAGATTAGCATCATGGCTTGGCCCGGCGCGGTCGGATCAATCGTCCCCCGAGGAGAGATGCCATGTGCACCCATGAAACCGAAGCCGACCTCGACCGCGCCGGGCTGCTCGTCGGGCGGCGCAGCTTTGCCGCGCTCGCGGGTGCCGGGGCGCTGATGGCGGCGCTGCCCGCGCGCGCGATGGCGGGCAAGCCGGTCAAGGGCCGCGATGTCGAGATCAAGACCGCCGACGGGACGTGCGACGCCTATTTCGTCGCGCCCGCGACGGGCAAGCATCCCGGCGTGCTGGTGTGGCCCGACATCCGCGGGCTGCGTCCCGCCTTTCGCCAGATGGCCGACCGGCTGGCGGGCGAGGGTTATGCGGTGCTGACGATCAACCCCTTCTATCGCTGGCAGACGTCGCCGGTGGTCGATGCGGCCAATGATTTCGGCGATCCCGCGATCCGCGAGAAACTGTTCGGCTATCTGAAGCAGCTGACCCGCCCGATCGTCGAGACCGATGCCAAGGCGCATCTCGCCTTCCTCGATGCGCAGCCGGAGGTCGATACCAAGCGGCGGATCGGCACCACCGGCTATTGCATGGGCGGCGCGATGACGATCTACACCGCCGCGCTCAACCCCAACCGCGTCGGGGCGGCGGCGAGCTTTCACGGCGGCGGCCTCGCCACCGACAAGCCCGACAGCCCGCACCTGCTGATCGGCGACACCAATGCGGGCTATCTCTTCGCGATCGCGGACAATGACGACAAGGAAAATCCCGAGGAGAAGAACCGCCTCGCCGCGGCGCTGAAGCCGTCGCCGCACTGGCACGAGGTCGAGGTCTATGCCGGCGCGATGCACGGCTGGTGCCCGCCCGACGGCCGCGCCTATAACGAAGCGGCGGCCGAGAAGGCGTGGGGGCGAATGCTCGAACTGTTCAAGGCCGAGCTGGCGTGAATGTCGGCGAGCGGCGGCTCAGCCGCCGCTCGCCGCATAGCTCGCATAGGCGCGCTGGCCGCCGGGGCCGAAGGTCATGACCTTATAGGCTTCGCGGATGCCCCGATATTCCATGCCGGGCGATCCGGTGGGCATGCCCGCGACCGCCAGGCCCTTGACACCCTTTGGCTTTTCCTTGAGTAGCCGGGCGATTTCGCGGGCCGGCACATGCCCCTCGATGACATAGCCGCCGACGAGAACGGTGTGGCAACTGCGCAGCGCTGCCGGCACGCCCTGCTTGTCCTTGACCGCATCCATATCGGGCGCATTGACCACGCTGACCTTGGCGCCGAACGAGGCCTTCACCAGCTCGAGCCATTTGAGGCAGCATCCGCAGCCTGCGTCGCGGAACATCGTCGGATCGGCGGCGTGCGCGGTGCCGAAAATGCCGGCGAAGGCGGCGAGGGCGAAGAGGGTGCGGCGGGCGGGGGACATGATGGCTTCCTTTCCGGATGATCCGATCAGGATAGCAAAGGTCCCGCGCAGCGCAAGGCGCTCACCCCATCGGATAGAGGATGTCGCGGCCGACCTGGTGCAGCGCCGCCATCACATCGTCGCTCAGCACCAGGTCCTTGGCGGCGAGGATGGGGTCGACCTGATCATAGGCGCTGACCCCGACGATCGTCGAGGCGACGAAGTCGTGCTGTTTCGACCAGGCAGTCGCCATCGTCACCGGGTGCAGCCCGGCCTCCTCGGCGATCTTGAGGTAGCGTTCGGTCGCGGCGAGGCTCTTGTCGTTGACGAAGCGGCGGCCCATCACCGCCTGGCGGCCTTCCATGCCGAGGTAGCGCGAGAAACGCGCGCCTTCGGGCTTGGCGCCGTTCTGATATTTGCCCGACAGCACCCCGCCGGCGAGCGGCGAATAGGGGATCAGGCTGACGCCTTCCTGCCGGCACACCTGCTTGAGCTCGTCCTCGAAGCGGCGGTTGTTGAGGCTGAAATTATTCTGGATCGTATGGTAACGCGCACCGCCCAGCCGCTCCGACGCGGCGAGCGATTTCATCAACCCCCAGCTGGTCTCGTTCGAGCAGCCGAGGATGCGGACCTTGCCGGCGCGGACGAGTTCGTCGAGCGCGTCCATCATCTCGTCATAGGGCGCGTCATGGTCGGGCCAGTGCGTCTGGTAAAGGTCGACATAGTCGGTCTGGAGCCGGGTCAGGCTGTCGTCGATGGCCTGCATGATATTCTTGCGGTCGAGCGCGGTCATGCCGTTCCGGCAGGGCGATTTGAACCAGACATGGCTCGGCCCCGATACCTTGGTCGCGAGGATGATCGCGTCGCGCGGTTTGGTCTTCATCCAGCGGCCGACGATCTCCTCGGTGCGGCCGACCCATTTGCTGTCGGGCGGCACCGGATAACCTTCGGCGGTGTCGTAGAAGTTGATGCCCTCGTCGAAGCAGCGGTCGAGGACGCGGAACGCTTCGGCCTCGTCGGTCTGGCTGCCGAAGGTCATCGTCCCCATGCAGATGTCGGACACATGGATGGCGCTTTTGCCGAGGCGGCGGCTTTGCATGATCTTTTCTCTCCGGTCGCGAGCGATATCGCGCCGTGACTTAAGCGATCAGATCAGAAGCGCAAGCGATCCGACGAGCAGCGCCGCCATCGTCCAGTTGAAGGCCCGGAGCCGCGCCGGGCTCGACAGCCAGCCGCGCAGCGCGGTGCCCATCACCGCCCAGATGCTCGTCGAGGGCAGATTGACGATGCCGAAGACGATCGCGACGAGCAGCACCGCGACGAAATTGCGGTCGGGCGCGTAGAGCGCGATCGCGGAGAGCGCCATCGTCCATGCCTTGGGATTGACCCACTGGAACAGCATCGCCTGGACGAAGGTCATCGGCTTGCCGCGCGGGTTCTCGCCCTCGCCGGGCGCGGCGGCGTTGGCGATCTTCCATGCGAGCCAGAGCAGATAGGCGACGCTGACCACCTTCAACACGGTGTTCAGTACGGGGAACAAATCGAACAGCCCCATCAGCCCGACGCCGACGAGGACGATCATCAGCGTGAAGCCGACGCCGACACCGAGCGCGTGCGGCACGGTGCGGCGGAGGCCGAAATTGGCACCCGACGCCATCAGCATCATATTGTTCGGCCCCGGCGTGATCGAAGAAACGAGCGCGAAAGCGGAGAGGGCGGCGAGGGTGGTCTGTTCCATGGCGCGCAACATAATGCGTTTCGATGCGCTATGGATTGCAAAGATGGGTTGCGATGCGATAGAATATGCAATCCATGACCAAGATTGACGCCATTGGCCGCAGCATATTGCGTGAATTGTTGGGCGACGGACGAATCTCGAATCTCGAACTCGCCGAGCGCGTGGGGCTGTCGCCATCGGCGTGCCTGCGCCGCGTGCAGGAGCTCGAGCGCAGCGGGGTGATCAAGGGCTATCGCGCAGTGATCGACCCAGCGAAGCTCGGCAACAGCTTTCTCGCCTATGTCACGGTGGGCCTGTCGACGCACACCAAGCAGGCGCAGGCCGACTTCGAAGCGGCGATGGCCGACGCGCCCGACGTGCGCGAATGCCATAATATCACCGGCGCGATCGAATATCTGCTGCGCGTGGAGGCGGCGGATCTGGCCGCCTACAAGCATTTCCATACCGAGGTGCTCGGGGTGCTGCCGCAGGTGCATTCGATCACCACCTATGTGCTGATGGATTCGCCGAAGGACGAGCGGGCGTAGTTTTTCTTGGGCTGCTCCTTGCAGCGTTGCGGTTGAACCCGGGAGCCGGCATCCGCATATTCGGTTTCATGCTGAAACTATCCCTGCTCGACCTCGTGCCCGTCACCGACACCGGAACGATCGCCCAGTCGCTCGCCAACGCCGCCGATCTCGCGCGGCATGCCGAGGCGCTGGGTTATGGTCGTTACTGGGTCGCCGAGCATCATGGCATGCAGGGGATCGCCAGCGCCGCGACCGCGGTCGTGCTCGCGCATATCGGGCGGGCGACGTCGAGCATCCGCATCGGCTCTGCGGGGATCATGCTGCCCAACCATGCCCCGATGGTCATCGCGGAGCAATTCGGCACGCTGGAGGCGCTTTTCCCCGGCCGCATCGACCTTGGGCTAGGCCGCGCGCCCGGTTCAGACGGCGTTGTTGCGCGCGCGCTGCGGCGCAACCTTGCGAGCGACGAGCGGCAATTCCCACAGGATGTCGTCGAATTGCAGGCCTTCCTCGCCGGCGACGAGCGGCTCGGCATCCGCGCGGTGCCGGGCGAGGGGACCAACGTCCCGCTGTGGATTTTGGGATCGAGCCTTTTCGGCGCGCAACTCGCGGCGATGCTGGGATTGCCTTACGCGTTCGCCAGCCATTTCGCGCCCGACGCACTCGACGAGGCGCTCGACATCTATCGCCGCCAGTTCACGCCGTCGGCGCAGCTGTCCGAACCTTATGCGGCCGCCGCGTTCAACGTCTTTGCCGCCGACACGCGCGAAGAGGCCGAACTGCTCGCCTCGTCGCAGCAGCAGGCCTTCGTCGCGCTGCGCACCGGCAATCCCGGCAAGATGAAGCCGCCGCTCGCGGGCTATAAGGACAGCCTGCCGCCCAATGCACGGGCGATCGTCGACCATGTGCTGCAATGTTCGGCGGTCGGCACCGTCGACGATGTTCGTGACGGGCTGACGGCTTTTGTCGCGCGAACCGGGGTGGATGAAGTCGTGATCGCATCGTCGATGTATGACCATGATGCGCGCAAACATTCGGTCGCGCTGGCGATGGAGGCGGCGAAGTCGCTCTAGTTCACCGCGCCGCTCTCGTCGCTCTGGCGGCTGTCCCCGGCTTCATATCTGATGAAGCTGATCTTACCCTGCGGTTCCAATATCGCCCAGGCGACCTGCCCGATATGCGCTATGCCGGCGAGGCGCATCTCGGATTCGATCTCGGCGCGGGTCAGGCGGTCGCGGTGCAAATTCTCGCGGAGCAGCTCGCCATCGCGGATAAGAATCCGGGGACGTCCCTCGAGCGGGTCCTTGAGCCGCGGGAACAAATAGCTGAGCCAGCTGAGCACGACGCCCCAGAAGGCGAAGGTGCAGATCGCCAGCGTCGCGCCGGTGATGCTGAAGTCATTGTGCGTGACGCCTTGCTGGATCAGGTCGCCCATCACGACGAGCACGACGAATTCGAAGGGCGTCAGCTGCCCCAGTTCGCGTTTGCCGAGCAGCCGGAGCAATGCGTAAAGCACGATGAACATCGTCGTGGCGCGGAGCACGATATCCATCAGGGAAAGACCCGGATCGACAGCGGCTGACGGCCGAGGCGGCGATCACCGTCGTAGAGGAAGATTGCGCCCGACGTGCCCCCGAACAACGGCGGGTTGATCTGGCCGTCGATCTTGATCTGCAGCGTGTCCCCGGCCTTCATCGGACCGTAGGACCAGCGCAGCAGCCCGTCCTCGAACGTCTCTTCGGCGGGCGAGGGCAGGGTCGTGTTGATCGTCATGTCGCGCCACAGTTCGGGCGCCACCGCGATCGTCGCATCGGCGATGTCGGCGTCGGCGCGCACCTCGATCCGCGTCTCGAAGAATTCGCCGTTGCGCAAGGTCGTCGGCGTGTCGACGGTCAGTGTCGCGGCGCCGAAATCGGCCTTCAGTGGCGTCGCGGGTTGGCCGCCCGCGACGTCGAGCATCGCGAGCGTCAGCAGCGACCCGAGCAGGATGATCGACAGCGGGCTGGCGTGGCGCGCGAACAACCGGCCGCCGTGCAGGTTCCGCGCATCGAGGCCGTCGGGATATTCGCGGGAATCTTGCATGGGCTCCCTTCTTTCCTTCATCACCCGAAGGAACGGGAGCGCACGGAAAAGGTTGCGGGCAGCGCAGGCACCGGTCGCGGCGGCCGCCTTGCGATGCTGCCATTGATTTGTCCCTGAACGCGCCCTATTGCGCGCCATTCCCGGCTCTGCCGTCTTTACAGGAAAGGTGCCCGTCCCATGTCGATCACGCCGCTGATGCCCGTTTACCCCCGGTGCGGTGTGCGTCCGGTGCGAGGCGAGGGCGCCTATCTGATCGGCGAGCGCGGCGAGCGTTATCTGGACTTCGCGAGCGGCATTGCGGTCAACCTGCTCGGCCATGGCCACCCGCATCTGACCAAGGCGATCCAGGATCAGGCGGCGACGCTGATGCATGTGTCGAACCTGTACGGCAGCCCGCAGGGCGAGGCCTATGCCGCGCGGCTGGTCGAAAACACCTTTGCCGACACGGTGTTCTTCACCAATTCGGGCGCCGAGGCGGTCGAATGTGCGATCAAGACCGCGCGCGCCTATCATTCGAGCGCGGGCAACGCGCACAAGCATACGCTGATCACCTTCAACAACGCCTTCCACGGCCGCACGCTCGGCACGATCTCGGCCACCAACCAGGAAAAGCTGCGCAAGGGGTTCGACCCGCTGCTGCCGGGCTTCGCCTATGCGCCGTTCGACGACGTCAACGCCGCGCTCGATCTGGTCGGCGACAATACGGCGGGTTTTCTGGTCGAACCGATCCAGGGCGAGGGCGGCATCCGCCCCGCTTCGCAGCCCTTCCTGCAGGCGCTGCGCGATATCTGCGACAAGCGCGACCTGATGCTGGTGTTCGACGAGGTCCAGTGCGGCGTCGCGCGCACCGGCTCGCTCTATGCCTATGAACAGTTCGGCGTCACCCCCGACATCCTGGCGAGCGCGAAGGGCATTGGCGGCGGTTTCCCGATGGGCGCGTGCCTCGCGACCGAGAAAGCCGCGCGCGGCATGGTGATCGGCACGCATGGCTCGACCTATGGCGGCAATCCGCTGGCGATGGCGGCGGGGCAGGCGGTGCTCGACGTCGTGCTCGAGGACGGCTTCCTCGAAGGCGTCAAGGCGACCGGCGAGCGCCTGCGCGGTGCGCTCGAACAGCTGATCCCGAACCACGACACTCTGTTCGAAAGCGTGCGCGGCATGGGGTTGATGCTCGGCGTCAAGATGAAGAGCGACAGCCGCGCCTTCGTCGCGCATCTGCGCGACAATCACGGGCTGCTGACGGTGGCGGCGGGCGACAATGTCATCCGCATCCTGCCCCCGCTCAACATCGCGGAATCGCACATCAACGAGTGCATCGAGAAATTGTCGGCGGGCGCGGCGAGCTATACGCCGCCCGAGTCCTGATGGTTTCCGTTCCCGTGGAATGGAGGGCATAATGCCGAACTTCCTCAACCTGTCCGACGCGGGTGGGGATGCGGTCGCGGCGATGCTGTCGGACGCGATCGACCGCAAGGCGGCGCGCGCCGGCTGGCCGAAGGCGAAGCCCGACGCCGACCGGCCGCTCGCCGACCATGTACTGGCGATGGTGTTCGAGAAGAATTCGACGCGCACGCGCTGTTCTTTCGACATCGCGATCCGCCAGCTCGGCGGCGTGCCGATGATCCTAGACGCGGGCACGACGCAGCTTGGCCGCGGCGAGACGATCGCCGACACCGCGCGCGTGCTGTCGCGCTATGCCGACGCGATCATGATCCGCACCGACGATCATGCCAAGATCGAGGAACTGGCGCATTTCGCCAGCGTGCCCGTCATCAACGGGCTGACCGACCTGTCGCACCCGTGCCAGATCGTCGCCGACCTGCTGACGATCGTCGAGAGCGGCAAGGCGCTGCCGGGGCTCGAACTCGCGTGGCTCGGCGACGGCAACAATGTGCTGGCGTCGCTGATCGAGGCGGCGGGACTGTTCGGCTTCAACGTCCGCGCCGGTGTGCCGCAGGGTTATGAACCCGACGCGAGCTTCGTCGAGGCGGCGCGCGCCAAGGGCGCCAAGATCGATATCGTCCGCGACGCGCGCGAAGCCGTGGCGGGTGCCGACCTCGTCGTCACCGACACCTGGGTATCGATGGGGCAGGACCATGCGCACAACAAGCTCGCGGCGATGGCGCCCTATCAGGTCGACGAGCGGCTGATGGGCGCGGCGAAGGGCGATGCCTTGTTCCTCCACTGCCTGCCCGCGCACCGCGGCGAGGAAGTCGTCGACGCGGTGATCGACGGGTCGCAGTCGCGCGTCTGGGATGAGGCCGAGAACCGCGTCCATGCGCAGAAATCCGTCCTGCTTTGGGCGCTGGGGAAGTCATGAGCGACAGTGTCGACACCTGGTTCGACCAGCCTTTGGTCTTTACCATCGCCGAGCGCCATGTGCGCGGGCGCTTCGTTCGGCTCGGCCCGACGCTGAACAGGATATTGAGCGCCCACAGCTATCCGCCGGTCGCAGAGAAATTGCTTGCCGAGGCGCTGGTGCTGACCGTGTTGCTCGGCTCGACGCTCAAGGCCGAGGGTGGGCAACTGACGTTGCAGGCGCAGACCGGCGGCGGTCCGGTCGAGCTGCTGGTGTGCGACTATCGCGCCGGCGAATTGCGCGGATATCTGAAGTTCGATGCCGAACGGCTGGCCGCGGTCGGACCCGACCCGACCTTGTTCGCGCTGTTCGGCGAAGGCTTTCTCGCCATCACCTTCGACCAGGAAGCCACGGCGGAGCGCTATCAGGGTATCGTGCCGCTCGAAGGGTCGTCGATCGGCGAAGCCGCCGAACATTATTTCGAACAGTCCGAACAGATACCGAGCCTGATCACGCTCGCCGCGCGCCACGATGACGCGGGCTGCGTTGCCGGCGGGCTGCTGCTCCAGCACCTGCCCGAGGGCGAGGTCGGCCGCGACCGGTTGCACACGCGCCACGATCACCCCGAATGGACTCATGCGCACACCATCGCGATGACGCTGAAGCCCGAGGAATTGACCGACCCCGCCCATTCGCTCGAAACGCTCGCATGGCGGTTGTTTCACGAGGAGGAGGTGCGCGTCGAATCGGGCGCCGCGGTGTCGCGCGGCTGCCGGTGCAGCGCCGAATATTATGCCGGGGTGCTGCGCCAGTTTCCCGAGACCGAACGCGTCGATATGGCCGACGAGGCGGGCAATATCGTCGTCGATTGCGCCTTTTGCTCGCGGATTTTCCCGATCCCGCTCGGCGAGATCGCCACCCCCAACTGACACCAGCCGCGACGAACTGACACGATCCAGCGCCAAGCGGTTGAAATCGCGCTGCCGAAACGTTAACTTGCCATCACAGGGTCGCATGTTGCCCATGGCACGGGCAGTCATTGGATAGGTTTACATGGCGATCTTCTCTCACCCCATCAAAGCCTTGCTGGCTGTCGCGGCCTTGTCGGGTGCGACCGCCGTGCCCGCCGAAGCCCCCTCGCTCGCGATGCTCGACATGCTCGAAAAGGGCAGCTGGCAGCTGCGCGAGCGCGGGAACACCGTCGTCGCGCAGACGATGTGCCTCGGCGACGCGCGCAAGATGATCCAGATTTTCCATTCGCGCGCGACCTGTTCGCGTTACGTTATCGAGGACACGCCTAAGTCGGTCACCGTCCATTACACCTGCCCGGGCGCGGGCCATGGCCGCACCACGATCCGGGCCGAAACCAATCGTCTCATCCAGGTCGACACCCAGGGTGTCGCCGACGGCAAACCTTTTTCGCAGGTCTATGAGGCGCGGCGCAGCGGCGCCTGCGCCTCCGGGGGCGGGGGGCGCTGATCGGCGGCGGCACGGGTGTAACATCCCGTTAACCATCGGATGCTATCAGGAGGGCACGACGCACCGATGTGTGTCCTTCTCCCTAACGGCTTTCATGCCGAACTGGGCCGTATGACCCTGTCATGCGGCCCGTTTTCTTTGGTGCGGTGCAACCCTTGCACCCCCGGCGGCGCGGGCCTATCTGGCGCCGATGCAAGATGTTGCCGGAAAAACGCTGATCGTCCTCCTGTCGGGCGGGCTCGACTCGATGGTCTGCGCGGGCCTGGCGCGCGAAGCCGGCGCGCGGATCGTCGCGCTGACGATCGACTATAACCAGCGGCACCGGGTCGAACTGGAATCGGCCGCGCGTATCGCAAGGACCGTCGGTGCCGCCGAACATATCGTCCTGCCGCTCGACCTGCGCCGCTTCGGCGGTTCGGCGCTGACCGACGATATCGCGGTGCCCAAGGACGGCGTCGGCGACGAAGTCCCCGTTACCTATGTCCCCGCGCGCAACCTGATCTTCCTGTCGCTAACGCTGGGGCTTGCCGAGGCGCGGGCGGCGCAGGACATCGTCATCGGGGTCAATGCGCTCGATTATTCGGGCTATCCCGACTGTCGCCCCGAATTCATTTCGGGGTTCGAGAAGCTGGCCCGACTCGCGACGCGCGACGGCGACAAGGGCGTCGATTTCCATATCCACGCGCCGCTCCAGCATATGACCAAGGCCGATATCGCGACCGAAGCCGCGCGGCTGGGCATGGACGCGGGCATGAGCTGGTCGTGCTACGATCCGGCGCCGGGCGGCGAGCATTGCGGGCTGTGCGACAGCTGCCGGTTGCGCAGCAAGGGTTTCGCCGACGCCGGGCTTCCCGACCCGACGCGCTACGCCGTCCAGGCCTGACCCATGGCTTATGCGGTCAAGGAAATCTTCCTCACGCTGCAAGGCGAGGGGGCGCAGGCGGGGCGTCGCGCGGTGTTCTGCCGCTTTTCGGGCTGCAATCTGTGGACGGGGCGCGAGAAGGACCGCGCCAAGGCGGTCTGCCAGTTCTGCGACACCGATTTTGTCGGCACCGATGGCACGCTTGGCGGCAAATATAGGGACGCTGCGGCGTTAGCCGCGACGATCGCGGCAAGCTGGGGCGAGGGCGCCGCCGACCGCTACGTCGTGCTGACCGGCGGCGAGCCGATGCTGCAGGTCGACGATGCGCTGATCGACGCGCTGCATACGGAGGGCTTCACCATAGCGATCGAGAGCAACGGCACCTTCGCGGTGCCGCGCAGCATCGACTGGATCTGCATCAGCCCCAAGGCGGGCAGCGAATTGGTGCAGACGAGCGGCGACGAGCTGAAACTGGTGTGGCCGCAGCCGGACAGCGACGTGGCGCGCTTCGCCACGCTCGATTTTGCGCATCGGCTGGTGCAGCCGCTCGACGATCCGAACGCCGCCGCCAATGTCCAGGCGTGTATCGAGCTGGTGATGGCCGATCCGCGCTGGCGCCTGTCGCTGCAGGCGCACAAGAGCCTGGGGCTCCGCTAAGCCCTATTCGCCGGCCTTTTTGGCGGGCGCCGGGGTTTCGGCCTTTTTGGCGACCGGGGTGCTGATCGCGACCGCGCCGTCGTCGCCTTCGGTGGCTTCGTCCTCGGCCTCGGTCTTTTCCTCGTCCTTCTTTTCCGCGGGCTTCTCGGTGCCGTCGTCGGGCACGCTGTTGTCGACCGCGGTGCCGTCGCCGCTGGCATCGTCGAGGATGATCATCGAATCGCTGATCGTGCCGGGTTCGACCTCGACCGCTTCCAGCTTGGTCGTGGTCTTGCCACTAGGTTCGCTGCCGCAGGCGGCGAGGGCGAGGATCAGGAGCGAGGGGAGGAGGATGCGGGTCATGCCCCTGTCCTAGTCGCTGGCCGAAATTTTGTCGAGAAAGGCGGGCAGGGCGTTCGACAGCGCCGCATCGACCGCGGCCAAGCCCGCCGGTTTGCCGAGCGCGGCAAGGCTGGTCACCGGAAATTGGGCGATCCCGCACGGCACGATGCCGCCGAAATGCGCAAGGTCGGGCGCCACATTGAGCGACACGCCGTGCATCGTCACCCAGCGCTTTACGCGCACCCCGATCGCGCCGATCTTGGCCTCGCGGCCGCCCGGATCGTCGGTCCAGATGCCGATGCGCCCCTCGGCACGCCGCGCCGCGACCCCCAGTTCCGCCAGCGCGTCGATAACCCAGCCTTCGAGTGCTGCCACATAGGCGCGCACGTCGCGGCCGCGCTTGGCAAGGTCGAGCTGGACATAGCCGACGCGCTGGCCGGGGCCGTGGTAGGTGTAACGTCCGCCGCGCCCCGCGTCATAGACCGGAAAGCGCGGGTCGAGCAGTTCGGCGGGATCCGCGCTGGTGCCGGCGGTATAGAGCGGCGGATGCTGGAGCAGCCAGATGCGCTCGCCCGCGTCGCCCGCATGGATCGCGGCCGCGCGCGCCTCCATATCGGCGAGCGCCCCCGGATAGTCGGTCAGGCCCGGCGAAATCGTCCATTCGGGTGGCGGCAGCGCACTCATGGCGCCGCCTCCTGCCCCTGTCCGAGACAGAGTGCAAGGGGCGGGAGTTAAAAGGTTAACAAGGCTGGACAAGTGGGAACCGGCAGGCCAGTCTCCCCGCCCTTGGACGCGTAAACAGACATTGGGGTATCGATGCGGAAATTCGACATGGGCGCGGCCTGGGACGACAGCGTGCTGCTCCTCAAATCGCACAATGCGTTGACCGCCACCATCGCCGCAGTCTTTCTGTTCCTGCCGACCCTGGCGGTCAGCTGGTTCGGACCGGTGCCGATCGAACCGGCCGATACGGCGACCTTCGACCAGGTCATGACCGCGGCACGCGAGAGCGCGATGCAGGCGGCGCCCTATCAGGTGCTGATCAGCATCGTCGCCGCGATCGGCGGCGTCGGCATCTTGCGGTTGTGGCTGTCGCGGGCGGGCACGAGTGTCGGCGATGCGCTGGTCTTTGCGCTCAAGATGATTCCGACGATGATCGCCGTCCAGCTGCTCCTCGGCGTCGGGGTGGGCTTCGCCGCCGTGCTGCTGATCATGCCCGGCATCGCGGCGGGCGGCGGCGCGATCGGCGTGCTGTTGCTGCTGATCGGCGTCCTCCTGTTCATCGCCCTGTGTCTCTATCTCTGGGGTCGGCTCGCGGTCGTGTCGCCGGTGCTGGTCGATCGGACCCTCTACAATCCGCTCACCGCGATTCAGGAAAGCTGGCGGCTGACCAAGGACAATGGCTGGCGCATCTGCCTGTTCCTGTTCCTGGTGACACTGGTCGTCGTGATCGTCGCGGTGCTGCTCGGCGGCGTTGTAGCCGCCGTTGTGGGCACGGGCGACGGGGTCGGGCGCATGCTGACCGGTCTGGTCGAGGGCGGCGTCGCCGCGATCGGCGGGCTTGTTTCGGCGGCGATCGTCGCGGCGACCTATCGCCAGTTGGCGTCGGGCGATCCGGACAATATTTTCGGCTGATGCCGCGCGCGGACCCGGCATTTCCGTAAGGGCAGGAAAGGATCGCAAAAACAGCCGCAATCGGTTAATCAGAGCAACGGGGACGCACAAGAAGGAATAGGAAACGGATTCAACAAAGGGGGAATATCATGGTCAGAATGAGTATCGGTGCGGCCTTTTCGGAAACCTTCGCGTTTCTGAAGGCCAATTGGATGCAGATGCTGATATGGGTCGGCGGCGCCTTGCTGGTGGTCGGATTGCTCGGTTATCTGCTGTTGGGATCGACCTTCGCCGCGCTGGCGATGGCGCCCAATGACCCCACGATCATGATGGGCGCCTTTGGCAAGATCGGCCTGTTCGCGCTGATCGCCGGGGTTGTTCTCTATGCCGCCTGCATGCTGATCTGGCGCAGCGGCCTGCATCCCGGTGAGGCACCCAATTTCGGCTGGGCGCTCTAGGCCGGGCCGGCCTTCGCCTTTGGCATGTTCGTCGTGTTCATCGCCGCCTATATCGTCATTTTTATCGTGATGCTGATTTTCGGGCTGATCTTCGGCGCCGCGCTCGGCGGCATGGGCGGCTTTGGCGGCGGCGGCATGAACGCCGGCGCGGTCGGCGGCGGCGCGATGGTCATCGGCGCGATCCTCTACATCGCCCTGCTGGTGTTCATGTTGTGGGTTCAGGGGCGCTTCATCGTCGCCGGACCGGTGATGGCAGACCGCCTCACCCGCAACCCGATCACCGGGCTCAGCGAATCCTGGAAACTGACGCAGGCGTCGCAGTGGATCATCGTGGGCTTCTATCTGCTCTTCACGATCCTGATCGTCGTTTATGCCTTCATCGCCGGGATGATTTTCGGTGCGATCCTGGGCGGCATCGCCAGCAGCGGGTCGATGATCGCGGCGATCATCTCGATGATCGTCACCGCGGCGGTCGTCTATCTGCCGATCCTGATGGTGTCCTTCTCGATGCCGGTCGGCGTCTATCGCGCGCTCGCACCGCGCGCGTCGGGCGACGTCTTTGCCTGATCCAAGGTAACGCGAACCAGAAGGGGCGCTCCGGAAACGGGGCGCCCTTTTTGTTTCAGCTCCATTTGGCGAGCGGCGGCAGGCTCATCAGGATCGCGTCGATATTGCCGCCGGTCTTGAGCCCGAACAGGGTGCCGCGGTCATAAACGAGGTTGAATTCGGCATAACGCCCGCGCCAGATCAGCTGCGCCTCGCGCTCGGCCTCGGAGAAGGGCAGGCCCATGCGGCGACGCACGATCTGCGGGAAGATGTCGAGGAAGGCCTCGCCGACCGCGCGGGTCAGCTGGAAATTGCGGTCATATTCGGCGTCGTCGCCGCATTCGAGATGGTCGTAGAAGATGCCGCCGACCCCCCGGTGGACGCCGCGATGCGGGATATAGAAATAATCCTCGGCCCATTTGGCATAACGTTCATAGACGTCGGGGCCGAAGGGCGCGCAGGCGGCGCGCAGCCGCGCGTGAAAAGCGCCGGTGTCCTCGGCATATTCGATCGGCGGGTTGAGGTCGGCGCCGCCGCCGAACCAGCGCCGCGTGGTGACCAGGAAGCGCGTGTTCATATGCACCGCGGGCGCGTGCGGGTTCGCCATATGCGCGACGAGGCTGATCCCGGTGGCGAAAAAACTGGGATCTTCGGACGCGCCATGGATCGAGGCGGCGAAGTCGGGCGCGAACTGGCCGCCGACGGTCGAAACATTGACCCCGACCTTTTCGAACACCCGGCCCGTCATCACCCCGCGCACCCCGCCGCCGCCCGCGCCGGGGTCCAGCCCGTCGGCCTCACGGTCCCAGGGCGTATAAGCGAAGCGCGCGTCGCTGCCGGCTTCGGCCTCGATCGCCTCGAACTCGGCGCAGATCCGGTCGCGCAGCGATTCGAACCAGTCGCGCGCCGCCTGTTGCTGGGGATCGAGCGAGATCATGCGGGAAAGCCTTTCGTCTGGCGGAGCGCCTCGGCGAGCGCGATGCCAGCCGCGACCGCGACATTCAAGGAGCGAAAGCCGCTTTGCATGGGAATTGCGACGCGCGCGGTCACCGCGTCATGGACATGATGCGGAACTCCGGCGCTTTCCGACCCGAACAGCAATATGTCGCCGGAATCGAAATCGAAGTTCGGCAGCGGCGTGGCGCCCGCGGTCGTCAGCAGCACCAGCCGCTGGCCCCCGATCCGCGACCATTGCCGGAAAGCGTCCCAGCTGGGATGGCGCCTTACATTGGCGCGCGCCGCATAATCCATGCCGGCACGCTTCAGGGCGCCGTCGGAAAAGGGAAAGCCGCATGGCTCGATGATATGCGCCGCGACGCCGAAGCAGGCGGCGGTGCGCAGGGTGGTGCCGACATTGCCCGCGATATCGGGCTGGAACAGAGCGATTTCCATCGGCGCTTCATAGGGCGCATGTCCGCGCAAATCGAGCGGTTCGGCGACGGGGATTGCAAGCGGTTCGCAATGGGGAAATTGCCTGTTGGCAAGCCCCGACTGTGCGGCTATCAGGCCCGCAATTCCCGGAGGGGCCGCCGGGGCGCCTGCTTTCGCGCGCGCTTGATCAGGGTGGCCCTCAGCCCGGGGAAATTTGTCAGTTCAGCCAGACAAGGGCAATCGAATGGCCAGTGAAACCGAAGCCGCCGCAGTCATCGAAGACGGCGTCCGACGCCGCGATTTCATCAACATCGCGGCGGTCAGCTTTGCGGGGGTCGGCGCGGTCGCCGTCGTGCTGCCGCTGGTCAACCAGATGAACCCGTCGGCCGACGTGCTCGCGCTGTCGACGACCGAAATCGACATTTCGGCGATCCAGCCCGGGCAGGCGATCAAGTCCAGTTGGCGCAAGCAGCCGGTGTTCGTGCGCAACCTGGTTGCCAAGGAAATCGCCGAAGCCAAGGCGGTCCCGATGGGCGACCTGCGCGATCCCGAAACGATCGACCAGCGCACCAAGCCCGGCAAGGAAAACTGGCTGATCACGCTCGGCGTCTGCACCCATCTCGGTTGTGTGCCGCTCGGTGCCGCGGAGGGCGAGAATCGCGGCGATTTCGGCGGGTATTTCTGCCCGTGCCACGGGTCGCACTACGACACGGCGGCGCGCATCCGCAAAGGCCCGGCGCCCAAGAATCTGGTGGTGCCGCCGTATGAATTCACCAGCGACACCGTCGTGACGATCGGCTGAGGAGCGAGATAAGATGAGCTTTCCCTGGGCCAAGAACTACGAACCGCAACTGCCGCTGATGAAGTGGCTGGACGAGAGGCTGCCGCTGCCGCGCCTCGTCTATAACGCGATCGGCGCCGGCTATCCGGTGCCGCGCAACCTCAATTATTTCTGGAACTTCGGCGTCCTAGCGGGTGCCGCGCTGGTCATCCAGATCGTCACCGGCATCGTGCTGGCGATGCATTATGCCGCCAATGCGGGGGTCGCCTTCAACTCGGTCGAGCATATCATGCGCGACGTGAATGCCGGCTGGTTCATCCGCTATGCGCATATGAACGGCGCGAGCATGTTCTTCATCGTCGTCTATCTCCACATCTTCCGCGGCCTTTTCTATGGTTCGTACAAGGCGCCGCGCGAAATGGTGTGGCTGCTCGGCGTCGTGATCTTCCTGCTCATGATGGCGACCGCCTTCATGGGTTATGTGCTTCCCTGGGGCCAGATGAGCTTTTGGGGCGCGCAGGTGATCACCGGCTTCTTCTCGGCGATCCCGCTGGTCGGCGAACCGGTGCGCCAATGGCTGCTCGGCGGCTTCGTCCCCGACAACGCCACGCTCAACCGCTTCTTCTCGCTGCACTATCTGCTGCCCTTCGTGATCGCGGGCGTCATCATCCTGCACATCTGGGCGCTGCATATCCCGGGTTCGTCGAACCCGACCGGCATCGAGGTGAAGGACGAACAGGACACCGTCCCGTTCCACCCCTATTACACTGCAAAGGACGGTTTCGGACTGGGCATCTTCCTGGTGATCTTCGCCGTGCTGACCTTCTTCACGCCGAACCTGCTCGGTCATCCCGACAATTATATTCCGGCCAACTCGCTTTCGACCCCGGCGCATATCGTCCCCGAATGGTATTTCCTGCCCTTCTACGCGATCCTGAAGGCCTTCACCTTCAACTTCCTGTGGATCGATGCGAAGCTGTGGGGCGTCATCGCGATGTTCGCGTCGATCGCCGTGCTGTTCTTCCTGCCGTGGCTCGACAGCTCGCCGGTGAAATCGTCGACCTATCGCCCGCTGTATCGCATCTTCTTCTGGATCCTCGTCGTCGACGTGCTGGTGCTCGGTTACTGCGGCATGCAGCCCGCCGAGCAGCCCTATGTGATCCTGAGCCAGATCGGCGCGATCTATTATTTTGCCCACTTCCTGGTGATCCTGCCGATCGTGTCGCGCATCGAACGTCCGCTGCCGATGCCCAATTCGATCACCGAGGCGGTTCTCGCCAAGCATGCCGACACCTCGTCGGCAGCCACGGCCTGAGCGCCGGACTTTAACAGGAGCTGATACAGCCATGGTTCGCCCGCTCGGATTTCTCGTCGGCCTCGGTTTCATTACCGCGCTGGTGCTCGCGATTCTCACGACCCCACTCAGCAATGAAGAGAATGTCGCCTACTCGTTCCATAAGCAACCCAGGCCTCTGGCGCTGTCCAGCGACGGGCTGGTGCCGCATTGGGACAAGCAGCAGCTGCAGCGCGGCCTGCAGGTGTACAAGGAGGTCTGCTCGGCCTGCCACAGCCTGCACCTCGTCGCCTTCCGCGACGTCGGGGCACTGGGCTATAGCGAAGGCCAGGTGAAGACCTTTGCCAAGGGTTTCCAGGTTCCGTCGGTCAATCCCGACACGGGCGAGCCGGCGACGCGCGACGGCCTGCCGTCGGATTATTTCCCGTCGCCCTATGCGAACGATGTCGCGGCGCGCGCGGCGAACAACAATGCGCTGCCGCCCGACCTGTCGCTGATCACCAAGGCGCGCGAAGGCGGCAAGGACTATATCTATTCGCTGCTGACCGGCTTCCAGAACCCGCCGAAGAACCTGCCCACCGAGCTGAAGCCGGGCCCCGGGCTGCACTATAATCCCTATTTCGCGAACCTGAACCTCGCGATGGCGCCGCCGCTGGCTCCGAACCAGGTCACCTATGCCGACGGCACCAAGGCGACGGTCGACCAGATGGCCAAGGACGTGTCCGCCTTCCTCGTCTGGACCGCCGAACCCAAGCTGGTGAAGCGCGTGCAGGTCGGCTGGGCGTCGGTGCTGTTCCTGATCATGTTCAGCGTCCTGACCTATTTGTCGTACCGCAACATCTGGGCCGACAAGAAGCATTGAGCGGCCCTAGGACCGATCGACATTCAGCCCTGACGGCCTGCAAATGGCGGCTTTCCGCGCTTCCGGTGCTCACCTACTTTAAGTACGCTGCGCTCCGGGTCACGGCAAACCACCATTTTCGGCCCCAGGGCTGTTAATGGGGGAGGGCGCGTCCCATGATCGCCCTCCCGCCGCAACCGGACCTCGATCTCGCGTCGCTGGTCCGCACCATCCCGGACTTTCCCAAGCCCGGCATCCAGTTTCGCGACATCACCACATTGATCGGCGACGCCGCCGGCTTTTCCGAAGCCGTGCGGCGTTTGGCCGTCCGGGCGGCCGACTATCGCCCCGACCTGATCGTCGCGGTCGAGGCGCGGGGGTTTGTGTTCGGCGCCGCGATGGCGACCGGGATGGGGCTGGGCCTTGTCCCGGTGCGCAAGGCGGGCAAGCTGCCCGGCGCGACCATCGGGGTCGATTATGCGCTCGAATATGGCACCGACCGGCTCGAGTTGCACGAAGGCGCGGTGCTGCCGGGGCATCGCGTCGTGCTGGTCGACGATCTGCTCGCGACCGGCGGCACGATCCTCGCCACCGCCGACCTGATGCGCAATGCCGGGGCGGAGGTGGCGGCGGCGCTGTTCGTTATCGACCTGCCCGATCTCGGCGGGTCACAGCGGCTGGAGGCCGCCGGGCTGGCGTGCGAGACGCTGATCGCCTTCGACGGGGATTGAAGGGCGTCCGCTCCGGGGTGGGAAGCAGCCGATTCCCAAATCGTCGCCCCCGCGAAGGCGGGGGCCGCTAGCGGCCCATTTCTGCATTGCTGCGTCAACCGACTGCGGCCCCCGCCTTCGCGAGGGCGACGTCCCACTTCGCCCGAAACCACACGCCCCATCCCCAACGCAAAACGCCCGCACCTTGCGGCGCGGGCGCTCGAAGCGTCCAAGGGGGAAGGGCGCTTTTAGAAGGGGACCCAGTTCTGCTTCTTGCGGAACTTCATATAGCCGACATTGGCGCCAAGCCGCGCGCCGACACCGACGCGGATCGGGATCAGCACGACGTCGCCGCGGCGCAGGTAGGATGCGTTGAAGCCGCCGATCAGATAGGCGGCGCCTTCGCCCGCCGGATAGCGTTTGTAGAGATCCTGGGTGTCGAACAGATTGTAGACGAGGACGAAGGTGTTGCCGGCGTTGGCGCCCGCGTCGAAGCCGATCGACGGGCCGGTCCAGTAAGCGGGCATCTCGCCCTCGATCTTGTGGAACAGGGTGCCCGAGCCGTAACGCACGCCGAGCACCAGCGCACCGCCGGCTTCGCGGCCGACGATATAGGCATTGGGCTCGCCCTGTTTCTTGAGGATGTCCTCGATCAGCCCGGCAAGGCCCTGGGCGCCCTTGCCGAACACGCCTTCGGCGGCGCCGATGAGATCGTCCTTCTTGTAGGTCGAGCCGGGCGCCGCGGCGGTCGCGGCGGCTTCGGGATCGGCGGGGTCGGTCGCGACCGTCGTGGTGGTGTCGGGCGAGGTCACCTGGTCGCCGGTCGCGAGGTCGCTGTCGTAGGAGGTGTCGTCGCCGGTCGTCGTGACGGCGGGCGGCGGCGGGGCGGGGTTGTCGAGGTCGGCGTCGATCGCGCTGTTGGGATCGATCGCGGTCATCTGCGCCGTGACGGGCAGCGGCGACAGCGCGAGGCCGAGCGATAGCGCGGCCATGACGGCGAGCTTGGAAAAGGACTGACGCATATATTCCCCCAAATTCCTGAGGCTGGCGGAGCGAAGGCGCCGCGAACCGGGGTTTACCATGACTCCAAATGGCGGGCGGGCAATGAACCGGCGATGACCTGAGTCGATTTTACGCCAGACCGAATCGATTTCGGCGACGAAGCGCCACGGCGGCGTCAAAAAAGGGCAATGTTTGGCGTTGCGGGGCGCGAGACTGCTGGCTATAGCGACCGGCCTGAGCCAGCCTGTCGTTAGCGCGGCAGACCATGCGGAGACGTGGGTGAGTGGCTGAAACCAACGGTTTGCTAAACCGTCGTACTGGTAAATCCGGTACCGAGGGTTCGAATCCCTCCGTCTCCGCCACCTTTTCGTTCACGCCCGTCCAGAACCGTCCTGAGAAAGCCAAAGCATTTCTGCGGCTTACAGGATGATTCGTATCCCTGTGCATCCCCAGAAGTCCGGACCCGACAATTTGCAAATGTGGGAACGGAGTTGCACAAAAAATGGGCATGAACAGGCTTTCGGTATATTCGGTGAGGCACGCATCGCGCCCCGGCCGCTACGGTGACGGAGCCGGTCTTTACCTCGTGGTCAAGCCCAGCGGCGCGAAGAGCTGGGTTTGCCGAATCCAGCGCGACGGGCGCCGGCGGGACGTCGGGCTCGGCAGTCTCGTCGACGTAAACCTCGCCGAGGCGCGCGAGCTCGCTCGCGATACCCACCGGCTCATGGACATGGGGGTCGATCCTGTCCTCGAGCGGCAGGCGCCGGCGAAGAATCCGACCTTCCGCGAAGCGGCCATGCAGGTTCTCGAAGAGGTGCGGCAGACCTGGCGTAACCAGAAGCACGCGCAGCAATGGCTCAACACGATGGAAGCCTATGCCTTCCCCTACATCGGGAAGGAGCGCGTCAACGAGATCACCGGCCCGATGGTCCGGGACCTGCTCGCCAAGATCTGGCTTGCCAAGCCCGAGACCGCCCGCCGGGTGCGTCAGCGGATCGGGAATGTCCTCGACTGGTCCTACTCCTGCGGTTTCCGGGAGAGCGAGGCGCCGATGCGTGCGATCACGAAGGGCCTTCCGCGGCAGCCGAGGCAGGATGGCCACCATGCCGCGATGCCCTATGACCGTGTCGCACTTTATGTCCGCAAGCTGAGGGCAAGGGAGACCTTCAGCCGGCTGGCCCTCGAATTTGCGATCCTGACGGCGAGCCGGTCGGGCGAGGTCCGCGGCGCGACCTGGGAAGAATTTGATCTCGAGCTGCGTCTCTGGACGATTCCGCCGCACCGGATGAAGGCGAACCGCGAGCATGTCGTTCCGCTCTGCGACCGCGCCGTCGCTATCGTCCGGCGCTGCGCCGAGCTCAGGAAGCCGGGAAGCAGCCTTGTCTTCTCCGGGACGAAGAAGGGGCTCCCGCTGTCCGACATGACGCTCAGCAAGCTCATGAAGGAAATGAAGCAGCCCTACACGCCCCACGGGTTCCGGTCCTCGTTCCGTGATTGGGTCAGCGAAGAGACAAATTACCAAAGCGACATCGCCGAGGCGGCGCTCGCTCACCTTGTCGCGGACAAGACCGAGGCCGCTTATCGTCGCGGCAAGCTGCTGGCCAAGCGCCGGGTGATGATGGAGGACTGGGCGCTTTACTGCGAGCCTGTACTGCAATTGCCCATTGAGGGTCCGGCGAGCGAAAACTCCCTCCAATGATCGAAGGACGCGGGCGATGCTCGATCCGGCCGCCGGCGAGCCAGAGGCGAGCGCGTCGAGGCGCCACCGACAACCGCCGATGATTTTTGTCGTTTCCGTCCAATCCGCAGACCGCACGCTGCCCTATGCGCGCCGGGCGACCCAGGAGGGCTCGTCCTCTTCGAGGACCGATCTCTTCATCTGGCCCCCTTCCGGTTTCGACCGGTCGGGGGTCATTTTTTCTGCTCTCCTGACGATTGCGACCTCTTGCCGGGCGGCGCGTGTGCCCTCTAGGTGACCCGATGGACAGTGCCCCTTCTCTCCAGGCCCGGATCCGGGCCGACCTCAAGTCCGCAATGCAAGGCCGGAGGGGTGCCGAGGTTCGGACCCTGCGCACGCTCCTTGCCGCGATCGACAATGCCCAGGCCGTTCCCGTCGGGGATCGCCACGAAACCTATGTGGTTCGATCTTTCGGGGATGCCGGGGTCGAGATACCGCGGCTCGAACTCACGGCGGAAACGCTCGCTGCATTGTTGCGACGTGAATGCGCCGAGCGGCTTGCTGCCGCAAAGGCCATGCTGGCTGCGGGGCAGGAGGCGCGCGCGGCAGTCTTGCAGGACGAGGCCCGGATCGTGGAGCGGTATATCGGCTGACGGATCGCTCATGCGGTTGCGGTTCGACCGCGGGATCGGAATTTGGCGAGTCGCCTCGATCCGATCATCCCAGGCGGGCAGAGCCAATGCGCGGTTCCGTTTTTTCGTGGTCAGGCGATAGTTGATGGGAACGAGATAAAGTCCGCTTCGCTGGCTTGCCCAATAGGTATCGAACATCCGGGGACTGTTGTCCGACATCAGTGCGACGGTATCGCCCGGGCGAAGACCGGCGTCATAAAGCCAGTTCGCCACGCGGCGCGAATGTTCTTCCAGTTCGGAATAGGTGACGATTTCCCCGATCCGGTCATGATGACCGCCGGGCGATCGGGATTCGCCTGCGCGAACGCTCCGGGATACATGCCCCTCTCCCTCGATGCAGCGCGCCTGCGCGCCTTTTGCTTTGGGTCCGTCGTCCGGCGAGGCATGGCTGAAAAAAGCTCGGCGCCCCCTCGGCGCGATTTCGGACAGCGCATGTTCCCTTATTCGCAAAGCCGCGTCTCCGCTTCATTTGCCTCTATTGTGGTCGATTCTTCTCCCGATTCCGACGCGGCGGCCCCCTGACCCAGCCGCCCGTCGTGGCGCTGGCCCCGAGCGCAGCGGATGCCCTCGCACGGGGGGCAGTGCCTCGCAGGCTGGCCGCCGCGATAGAGGAAGAGGGGGAGGCCATTCCCGTGGCAGGACAAGGGGCCGGGAGAGAGTCTTCCGGCGGCCTGCCGCGGAGAAATGGCATGGCCAAATCGGCACCGAAACTCACCCTCAGCCCCTCGCGCGACATCCCGCTCGACCGGCTGGAACTTTCCCAATCCAATGTCCGGCGCATCAAGGCCGGCGTTTCCATCGAAGCCCTCGCCGATGATATTGCGCGTCGCGGGTTGCTCCATGGCCTCAATGTGAGACCCATTCTCGACGAGACGGGGGAGGAAACCGGCCGGTATGAGATACCGGCCGGTGGGCGGCGCTACCGCGCGCTCGGCCTGCTCGTGAAGCGGAAGCTTCTCGCGAGGGACGCGCCGATCCCCTGCGTTGTCCGCGCCGCAAACGATGACATCCTCGCCGAGGACGACAGCTACGCCGAAAACGCGATGCGCGAGGCGTTGCATCCCCTCGACCAGTTTCGCGCCATGCAGGCGATGGTGGACAAGGGCGGCGATGTCGAAGCGATCGCCGCGCACCACTTCGTCACGCCGGCAGTCGTCCGTCAGCGCCTGAAGCTCGCCGGGGTCTCGCCAAAGCTGCACGACGCCTATGCGGACGACGAAATCTCCCTCGAACAGTTGATGGCATTCACCATCTCGGACGATTTCGAGCGGCAGGTCCAGGTCTTCGAACTTCTGACCGAGAGCCGCAGCCTCGCGCCGCATCTCATCCGCCAGAAGCTCACCGAAAATGTCGTCCGAGCCGCTGACAAGCGCGCACGTTTCGTGACGGCCGACGCCTATGTTGAAGCCGGCGGCGGGATCGTCCGCGACCTGTTCGAGGCCGATGGCGGCGGCTGGCTCACCGATCCCGCGCTGCTCGACCGCCTCGTCGACGAGAAGCTGAAGGCCGAGGGCGCCGCGTTGCTCGCGGAAGGCTGGAAGTGGGCGGCGACCTCGGTCGATCTTCCCTGGGATGCGCTTCGCGACCACCGCGAGATCGATCGGGACGAGGTGCCCATGACGGCCGAGGAGGACGCGCGTATCGCCGAGCTCGAAGCCGAGGGCGAAGAAATCGATCGCGAATGGTCGGAGGCCGAGGAGGTGCCGGACGACATTCACGCGCGCGTCGACGCGATCAATGCCGAATATGCGGCGATCGAGAAGC
Source organism: Sphingopyxis sp. (assembly GCA_016793775.1). Taxonomy (GTDB): domain Bacteria; phylum Pseudomonadota; class Alphaproteobacteria; order Sphingomonadales; family Sphingomonadaceae; genus Sphingopyxis. The sequence continues at coordinate 7,601 of JAEULK010000072.1, read as the reverse complement.
GGCCGCTGACCTTCGCGCCAGAGGAGATCGCGATCGCCGGCGTGTTCGTCTCGCTCGAGCGCGACGGTTCGATCCGCATCGACCGGGGTTATGTCCGGCCCGACGATGAGCTTGTCGACGACGAGGAGGCGATGGGCGACGACGCTTCGGGTGCCGAGGTCGCGCCGGTCGCGGAAGGAGATGCGGCCCTGACCGCGGAACCGCTGGAGAACGCCGACGATGGCGAAGGGGCCGAGGAGCTCAAGCCGCTGCCCGATCGCCTTGTTTCGGATCTGACGGCCTGGCGGACGCTCGCGCTGCAAGATGCCTTCGCGCAGGAACCGGCGACCGCCTATCTCGCGCTGCTGCATGCCCTCGTGCTCGGCTGCTTCTACAGCTTCAGCAAGGAAAGCTGCCTGCAGATCTCGGCGAGCCGGGTCTATTTCAGCAACGCCCCCTCGAACCTCCGCGATTGCGCGCCGGCAGAGGCGATCGATGCGCGCGGGGCCGAATGGAAGGAGCTGCTGCCGAAATCGGACAAGGATGTGTGGGCGTATCTGCTCGGCCTGGGTGACGAGGACCGGGCGATGCTTCTCGCTCACTGCGTGTCGGTCGCGGTCAATGCGCAGGCCGAGATCGTCCCAAAATATGACAATGGCCGGGTCTCGGCGCACGGCGTCGCGCGGCGTCTCGCGCACAGCGACGTCCTCGCGCGCGCGGTCGGTCTGGACGTCTATGCGGCCGGTTGGCGGCCGACGGAGGGCGGCTATTTCCGGAGCGTGACGAAACCGCGGATCATCGCCGACGTCACCGAGGCGCGGGGCGAGAATATTGCCGCCATGATCGACCATCTCAAGAAGGGCGACATGGCCCGCGAAGCGGAGCGGCTCCTCGAGGAGAGTGACTGGATTCCCGCATGCATGCGGACGCCCGACATCGAGGGTGAAGGCGCGCCCACGCTCGCCAATGACGACGACGCGGGGGAACTGCCCGCCTTTCTCGCAGACGATGGGGAAGGAGGTGACGACGCGGCCGCGATCGCCGCCGAATGATTCCGCGCCGCTCTACGCGGCGACTTGACCTCTCAACCTCGAAAGCCCGGCCATCGCGCCGGGCTTTCGCTTTTTCGGAGAAGTGAAATGAACAGTTTTCATCGTCAGGCCGCGCTTGTTCGCCGGCCCATCGCACGGGGAGGTCGTCATGGCTGACCGCGTTTCCGTCACCTTCACGCTTGGCGGCCGGATTTCGGCTGTCGACTATCAGGAAATGGTTTCGGTCATCGTCTCGGAAGGTCTGTCGACCGAATGGGACGGCCCGGCCTTCGAAGCCTCGCATCGGACCGAGGGTGAAGCGCTCGAATTGTTTGCCAACGAGGTTGCCTGGGGCCGTGTCGAGCGTCTCGAGACCTTCTGCGCCGAGCATGGGCTCCCCTATCGCTTCTGGGCAGGTGGCTATTTCGCCGAATGGAGCGCCGAGCGGATCGTCTTTCGCGGCGAGGGGGCGGCGGACTCCTTCATCGTCGACGAGTCCGACCGGGTCCTCATCGACCGCGGCGAGGTCGAGCGGCGCGGCAGCATCGAGGCGGTCCTCGCTTATTTCGATGCGGCCGAGTTCACTGTCCCGCCGCTTGTCGTCGACGGCGACCTCGAGCCGGCACAGGGCGATGCGACGGCCGCAGCCGCCGCGGTGGGGGAGGATCGTCATGGCTGATTATCATTCTCCGACGATCGTTCGCCCCGATATTCCGCGCGGCGCGATGACGCTGCTCGAGCATCGACTGCTCATCGGCATGTTCAGTCATGAGGGCGAGGAGGACGCGGTCTATTTCTTTGCCGAAGACTATGTGAACGACCTCATGCATCTCGACCTTTCCGAGGTGCATGACCTCCTCGAGGTCGATCCATTCCCCGACAGCTATGCCGTCACGGCGGTCCGCGAGCATCTTCGCCAGCTCGACCCCGCGGAGGGCGAACTCGCCCTCGACATGTCGGTGATCGGCTACGAGGGCATCTTCCAGGACATCGTGAAACGCTGCGGCACGCTAGACGATGTGGAGGTCGTCGCAGCTTGGACCTGCACCAAGATGCGGCCTGACGGGTTCGGCGGGATGGCGACGCTCATCACGGCGGACGCCATCGAGTCGATGTCGACGGCGTCATTCCTCGACGAGGCGCGTGCCCGGATCCGCGATGGAACCGGCCCCGAAAGCTGAGCTTCGACCGATCGACCAAGACTGGCCCGGCCCTTGCGCCGGGCCTTTTCATTTTGTGGAGGCTGACATGGCCGAGATTATCGAAACGACCGTCTATCAGATTGGCGAGCTGTCGGATGAAGCCCGTGAAAAGGCGCGTGAGTGGTACCGCCAAGGCGGGTTCGATTTTGAGTGGTGGGAGTTCGTCTATGACGACTTCGAACGCATCTGCGACATACTCGGCGTCGAGCTCCAAACTCGGCTTGTCCGCCTCTATGGTGGCGGCACCCGTCGAAAGCCGAGCATCTGGTTCTCGGGCTTCTGGAGCCAGGGCGACGGCGCCTGCTTCGAGGGCGACTATAGCTACGCGAAGGGCTCGGGCGCCGCGATCCGCGCCTATGCCCCCACGGATGAGGAGCTTCATCGGATCGCCGATGCGCTCGCCGACATCCAATGGCGCAATTTCTTCCAGCTGCGCGCGTGCGCGACGCATCGCGGCCGATATTATCACGAATATTCCATGGGGTTCTCGGTCGAGCGCGACAGCCCGGTCTATCAGGAGATGACCAAGGACGCCGAGGAGGAGGTGACCGAGGCACTCCGCGATCTCGCCCGCTGGCTCTATCGGCGGCTCGAGGAGGAGTTTGACGGCTTGAACGCCGACGAGGCCGTCGACGAGGCGATCGCCGCCAATGAATATAACTTCACCGCCGAGGGCAGGCGCTTCGGCTGAGAGCAAGAGAGGGGCCGGGAAGGGGGAACGGCCCGGGTCCGAGAGAGAGCGGCTGGCGGTTCGTCCCTTTCCCTCTCTCTCTCGAGGATCTACCGATGCGAAACATTCTTCCCGAGGCGGCGCCGGGCGCCGCCGCGTCCTCCGGTGCGGCGGTTCCCGCGAGCGCCGCTGAACGGATCATCGCCGCTGCCGAGCTCATGCAGCCGCTGCTCGAGGCCGGGGCGCCTTTCGACACCGGCCAGCTCCGCGAGGCGATGGTGGGCGCCTTCGGCGCGGGCGACGCGGAAGGAGCCTGGGACTGGAAGACCGCTTATGACGCATGCGAGGTCGCGCAGGTGATGCTGCTGCGCCGCTATGGCGGCGCCTTGGCGGTCCGCAGCCGGTCCCACCAGAGCCGCCTCGCTATGTGGCAGCGCCTCGCGAGCCGCATCCCGACCCAGACACGCCGCTCCGAAGAGGGGCAATCTTTCCAGCAATTTTCGACGCCGCTGCCGCTCGCCTTCGTCGCCGCGCGCGCGGCGTCGATTTCGTCGGGCAACGTCGTGCTCGAGCCTTCCGCCGGCACGGGGATGCTCGCGATCCATGCCGAGCTTGCGGGTGCCAGGCTGTTGCTCAACGAGTATGCGGATGCACGAGCCGACATTCTCGGTCTCGTCTTTCCTTCAGCGGGGTTGAGCCGCCACGACGCGGCCTCGATCGACGATCGCCTCGTCGAGGGCGCGGTCCCCGATGTCGTCTTGATGAACCCGCCCTTCTCGGCGGCAGCCCATGTCGACAGGCCGATGCGCGACGTTGCGCTCCGCCATATCGCTTCCGCGCTTTCGCGGCTCCGCGACGGCGGCCGTCTAGTGGCGATCGTCGGTGCGAACTGCTCGCCCGAGGCATCGGCCTTCCGGTCCGGCTTCGAGCGCCTCCAGGAGCAGGGGACTTTGCTCTTCTCTGCCGCCATTGCGGGCAAAGTCTATGCGAAGCATGGGACGACCGCCGCGACGCGCCTGCTCGTCATCGACAAGGTTGCGGCGAAGGACCCGACTTCCTTCATTGCCAGCCGCGGCGAGGCGCTCGATGCACAGACGCTGCTGCGGTGGGTCGAAGAGGAGCTTCCGCCGCGCTCGGGGCCGCCGGCGGGCGCGCAGCCCATTATCGTGCCCCAGGCCGCTGGGTCTCATGGTGGCCAGCGTCAGCGTCAGCGCCAGCGCGACGTCGGACGTGGCGACCCGGCGGTCCCCGACGTTGGCGGCGCCCTCGACGAACTCGATTATGAGCTGGTCGACTGGACGTCGCCAGAGGGCCAGCTCGCCGACAGCATCTATGAGCCCTATGCACTCCAGTCGCTGCGGATCCCGCGCGCCCGTCCGCATCCGACGGCGCTCGTCCAGTCGGCGGCGATGGCGTCGGTTGCGCCGCCCAAACCTTCATATCGCCCGCATCTGCCCTCGCGGCTGATCGCCGAAGGCATATTGTCGGACGCGCAGCTCGAATCCGTCATCTATGCGGGCGAGGCGCATCAGGGGCATCTATCGGGAGCATGGAACGTCGACGACGACTGGGACAGCGTCGGCGCGGCCAGCGACGATGCCGAGGCGGCGGTCCACTTCCGGCGCGGCTGGTTCCTGGGAGACGGCACCGGTGCGGGCAAAGGGCGGCAGGTCGCCGGGATCATTCTCGACAATTGGCTGAAGGGACGGCGCCGGGCGCTGTGGATCTCCAAGTCGGACAAATTGCTCGAGGACGCGCAGCGCGACTGGTCGGCGCTCGGCCAGGAGAAATTGCTCGTCACGCCGCTCTCGCGTTTCAAGCAGGGCACGCCGGTCAAGCTCGGCGACGGCATCCTCTTCACCACCTATGCGACGCTCCGCTCGCAGGGGCGCGAGGGCAAGGCGAGCCGGATCGAGCAGATCGTCGAGTGGCTCGGCCGCGATTTCGATGGCGTCATCATTTTCGACGAAGCGCACGCGATGGCGAACGCCGCGGGCGGCAAGGGCGAGCGCGGCGACCAGAAGCCCTCGCAGCAGGGGCGCGCGGGGCTGCGGCTGCAGCATGCGCTTCCCGATGCGCGCATCGTCTATGTATCGGCGACGGGCGCGACGACGGTGCAGAACCTCGCCTATGCGCAAAGGCTCGGCCTCTGGGGCGGGACCGACTTCCCATTCGCGACGCGCTCCGAGTTCGTCGCGGCGATCGAGGAGGGCGGGGTCGCGGCGATGGAAGTGCTCGCGCGCGACCTGAAGGCGCTCGGCCTCTATGCCGCGCGTTCGCTGTCGTTCGACGGGGTCGAATATGAGTTGCTCGAACATACGCTGACCGAGGAACAGCGCCGCATCTACGACAGCTATGCCGGCGCTTTCCAGGTCATCCACAACAATCTCGATGCTGCAATGGAGGCCGCTGGCGTCATCAGCTCCGAGCATGGCACACTCAATGCGCAGGCGAAGTCGGCGGCGCGTTCGGCATTCGAAAGCACCAAGCAGCGCTTCTTCAACCATCTCATCACCGCGATGCAGACGCCGAGCGTCGTCGCGAGCATCACGCGCGATCTCGAGGAGGGCCACGCCGCAGTCGTGCAGATCGTCTCGACCGGCGAGGCGCTGCAGGAGCGGCGGCTCGCCGAGATCCCGGCGGAGGAGTTCGATGATGTGTCGCTCGACATCACGCCGCGCGAATATGTGCTCGACTATCTCCAGCACAGCTTTCCGGTGCAGCTTTTCGAGCCGTGCACCGACGGCGAGGGCAATCTCTCGTCGCGCCCGGCCTATGATGGCGACGGCAATCCGATCGTCAATCGCGAAGCGGCCCGGCGCCGCGATGCAATGATCGAGAAGCTTGCATCGCTGCCGCCGGTACCGGGGGCGCTCGACCAGATCGTCCAGCATTTCGGGGCCGAGGCGGTCGCCGAGGTCACGCGGCGCTCGCGGCGGATCATCCCGAAGACGAATGGCGACGGCTCGGTGCGCTTCGCGGTGCAGAACCGTCCGGGGAGCGCCAATATCGGCGAGACTCACGCCTTCATGGACGATGCGAAGCAGATCCTGATCTTCTCCGAGGCCGGCGGAACCGGGCGGTCCTACCATGCCGACCTCGGCGCGAAGAACCAGCGGCGGCGCATCCACTATCTGCTCGAGGCGGGCTGGAAGGCCGATGCCGCGATCCAGGGCTTCGGACGCACCAATCGGACGAACCAGAAGCAGCCGCCGATGTTCCGCCCGGTCTCGACCGACGTGAAGGCGCAGAAGCGCTTCATCTCGACGATCGCGCGGCGTCTCGATTCCATGGGCGCGATTACGCGCGGCCAGCGCCAGACGGGCGGGCAGAATATGTTCCGTCCCGAGGACAATCTGGAATCGCATTATGCGCGCGACAGCCTGCGCCAGCTCTATGTCCTCATCGCCGACGGCAAGGTCGATGGCTGCTCGCTCACTGCCTTCGAAAATGCGACAGGCCTGTCGCTGGTCGACGCCGACGGCGGGCTTCGCGACGAGCTGCCGCCAATCACGACCTTCCTCAACCGCATGCTCGCGCTTACCATCGACCTCCAGAACATCCTCTTCGAGGCCTTCGAGGGTTTGCTGGTGGCGCGGATCGAGGCGGCGGTCGCGTCGGGGAGCTACGAAATCGGGCTCGAGACCTTGCGCGCCGAGAGCTTCGTCGTCGATGCGCGGCAGACGATCTACACCCATCCCGGCACAGGCGCAGCGACCGAGTTGCTGACGGTGGGCCGGAAGGACCGGGTGACGCCGACGTCGATCGATGATGCGTTGGCGCTCGCCGCGGCGCGCGAGGGCGCGCTGGTGGTCAATGCGCGCTCGGGCCGCGCGGCCGTCCGCCTTCGTGCGCGGAGCCTCTTCGATGATGATGGCGAAATTCATCGCCGCATCCGGCTGCAGCGCCCGCTCGAGAAACTGCACATGCTCGAGGCCGATTATCTGACCTCACACTGGGAAACGGTCGATTCAGGACGCTTTGCCGAGGCGTGGAAGGCCGAGGTCGCCGAGCTTCCCGAGTTCGAAGCCTCGACGATGCATATCGTGACCGGCCTGCTGCTTCCGATCTGGGGGCGCCTGCCGAAGGAATCCTCGCGCGTGTACCGGCTGCAGACCGATGCCGGCGAGCGGGTTATCGGGCGCAAAGTGTCGGCAGCCTGGGCGGCGGCGGTGACCGGCGTCGCCGAGGTCAAGCTTGCGCCGTCCGATGCCTGGCGCATGCTGCTCGCGGGCGAGGCGGGCCTCGAGCTCGCCGAGGGGCAGGCACTGAAGCGGGTACGCTCGATGAACGATTGGCGGATCGAGCTCTCGGGCTTCAACGATCTCGGCGTCGAGCGCCTCAAATCGATGGGCTTGATCTCCGAGATCGTCTCGTGGAAACTGAAGCTCTACGTGCCGGCAGGGGCTGCTGGCGCCGATGTGTTCGAACGCCTGATCGATCGCTTTCCGATCGCGCGGGTTGTCGAGCGCAAGGCCGCCTGAAGGAGCCCCGCATGACCAGCACAGCCGCCGATATCGCACGCCGCCTCGCCGACAATGCCGAGGCGGTGTGCCGCCGCTATCTCTCCAACGGCCGCCGCGAAGGCCAATACTGGATGGTCGGTGACATAGGGAACAGTCCCGGCCGCAGCCTCTATGTCCGTTTGTCGGCGCGCGGTGTAGGCGGCGGGGCGGCGGGCAAATGGACCGATGCCGCGAGCGGCGATCATGGCGATCT
>JAEULK010000054.1 GCA_016793775.1 Sphingopyxis sp. | reverse complement strand
TCCCAATGGCCGGCCTGCTGGCGGTCCTTGATGCTGGCGGGCCTCTCGTGGATGGAGGGACGGTCTGTATAGCGCGGCCATCCGCCCCTGGTGCGCCATCCGCGCTTGTACTTGGCGCGGGGGAGATAGAAGCGCCATCGTGATCGATTGCCCGTCTTCATGAAGACGGGCAATCGAGCATCGCTCCTCGAGCGATAAATGGCAGTAGTTCGGCATGGCAGCACCTGTACGCGGTGTTGCACTTCGTTTGTGAACTCAGGCGGGTCCGTGGATCGCCGTTGCGGAGCAGGCCCGGGTCAAGCCCGGGATGACGACCTACAAGCGGCAGCTTCCCACCCCAAAGCGGGCGAGGGCTATCCCAGCGGCTCGACCGCCTCCGCGAGTTCGAGCCAGCGATCCTCCGCCGCGGCCTTTTCGTCGCGCAGCGCGTCGAGCTTGCCGGTCAGCGCGTTGAACCGCGCATTGTCGCGTGCGAAAAGGCTGCCGTCGGACAGGTCGGTTTCGATTCCGGCCATTTCCTTTTCGATCGCCTCGATCCGTGCGGGCAGCAGGTCGTAGTCGCGCTGGTCCTTGTAGCTGAGCTTTTTGCGCGCCTGCGCGGGCGGGGGAGGCGGCGTTCCGGTGGTCGATGCCTTCGCCTTTGCGGCGTTCGGCTTGACCCGCTTGGCTTCCCAGTCGGCATAGCCGCCGGCGACGATGTCGACCTTGCCCGATCCATCGAGGCCGAGCGTCACGGTGACGGTGCGGTCGAGGAAGTCGCGATCGTGGCTGACGAGCAGGACGGTGCCGGCATAATCGGCGATGACCTCCTGCAACAGGTCGAGCGTTTCGAGGTCGAGGTCGTTGGTCGGTTCGTCGAGCACGAGCAGGTTCGATTCGCGGGCGAATTCGCGCGCAAGCAGCAGGCGCGAGCGTTCGCCGCCCGACAGCGCGCCGACGCTCGCCTCGACGACGCCGGGGTCGAAGAGGAACTCCTTGAGATAGCCCTGGATATGCTTCTTCACGCCGCGCACCTCGACCCAGTCGCCGCCGTCGGCGAGGATATCGCGGACACGCTTTTCGGGCGACATCAGGCTGCGCTGCTGGTCGATGACAATGCCGTCGAGCGTCGGCGCGAGGGTGATCTTGCCGCTGTCGGGTTCGATCTCGCCGGTCAGCAGCTTGAGCAGGGTCGATTTGCCGGCGCCGTTCGCACCGACGATGCCGATACGGTCGCCGCGCTGGACGCGGAAGTCGAAGTTCCTGATGATCGCGCGGTCGCCGAAGCTTTTGCTGACGTTCTCGGCGACGATCACCGATTTCGAACGGACATCGTCGTTGGCGAGGCCGAGCCGGGCGACGCCGGGGCCGCCGATCATCGCGGCGCGCGTGGCGCGCATTTCCTTGAGCTTTTCGAGCCGGCCCTGGTTGCGTTTGCGGCGCGCGGTGACGCCGCGTTCGAGCCAATGTGCTTCGAGGCGGAGTTTGGAGTCGAGGCGTTGTGCGGCGCGGGCTTCTTCGGCGGCGACAGAATCGCTCCATTCCTCGAAACCGCCGAAGCCGATTTCCTTGCGGCGGATGCTGCCGCGGTCGAGCCACAGGGTCTGGCGCGTCAGGCGGGTGAGGAAGGTGCGGTCGTGGCTGATCGCCACGAAAGCGCCGGTGTAGCGCGCAAGCCAGCTCTCGAGCCAGTCGATCGCGGCGAGGTCGAGGTGGTTGGTCGGCTCGTCGAGCAGCAGCACGTCGGGATTCTGCGCGAGCGCGCGGGCGAGCGCGGCGCGGCGGCGCTCGCCGCCCGATGCGCTGGCGGCGGTGCGGCTCATGTCGATGCCGAGCTGGTCGGCGATCGCGGCGACTTCATGCTCGGGCGGCGCGTCGTTGCCGGCGACGGCGAAATCCATCAGCGTCGCGAAGGGGCGGAAATCAGGCTCCTGTTCGAGCATCACGACGTGGGTGCCGGGCACGATCACGCGCTTCCCCTTGTCGGGATCGATCTGGCCCGCGAGCAATTTGAGCAGGGTCGTCTTGCCCGCGCCGTTGCGGCCGATCAGCGCGAGGCGGTCGCGTTCGCCGACATATATGTCGAGGTCCTGGAACAGCCAGCCGCTGCCCTGCACGAGGCCGAGGCCTTCATAAGATAAGATCGGGGCTGCCATGATGAACGGCTCGCTACTGGCGTGTTCAGCATCATGCAAGCGCCGTGCGGGCAAAGGCCGGAACGCACTCGCTCCGTCTGCGTATGGGGCGGGTGATTATCACGCCGGGGGTCCGGCACAGGAGAAGATTATGACGAAGCATATGCTCACCGCTATGGCTAGCGCACTCGCGCTGACGGCGGCCACGCCGGTTCTTGCGCAGCAGCAGGGAGGTTCGACAGTGACGACAGCGACTGTGCAGGGACCGATCCTGAGCTTCAGCGTCAACGAGGAGGTGCGCTCGCGCCCCGACCAGGCGACCGTCGGGGCCGGGGTGACGACGACCGCGCCGACCGCGGTCGAGGCGATGCGCCTGAACGCCGCGGCGATGGACAAGCTGGTCGCCGCCGCCAAGGCGCGCGGGATCAAAGCCGAGGATATCCAGACGAGCGGTATCAGCCTGTCCCCGCAATATGATTATAACAACCAGGGCCCCGGCCAGCCGCCGCGTTTCATCGGCTATCAGGTAAGCAATACGGTGCGTGCGACGACGCCCAAGATCGACGACATCGGGCCGCTGCTCGACGCGCTGGTCGCGGCCGGCGGGACCAATATCGACGGCCCGTGGTTCGGCATGAAGGACGCCGATGCCCAGCTGGTCGGGGCGCGCGGTGCGGCAATCAAGGCGGCCGAAGCCAAGGCGGCGGACTATGCGCGGCTGGCGGGCTTCCGCGGCGCCGAGCTGGTGTCGATCGGCGAAGGCAGCTTCGGCGGGCCGATGCCGCCGATGCCGATGGTGCGCCTGCAGGCGATGGACGCCGCGAACAAGGCGACCCCGGTCGAGCCGGGGCAGGTGTCGAACACGCTGACGCTGAGTTTCCAGTATCGGTTGGTGAAGTAATAACAGGCGTCGCCGCCGCGGAGGCGGGGGCCGCTTTCGGCCTTGCTCAAGGTTGCCAGCGGTCCCCGCCTCCGCAGGGACGACGTTCTTAATCCAGCTCCCCCTCCGCCCACGGCCAATGCCGTTCGCGGAACCATTTGGTGATGATATATTTGCGCCCCTTGCGCACCTTCATCCCGTGGTGGAGCGTGTCGTCGTTGGTGGTGCCGTCGGGGCGGACATTGTTCCAGGCGAGCAATTTGCCTGCCTCGGGCTGGTGCATCTTGCCGGTCGACAGGAAGCGCGTCGCACCGCCCGCGGGCGGCTCGTTGAGATAGATCATCAGTGTCCAGCTGCGCTGCCCCGGGATCGCGCAATATTGTTCCCAGTCGGCGCCGCGCGGATCGAAGAAATCGGTGTGCGCCTTGAATTCCTGGCCGATGTCGTAGCGCTGGCCCTGCAGCGGTTCGCCATAGGGGTGCGGGATGCCGGTCAGCGCGTGCAACCGGTCGTTCACGGCGCGCACGACGGGGTCGCGATGGTCGAGGTCGCAGGTTGCGCTGGTGCGGAATGCGTCGTCGCCATTGGCGTCGGCGATCGTCGAAGGACGGGCGGCGGCGTCGATCTGGGCCATCAGGGCGGCGCAGGTGTCGGCGTCGAGGAAGCCAGGCAGCATGAACTGTTGCAGCTTGGGTGTCGGCACGCGGCGCATGCCGGGGACGGCGGCGAGACGGTCGGCGGTGCGGTCGGCGCCCGAGGTCGCCATATCGACGATGTTGTTTCCAGCCATGGCGTAGTTTTAGGCCGCATGTGCGACACGAACAATGCTTGACGAACGGCCATACACGCGCCTATCGCCGCGCGCTGTCGAGGCGGTTTCGCCCGGCGTGTGGCGACCATAGCTCAGTTGGTTAGAGCGCCGGTTTGTGGTACCGGAGGTCGCGGGTTCGAGCCCCGTTGGTCGCCCCATTTTCTCTATCATCGCGCACATGCGGGATTTGGGGTGACTCGCGCCCCTTATGAGATTATTACGCCATCACGTAATTTTCTAACGCGAGGAGTCGCGCATGTCTGCTGTCTGGGATTTCGCCGATTTCGACGATCATGAGCATGTCCATATGTTCCGCGATCGGGCGAGCGGGCTGACTGCGGTCATCGCGGTGCACTCGACCCACCTTGGTCCCGGCGCGGGCGGGGTGCGTTACTGGCATTATCCGCAGCGCAAGGCGGCGATCACCGACGCGCTGCGCCTGTCGCGCGGCATGAGCTATAAAAATGCCATGGCTGGCCTGCCGATGGGCGGCGGCAAGGGCGTCATCCTGGCCGACCAAGGGGTCGAAAAGACGCCGGAACTGCTCGCGGCCTTCGGGCGCGCGGTCGAATCGCTCGGCGGTGCCTATGTCACCGCCGAGGATGTCGGCATGTCGGTCGCCGACATGGTCGCGATTTCGCACCATACCAAGCACGTCAGCGGGTTGCCCGTGGCGAGCGGCGAAGTCGGCGGCGATCCGGGTCCGCAGACCGCGCTCGGCGTCTATCTGGGCATATTGGCTGCGATCAGGCAGGGCCTCGGTGCCGACAGCGCCAAAGGCGTGCGCGTCGCGATCCAGGGTGTGGGCAGCGTGGGCGGCGGCGTCGCGCGGCGGCTGGCGGCCGATGGCGCGATCCTGACCCTCGCCGACGTCAACCTGGCGCGGGCGAAGGCGCTGGCCGACGAGCTGGGCGCCGACCTCGCCGATTCGGCGGCGATCATGGAGATTGAGGCAGATGTCATAAGTCCCAATGCGCTCGGCGCGATCCTGACCGAAGAGAGCATCGCCAGGCTGAACGTACCGATCGTTGCGGGCGGCGCCAACAACCAGCTCGCGACCGCGGCCGACGGCCAGCGCATCCACGACCGCGGCATCACCTATGCGCCCGATTATGTGATCAACGCGGGCGGCATCATCAATGTCGCGCTCGAATATCTGGGACAGGGCGACGCGGAGGAAGTCGAAAGCCGCATCCGCCAGATTCCGGGCCGACTGGCCGCCATCTGGGCCGAGAGCATGGCGAGCGGCACCCCAGCTTCGGTAGTGGCGGACCGGATGGCCCAGAAGCTGATCGGGCGGGGGTAAGGAAAGCATCGCCCCAGCGAAGGCGGGGCCGTTAGCCGCCTTTTCCGGCACCGCTGCGTAAACCAAAGGCGGCCCCCGCCTTCGCGGGGGCGACGATATTGTTGGCTGGCGCGGATTCGGATTTCCGCTAAGCCGCTCCCAATGAAGCGGCATTTCTACCTCGTCTGCGGCTGGCTGTCGCTCGCGCTCGGCGCGATCGGTGCTTTCCTGCCGCTGTTGCCGACGGTGCCCTTCGTCATCCTCGCCGCCTTCTGCTTCGCGCGGTCTTCGCCGCAGCTCGAAGCGTGGCTGGTGGAGCATCCGACCTTTGGCCATCATATCCTCGCCTGGCGCGAGAAGGGCGCGATCAGCCGCAAGGGCAAGATCGCGGCGAGCGTTATGTTCGCGGCGAGCATCGTGCTGGCGGCGTTGCTGTCGCCCTGGCCGTGGGTAATGGTGCCGGTGATCGCGGCGGCGGTGACGGGCACATGGATCTGGACGCGGCCGGAGGAGTGATGGATTACATGCTCCCCTCCCGCCTGCGGGAGGGGAGAAGGGAGCAGCCCGTCGCCCGAGGCTTGACCTTCCGGGCCCGGCACGCGACACAGGCGCCGCCGGGTCGCGCCGGGCAATTCACTGGACCGATAAATCGGCCTCACCTAAAGACGACGCGAACCGATGCACGCTTACGCCAATCCCACCCGATTCCTTGCGATCGCCAAGCCGCTGACGCCGTGGCTGCTCGGCGTCGGCCTGCTGCTCGTGCTGGGCGGGGCCTGGGCCGGGCTGACGCTGGTTCCGGGCGAAGCGAAACAAGGCGAAACGGCGCGCATCCTCTATATCCATGTGCCGTCGGCATGGCTCGGCATGGGCGGCTGGACGAGCCTGGCGATCGCGGGGCTGGTGCAACTGGTGTGGCGTCACCCGCTGTCGGGCATCGCGGCGCGGGCCATCGCGGTACCCGGCATGCTGTTTACCGCGCTTTGTCTCGCGACCGGATCGATCTGGGGCAAGCCGACCTGGGGCACCTGGTGGGAATGGGACGGGCGCATGACCTCGATGCTCGTCCTGCTGTTCCTCTATGCGGGCTTCATCGCACTGACCCACGGAGACGCCAATGGAGCCGGGGGCCAGCGGCAGGGCGGGTCGCTGTCGCGCGGTGCCGCGATCTATGCGCTGGTGGGCGCGATCAACATTCCGATCATCAACCGCAGCGTCGTGTGGTGGAACAGCCTGCACCAGGGGCCGAGCATCACGCTGGGCGGATCGAGCATCGCCAATGAACTGCTCTGGCCCTTGGGCTTGACCCTGCTGGGTTTTTCCTTGTTATTCGGCGCCATCGTGCTGATGCGGATGCGGCGAATCATCGCCGACAACCGCGTCGCGGCGCGGCTGCGGCGGCTGGCCGACGATGAGGGGCATTGCGCGTGACGGGGGTGATCAGCGGGAGCGGCCAATGGGCCTATGTCGTGGCGGCCTATGGCCTGACCGCGCTGCTGACCGGTGTCGTGCTGTGGACGAGCTGGCGCGCGATGGCGAAGGCCGAGAAGCGCAGCGACGCTTTGCGCAAGGATCGCAAATGAAGGCCAAGCATCAGCGACTGATCCTGGCGGTGGTGGCGCTGGCCGGTGTCGCGGGCGCGGGCGTGCTCGGCGCGAGCGCGCTGCGCGACGAGGCGGCCTATTTCCGCACGCCGCAGGAAATCAAGGCCGGCAAGGCGGTCGTCGGCGAGCCGATGCGGCTGGGCGGCATGGTCGCGGCGAACAGTATCAAGCGCCAGAGCGACGGGCTGACGATCGACTTCGTCGCGACCGACGGCAAGGCATCGATCCCGGTGCAGTTCACCGGCATCGTCCCCGACCTGTTCGCCGAAAATGCCGGCATGGTCGCCGATGGCCGGATGCGCGCCGACGGGGTGTTCGTCGCCGACAAGATCCTGGCCAAGCATGACGAGAAATATATGCCGCCGCAGATGGAGGGTATGGACAAGGCCGTGGCCAAGGCGGCGGCGAAGACATGAAATATCTGGAAAACCCGTCGCCCCCGCGTAGGCGGGGGCCGCCATCGGTTTACACAGCGGCGCAGGACAAGGCCGCCAGCGGCCCCCGCCTGCGCGGGGGCGACGTGAAATGATCGCCGAACTCGGTCTGGCCCTGCTGTGGATCGCGGCCGCGCTCGCCTGCCTGTCGCTGGTCGCGGGCACGCTGTATCTGCGCGGTGGGCAAAAGGATCTGGCGGCGCTGGTGCGGCCGGCGAGCGTTGCGCAAGGGGTACTGACCGCACTCGCCTTTGCGCTGCTGATCGCCTTGTTCGTGCGCTCGGACATGTCGGTCGAGCTGGTCGCGCGCAATAGCAACAGCCTGAAACCGATGCTGTTCAAGGTCGCGGGCGCGTGGGGCAATCACGAAGGGTCGATGCTGCTCTGGCTGACGATCCTCGGTATCTCGGGCGCGCTGGTCGCGATCTTCGAGCGGCGGCTGCGCGAGGATACGCTGATCGCGACGCTCGCCGCGCAAGCCGCGCTGAGCCTCGGCTTCTTCGCCTTCCTGATCTTTTCGTCCAACCCGTTCAACCGGTTGGCGGTGGCGCCGCCCGACGGGCAGGGGCTGAATCCGCTGCTCCAGGACCCCGGGCTCGCCTTCCATCCGCCGACGCTCTACGTCGGTTACGTCGGACTGTCGGTGGCGTTCAGCTTTGCGGTCGGCGCGCTGATCACGCGCGAGATCGGCTCCGCCTTTGCGCGCGCGATGCGACCGTGGGTGCTAGGGAGCTGGATTTTCCTGACGCTCGGTATCACTGCGGGCAGCTATTGGGCCTATTACGAGCTCGGCTGGGGTGGCTGGTGGTTCTGGGATCCGGTCGAGAATGTCTCGCTGGTCCCCTGGCTCGCGGGCGCGGCGCTGCTGCATTCGGTCGCGGTGACCGCCACCCGCAACGCGCTGCGCGCCTGGACGGTGATGCTGGCGGTGATCGGGTTTTCGATGTCGATGGTCGGCACCTTCATCGTGCGATCGGGGCTGCTCACCAGTGTGCACAGTTTCGCGGTCGATCCCGAGCGCGGGACCTTCCTGCTCGCGCTGATGGCGATCTATATCGGTGGGGCACTCACCTTGTTCGCACTGCGCGCGGGGACGGTCGCGGAGGGCAAGAAATTCGCGTTGCTGAGCCGCGAAGGCTCACTCGTCATCAATAATCTGTTGCTGACGACGATCCTCGCGCTCGTCCTGCTCGGCACGCTTTATCCGATCGTCGCCGAGGCGATGGGCGAGAAGATTTCGGTTGGGCCGCCTTATTATAACAAGGTCGCGGGACCGCTGGCGCTGATCCTGTGCCTCGTCATGGTCGCGGGGCCGCTGCTGGCGTGGCGCAAGGACGATGGCAAGAAATTATGGTCGCGTCTGCCGCTCGCGGCGTTCGCGGGGGCGCTGGTGCTGGTGCTGCTGGTGATCTTCGGCGGCCAGGTCGGCATATTGCCGCTGCTCGGCATGACGATGGCGGGGGTGGTCGCGGTGGCGAGCCTTGCGCCGCTGTGGGGGCGCAACCTTCGCCGCACGCCGCTGCCGACCTGGGGCATGGTGATCGCGCATTTCGGGGTCGCGGTCGCGCTCGCCGGGATGGGCGCCGAGAGCGCCTTCATCAAGGAGAAGCTGGTCGCGGCGGCGCCGGGCGATACGATCAGGGTCGGCGATTTCGTTGTGCTGTTCAAGGGCGTGAAACCGGTGGCGGGGCCGAACTATACCGCGATCGAGGGCACGCTGGTCGCGACCTCGGGCGGCGTGCCGCATGTGCTGAAGCCCGAATCGCGCATGTTCCCAGGGCTGATGGGCACCGCGCCGACCGAGACCAACGAAGCGGCGCTGCTGACGCGGGCGGGCGGGCAGCTCTATGTCGTGCTGGGCCAGCCGGTGACCGGCGAGGATGGGCGCGCCGATCGCTATCAGCTGCGGCTGTGGTGGAAACCTTTGGTGTGGTGGATCTGGCTGGGCGGCGCGCTGATCGCGCTGGGCGCCGCGCTGTCGATGCTGGGGCGCGCGCAGTTGCTGGCGCTGTGGCGGGCGCGGCGAACGCGCAAGTCCCAGGAGAGGTTCGCGCCATGAGATCGCGCTGGGTACTCTTCGTTCCGCTGGCGATCATGGGGCTGTTGTTCGGCGCTTTCGTCTATCGGCTGACCGTGCCGGGTGAGACGCTGATCCAGTCGCAATGGATCGACAAGCCGATGCCCTTGTTCGACCTGCCGCCCGCGACCGCGGGGGTCGAGGGGCTGAAGAGCAGCCAACTCGCCGACGGCAAGCCGCGGCTGGTCAACGTCTTTGCCAGCTGGTGCGTGCCGTGCCGTGCCGAAGCACCGCAGTTGGAGGCGCTGAAGGCGGCAGGGGTGCCGATCGACGGCATCGCGATCCGCGACCGGCCCGACGATGTCGCGATGTTCCTGCGCGACGTCGGCAATCCGTTCGACCGCATCGGGTCCGACGTCCAGAGCAGCGTGCAGATCGCGCTCGGATCGTCGGGGGTTCCCGAAACCTTCCTGATCGACGGCAAGGGCATCATTCGCGAGCAGATCCAGGGGGTGATCCTGCCCGAACAGGTGCCCGAAATCATCGCCAAGCTGGAGGCGATGAAGTGAGCCTGCGCGTTTTCCTGATCGCGCTGCTGGCGTTGTTCGCTGTGCCCCTCTCGGCGCAGGATCGCCTGCCCCCCGCCCCCTATGCCTATCAGCAACTGCCCGATCCGGCACAGGAAGCCAAGGCGAAGCGGCTGATGGAGGAGTTGCGCTGTCTCGTCTGTCAGGGCCAGTCGATCGCCGATTCGGACGCACCGCTCGCGGGCGACATGCGCAACGAGGTGCGGACGAAGATCGCGGCGGGCGACAGCCCCGATGCGATCCGCGAATGGCTGGTCGCGCGCTACGGCAATTGGGTCGTTTATGATCCGCCCTTCGACATCGCGACCGCCTTTCTGTGGATCGGCCCGTTGCTGTTCCTCGCGCTCGGCGGCTGGCTCGCCTTCGGGCGTTTCCGGCGCGGCGAAGACGACGCGGAGGGTTCGGCATGATCTGGCTGTGGATCATGCTGTTCGCGGCGCTGACGATCGGCGGCGTGATATTGCTCGGTCGGCTGCCCGCGGGCGCGCGGCCGCTGGCGGGGGCGGCGGTGATGCTGGGGCTGGCGGGCTATGCACTGCAGGGCAGCCCTGCGTTGCCGGGGCGTCCGGTCGCGGTCGTCGCCGAGCCCGAGAGCTTCGGCGAGGTCATCACCGACACCAGGAAGGGCATGAGCGACCGCTTCGGCCCGGCGGCGCAGTGGCTCGGCATTTCGGACGGCTTCGCGCGCACCGGCAAGACCGCGCTGGCGGCGCAGACTCTGCAAAAGGGGCTGACCAAATATCCCGACAATGTCGACCTGTGGGTCGGCCTGGGCAATGCGCTGGTCGCGCATGGCGGCGGGACGATGTCGCCCGCGGCGGCGCTGGCGTTCGACGAGGCGGCGAAGCGCGATCCGACGCATCCGGCGCCGCCTTTCTTTGCCGGGCTGGCGCTGGCGCAGGGCGGCGACCTCAAGGGAGCCGAGGCGGTTTGGGGCGAATTGCTGCGGCGCAGCCCAGCCGACGCGCCGTGGCGCCCCGACCTGGAGGCGCGGCTGGCGCAGCTGCGTCAGGCGTTGGGGCCGCGATTGCCGCCCGAGAGAGCGGCGGAGACGGCGCCCGACGCGCCATCCGAAACGCCCCCCGCTGCCGCCGACGGACCGTGACACCGCGCTTTCCTTTTTTGGCGGCTCGGCTAAAGGCGCGCGATGACTGCTGAGTCGCAAATGGCGGCGGGCGGTGCCGATGGCGCCGCTCCCAGCGCCGCCGACACCGGCCACGGCCACGGACATCATAGCGACGGCAAGCTGAAGCTCGCGGTCGGCGCGGTGGGCGTGGTGTTCGGCGACATCGGTACCAGCCCGCTCTACGCCTTTCGCGAAACCTTTGCCGGGCATCATCCGATCGATGCCGACCGGCTGCACATCTATGGCGTGCTGAGCCTCGTCTTCTGGTCGATGATGCTGGTCGTGACGTTCAAATATGTCATGACGATCATGAAGGCCGACAACAAGGGCGAGGGGGGCAGCCTGGCGCTGCTCGCGCTGATCAGCCGCTCGTCGGGCGAAAAGCGCTGGACCTGGCCGATCATCCTGCTCGGGGTGTTCGCGACCGCGCTCTTCTATGGCGACAGCATGATCACCCCGGCGATGTCGGTGCTGTCGGCGACCGAGGGCCTGGAATATGTCAACCCGGGATTTGAACCCTATATCGTGCCGATCGCGCTCGCGATCCTGATCGCGCTGTTCGGGATCCAGTCGCGCGGCACGGCCAAGGTCGGGGCCCTGTTCGGGCCGATCATGCTGCTGTATTTCGTGACGCTAGCCGGGCTTGGCATCCTGCATATCGCCGACAATCCGTGGATTGTTGTTGAAACGCTCAATCCGATCAACGCGCTGCGGTTTTTCTACGTTGACGGTTTCACCGCGTTCATCGCGCTAGGTGCGGTTGTGCTTGCGGTGACCGGCGCCGAGGCGCTCTATGCCGATATGGGCCACTTCGGACGTGGGCCGATCAAGATTGGCTGGCTGATGTTCGTGCTACCGGCGCTGATGCTCAACTATATGGGGCAGGGGGCGATGGTCCTGGCTGCTGAGGCGGGACCCCGCGCCGACCTCATTTCCGATCCCTTTTTTCAGATGATGCCGGATGCTTTGCAGGTGCCGGTCGTCATCCTGGCGCTGCTCGCGACGATCATCGCCAGCCAGGCGGTGATTTCGGGCGCCTTCTCTTTGACCCAGCAGGCGATCCAGCTGGGCTTCATCCCGCGCCTGCGCGTCGAACATACCAGCGCGTCGGCGGCGGGGCAGATCTATATCCCGGTGGTCAACTGGTTCCTGATGACGATGGTCATCATCCTCGTCCTCTTCTTCGGATCTTCGAGCAATCTTGCCGCGGCCTATGGCATCGCGGTGACGGGCGCGATGTTCATCGACACCTGCCTGCTCAGCGTCGTGCTGTTCACGCTGTGGCGCTGGCCGGCGTGGAAGGCGCTGCCTTTGCTCGCGGTATTCTTCATCGTCGACATCGCCTATTTCGGGGCGAATCTGATCAAGGTCCCCGACGGCGGCTGGGTGCCGCTGGCGATCGGCCTGGTGATCTTCACCATGCTGACGACCTGGTCGCGCGGACGCAAGCTGATGCAGCAGGAGATGGCGGAGGGCGCGATGCCGATCCCGATCTTCGTCAAATCGGCGGCGAACAGCGCGACGCGCGTGCCGGGGACCGCGGTGTTCATGACGTCGAGCAGCGACGGCGTGCCGCACGCGCTGCTCCACAACCTGAAGCACAACAAGGTGCTGCACGAACGCATCATCCTGCTGACGATCAAGATCGCCGACGTGCCGTTCGTCGACGAGGCGAAATTCTGCCAGCTCGACGATCTGGGACAGGGGTTCCACCGGCTGATCCTGAATTACGGCTTCATGCAGCCCGTCGACGTGCCTGCGGCGTTGCACCGCGTCACCGGCTGCGGCGGCGATTTCAAGATGCTCGAGACGAGCTTCTTCCTGTCGCGCCAGACGTTGATCGCCGCAGCCAAGCCCGGCATGCCGATCTGGCGCGAAAAACTATTCGCCTGGATGCTGCGCAATTCGGAAAGCGCGATGGAATATTTCCGCCTGCCGACCAACCGCGTCGTCGAACTGGGCAGCCAGGTCGCGATCTGACGGCGCGTCCGTTTCGGACGCATCGCGGTCCGCGCGGCTTGCGCCGACGGCGCACTCTTGCAATGCTGCCGCCGATGGAAGCGGGAACCGGACAGCATGGAGACCGGTAGCAGCGATGCGGTGACCGCGCCGGGCGTGCCCTTTGCCCTGCTGGCCGGCGCGGGGCTGATCGCCGTTTCGCCGAGCCAGATGGAAAGCGCGCTGCGCCACATGGGCCTGCAGCCCGAGGTGATGGCTTCCGGCGATGGCGATGGCGGGGAGCCGGCGTTCCGGCTCCATTTCGGCGGTTTGCGCTTCTCGGCTGTGCGTGCGGATGCACCGCAACTCCGCCTCGCCGATCCCGACGACCGCGCCACCAGCCTGCTCGGCGTCGCCCTGCCGCGCCATTGGCGCGATACCTGCTGGATATTCGTGCCTGAGGTCGAAGGGCGCGCCGCGCGATCGTCTTACGATGGATTCTACCGTATGCTGGTGCTGCTGATCGACCTGTTCGATGCGCAGCAGCTGTTCTGGTCGCCCGCGCGGCTGTGGACCGACGCGCGGCAGTTTCGCGGCGCGATCGCCGAGATGCAGACGAGCGGCATGCCGCCGGTGCTGCATCTGGTCGCCTTTCGCCGCCGCGACGGTGCGGCGGGGGAGGTGGTGACGACGCGCGGGCTGGCGGCCTTTGCCGGGCAGGAACTGGAAGCGCCGGTGCCGGCGGGGTGGGACATGGCGGCGATGGTCCAAAGGCTGGCGCGGCTGGCGCTCGACATCATGATCAACGGCCCGGTGGCACGCGCGCAGCAGACGCCGGGGCTGGGCGGCGGCGAATGGGTCGCGATGACACCGCGCGGCGGTGAACCCGGGGCGCCAGCGACGCTGTTCGTCGAGTTTCTTGCCGGCCGCTGATGCGCGAGGGCGACTCGCCCGCGCCGCCCCGATGCCGCTGGACCGGCGCGGCGCCCGCCGAGGCGGGGTATCAGCGCCATCATCTGATCCCCGTCGCGTTGTTGCAGCGGCCGCAGATGGCCGAAATGTTTACGCATCTGGCGGGGGAGGGGTTTGCGCTGCACCGGTTCGACCTTAACGGGCTGGTGTTGCCCGGAAACGAGCGGCTGGCGCTTGTATCGGGCCATGCGCTGCATCGCGGCCCGCACCAGGCCTATAGCGACGTCGTCGCGGCGCGGGTCGAGCAGGTCCGCGCCTATCACGCGTTGCAGGCGGTGCGCGAGCCGGCGGCGGCCGGGCGCGTCGCGGCAGCGCGGTTGCGGCTGTTGCAGACGGCGCTGCGCCGCTCGCTGACCGACCGGCATGGCATGAATTTCTGGCTTAATCGCCGCGACCCGATGCGGCTGTTCGCCGACCGGCCCTATCTGGACGATGCGATCGCGCGGTTGTTTACAACCTGACCTTGGCCTCCAGTTCGCGGCGGGCCGCCAGATATTGCGCTTCGAGCTGCGCCACGAAATCGGCGACCGGGCGCACCGCGGTCACCGGGCTGATGCCCTGGCCCGAGCCCCAGATGTCCTTCCACGCCTTGACCTTGGTGTTGCCGCCCGAGCCGAAGTTCATCGTCTTCAGATCGCCCTCGGGCAGATTGTCGGGGTCCATGCCCGATGCGACGATCGAACCGCGCAGATAATTGCCGTGCACACCGGTGAAGAGGTTGGAATAGACGATGTCGGCGGCGCGGCCCTCGACGATGCCGTTTTTGTAGCCTTGATCTGCATTGGCTTCCTCGGTCGCAATGAAGGCGCTGCCGATATAGGCCAAGTCGGCGCCGCAGGCCTGCGCGGCGAGGACCGAGCGGCCGTGGCCGATCGCGCCCGACAGCGCGATGGGGCCGTCGAACCATTCGCGGATTTCCTGCACCAGCGCGAAGGGCGATTGCACGCCGGCATGGCCGCCCGCGCCCGCAGCGACGGGGATCAGGCCGTCGGCGCCCTTTTCGACCGCCTTGCGCGCGAAGCGGTCGTCGATGACGTCGTGGAGCGTGATGCCGCCCCAGCTGTGCACCGCCTGGTTCAGTTCCTCGCGCGCGCCCAAGGAGGTGATGGTGATCGGTACCTTCCATTTGGCGCAGGTCGCGATGTCGGCCTCGAGCCGGTCGTTCGATTTATGGACGATCTGGTTGACCGCGTAAGGTGCCGAGGGGCGGTCGGGATTGTCGCGGTCCCAGGCGGCGAGTTCCTCGGTGATCTGGTGCAGCCATTCGTCGAGCAGCGCCTGCGGCCGCGCGTTGAGCGCGGGGAAGCTGCCGACTACGCCCGCCTTGCACTGCGCGATGACGAGTTCGGGACCCGAGACGATGAACAGGGGCGAGCCGATGACGGGCAGGCGCAGGCGGTCGAAGATCGGGGGAAGGGCCATGGAATCACACTCTCCGGTTGCTGTTTGCAACTTACCTTAACGTAAAGGGAAGGTGTGGCAAGGGGGGCTGGCAGTTGCGGGGAGCGGGGGGCGCCTTTGGAATGATAAGCGGACACTCGGAGTAGGCTGGTGGCCGTGACCCGGTGCGACGTCCGCCGGGTCGATTGTCGCAGAGCATCCGCTTAACCGAGAGATTTTATCGCTGCTCGAGACGCAGCGGTCCTCGCATCACGAGGCGGCGACGTCTGCGTTCAATGGACAGCCACGACTATTTGCCGGCTGTCGCGCTCAGTTCCTTTTTGATCGCTCGACGGATGCGATCGCGTTGGGAGCTGGAATAGCTGTAAGGGGGAACGGAGTATGCGCTCTTGAGAAAGGCAAGGTCCCATTGCGTCAGGGAAAGGGGCGTGTCGTCGCCGATTTTACTGCTCATCACGCGCAGGATAGTCGGTGCGTTGCTGCGCGACAGCCGATGAGGATAGATGGTGGTGAGTGCTCGCATCGCAGCATAGTCGGCGATCTGCGTCGTGGTGAGGCCGATCAACCCCTTCTGTTCGATCAGGATCATCGCGCCCATCGCCACCGGACGGTACAAGGCGAGGACGCGCGGAGATGCGCCATCAAAGGATATCGACGTGACGCCGTTGACGCTCGGTTCCAAAGTGTTGCCGTGCCGATCGAGCTTTTGTCTGACGTGCCACGCGGTAACGGGACCGTCTTCCTTGACGAGTTCCACGGGTCGACGATCATAGTCGCGGAAGAGGACAGGATGCTTGCTCCTCAAAAGCTTAAGCATCTCCTCCTTGTCGGGGATTACGACCACGCGGACATTCGATCGACACCCCTCCGCCGCTACTTTGATGGCAGCGGCCTTTGCGACCGCGCGGATACGCGCGACGATTTCCAGATTCCGTGCTGGAGATAGACCGATGACCTCCGGGCAAATATTTTCGAATCGAGTCATCGGACTGTCCCAACCCTCGGTGGAGAGGGCGCGGACAAATTCCTTAATTTGCTCGGCCTGGTTCTCCTGCTTTTCGCGCTCGCCGATGACCAAGATCTCGGTCTCGGCTTTCGGGAGCGGTCGATCCTGCGCTACGGCGGGCGCAGCCGTGAGAACGAGAGCCAGTAGGAAAAAGCTTTTCACGCCGGTCTCCGGGCAATCTGATCGGGGCGGAGCCGACATGATCTTTTCCGCGGTCAGGCTGCAACAGAAATCATCGAAGAAAGGAAAATTGGCCGCAGGCCCATGTCGAAGCCTTTCCGATCCGGGGTGACGAAGGTCGATCCCCTGTCCTGATCGTCGTCGGCTTCGTCCTCAGCGCGACCCGATGCCCGGGGTCGGCGCATCCTTCCAGTCGACGCGATAGAGATCGAAGCGGCGGTCGCGCAGATTCTGCACCGCGCCGCTCTGGCGGCTGGTGAGGAGGTCGGCGAGGCTGAGGTCGGCGATCGCGATCGTCTCGGTATTGGGCGCGGTGTCGGCGGCGACTCCGTCGCGGGCGAAGGCGAAGTCCGACGGAGTCAGGATCGCGCTCTCGGCATAATGGATGTCCATATTCTCGACGTTCGGCAGGTTGCCGACGACGCCCGAAGTGATGACATAGCATTGATTCTCGACCGCGCGGGCGTGGCAGCAATAACGGACGCGCAGGTAGCCGCGACGCTCGTCGGTGCAAAAGGGGACGAAGAGCATCATCGCGCCCTGGTTGACGAGGTGGCGCGCGAGTTCGGGGAATTCGCTGTCGTAACAGATCATCACCCCGATCGGGCCGCAGTCGGTGTTGATCGCGTCGGCGCCGTGCCCGCCCTTGATATTCCACCAGCGGCGCTCGGACGGGGTCGGGTGGAGTTTCTGCTGCGTGTGCACCGATCCGTCGCGCAGGAAGACATAGGCGATGTTGCGGATGTCGCCATTGTCCATCCGCGTCGGGTGCGAGCCGCCGATGATGTTGATGTTGTAGCTGACCGCGAGCTTTTCCATGAAGGCGACATAGCGGTCGGTGTAATCGGCGATCTTTTCGATCGCCTGTTGCGGCTCGAGTTTCTTCTTTTCGATCGACAGCAGTTCGAGCGTGTAGAGTTCGGGGAAAACGACGAAATCGGCGTGATAGTCGGCGGCGACATCGACGAAATATTCGACCTGTTCCTCGAACTGCTCGATCTTGGAAATGCCGCGCATCTGGAACTGCACCGTCGCCACGCGCACCGACGCGGGCAGGCGGTCGGGGACCGCGCCGCGCGCCTTGGGGTTGGCGGCATCCTGCGGCTCTAGCGGATTTTCCCAATACATCAGCACCGCGTGGCCGCCGCTGTCGAGGTCGCGGCGGTCGTAGTGGTGGAGAACGCTGCGCGGCTCGAAGCCCTGCGCGATCTGGAAATTGATGACGGGGTCGCGCAGCTGTTTTTCGACGACGGCGTCGAGATAATCCTGCGGGTCGGGATATTTGCGACGGCGGCGGGCGTAGCCCGGCATGCGGCCGCCGAAGGCGATGCCCTTCAGCTCCCAGGATTGGCAGAGCTCCTGGCGCTTGCGATAGAAACGCTGGCCGATGCGCAGGCGTCGGTAATCGGGATCGACGCAGACCTCCATGCCGTAAAGGATGTCGCCGTCGGGATCGTGGCTGGTGCCGAAGCCGCCGCCGCTGATCGCCGACCAGCGATGGTCGGCGAACGCCTCTTCGTGCGGGACGATCAATGTCGCGCAGAGGCCGACGATCGCCCCTTCATATTCGGCGACGAACTGGCCTTCGGGGAAATTGTTGATCTGGCCGCGGATCTGCGCCGCCGAATAGCCTTCGCCGCGGCCATAGACTTTCGCGGTCAGGCGCGCGATCGCGGCGGCGTCGCGGGGGGCGGAGTTGCGGATGACGAGCTTGGCTTTGGTGGAGTCCATGGGGCCTGCATATAAGTGGACGGTGGTCGCTGTCCAACGGCTTGCAGGCCCTTTGGTTCATCCGCCGGTGCGGCGTGGGTTCAGGCCGCGCCGGCGATTTCGATCCGGTTGCGGCCATTTTGTTTCGCCAGATAGAGCGCGTCGTCGGCGGCCTTGAGCGCCGCGCGCGCGTCGCCATGGCCGAAGACGTCGGCGACCCCGCCCGAAAAGGTGATCTGGCCGAAAGGCTCGTCGGTCTTGCGGTTGATAAGGCGGCGCGCGGCGAGATGTTCGCGGGCCTGGTCGAGCCGCTCGGCCGCCGCAGCCGGGGTCCGCCCGCGGAACAGCATGACGAATTCCTCGCCGCCGTGGCGCGCGACATGGCATTGGTCGTCGCTGATCTGCGATAGCGTGTCGGCGATCGCCTTCAGCACGCGGTCGCCGGCTTCATGGCCATGGGCGTCGTTGATCAGCTTGAAATTGTCGATGTCGCAAAAGGCGACGCTGAGCGGTTCCATCGCCATCTGCGCCTCGCGATATTGGGCCTCGAGCAATTCCTCGAAGGCGCGGCGGTTGGGCAGGCCGGTGAGATAGTCGATTTCGGCGTCGCGTTTGGCGCGTTCGAGGCTGCGGCGGAGCGACTTGGCCTCCTCCTCGCTCTTGCGCATCTCGTCCTCGGCCTTGCGGGTGCGCTCGAGCATCGTCTTGGCGAGGTCGGCGAGGTTCGAGACGATCTGGCCGGTTTTCTGCAGCTGTTCGAGGTCGGTGACATGCTGTTCGAGCTCGCTGCCGTAATCGGCGGCTTCCTTGTGCGCGCTCTTGCTCTGCGCCTGGAAGGCGTCGAGATTGGTTTCGAGCCGCGCCATCAGCCGTTCGAGTTCGGCCTGCGCCGAGCTGTCGGCAACCTCGTCGGTCAGTTCGTCGATCCAGGTCTGCGTCACGCCGCCATTGCCGGTGCGCGCGGTGATCTGGCGCGCGAGGCGCGGGTTGTTGCCCGAAAAGGCGCTGTGCGCGAAGAGCAGGTTCGCGGGCGTGACCTCCAGACCATTGTCGATGATGAAGGTGCCGATCGCATCGACCAGGTCGCGCCGGGTGAGGCGCGCGAGATCGCGAATACCCCCCGGCTCGGCCGCGACCGTGGGGTCGCCGTCGCGGGAGCGAAGCCCTAGCCATCCGAGGAGCCGCCCTACCGGCTCAGCTGAAGGAGATGTGGTACTGGTCATGCGACGTTTAACGGCGGCGGGCGAAGAGGATTAAGCGCGGTTTACCCTGTTCGGTGCCGGCGCCAGGCAAGCGCCCGATATGGCGCATTTTTTTCCCGCGTGAACGGGGAGGTCGTGGCGCAACGGCAAAAGGATGAAAAAAATCGCCGACCCTGTCGATTCGAGCGCGGCCCGTTCGTCGTCTGGACAGGAGGCCGATGCCGGCTTTCGATTTCGAGGAGAAATACGATGCGTGTGATGGTTTTCGTCAAGGCGACCGAGGACAGCGAAAAGGGCCTGCCGCCGGCGGCCGAGATGACCGAGATGTTCGAGGCGATGGGCAGGTTCAACGAGGAGCTGGTCAATGCCGGCGTGATGGTCGACGGCGACGGGCTGAAGCCCTCGTCGCACGGCAAGCGCATCGCGTTCGACGGGCCGAACCGGTCCGTGATCGACGGGCCGTTCGCCGAGACGCGCGAGCTGGTCGCGGGCTATTGGGTCTGGGAAGTCAAGGACATGGACGAGGCGGTCGCCTGGGCCAAGCGTTGCCCCAATCCGATGCCGGGGCCGAGCGAGCTCGAAATCCGCCCCTTCTACGAGATGGAGGATTTCGGCGACGCGGTGACCCCCGAGATCGCCGCGCACGACCAGATGCTGCGCGACAAGCTCTCCGGCGCATAAGCCGGCCCGCGGCCATGCTTGCCTCCTCGGTTCCTTTGCCCGAGAAGGCAGGCATGGCACAGGGCGACACCCGCGATCAGAGCAATCGGGCCATCGAGGCGGTGTTCCGGATCGAATGGGCGCGGCTGATCGCGTCGCTGGCGCGGATGACGCGCGACGTCGATCGCGCCGAGGAGCCGGCGCAGGAGGCTTTGCCGATCGCGCTCGACATATGGCCGAAGGTGGGGGTGC
The DNA here is from genome assembly GCA_016793775.1 of Sphingopyxis sp. Lineage (GTDB taxonomy): Bacteria > Pseudomonadota > Alphaproteobacteria > Sphingomonadales > Sphingomonadaceae > Sphingopyxis. The sequence goes on along the minus strand of JAEULK010000054.1, from coordinate 46,544 downwards.
TCGCCAATCCAGACGCCTGGCTGACCGCAACGGCGAAAAGGCGCGCGGTCGACGGCTTTCGCCGCGCTGACCTTGCGGCTGGTCGGCGGGCTGACCGTCGAGGAGATCGCGCGCGCTTTTCTGTCGAATGGGCCGGCGATCGCGGCGCGGATCACGCGCGCGAAGAAAGCGATCGCCAGGGCGGGCGTCGGTCTTTTACAAGACGGAAGGCTATGTCACCGCCGCGCTGCGCGTCGATTACAACCTGACCGACCGGATCACCATCGGTGTCGGCGGGCGCAATCTGTTCGACCGCAACTATGCGCTGACCGACGGTTTTCCGGAGCCCGGGCGCAGCCTTTTCCTGGGAGTGCGCGCCCGCTACTGATTTGGCATTGGCGAGACCCGTTTGCCGCTCTAGTTTCCCGCGGTCCTTGGAGCGGGAGACTGGATCATGGCGGGCAAGAAAGAAGTCGTGCTGCTGTCGGGCGGCAATCCGCAGATCGCCAAAGGCGACGGCGACGCGCCGGTCCAGGAGTATATCGCCGCGATGCCGGGGTGGAAACGCGCGGCGGGCAAACGGCTCGACGCGCTGATCGAGAGGGTCGTGCCGGGTGTGGAGAAGGCGGTGCGCTGGAACTCGCCCTTTTACGGCGTGCCGGGGCAGGGGTGGTTCCTCTGTTTCCATTGCTTCAACCGCTACACCAAGATCACCTGGTTCCGCGGCCAGCAACTCGATCCGGTGCCGCCGGTCGGGTCGAAGGATCCCGACGCGCGCTATCTGCATATTTTCGAGGATGAGCCGGTCGACGAGGCGCAGCTGGTGAGCTGGCTGAAACAGGCCGCGGCGATCCCGGGCTGGATCTCGCATGCGAAGGACAAGGCAAGATGAGCGAGAATACCCCCGCCGAACGGATCGACGGCCGCATCGCCGAGCTTGGCGACTGGCGCGGCGCGACGCTGGCCGAGGCACGCGCGCTCATCAAGGCGGCGATCCCCGATGTGGTCGAGGAATGGAAATGGCGCGGCGTGCCGACCTGGTACGCCGGCGGCAAGATCGTCTGCACCGGCGAGACGTACAAGGACAAGGTCAAGCTGACCTTTGCCAAGGGCGCGGCGCTGGACGATCCCAAGCGGCTGTTCAACGCGAGCCTCGACGGCAATGTCCGGCGGGCGATCGACATCGCCGAGGGCGATGCGATCGACGAATCGGCGCTGAAGGCCTTGTTCGCGGCAGCGGCGGCGCTGAACGCCGGCAAGGCCTAGTTCCTGTCTAGAGCGTTTTTTTCATCCGGATCAGCGGGACGCCGACGCCGTTCGGGCCGGGCGTCTCGACATGCTCGATAGGCGTATAGCCGCAGGCCCGGTAGAGCGGTTCGCCCGACAGCGTCGCCATCATTTCGGCGCGGGAAAAGCCGGCGACGCGCGCCGCATCCTCGCAGAGTTGCATCACGAGCCGGCCCACACCGCGGCGGGCGAAGGCCGGGTGGGTGTACATGGCGCGGATGCGCGCGGCGTCGATGCGCGGATCGAGCGGGGCGGGATCGCGCAAATCCTTGCTGTGGTCGCCGCCATAGAGGGTGGCGCGGTACGACCAGCCGCCGCAGCCGGCGATGGCGCCGCCCGCATCCTCGATGATGAAATAGGTGCCGTCGGCGATCAACTGGGTGTCGAGGCCCATGACGGCATTGCTTGCGACGATCTGCTCGGGGGTGAGGAAGCCCTTTTGCAGTTCGGCGATGGCGAGCGCCATCACCTCGCGTAAGGCGTCGAGGTCGGCGGGGAGGGCGAGGCGGTGGCTGAGCATGACCCTCCATGACGTCGGCGCCCCGCCCACGTCAACCGCGTGCCGCGATCAATAGCCGCCCGGTGCGCCGGGCGCGCGATAGAAACGATGGCGCACGACCTCGCCGTCGATCAGATGCTTCCTGAGCTTGCTCAGCATCAGTTCGGCATCGGCTGGCGAGACGCAGACGAGGCGGGTGCCGCCGTTCGGCAGCGGCTCGATCGCGCTGATCACGACGCCTGCGGTGCGGCACATGTCGGTGACGCCGGCCTCGTCGAGCGTGACGTTCATCGCGCGGCTCATGCCGCGTCCTCTGGCATCGCGCGGCTCATGCCGCGTCCCCTGGCGCGGCCCAGGCGCGGATGACGCCGGCGACGCGGGCATAACCGTCGGCGCTGGCTGTGGCGATAGCGAGCGGCCGGCCGCCGAGCGCTTCATGGTCGCTGTTGAGGAAGGCGATGGCGGGATCGCGACCGCCCATCTGGAGGTAGGCGAGCTGGCTGATGTCGCCCTGGCGCCGCGCGTCGGCGGTCGGCAGTTGGGTGGCGCGCTTGCGGAAATGGCTGTTGGTGCGGCGCGTGGCGGCAAGTGGCTGGTCCATGGAGCGGCTCCTGTCAGTAAGCGGGAGCGCAGCGGATGTCTCTCAGTCGCGGCGGCCTACGGAAAACGCATGCCGCGATGCGAACTATATGGGGATGCGGGGCTGGATTGTAAGTCCCGCCCCGAGGGTCACGCCCCATTCGCCGCCGACAGGATCGCCCGCACACTCGCCGTCGCCACGTCGGTGTCGAGGCCGCAGCCAAACAGGCTGCGCCCGTCGGCGGTGCGGCATTCGACATAGGCGGCGGCCTGCACATTGCTGCCCTGGCCGATCGCGTGCTCGCTGTAATCGACGATGTCCATCACCGGGCCGCCGCTTTCGCTCAGCGCGGCGATGACGCTCGACATCAGGCCGTTGCCGCGGCCGCTGACGCTGCGCGGGGTGCCGTCGATGGTGAGCTTGCCGGCGAAGATGCGGTCGGGGCCGTTGTGGGTTTCCGACCAGTCGACGAGTTGGAAGCGCTTGGCTTCGGTGGTCAGATATTGGCCCTCGAACGCCTGCCAGATGTCCTCGGCGCCGAGTTCGCGGCTCGTCTGGTCCGCCAGCGCCTGGACGATGTGGCTGAAGCTCGCCTGCATCTTCTTGGGCAGTTTCAGCCCCTTGTCCTGTTCGAGCACCCAGGCGACGCCGCCCTTGCCCGACTGGCTGTTGACGCGGATCACCGCTTCATAGCTGCGCCCGAGGTCGGCCGGGTCGATGGGTAGATAGGGGACCTGCCAGCGTTCGTCATTCTGGCGTTCGCGCGCGGCGAAGCCCTTCTTGATCGCGTCCTGGTGGCTGCCCGAGAAGGCGGTGTAGACGAGTTCGCCGCCATAGGGGTGGCGCGGGTGGACTGGGAGCCGGTTGCAATATTCGACCGTCGCGATGACCTCGTCGATGTTCGAGAAGTCGAGTTCGGGGTCGATGCCCTGCGTGTACATGTTGAGCGCGATGGTGACGAGGCACGAGTTGCCGGTGCGCTCGCCATTGCCGAACAAACAGCCCTCGACGCGGTCGGCGCCCGCGAGCAGGCCGAGCTCGGCCGCCGCGACGCCGGTGCCGCGGTCGTTGTGGGTGTGCAGGCTGATGATCGCGCGGTCGCGGTTCGGCAGGTTCTTCGCGAAATATTCGATCTGGTCGGCGTAGATATTGGGGGTCGCCGCCTCGACCGTCGCGGGCAGGTTGAGGATGATCGGGTTGTCGGCGGTGGGTCGGAGGATGTCCATCACCGCTTCGCAGCAGGTGATGCTGAAATCCAGCTCGGCGGTCGAGAAGGTTTCGGGGCTGTACTCGAAACGCCAGTCGGTTTGCGGCAGGCGCGCGGCATTGTCGCGCAGCTGCTTCGCGCCCTCGATCGCGATTTGCTTGATCTCGGGCATCTCCATGTTGAAGACGATCCGGCGCCAGGCGGGGCTGACCGCATTATAGACGTGGACGATCGCGGTCTTGGCGCCGGCGAGGCTGTCGAAGCTGGTGCGGATGAGGTCGGCGCGGCTTTGGGTCAGCACCTGCGGCGTCACGTCGCCCGGGATGCGGCCCGAGCGGACGAGGTTCGAGATGAAGTCGAACTCGGTCGCGCCGGCGCTGGGAAAGCCGACCTCGATCTCCTTCAGCCCGACGCGGACGAGCAGGTCGAAGAAACGCGCCTTCTTTTCGGCATCCATCGGGTCGATGAGCGCCTGATTGCCGTCGCGCATATCGGTGGAGAGCCAGATCGGCGCCTTGGTGGTGACGCGGCCGGGCCATTCGCGGTTGGCGAGCGGTACCTGCGGAAAGGCGCTATATTTGACCGAGGGGTCGCGGAGCATGGTCATGGGATGAAAACTTCTTCTGGTGGTTGCGATGCGGTGTCGATCGGACCCTTGAGCGGGTGGCCGCGACTAGCGCGCAGCCAGTGTCACGCCCAAGGGCGTGTAAGTCGCAGAAGAAGGAGGGCGTTGCCGCGCATGGCCGCCCCAATGATGCAAAATGTCGCGGGACGCAAGAGGGAGAAGCGAAAATTGCGCGAATGGCAGGGCGAATGCGCGCGCTGGCGGCATGATGTTATCGCGACGGCGGCATCACCCGCCCATCACATGGCATAAGGAAAAAGGGATTGGTGAAGATTTGATTAAGTCAAGATGGATTTCTTTCGCGCCGGATTCTAGTATATAGAGCATGAGTCGAAGTTGTTCTTCGGCGTCACCAGAACAGCAAGCGGTCGCACCCGGTAACGAAGCGAATTTTTCGCTTCGATCACGCGTGGAGGACCCTATGCCCAAGAAAGAGACCAAGAAAACTACGGCGGCGAGCCGGATCGACGCTCGCCCGACGGTGAAGAAACCCAAGGATATCGTCGCGGGGCTGAGCAGCGCCAGCCGCGTCGTGGCGATCGAGACAAGCCTGCGCCAGCAAAAGGGGACGTTGCCGCAGATCGACCGCGAGAAGCAGGCGTCGGCGCTGGCGCTGCGCGGCAATGCCAAGCGCTTTCATGGGCTGAAGATCCCGCTGCGCTGGTTCCCCTGGTGGCGGTGGCGCACTCCGTGCAGCGACAAATTCGGCTATATGTCGAGCGCGGCGACGCGCAAGGCGACGAAATTGCCCTTCGACGCCGCGACGATCGCGCTGGTCGAACAACTCGGCGATTTCATGGCCGATGCGACGCGCGGGCCGGGCGCGGCCTCGACGATCCCGGCGGGCTTCACCTATTTCGGCCAGTTCGTCGATCATGACATCACGCTCGACGTCGATTCCAAGCTCGATGTCGAGCAGGATGCGACGACGATCCCCAATATGCGCTCGCCCGCAGTCGACCTCGATGCGGTCTATGGCCAGGGACCCGCAGTAGATGCTTTCCTGTACCAATTCCCCGCGTCGGGGCCGCCGACCGCGGTACGGTTGCTGATCGGGACCAACCAGAATTTCGGGGTCGGCGGGCCGGGCGGGGGCGACGGCACCGGGCCGATGAACGTCCAGCTCAATTCGGACCTGCCGCGCGCCCCGACGACCAACACCGCGCTGCTCGGCGACCCGCGCAACGATGAAAATCTGATCGTGTCGCAGCTCCACCACATGATGCTGAAATTCCACAACAAGGTGATCGACGGGCTGGTCGCCGCAGGCTTCGCGGGCGATATCTTCGTCGAGGCGAAGCGGCTGGTCACGCATCATTATCAATGGGCGGTGGTGCACGACTTCCTGCGGCGCATCTGCGGCCAGACGGCGGTCGATGCGGCGATGGCGAGCGTCACCGCGGCGCCGGGTAGCGCCTTTGCGATGCCGGTCGAATTTTCGGTCGCCGCCTATCGTTTCGGGCACAGCATGATCCGCGAGGAATATTGGCTGAACGCCGAATTGCGGACCAAGCCGATGTCCGACGTCTTCGCCTTCATCCGGAGCCCGTTGCTGCCGGTGTTTTCGAACTGGGTGGTCGATTTCAACGCCTTTTTTGAAACCGGGTTCAATGTGGCGGTGTTCAATAACGCGCATCAGATCGACAGCGTGCTGGCCCCGGCGCTCGACCTGCTGCCGGGTTTTTCGGGGATGATGGCGATCCTGGCCAAGCGCAACTTGATCCGCGGCATGGCGCTGGGGCTGCCGAGCGGGCAGGGCATGGCGGCGCAGTTCGGCGTCGCGCCGCTGACCGCCGCCGAGCTGAAGCAGGGCCTGCCCGCAGGCGAGGCGGCGCTGCTCGACGCGAGCGGCGGGCTGCTGCTCCAGAAGACGCCGCTGTGGTATTATGTGCTGCGCGAGGCGATGGTGCGCGGCGGCGGCAATCAACTGGGGCCGGTCGGCGCGCGGATCGTCGCCGAAACCTTCGTGCGGATGCTGAAGCGCGACAGCGACAGCTATCTCAATGCCGCCGCGCCCTTTACCCCGACGCTGAATTCGGCGGTGCCGGGCGACTTCACCGTTGCCGACCTCGCCAATTTTTCGGGTGTCACCGTGCCCTGAAGGGCGAAACGGCGCCGGACCGCGGGCGCGACCGCGGTCCGGCCGAGGGGCAGAAAGGCCGTCAGGCTGCCTTGCTGTCTTCGCTGTCGTCGGCGTCGTCCTCGTCGGTGTCGTCGCCCTCGTCATCCTCGAGTTCGAACACCTCTTCCTCGACCATATTGTCGATCGCATGGACGCGCACGCCGATCAGCCAATCCTCGAGCGGGCCTTCCCAGGCGGCCTCGACGGGGGTAAGGACGTCGGCGGCGGGATCGGCCGGGCGATCGCCGACGAGGTCGAAGTCCTGAAAACCGTCCTCGGGCGGGTCGATATAGATATGCGCCTCGAGCCGGACGTTGGTCCAGCCCGCGGTGGGGGCGACACCCTCGGTCTCGACGGTCAGCTGCGGATTTTCCTCATCGTCGACGACAAAGGCGTTCACCTCGACGATTTCGCGTACCAGTTCGCTCATCACTCAGCTCCTCGCGGGAATGGGGGAGGGGCAAGGTGGCCCCGTGCCGATTCTTACGCGGTGCTTATGACAGATTGGGGAGCGCTATCCCTTGACCCAGCCGACGCGCGCGTCGTTGAAATCGACGACGTCGGCGAGTTCGCGGACATTGGGATAGCCATAGCCGACGAGGTTGATGAAGGTCTGGATATTGAGCGCGAGCGGGGCCGATTTGAGGGGCACGGGGCTCCGGTGATTCGAGAAATTATTGTTGCAGTAGATGAAGATGGGGCGGTTCGGATCGGCGCCGATCACCGCAGCGAGACTTTCGGCGGTGAAATCGGTGAGCGGCAGGTTGACCGCGCCCGCGATGTGGCCGCGCGCGAAGGCGTCCTTCGAGCGGGCGTCGAGGAGCAGCACCCCGGGCTTCGCGGCCTCGGCCTTGAAGGCGTCGAAGGCGAGGAGACGCTCGGCGCGCTGCGGCGCGACGGCGGCGGTGAGCGCCTGGAAGGCGGGATAGTCGATCTGGGGGTTGGCTTGCGCAAACGCGGGCGAGGCAGCGAGCGTGGCGGCGGCGAGCGTCGCGGCGGCGAGCAGGATGGGGCGCATAAAGATCCTCCCTCTTGATGCGGGGAGGTTAGGCGGTGGGCGATGGATGGGGGATGAACCAACCTTCGTCATCCCCGCGAAAGCGGGGACCCAGAGCGTGGGTAGGCTGATGCCACGCTGGGTTCCCGCTTTCGCGGGAATGACGAAAGGGGGGATGGAGAGCCTATTGCCTCTCAAACGCCGCGTGGATTTCGAGTTCGACCGCGTCGCTGACCGCGGGGATGCCGAAAGCGATGCCGAAATCGCTGCGCTTGATCACCGTCTCGGCGCTGAAGCCCACGGTCGCCTTCCTGTTGTAGGGATTGTCGCCCGCACCGTGGAAATCGACGTCGAGCGTCACCGGCTTGGTCACGCCGTTCAGCGTGAGGTTGCCGGTCACCTTCGCCTCGTCGCCGTCGTCGTCGAGGACCACCTTGGTCGAGACGAATTTGGCGTCGGCGGGGGCGGGGCCGAAGAAATCGGGCTTGCCGCCGTCCTTGCCCTCGCGCAGCAGATGGCCGGTCAGCGCGGCGCTGGCGGTCGTGACCTTGGCGACAGGGATGGTCACCTCGACCTTCGACGCGGCGGGATTGGCGGGATCGAGCACCAAAGTGCCGGAGACTTCGCCGAAGATGCCCGAATATTTGCTGAAGCCGAAATGATCGACTTCCCATACGACCTGGGTGTGGTTGACGTCGGCGGCATAGGTTCCGGCGGCGACGCGGCTCTTGTCGGGGGCGCCCGCCGGGCCGCCGGTCTGGGCAATGACGGGGACCGCGATGACGGCGGCGATGGCGATGAGGGGGAGGGCGTAGCGCATGGGGAGCTCCTGTTCGGGGGAACGGCAGGCTAGGCGAGGCCGGGGGGCAGCGTCAATCGCGGGGACGGAAACGCTGCGTTTCCAAGCGGCTTAGCGCCCGCTGCGCCGTTCCTCGAACCATTGGCGGAGCGCCGCGCTGGCGCAGCCGGTGAAGCCGTAGCTGCCGACCGCCGAACAACTGTTCGGGCGGCTGATGCGGGCGATGCTGTCATAACCCTCGACCGCCGAGGCCCAGCTGCCGCCGCCGACATTGTACTCTTCGCGCAGTTCGTCGCGCAAATCCTTGGGCACGCGGTAGCGGTCGGCCTCGGGCTCCTGCGCGCAGACGACAATCTCGTCGCCGTCGGCCTCGGGACATTCGTCCTTGCCATAGGCGATCAGGAAGGAGAATTTTTCGGGCGGCTGTGACGACATCGCCAGGCTGTCGTCCTGCGCCAGCGCGGGCGCGGCGAAGGCCAACGACAGCGGCGCCAGCGCGGTGAGCAGCGGGAGCAGGAGGCGGACGCATTTGGTCATCGTCGCATTATCCCTCGAACTGTCCCTCGCGTCCATGCCTAAACGGCGAAGATGAACCTAAGCCGAATTGGTGGCGGTCAATGGACTGGCGATTCGAGCGGGTCGGCCCAACGGCGCCGCCGTCCGACGCCGGTCAGGCGCCGGGCGACGAATGGCCAGGCGATGAAAGGCAGGGCCGCGAGCACCGATCCCGCGAGCTGTCGCCAGAGCTGCGACCAGGTCCAGCCATATTCTTCGGCCAAGTCGAACCCATAATGGCTGGCTAGCCGTTCCTGAAGCACCGCGAGTTGGCAGGGGAACACGAGCATGTTCCAGATCAGGAGCGACAGCCCGCTCATCGCCAGTCCGCCAATGATCGGCACCGCCCAGCGTCGCGGCGGCCGCGCGGCCGGCAGCGGCAGCGCCATCGGCAGGGCCTGGAAGAAAGTCGATTCGGCGATCGAGAAGGGGCGCAGCCAGCGCCGCCTCGCCCTCGGGGAAGGTCGCCAGCCGCGCGCCGCCGCGGAAGGCGGGGAATTCCGCCAGCACATCGGCGACCTGCGCCCGCGTCCAGTCCCGCATGGCGCCGATCGACTTGGCCGCCGGATCGGGCGCGAAACTGAAGTCGCGGTTGCGCCGGTTGGCGGGAGGGACGAAGATCGTCTTGGCCAGCAGGTCGGGCGTCGCCGCGATGCGGCGCACCTCTTCCATCGTGGCGGGTTGGCCGATCGGCACCATGCTCACGCGCTGTGCATGGCAGATCAGCAAGCCAAACAGCGCACGCCAATTCTCGTCGCCGGTTTCGATGCGCCCCGCGCCGAGCCGGTCGTTGGGGCGCCCCAACGACCGCAGCGGCGCGTGGTATTCCAGCGCGCGCGACCGCCGCCTCCAGATCATGTTTCAGCCCGAAGTCGGCGACGTCGCGGCAAGCATGGCGCCGAGGATGAGCGCGGGCACGCCCACCTCGCCCCATTCGACCTCTCCGAAAAGCAGCGGGAGCCCGGCCACGAGCAGCGCCGGCGCCACCATCAGCAACAGCACCGAGGTCACTAGGCCGGTGATGAAGGCCTCGGTCCGGACGATATGCGGCTGCTTGATCGGCGGCGCGATCGCGCCTTCGCCCCGGTCCATGATCGCCCCCGACAATGAAGATGGGCCGATATTTCATGAACGGTGAAAGGCGTCAAATCCTCTTGCGATCAGGGACTTGCGGCGTGGTCCAGCGAAGCGGCGATCGCGTCCCAGACCTGCGTGAGGTCGCCGGGGGCGATGCAATAGGGCGGCATGACGTAGAGTGTGTTGCCGAGCGGACGGAGCAGGACGCCATGGTCGCGGTAGAAGGCGATCAGGCGCGGAGCGAGGTTCGAGAGATAGCCCGCGTCGGGGACGACGATGTCGAGCGCGGCGACGGTGCCGAGGCGGCGCGGGCTGGCGACACGGCTGTCATGGCTGAGCAGCGAAAGGTGCGCGGCCTGGGCGTCGGAAAGGGCGTCGATACGTTGCTGGACGGGCTCGTCGCGCCAGATTGCGAGATTGGCGGCTGCGGCGGCGCAGGCGATGGGATTCGCGGTGTAGCTCGACGAATGGTAGAAGGTCTTCGCGCGGTCGGTCGAGTAATGCGCTGCGAAGATCGGTTCGATGCAGAGGGTTACCGCGAGCGGCATCGCGCCGCCGGTCAGCCCCTTCGACAGGCAGACGATGTCGGGGATGACGCCGGCCTGGTCGCAGGCGAAGCGCGTGCCGGTGCGGCCCCAGCCGGTCATTACCTCGTCGGCGATGAAGAGGACATTGTGGTGCGAACAGATGGCGCGCATCTCGGCGAGCACCCAGGCGGGATAGATCAGCATGCCGCCGGCGCCGAGGATCAAAGGTTCGACGATGAAGGCCGCGGGCTTTTGTCGGCACGCGGCTTCGAGCGCGTCGAGTGTCGCCTGTTCGCGGCCTTCGTGCGGGAAGGGAATGGTATCGACATCGAACAGCAAAGGCTGCCAGGCGCGATTATAGACGCCCCGCTCGCCGACCGACATCGTGCCGATCGTGTCGCCATGATAGCTGTGTTCGAGGACGAGGATGCGGCTGCGCGGCTCGCCGATGTTGTACCAATAGCCGAGCGCCATCTTGAGCGCGACCTCGACGCTGGTCGAGCCCGAGTCCGAGAAGAAGACGCGGGTGAGCGGACCCGGGGTGATGCGGATCAGCTCGGCGGCAAGGGTTTCGGCAGGTCCGTGCGTCCAGCCGGCGAAGATGAGCTGGTCGAGCTTTTCACTCTGGTCGCGGATCGCGGCCATGATCCGCGGGTGGGCGTGGCCGTGGGTGGTGACCCACCAGCTTGAAATGGCATCGATCCACGCATTGCCTTCGGCGTCGTAGAGGCGCGCGCCTTCGCCGCGGGCGATCAGCGGGATGATGTCGCCGAGGCCGTGCTGGGTGAAGGGGTGCCAGATGGGGGAGATCATGCGAAATCCGCGCAGTCGAAATTGGCAGCGAAGGCTTCGGCCAGCGCTTCGGAGGTGAGAGGGGCGACGATCGGCAGGCGGCCGAGGCGGCGGACGCCCGATATCTTCGCGATGATCGCTTCGCTGTCCTCCACCGGGTCGCCGAGGAAGGCGAGGCCGTGGATGGGGACGCCACGGCTTTTGAGCGCTTCGATGGTCAGCAAGCTGTGGTTGATCGTGCCGAGCGCGGTGCGCGCGCAGACGATCACGGGGATCTGCCAGCGCGCGAAGAGGGCAGCGTAGAGCAGGGTGCGGGTGACGGGGACGAGCGCGCCGCCGGCGCCTTCGACGATCAGGTCGCCCGCAGGCGGTGTGAGCCGGTCGGGCTCGATGGTTACGCCGTCGATCTCGGCGGCGAGGTGCGGTGAGGCGGGCGTGGCGAGGCGATAAGCTTCGGCGCGGAAGGGGACGCCGGCGAGGCGCGCGACGGCTTCGCTGTCGGTTTCCTCTTCGAGGCCCGACTGGATCGGCTTCCAATAGGGCGTACCGGTCGCACCCGCGAGCGCGGCGCTGAAGACGGTCTTGCCGATGCCGGTGTCGGTGCCGGTGACGACGAAGCGCGTCATGCGGCGGCCATCGCGCCGGCGAGCGTATCGATCATGCGGTCGATGTCGGCCTCGGTCACGTTGAGCGTGATCGCGATGCGCAGGCGCGCGGTCCCTTGCGGGACGGTCGGCGGACGGATGCCGCGGATGTCGAAGCCGGCCTCCTGCAGCGCGCCCGCGATGCGCATCGTACGCTTGTTGTCGCCGATCACGACGGGAAGAATCTGGCTGCGGCTGGCGGGCAGGCCTAGCGCGGCCAGGCGTGCCTCGGCGTGCGCGACGAGGCTGTGGAGATGCGCGGCGCGCTCGGGTGCGTTGGCGACGATTTCAAGCGCCTGGCGGACGAGCCACGCCATCAGCGGCGAGGGCGCGGTCGAGAAGATGAAGGGGCGACCGCGGTTGATCAGGAAGTCGCGGACGATCGCCGGGCCGCAGAGCAGCGCGCCTTCGCAGCCGAGCGCCTTGCCGCAGGTGTGGAGGGTGACGAGGTTCTCGCGGCCCACGAGCCGGTGCGCGAGGCCCTGGCCCGCGGGGCCATAGACGCCCGTGGCGTGCGCCTCGTCGACGACGAGTATCGCGTCGTGGCGGTCGGCGACCTTGGCCAGCGCGGCGAGCGAGGCGCGGTCGCCGTCCATGCTGTACAGGCTTTCGACCGCGATCCACGGCGTGCCGGCGCCGCCGCGCGCGCGCCACGCGGCGATGGCGTCGTCGAAGGCCTGCGGGTCGTTGTGCAGCGCCGCCGCGCGCTCGGCGCGGCCGAGCTTCATTCCGTCGTGCGCGCTGGCGTGGATCAGCGCGTCGTGGACGATCAGGTCGCCGCGCTGCGGCAAAGTCGCGAAGAGCGCGGCGTTGGCGGCGAAGCCGGTCGGAAAGAAGAGCGCCGCCTCGCTGCCATAATGGCGCGCGGCGTGCACCTCGAGCGCCTCATGCTCCTCATGATTGCCGCGCAGCAGGCGCGAGCCGCCCGAGCCGGCGGGGATGCCGCGGCGCAGACCCTCGGCGAGCGCTTCGTTGAGCAGGTAGGAGTTCGCAAGACCGAGATAGTCGTTCGAGGCGAAGTCGATGCCGGCGCGCGGGCTCAGCGTACGGCGACGGTTTGCGGTGGCGAGGCCGGCGAGGTCGGCGTGGTGAGCGGCGAAGGGATGGGTCACCATGGTATTCTCTCTTCGGTATTCATTGTGAGGCGGGCATCCCGGTTGGCGTATCTGGTCTTCGTGCCTTTGTGCCTTTGTGCGAGATTCCCTAGACTCGCACAAAGGCACAAAGGCACGAAGAAAGAAAATGACGGATTTCCGTTGTCGCGGAAATGGTGAAATGTGCTGAAGGGCGGGTTAGGCGTCGCGCAAGGCCTGGCGTTCTTTGGCGGTCAGGCGGTGGGGCGGGGCGATCGGCTGGAGCGTCCTGGAATCGAAGAGCGGACAGCGGCGGCGGTCGCCCGAGAATAGGTCGCGGAGCATGCGCGGGAAGAAGCGGCGCATGAGCTGGCCCATGCTCATTCTGGGGAGCGCGCTGGTGTCGTCGATGCCGTCCTGTGCAAACAGATGCCCGAGCGGCGGGCCGGTCAGCGCCGCGCGCTTCACCGGGTCGCAGGCGGCGAGCTGAGTCGTGATATAGGGAATCCGGCCGTTCGCATAAGTGTTGAACAGCGGCATGCCGCAGCAGGATGCGTACCAGCGCAGGGTCGGCTTGTCGGTCATGTGGAGGCAGGCGAGCTGCTCGCGGCCTGTATCGATGCGCATTTTTGCGCAGCGCGACTGGTAGAGCGCGCTGCCGCCATGCGCGTCGAGCACCGCTTCGGCATGGCCCAAATGGCGCGTCAAATCCTGGCAGTCGGTGCAATGGCATATGACATGATCGCCCTGGCCGGGGCCGACGTCTGACAGGGTTCCGGAAACGGCGCCGCATCGGCAGGCGAAGGCGAGGTCGGAGGGCATGCTCCGTCCCTAGCGCTTCGCCGGCCGATGCGGAAGGCCGTTGGGCGCCTGTCCCCGCGTGGGTCGACGTCAGTTCTTCGACTTGTCGACGAGCTGGTTCTTCGCGATCCACGGCATCATCGCGCGCAGTTCGCCGCCGACCTGTTCGATCGGATGCGCCGCGGCGGCCTTGCGGCTCGCTTTCAGCTCGGGCTGGCCGGCCTGGTTGTCGAGAACGAAGTCCTTCACGAAGCGGCCCGACTGGATGTCCTGAAGCACGCGCTTCATTTCCTTCTTGGTCTCTTCGGTGATGATGCGCGGGCCGGTCTTGATGTCGCCATATTCGGCGGTGTTCGAGATCGAATAGCGCATGTTCGCGATGCCGCCTTCATAGAGGAGGTCGACGATCAGCTTGGTTTCGTGGAGGCACTCGAAATAGGCCATTTCGGGGGCGTAGCCCGCCTCGACCAGGGTTTCGAAACCCGCCTGGATCAGGTGGGTGATGCCGCCGCAGAGCACCGCCTGTTCGCCGAAGAGGTCGGTTTCGCACTCTTCCTTGAAGGTGGTTTCGATGATGCCGCTGCGGCCGCCGCCGACCGCCGAGGCGTAGCTGAGCGCAAGCGCCTTGGCGAAGCCGTTGCCGCTGTTGCCCGCGGCCTCCTGTGCGACCGCGATCAGGCAGGGGACGCCGCCGCCCTTCTGATATTCGCTGCGCACTGTGTGGCCGGGGCCCTTGGGCGCGACCATGAAGACGTCGATGTCGGGGCGCGCCTCGATCAGGCCGAAGTGGATGTTGAGGCCGTGGGCAAAGGCGAGCGCGGCGCCGGGCTTCATGTTGGGGCCGATGTCATCCGCATAAATCTTGGCCTGATGCTCGTCGGGGGCGGCGATCATGATGACGTCGGCCCATTCGGCGGCTTCCTTGTTGGACAGCACCTTGAAGCCGGCGGCTTCGGCCTTTTTCGCGGTGGCCGAGCCGGGGCGGAGCGCGATCGCGACCTCCTTGACGCCGCTGTCGCGCATATTCTGCGCATGGGCGTGACCCTGGCTGCCGTAGCCGACGACGGCGACCTTCTTGCCCTTGATCAGATCCTGGTCGGCGTCGCGATCGTAATAAACCTGCATGTCTTTCTTCCCTATTATTCGTCATCCCAGCGCAAGCTGGGATCGGTTTCGGTTTTGAACTGCTTGGGATCCCAGCTTTCGCTGGGATGACGGTTATTTCAGACGGCCTCCGCCCCCCGGGCGATGGCGACGACACCGGTGCGGCCGACCTCGACCAGCCCGCATTCGCGCATCAGCGCGATGAAGCGGTCGACCTTGTCGCTGTTCCCGGTGATTTCGAAGATGAAGCTGGTGAGCGTCGTGTCGACGACCTTGGCGCGGAAGACGTCCGCCATGCGCAGCGCTTCGATCCGCTTGTCGCCGCTGCCCGCGACCTTGACGAGGGCGATCTCGCGTTCGACATGCGCACCCTGGTCGGCGAGATCGACGACATTGTGGACGGGGACGAGGCGGTCGAGCTGGGCGATGATCTGGTCGATCACGGCAGGAGGCCCCGAGGTGACGATGGTGATGCGCGACAGGGCATGGTCGGCGCTGATGTCGGCGACGGTCAGGCTTTCGATATTATAGCCGCGCGCCGAGAAGAGCCCGGTGATCTTGGCGAGAATGCCCGCCTCGTTATCGACGGTGACGGCGAGCACATGGCGCTCGCCCGCTTCGGTTTTGATTTTCATGTTTTACACCAGTGCCTTGGCTTCGTCATCCATCGTGCCGGTGACGTCGCTCGGCTGGAGGAGCATTTCGGTGTGGGCGGCGCCCGACGGGATCATCGGGAAGCAGTTGGCAAGCTGCGCGACGCGGCAGTCAACGATCACCGGGCCCGGGGTCTCGATCATCGTCCTTATGCCGTCTTCGAGCTGACCCAGAGTGTCGATGCGCAGACCAGTCCAGCCATAGGCGTCGGCGAGCTTCACGAAATCGGGCAGGCTGTCCGAATAGCTGTTCGAATAGCGGCTTTCATAGGTCAGCTCCTGCCACTGGCGGACCATGCCCATCCACTCATTGTTGAGGATGAAGATCTTCACCGGCAGGCGGTATTGCGCGACGGTGCCCATTTCCTGGATGTTCATCTGCAGGCTGGCTTCGCCCGCGATGCAGATGACGAGGCGACCGGGGTGCGCGATTTGCGCGCCGACCGCGGCGGGGAAGCCGTAACCCATCGTGCCGAGGCCGCCGCTGGTGAGCCAGCGGTTGGGGGCGGAAAAGCCGAAATGCTGCGCCGCCCACATCTGGTGCTGGCCGACCTCGGTCGTGATGATCGGATCGCGGCCGCGGGTCGCGTCGAACAGCGCCTTCACCGCGCGCTGCGGCATGATGTCGGCGTCGTCGTCCTTCCTTTCGGGGAAGTCGAGGCAGCGGGTCGCGCGCCAGCCATCGACGCGGCGCCACCATTCGCCGAGGTCGCGGGGCTTGTGGCCCGCATCCTGCCAAGCCGCGATCAGCGCGTCGAGCGCGCGACCGGCGTCGGCGACCACCGCGACGTCGATCGGCACGATCTTGTTGATCGAGCTGCGGTCGATGTCGATGTGGATCTTCTTCGCCTCGGGCGCGAAGGCGTCGAGGCGGCCGGTGACGCGGTCGTCGAAGCGCGCGCCGACCGCGATGATCAGGTCGGCGCGGTTCATCGCCATGTTTGCTTCATAGGTGCCGTGCATGCCGAGCATGCCGAGCCATTTGGGATCGTCGCACGGGAAGGCGCCGAGCCCCATCAGCGTCGAGGTGATCGGCGCGCCGGTGAGGCTGACGAGCTGGCGCAGCGCGGCGCTGGCATCGGGGCCGGCGTTGATGACGCCGCCGCCGGTGTAGAAGACCGGGCGCTGCGCCGCGGCGATCAGGGCGATCGCTTCGGCGATCGCGTCGGCGTCGGGTTCGACCTGCGGGCGATAGCTTTTGTGCGCGATCTTTTCGGGGATCACATAATTGCCGGTCGCAACCTGTACATTTTTGGGGATGTCGATCACCACCGGGCCGGGGCGGCCGTGGGTCGCGATATAGAAGGCCTCATGCATGATCGGGCCGAGGCGTTCGGGGTCCATCACCAGATAATTATGCTTGGTGCAGTGGCGCGTGATGCCGACGGTGTCGCATTCCTGGAAGGCGTCGGTGCCGATCAGCGCGGTAGAGACCTGGCCGGTGAGAACGACCATCGGGATCGAATCCATCAGCGCGTCGGTGATGCCGGTGACGGCATTGGTCGCGCCGGGCCCCGAGGTGACGAGCACGACGCCGGGCTTGCCGGTCGAGCGCGCATAGCCCTCCGCCGCATGGGTCGCCGCCTGTTCGTGGCGGACGAGGATGTGCTTGATCGTCGGGTGCTTGAAAAGCGCGTCATAGATCGGAAGCACCGCGCCGCCCGGATAGCCGAACACCGTATCGACCCCGAGGTCGACCAGCGCCTGAACCACCATGTCGGCACCACTCATTTCCGTCACGACGAAGCTCCTTTGCTCACTGTGTCATCACCATGGGCGCGCGCCTTGTGCGCCGCAGCAGGTCGGCGGGCAATAGGTGCATGATTCTATCCTGTCAACATCCCATCACGTAATATTATTGCCATTTTGCTGATACTATCGTTGTTTAATGACTCTTCGTGGCGCGGCCAATCGGCGGGGGGCTGATGGCGGAACCAGGTGAACTGGCGCTTGGCATATTGACGGGTGGCCGCCTGCGCGAGTGCGAGCGCTTCGCCGCGCGTGATTTCGCCGCGCAGATATTGCGCGATCTGCGGCACGCCGATCGCGCGCATGACGGGGAGATCGGGGTCGAGATCGCGGGCGAGCAGCGCTTCGACCTCCGCAATCGCCCCGCCGTCGAACATCGCTTCGAGGCGGGTGTCGCAGCGGGCGCGCAACCAGTCGCGCGGGGGAAGCAGGACGAAAGGGGTGAGGGCGATGTCGGCGGCGATGCCGCCCTCGGTCGCCGCCTGCCAGTCGGCAAGCGGGCGGCCGGTCGATCGCGCCACTTCGAGCGCCCGGGCGACGCGGGTGGTGTCCGCGGGGTTGAGCTTCGCTGCTGCGGTGGGATCGGCGTCGGCGAGCGCGGCATGGGCGTCGGCGACGTCCATCGCGCGTACGGCTGCACGTACGGTGGGGTCGATGTCGGGCACGGGGGCAATGCCGAAGAGCAGGGTGCGCAGATAGAGTCCGGTGCCGCCGACGAGGATGGGAACCCTCCCTGCGGCGTGAGCGTGCTTGATGACCCCGCGCGCCTCATCGGACCAGCGTGCGGCGTTATGCGCCTCGGCGGCGCCCACATGGCCGAAGAGATGGTGGGGCACGCCCGCCATCTCCTGATCCGTGGGGCGCGCCGAGAGGATGGCGAGGTCGGCATAGACCTGGCTGGCATCGGCGTTGACCACGGCGCCGTTGCCGAGTGCCCGGGCGAGGGCGACCGCCAATGCGCTCTTGCCGCTGGCGGTGGGTCCGGCGATAAGCGCGACAGGCGCCGGATGCGCCGCAGGGAAAGAAGGAGATGCCATGTTCGTAGCCACGCTGATAGCAGCCGGGAAGCTGACCGACGAGGTGGTTCGCGAGGGCATCGACCGGCTCGACGCGACCGGGCATGACGTCGGCGCGCCGCATTGGCTCGACGTCGGCGATGCCGCCGATATCGTGTTCCAGGGCAGCCTGGTCAGCGCGCGCGAGGAACTGGCGAAGATGGACCATGGCGCGCTCGATGTCGTCGTCCAGCCGCTGGGCGACCGCACCAAGAAACTGATCGTCGCCGACATGGATTCGACGATGATCAGCGTCGAATGCATCGACGAGCTGGCCGATTATGCCGGGATCAAGGACGAGATCGCCGCGATCACCGCGCGCGCGATGAAGGGCGAACTCGATTTCCGCGCCGCGCTGATCGAGCGCGTCGGGCTGCTTGGCGGCATGGCGGAAGCGACGCTGGCCGAATGCCGGATCGAACGGGTGCGGCTGACCCGCGGCGCGCGCACGTTGGTCCAGACGATGAAGGCGCATGGCGCTTATTCGGTGCTGGTGTCGGGCGGCTTCACCGCCTTTGCCGACCCGGTCGGCGAGGCGATCGGTTTCGACAAGGTGGTCGCAAACATCCTGGAGATCGCCGACGGCAAATTGTCGGGGCGGGTGATCGAGCCGATCATCGACAGCGCCGCGAAGCTGGAGACACTCAAGGCCGAAGCGGCGCGGCATGGCCTGCCGCTCGCCCAGACGCTGGCGGTCGGCGACGGCGCCAACGACATCCCGATGATCACCGCGGCGGGGCTGGGCATCGGCTATCACCCGCACACCTCGGCCGGCGAGGCGGCCGCGGCGGTGATCCGCCACCACGACCTGACCGCGCTGCTGTGGGCGCAGGGTTATCCGCGGCGGAACTGGGTGATGGGATAGTGGCGGGCCACCGCATCTTTTCTGTCAGCGTCGCGAGTGTCTATCCGCATTATATCGCCAAGGGCGAGAAGGAGGGCCGGACCAAGGCCGAAGTCGACGAGATTTTCCGCTGGCTGACCGGATCTAGCCAGAAGGCGCTCGAAGCCGCACTGGCGAAAGGCACGAATTTCGAGGATTTCTTTGCGCAGGCGCCGGCGCTCAACCCGGCGCGGACGCTCATCACCGGGGTGATCTGCGGCATCCGCGTCGAGACTATCGAAGATCCGCCGATGCGCGAGCTGCGCTATCTCGACAAATTGATCGACGAGTTCGCGAAGGGCAAGGCGATGGAAAAAATCCTGCGCAGCGCATGACAAAAGGCCCGGCGCGATGAGCGACGTGACGATCTGGACATTGGACTGGGTGCCCGAGGGGCCGCGCGGTTTCGTGCGCGACCTCCGCCTGCGCTGGGCGTGCGAGGAGGCGGGGATATCCTATGCGGTCAGGACGGTCGCCTTCGACGACCGCGCGACCAATCATCTGGATCAGCAGCCCTTCGGGCAGGTGCCCTTCCTGCAGGACGGCGACATCGAGATTTTCGAGAGCGGGGCCGGGGTGCTGCATCTGGCGGAGAAAAGCGAAACGCTGATGCCGCGCGATGCCGAGGACAGGGCGAACACGCGGCAATGGATGTTCGCCGCGCTGAATTCGATCGAGATTGTGTCGGTGCCCTGGTGGTTCCTGCGCATGTCGGGGCGCAAGGACAATGAGCTGTGCGGCTGGGTGGATTCGCGGCTGAACCAGATCGAGGATGTGCTGAGCACCCGTGAATGGCTCGTCGCCGACCGGTTCACCGCCGCCGACCTGCTGATGGCCGATGTGCTGCGCGTCGCCGATGTCCGCGCGCACGGCAACCGGCCGGCGACCGAGGCCTATGTCGCGCGCGCCATCGCGCGACCCGCTTTCCGCAAGGCCGAGGCCGACCAGCTGGCGCATTTCGCGGCGGCGGACGCGGAGCGAACGGCCTGACCCCGTGGGGGCAGGACCGGCCGTTCGCCTCGGACGGTTCAATCCTCGATCGGCGGGGCGCCGGCTTCGGCAAAGCCGGCATCGGCCAGCCGCTTCAGCGCGGCAGCATATTTGGCGGTGTCGAGATAGGGGTGTCCCAGTCGAGCAGCCCGGCAATCGCGGCAAGGTTGGTGTCGCGTGCCCGCCGGAGCAAATTGGCGAGGCGGATCGGAAATTCGGTCGGGCTGGTCAGCGAGCCGATATATTCGCCGTCTTCCATCGAGGCCGGATCGAGCGCGGGAAGGTCGTGGTCCGCGACATCGTCGAGGTCGCAGGCATCAGTGCCGTGGCCCGCTGTATAACAGGCTTGGCCGAGGTCATCGAGCGACGCAAGGACGCGAAGATGGGGCCGTTCGGCCTGCAACCGCGCATGGAGCGTCATCAGGTCGGCGAAGGATGCGAGGTGATGCGCCGTCGCACCGTCGCAAAGCAGCGTGCAGAAGACGTGTGGACTGGCGTCGGCGAAAGGCACCAGATCGGGCGGCTGCTTGCGCCCAAATCCGAACATCGCGGCAGAGAGCCACAGGCGACTTGCGCCGGTCAATCGCCGCGGGCCGGTGCTTCGCCTATTTGCTGCTCATCACCACGCAGGGCTGGCTCGCCGAACCGACGGTGGCGCAGAATTTGTCGGCGTCGCTCTTGCTCGCGAAATTGCCGGCCTGAAGGCGGGTGAGCTTGCCGCTCTTGACCAGATAGGGCTGGCGGCTCGCGAGGCCGGGATATTTCTTCTCGAGCGCGGTCCACAGGCCGCGGGCATTGCCCTCCTGCGAGAAGGCGCCGAGCTGCGCGCGCCAATTGTCGGCGGCGGCGCTCTGAACTGCGGCGGCGGGCGGCAGCGCTGGCTGCGGCTTGGGCGGTGCGGCTTTGACCGGGGCCGGGGAGGGCTTCGGCGGCGCGGCGGGGGTCAGGTCGCCGCTCTCGGGCGGCGGCGCGTAGCTGGTGCCGGGGGCACTCGAAGGCGGCAGCGCGGCGCTCTTCAGCGGCTGCGACACGATCGCCGTGGCGGCGTCCTGGCGCGCCTCGGTCGCAGCGGCGGTGGCCGCGGCGGCGCGCGGCGGCACCGGGTCGCTCTTGATCACCGGCGGCGGCGTATAGCTGGTGCCGGGAACCGAGGCGGGCAGACTGGAGGTCTTGACCGGCGAAGGGGCGGGCGCGGCGGGCGGCGGCGCGGCGGCGTTGACCGCGGCGAGGCGTTCACGCTGCTCGTTCTTCTCCATCTCGGGGATCATCGCGAGCCCTGCCTGGCGCTGGTCGAGCGGGATCAGATTGTCGAGCTGGGCGAGGCGCGCCGAGGCGATGCCGAGTCCGGCGTCGCTCGCGCGCTTGGTGAGCGCATAGGCGCGCGGCCAGTCCTGCGCCGCAAGGTCGCCGTTGAACATCGCGGTGCCGAGGACATATTGCGCCCGCGGTTCGCCGCGCGCCGCCGAGCGGTTGATATAGGGCATCGACTCTTCGCGGCGGTTCGCGGTGAAGAGAACGAGGCCGAGATTATCCTCGGCCTGGAGGTGACCCTGCTTGGCGGCGCGGCGGTACCAGGCCTCGGCCTGCGCCAGGTCGGCGGGCACGCCGCGACCGAGCTTATAGGCCTGGCCGAGATTGAACTGCGCATCGGGATCGCCGGCGAGCGCGAGCGGGCGCCAGATCGACACCGCTTGCTGATATTTGCCCGCCTCCCACTGGTCGACGCCGTCCTTGACGCTGGCCGTCGTCGCCGCCTTGGCCGGCGCGGCGGCCGCGATCGCCGGCGCGGCGAGCAGCGGCGCCGCGACGATCGGCAGGCCCAGCAACGCTATGGTGCGGAATAAACGCATGACAATCTCCACTGACCCGCGAACGCTCCGACCCGGCGGTCGACAGTTCCCGGCCCGGCGCTAGGGGGTAATGGCTAACACCCCGTTAGCAACGCGTCGACCGGAGTGTTTCTGATCCGATACGGCACAAGTTTGTCTTAAGCCGTTCTTTACCATGACGTCCAACGAAGCGTTTACCGTCTTTTTCACATCGTTAACCCAATCTTAGGCCCCCGCATGGCATTCCACCGCCAATTCGTGGTCACATTAGGGGGACAGCTGTGCGCGTTTTGGCATTGGCTTCACAAAAGGGCGGGTCGGGTAAGACGACATTGTCGGGGCATCTGGCGGTGCAGGCGCAACTCGCCGGTGCAGGGCCCGTCGTCCTGATCGATATCGATCCGCAGGGCTCGCTCGCCGACTGGTGGAACGAGCGCGAGACCGATCTGCCGGCCTTTGCGCAGACGACCGTCGCGCGGCTCGCTTCCGACCTCGAAATCCTGCGCCAGCAGGGCTTCAAGCTCGCCGTCATCGACACGCCGCCGGCGATCACCATGGCGATCCAGAGCGTGATTTCGGTCGCCGAACTGATCGTCGTGCCGACGCGCCCCAGCCCGCATGATCTGCGCGCCGTCGGCGCCACGGTCGACCTGTGCGAACGCGCCGGGAAGCCGCTGGTGTTCGTCGTCAACGGTGCCACGCCCAAAGCCAAGATCACCAGCGAAGCCGCGGTCGCGCTGTCGCAGCACGGCACCGTCGCGCCGATCACCCTGCATCACCGCACCGATTATGCCGCGTCGATGATCGACGGCCGCACGGTGATGGAAGTCGACCCCAACGGCCGATCGGCCGAAGAAATCCGCCAGCTGTGGCAATATATGAACGACCGGCTGGAAAAGAATTTCCGCCGCACCGTCTTCTCTTCGCCGATGCCGTCCCAGTCGGGTTACGGCGCCGTCCGTCCGATGGGTGGCGGCTTCGGCCGCCGCATCGCCGGTCAGTAAGGGGAGATGGAAGCCATGGGCGAACCCAAACCCCTCGCATCGCTGAGCGCCGGCCTGCTCGCGCGCAAGGGCGCCGCACGTCCCGCCATGCGCCGCCAGCCGCTCGGCAGCGGCCCGGTCCCCACCAACGCTGTCGGTTATGACGATCTCGGCTGGAACGACATGGGTTATGACGTCGATCCGGTGCGGTCGAGCGAACCCGCGCATATGATCGATCTGAAGCCGCTGCTCAGCGGATCGGTGCCCGAGCATAATATCGAGGCGGAGCACGCCGTCGATGAGAGTCTGGGCCATGAAATCGCCGAAGAATGGCTGGAGCCGGTCGAGGAGGACGAGGAGGAGGCCTTTGTGCCGCCGCCGATCCCCGAAATCGTGCGCCAGCAGGAATCGCTGAGCGACCGTGTCGCCGCCGTGGCGCGCAAGGTCGAACAGCGGCCCGCCGAGCCCAAGGCGCCGCGCGCGCCGCGTGCCCTGCGCGCCCGCGAAAAAGCGGCTTTCACGCTGCGCCTCGACGCCGAACGCCATTTGCGGCTGCGGCTGGCGAGCGCGGTGACGAACCGCTCGTCGCAGGTGATCCTGACCGACTTGCTAGACGAATTTCTGTCAACGCTGCCCGAAATCGACGCGATGGCGAGCCGCCTGCCGGCCGCACGCCCGCCGCGCCAGACGATGCATAAGGGGGACCTGTCATGAACCGCAACCTGCTGATGAAGATCGCCGTGTCGGGCTTCGTGCTCGGCCTTACCGCCACCGGGTGCAGCATGAACAAGATGGCCAATGCCCCGTCGAATGCGCTGGGCAAGCCCGCCACCGCCGTGAAGTCGGCCGACATGGCGCGCGCCGCGCTGCAAAACGGCAAGGCCAGCAAGGCCGTCAGCCTTGCCGAGGCCGCGGTGTCGGCGAGCCCGCGCGACGGCAGCTATCGCGCGCTGCTCGGCCAGGCCTATCTGGGCGACGGGCGTTTCGCCTCGGCCGCCACGGCGCTGACCGAAGCGATGGAATTGGGCGTCACCGACAGCAATACGGTGCTGGCGCTGACCCTTGCCAATATCGCACAGAACAAGACGAGCGAAGCGATGGCGCTGCTCAACGCGCACCGCGACACGCTGCCGGCGCCCGACCTTGGTCTGGCGCTCTCTTTGATCGGCGACAATGAATCGGCGATCTACGTGCTGACCGAAGCCGCGCGCGCGCCCGATGCGTCGGCGCGCACCCGCCAGAATCTGGCGCTCGCCCACGCCCTGTCGGGCCGATGGGTGCAGGCGCGCATCCTGGCGTCGCAGGACCTGTCGGCAGCGAAGATCGAGGCGCGCATGGCCGAATGGTCGCAGCTCGCCAAGGAAGAAAATGCCTCGCTCCGGGTCGCAAGTCTGATCGGGGTCAAGGCGCAGACCGACGGCGGCATGCCGGTGCGCCTCGCGCTTGCCAATTTCGCAGATACGCAATTCGCCGCCGCCGACGCGCCGATGCAACTCGCCAGCGCCGACCCGGCACCGGTCGACGCCTTCGCGCCGCCGCCGCCGGCGGTCGAAGCCGGGGAAATCCGCACCGTCGAACTGCCGATGCCGCAGCGCGACGGCAATGGCGTCGTCCCGGTCACCGAACTGCCGACGCCCGCTGCCTCACCGGTGATCATGGCCGAGGCCGCGCCCTATCGCGCCGCGCCGCGCGTCGCCGGCGAAGCCGCGGCCAAGCGCCCGTTCCAGGAAGAAGCGCGCGCGCTGGCCACCAAATTCATGCCGCAGCTCGCCTTCGACGCCAAAAAGCCCGCCGGCTGGGCGGTGCAGCTCGGCGCCTATGACAGCCTGGGCATCGCCAAGGAAAAATGGGGCACGCTGAAGAAGCGCAATGCGATGCTGGGCAATTTCCCGGCTTCGAGCCACCCCGCGACGATCAAGGGGCGGACCTTTTATCGCCTGACCGTCAACGGCATCAAGACGCGCGCCGACGCCGACCTGCTGTGCGGCCAGTTGCGCGCCGACGGGCAGAAATGCTTCATTCGCCAGATGGGCGGCAGCGAGAGCATCCAGTGGGCCGCGCGGGGTACGCCGATCCGCCTGGCGTCGCGCTGACAGCAGACAGTCCCGGTTTCGGGGGAGACGAGGGGCGTGGCCGTGAGGCCGCGCCCCTTTTTTGTTTTATGCGCGGGCGGTTTTGGGTTGGGAAGTGGACGTTGCGTAAACCGTCGCCCCCGCGGAGGTAGGGGCCCCTAGCAGTCTCCTTCTGCATTGCTGGGTAAACCGACAGTGGCCCCCGCCTTCGCGGGGGCGACGGCTAAATTCGCCCGAACCCCGCCCTAAACCTCTTTCTCCACCGGCAGCCGCGCGAGCATCCCCACGAGCTGCGCCTGGCTGGTCGCGCCGGTCTTGCGGAACACGCCTTTCAGCAGGAAACGCGCCGCATTGAGGCTGATCGCGCGCTGCGCGGCATAATCCTGCACCGATTTCCCCGCGCCGAGCGTCACCGCCAGCCGAGCTTCCGACGGGGTGAGGCCGAACCATTGCGCGACGCGGTCGATCTCGACCACCGGGGTCTCGCCGGGCGCGCTGCCGAGCGTGACGATCAGCGAGGCGCCGAGCGCGACGCCGCCGATCTGGGGCGCCGATTGCCGCGTGATGCGCGCGACGAGTACCGGGCATTCCTTGCCGTCCTGGCCGATCGTCTGAAAGGCGAGGCCGGTGGGCGAGGGGCTGCGGACGAGGTCGAGCAGCTGTTTCTGGCTCGCGCTATGGGTGAAGGCGAAGCGATCGCCCGCGAGCCGGACGAAGCCCGCGCGTTCGTAGGAGGAAGCGCGGCTGTTGGCAGCAAGGATGCCCAGCTGGTCGTCGAGGCTGAAGATCGCGAAGGGCGCGGCATCGGCGGCGGCGCGTGCGGCGCCGGCGGCGAGGTCGAGCGTCGCGATGCGGTCGCTGATCCGCATCGCGCGCTGGATATGCGGGGCGAGGGTGCGCAGCCCGCGCTTCAGCCGCTCGACGTCGCGGTCGCCGGGTCCTGGGATCATCAGCCCCAGCCGCTCGTTGCCGCGGCGGTCGAGCAGCACCCCCACGAGGCGGTCTATGCCCCAGGGCGCGAGGAAATTGCGCGAGAATTCGGTCGCTACAAATTCTTCGCGGGTCATGATATCGTTGCTGTCGACGACGCTGCCATTGCCGTAGCGCATCATCCGGCGCGACCAATCGTGCGTACCGGCATAGACCGACGCGTAAATCTCCTGCACTCCCGCGGCGAGGCCGGTTGCGGCGACGAAACGCGCACCGGGCGGGTTGCTGCTTTCCCAGAGGATGAAGGCGGCGTCCCAGCTCAAGGGGCAGAGGGCGTCGGTAATCCGCGCCAGGGTTTCGTTCCAATGTTCGGGGTGCAGCACCGAGTCGTAAATCTCGCCGATCAGGCCGTTCAGCACCTCCCATTCCGCGGGAGCGTTGTGATCGGACGGCGCTATCGCAAATTCATCAATCGGCATCGACATCCCCGGCAGGGAAAACCCCCGCTAATCAACGCATAACGGCGGCAAGCGAAAAAAGTTCGATCCTACCCATATGGGTAGTGAGTGCCGGGGTCAAATCGGCCATTCGGTAAGGGCGACCCAAGAGCGGGGCGGCTCGAAAGGGTCGTCCCGTTCGCTTGAAGCCCGCCGGGAGACCGGCGGGCTTCCTTTTGCGGGTCCGGTCCGCTCAATCGAATTTCGACTTGCGATCGGCGAGCGCGGCATCGACCAGTTCGTCGAACGGGCGGTTCCGTTCCGACGACAAAGCGCCTTTGCACTGGTTGACGACGCGCGTCTTCGCGCCGCCTTCGCCGGCGGGCTCGATCGACAACGCGCACCACCAGCCGTGCTTCAGCGGCTCGTCGAGCACGCGCCACTCCGCCACGCGGTCGTTGTTCGTCCACACCTCGGGCTTCAAGCTCGACGAGCCGGGAAGGACGCCGCGTTCGAAGTCGGAAGACAGCAGGATGCGGCGGGCATCTTCCGCCGGCATGTCGTAGATTTTTTCCGGCGTCCCCGCGGAGCATCCGCCCAGCGCGGCGGCACCAACCATAAAGAGAATCAGCTCTTTCATCGAAAATCCCGTTTCGCCTGCGTTCAGCGGACGAGCGGTGAAGATCGGTTAAACCCCGGGGTCAACGGATGCGCAATCCGCCCTTCCACATTGCCGTCGCGCGGCCCTGCACCGGCATGCCGTCGAAGGGCGTGTTGCCGGCCCAGGCGGCCATTCTCTTCGCATCGACCTGCCACGGCGTGCCCTCGTCGATCAGGATCAGGTCGGCCTCCATGCCGACCTTGAGCTGGCCGGCATCGACGCCGAGCAGGCAGGCGGGGGTGGCGGCGAGCAGGTCGAAAAGGCGTTCGGGGGCGATATGGCCATCGCGCACGAACCCGAGGCCGAGCGCGAGCAACGTCTCGGCGCCCGCCATGCCGGGCAGCGCCTCGGCAAAGGGCAGGCGCTTGTCCTCGGGGCCGCGCGGGTCATGGCCAGAAGCGAGGACGTCGATCGTGCCGTCGGCGAGCGCGGTGAGGCAGGCGTGGCGATCGTCCTCCGACCGGAGCGGCGGCGACAGGCGCGCGAAGGTCCGGAAATCGCCGATCGCGGTGTCGGACAGCAGCAGATGCGCGGGGGTGATGCCGCAGAGCACCGGCAAGCCCATCGCCTTGGCGGCGCGGATCAGGTCGAGGCCTTTTGCCGTGGTGACCTGGCGGAAATGGACGGGGGCGCCGGTTTCCTCGACCAGCGCGAGGTCGCGGGCGATCGCCATCGCCTCGGCGACGGCGGGGGCAGAGGCGAGGCCGAGGCGGGTCGCCATTTCGCCGTCGGTCGCGACCGCGCCGGCGGTCAGGCCTTCATCCTCGGCATGGATGATCGTGACGAGGCCGAGCGAGGCGGCATAAGAAAGGACGCGGCGCATCACGCCACTGTCGGCGATGCGGTTACGCCCGGTGGCGATGGCGCGCGCGCCAGCCTGCTTCATCAGGCCGATCTCGGCAAGTTCGCGCCCTTCGAGGCCTTTCGTCGCCGCGGCGAGGGGGTGGACCCACAGGTCAGGCTTGCCGCCCTTGGCGGACCGTTCGACGAGGCCGGGACTGTCGAGCGGGCCGGCGTCGGGCATCAACGCGGCGCGGGTGATGCCGCCGAAGTGGAACGCCGGCTTGTCGGTCGCGAAGACGCCGAGGTCGATGATGCCGGGAGCGAGCCATAGACCGCGGGCGTCGACAACCTCGGTACCGTCGGGCACGTCGGACGGGTTGAGCGCCGCAATGCTGCCGTCGATGGCGAGCAGGCTGCCGGTGGTGCCGCCGAGCAGGCGGGCATTGACGATATGAAGCGGGGTCACGCCCATCCTGCGACCTTTCGCTTGCGGCGGGTGAGGATGTCGAGGCACGCCATCCGCACCGCGACCCCCATTTCGACCTGTTCGGTGATCGTCGAGCGCACGGGGTCGTCGGCGACATTGCTGTCGATCTCGACCCCGCGGTTCATCGGGCCGGGATGCATGACGATTGCATCGGGCTTCGCTTTCTCAAGCCGCTTGGGGGTGAGGCCGTAGAGCGCGTGATATTCGCGGGCCGAAGGGAGATAGGCGCCGTCCATGCGCTCGTTCTGGAGGCGCAACATCATCACGACGTCGGCGTCCTTCAGCCCTTCGTCCATGTCGGTGAAGGTGGCGACATGCATCCGGTCGATCGCGGGCGGGGTCAGGGTCGCCGGGGCAACGACGCGCACCTCGTTGCCGAGCAGGGTCAGCGCGAGGATGTTCGAGCGCGCGACGCGGCTGTGCAACACGTCGCCGCAGATGGCGATGGTGAGACCCTCGACGCGGCCCTTGCGGCGGCGGATGGTCAGTGCGTCGAGAAGCGCCTGCGTCGGATGTTCGTGGCGACCGTCGCCCGCGTTAAGGACGGGGCAATCTACCTTGTCGGCGATGAGCTGGACCGCGCCCGAGCTGGCATGGCGGATCACCATCGCGTCGGCGCGCATCGCATTCAGCGTCATCGCGGTGTCGATCAGCGTCTCGCCCTTTTTCACGCTCGACTGCGCGGCGTGCATGTTGACGACGTCGGCGCCGAGGCGCTTGCCGGCTATCTCGAACGACAACAGGGTGCGCGTCGAATTCTCGAAAAAAGCATTGATGATCGTCAGCCCGGCGAGCCGGTCGTCATGCTTCGAGGCGCCGCTGCGGTTGAGGTCGACCCACTCCTCGGCGGCGTCGAGGACATAGCTGATCTCCCACGGGGTCAGCTGCGCGATGCCGATCAGGTGGCGATGGCGAAAGGCATCGCCACCGGGCGGATAATCGCTGGCGGGTCGGAGGGTTGCGCTTGTCATTAAAGCCGAGCGTTTAGGAGGCGGCGTGCCAATAGGCAAGCGCCGTGGCGAGCCAGGCCTGCAATAATCCGAGCGCCCAAAACAGCAGCAAGACGATGTCGAGCCAGAGCCAGATCAGCATCCACGTCATGAAAGGCTGTTTTCGCGTCTTGTGACGAACGAGGCGCGCGGCGGCGACCGTTCCGAAGGCACCGCCGAGGAACGCCCAGAGAAGCAGGGTCGATTCGGGAATGCGCCGCACGCCCGCTTCGGCGCGGCGCTTGTCGAGCATCATCAGCGCAAAGGCGATGCCGTTGGCGGCGCCGAGCCAGATGGCGACATAGGGGTTCAAGCGCGGGTCAGCGCGTCGATCGCGCCTTGCAGGATGAACGCCGCCGCCGCGCTGTCGACGCGTTCGGCGCGTTTGGCGCGGCTGACGTCGGCGGCGATCATCGCGCGCTCGACCGCGGCGGTCGACCAGCGTTCGTCCCACAGCAACAGCGGCAGGCCGAGCGGGGCGAGGTTGCGCGCGAAGGCCCGGGTGCTCTGCGTCCGCGGACTGTCGCTGCCGTCCATGTTGAGCGGTAGGCCGACGACGAGGCCGATGATATTGTGCTGCGCGATGAGGGCTTTGAGCGTTTCGAGATCGACCGAGAATTTCTTGCGGATGATCGTCTTGCCGGGGGTCGCGAGGCTCCAATTCATGTCGCAGAAGGCGACGCCGATGGTCTTGGTGCCGACGTCGAGGCCCATCAGGCGGCCGCCATCGGCGAGGGCGGTGGCGAAATCGGGGACGGCGGTGGTGATCATGGCTCGGCCTCTCTAGCCGTTCGTGTCGAGCGAAGTCGAGACACGCTGAGGCGTTGCGCGTCCCAAGCGTGTCTCGACTTCGCTCGACACGAACGGAGTTAGGACTTGGCCCTTTCGGTTGGCGCAGGCGCCGTGGGAGACGGCGTCGCAGCAGCAGGCACCGGCAGCGGCTCCGCCGCCGGCGGCACCGGCGAGGGTTTGCCTTCATAGGTCGCCAATCGCCGCAGCACGTCGGCGCGAACATTCGCCCAGAACAGGGTGATGTCGAAGACATGGTAATTGTTGCCCGGCAGGACATAGCTCGGGGCATAGTCCTTGGCGATGTCGGCGCTGCCGAGCATCAGCAGGCCGCGCGTGTCGTCGCATTTGGCGCCGATCTTGCCCGCGACCAGCGATCCGCCCTTGAACCCGTCGAGCGGCTTCAGCGTGCCGATATTGTCGCTGCGCCTGGCTGCGGTGTCGGGGATGCCGGTGATCGGATTGGTGCACAGCATGCGGGTGTCGCGGCGCGGGCGGCCGTCGAATCCCACGGTGCCGTCATAGGCATCGAGCACCATCGACGGGTCGGCCGGCTCGGCGAAGCTCGCCCAGCTCAATATGCAGCCCTTCTGCTCGGGGGTCTCGCACGCGGGCAGGCCGAGGCCGGCGAGGTCGGTGTCGCGGCTGATCGGCCAGCCGATGACGTAAGCCGCGACGATACGTTTCGCGAGCGGGGTGCCCGCGATGCGGTTCTTGAGCAGGGTGGTGAGGTGGAGCGCGCCCTGGCTGTGGCCCGCGAGGATGATCGGCTTGTTCTTGGGGATACCCTCCAGAAAGGCGTCGAAGGCCTGTTCGACGTCGCGGTATGCCGCGTCGATCGCCTTGCCCGCGGTGACACGATCGTCGGCGAGGAAGGCGCCGAGCGTGGCCTGGCGGTAACGCGGCGCCCAGACTTCGCCCGCGTCACCGAACGCGCTCGCCATACCCTGCATGAACAGGGTGGCGCGGTAATTGGCGTCGCGGTCGTCGAGCGGAGCGTTCCAGCTCGAGCGGCTGTAATAGCTGGTCGGGTGGACGAAGAAGATCGCGGCGTCGCCTTTGGGCGCGGCTTCTTCTTCGGCCGGTTCGGCGCCCTTCGTCGCAGCGTTGGCGGGCGGGATCAGCTTGTCGGTCGCCGCCTTGGCGCTGTCGGGCGCGCGGCTTTCGCCGCCTTGCTCGGGCGGGCGCCAGTTCGACGGGTCGTTGGCGAGCCCGGGGCGCGAGAACCACATTTTCGGGTCGTCATAGGCATTGGGCGCCGCCGCCGTCTGTTCGACGAAGTCCGAACTGGGCACCAGCGCGGTGCGTGCGAACCAGGCCGGCGCGACCTGATAGGCGATGCCGATGCCGAAGATGATGAAGATGACGACGGCGATGAGGTAAAGGAATTTGCGGGCCATTGGGGCTCCAGTGGGGGCGGGGAGAGGGCGCTGCGCTATCTGGCTTGCGCGCGCGGCTTAAACAAGCCCAGAAGTGGGGCATGACCGACACCCAGGCAAGCGCGCCCGCGCCCGAGTCGCCCCCCTTGTCGCCCCCATCGTCGCACCGCCTCGACGCGAGCGACGCGCCCTGGCCGCTGCGGCCGTGGATCATGGCGGCGATCTGCGCCTTTGCGGGGCTCGCCTTTCACCTGACGCTCGACTGGCGTTACGCGCCGAACCTCGACCCGGGGCGCAATGCCTTTGCGGCGTTCCTTACCGTATCGACCCTGGTATTCGTGCTGGGGGTCGAGCTCAGGCGCTGGACCTGGGCGCTGGGGTTCGCGATGGCGTGGGGTGCAGTGATCGCGCTGATCGTGTGGACGTCGGCGGGCTATAATTTCAATGCGTCGATCTTCGAATGGCCCTTCTGGTCGGGGCTGCTCGCGGTACTGATCGCGACGCCCTTGTTCCAGACGCGGCGCGACGTCGCGCCCGACTGGCGCTTCTGGAAATTGTGGCAGATGCCGTATGAGCGGCTGCACAGCCACGCCTGGACCGACGCGGTGATCGGCGCCGCGGGGCTGGCCTTCACCGGATTGAGCTTCCTGCTCGTGCTGCTGATCGGGGCGATGTTCGAGCTGATCGGGATCCGGCTGATCATGCGGATGTTCGAGGCGGGATGGTTCCCCTGGATGCTGGCCGGCGCGGCGTTCGGCGGCGCGGTCGGGCTGCTGCGCGAGCGCGACAAGCTGGTCGCGACCCTGCAGAAACTGGTGACGATCGTACTGGCGGTGCTGGCGCCGGTGCTGGCAGTCGCGGTCGTGCTGTTCCTGCTGTCGCTGGTCGGGACGGGGCTGAGGCCGCTGTGGGATTCGGGCTTTTCGACCGCGGCGCTGATGATGGCGGCGGCGGCCTTTGCGGTGCTGCTCGCCAATGCGGTGATCGGCAACGGGCGCGAGGAACGATCGGGCAACCGCCTGCTTCACAGCGCGGCTGCGGTACTGGTCGCGGCGGTATTGCCGCTCGCCATCATCGCCTTTTATTCGATGCATTTGCGCGTGATCCAGTACGGCTGGACGCCCGAGCGGCTGTGGGGCGCGGTGGCGGCGATGGTCGCGCTGGCTTATGGCGCGGCGGGGCTGTGGGCGGTGGTACGCGGGCGGCTCGATTTCGACGACCGGCTGCGGCCGCTCCAGCAAAGGCTGGCGATCGGGCTGATGCTGCTGGCGTTGCTGCTCGCGCTGCCGGTGGTGGATTTCGGCGCGATCTCGACGCGCGACCAACTCGCGCGGTTGAAGCAGGGTACGCCCAAGGGCCAGGTATTCGACTGGGCGGCGATGGCGTTCGATTTCGGACCCGCGGGGCGCAAGGCGCTCGCCGACCTCGCCAAATCGCCCGACAAAGCGCGCGCCGAAATGGCGAAATGGGCGCTGTCGGCAAAGAATCGTTGGGATTTGAACGCGCCGGGCGAGGTGGTCGACGCGGCAGACGTGAGCTATGGCGCGAAGCCGCTGCGTGAAAAGCTGCGCGTGCTTCCTGCGGGGCGGGTTCTCGATGACAAGGCCTATACGGTGATCGAGGACCGCGGCCAGTGCCGGACCTCGCCCTGCGCGGTCTATATTCTGGGGGCCGACCAGATGGCGGTGGTCGCGCGCGGCAACAATGTGATCCTGTTCGCGCGCGATCCGAAGACCGGCGATTGGGAGGAGAATTATCAGGGCTTTGCGCGCAGCGCGCCCGCCGGGGAGCCGGTCGTCGATGCAGTCCAGAAAGCAGTGATCGAGGTGCGGCCGGTCCAGCGCCGGCAGGTCTTTATCGACGGGAAGCCGGTTGGCGAGGATTTCGAGTGATTATCGCGCGCCTGCCTTGAAGCAAGCGGGGGAGGATGCTAGCGGCCCAGCTTCTCCCGCAAAGGCAAGAAGAATGGCAATCGATCAGGCAACGGTAAGGAAAATCGCGTCGCTGGCGCGCATCGCGATCAGCGATGCGGAAGCCGCCGCGATGGAAGGCGAATTGAACGGCATTTTGGGCTGGGTCGAGCAACTCGGCGAGGTCGATGTGACCGGGGTCGAGCCGATGACCGCGGTGATCCCCAACCAGTTGCGGCTGCGCGACGATGTGATCGACGCCGACCCGCTGACCGGCGGCAACCGCCGCGACGATGTGCTGGCGAATGCGCCGGCGGCGATGCACGGCTTTTTCGGCGTGCCCAAGGTGATCGAATAATGACCGAGCTTACGAACCTTAAAGTCGCGGAAATTCGCGACGGGCACCGCGCGGGCGATTTCAGCGCGGTCGAGGTGGCGGAGGCGTTCAGCGCCAATGTCGCTGCGGCCAAGGCGCTCAATGCGTTTATCGTCGAGACCCCCGAGCATGCGCTTGCCGCGGCCAAGGCGGCCGATGCCGATCGTGCGGCGGGGACGCTGAAGCCGCTTTCGGGCGTGCCGATCGGGATGAAGGACCTGTTCTGCACCGATGGCGTCCAGACGACTGCGGCGAGCCACATGCTCGAAGGCTTTGTGCCGCGTTATGAATCGACGGTGTCGGCGAAGCTGTGGGACGCGGGTTGCGGCATGCTGGGCAAGCTGAACCTCGACCAGTTCGCGATGGGCTCGTCGAACGAGACCAGCTATTTCGGCAATGTCATCAGCCCGTGGAAGCGCAAGGACGGCGGCAATGCCGCGCTGGCGCCGGGCGGGTCGTCGGGCGGCAGCTCGTCGGCGATCGCGGCGCGGCTGTGTCCCGCGGCGACCGGGACCGACACGGGCGGCTCGATCCGCCAGCCTGCGGCGTTCACGGGCATTTCGGGGATCAAGCCGACCTATGGCCGCTGCTCGCGCTGGGGCATTGTCGCCTTTGCCAGCTCGCTCGACCAGGCGGGGCCGATGGCGCGCGACGTCAAGGATTGCGCGATCATGCTCGAGACTATGGCGGGCTTCGATCCGAAGGACGCGACGAGCCTGAACATGGCCGTGCCAAACTGGGAAGCGGCATTGTCGAGCGACCTCAAGGGCAAGAAGGTCGGTATTCCCAAGGAATATCGGCTGGAGGGCATCGATCTCGACATCGACGCGATGTGGGACGTGGGCATTGCGATGCTGAAGGACGCGGGGGCCGAGGTCGTCGAGATCAGCCTGCCGCACACCAAATATGCGCTGCCGGCCTATTATATCATCGCGCCCGCCGAGGCGTCGTCGAACCTCGCGCGTTATGACGGCGTGCGTTATGGTTTGCGCGACCTGCCCGATGGAGCGGGGTTGCAGGATATGTACGCCGCGACGCGCGCCGATGGCTTCGGGCCCGAGGTCAAGCGGCGTATCATGATCGGCACCTATGTGCTGTCGGCGGGCTTCTACGACGCCTACTACACGCAGGCGCAGAAGGTGCGGACGCTGATCGCGCGCGATTTCGAGGCGGCGTTCGGGGCGTGCGACGTGATCCTCACACCGACCGCGCCATCGGCGGCGTTCGGGCTGGGCGAAAAGATGGCCGATCCGCTGGCGATGTATCTGAACGACGTGTTCGCGGTGCCCGCGAGCCTTGCGGGACTGCCCGCGATGTCGGTTCCCGCGGCGCTGAACCGCGAAGGGCTGCCGCTAGGGCTGCAGATCATCGGCAAGGCATTCGACGAGCAGGGCGTGCTCAACGCCGGGCTGGCGATCGAGGAACGCGCGGGCTTTACGGCTCGCGCCGAGAAGTGGTGGTAAGATGACGACGACAACTCGCTTCAAAGGTGCGACTGGCGAATGGGAGGTCGTAATTGGCCTTGAGGTTCATGCCCAGATCAGCACCAACGCTAAGCTGTTTTCCGGCGCGGCGACGGCGTTTGGCGCCGAGCCAAACACTCAAGTAAGCCTCGTCGATGCTGCAATGCCGGGCATGCTTCCGGTCCCGAACCGCGAGTGCATTCGTCAGGCGGTGCGTACTGGCATGGCAATTGAGGCACAGATCAACAAATATTCGCGCTTCGACCGGAAGAATTATTTTTACGCTGATTTGCCGCAGGGTTACCAGATCAGCCAGCTATATCATCCTATCGTTGGCGAAGGACGCTTGGAAATATCGCCGGATGAGAAAGATCCCAGCGATACCAAGATCATTGGCATTGAACGAATTCACGTCGAACAAGATGCCGGCAAGCTAATGCACGACCAGCACCCGACGATGAGCTACGTTGACCTCAACCGCAGCGGTGTTGCGTTGATGGAAATCGTCTCGAAGCCGGACATGAGCTCTCCCGAAGAGGCAGGCGCTTATCTTCGGAAGCTACGGTCGATTCTGCGGTATGTCGGCTCGTGCGATGGCAACATGGAAGAAGGGTCCATGCGAGCCGATGTGAACGTCTCTGTTCGTAAACCCGGAGAGCCACTTGGTACCCGGACTGAGACGAAGAACGTCAATTCAGTACGTTTCGTTATGGTGGCAATTACGTCGGAGGCGTTTCGTCAGATCGAGTTGATCGAGAGCGGCGGAAAGGTTGTCCAGGAAACCCGCCTATTCGATCCGGCGACAAACCGGACTCGCACGATGCGGTCGAAGGAAGATGCGCATGACTATCGCTACTTCCCCGATCCCGACCTTTTGCCGCTCGAACTCGACGATGCGTTTCTGGCGGAATGCCGCGACAGCCTGCCCGAACTGCCGGACGCCAAGCGCGCGCGCTATCTGGCGGCGGGGATTTCGGCCTACAACGCCGACGTGCTGACCGCCGAGGTCGAGAGCGCGTTGTGGTTCGATACGCTGCTGGAAACCGGCGCGAAGCCGGCTGCGGCGGCGAACTGGGTATCGAGCGAACTGTTCGGTGCATTGAACCGGCTCGGCAAGAGCTTCGAGGACTGCCCGGTCACGCCGGCGCAGGCGGGCGAACTGCTTGGCCTCGTCGCAGACGGCACGATTTCGGGAACGATCGCCAAGGCGGTGTTCGAAAAGATGCTCGAAAGCGGCGACGCGGCGGGCGTGATCGTCGAGCGCGACGGCCTGAAGCAGACGAGCGACACCGGCGCGATCGAGGCCGAGATCGCGAAGATCCTGACCGCGAATGCCGACAAGGTCGAGCAATATAAGGGCGGCAAGGAGGCTTTGTTCGGCTTCTTCGTCGGCCAGACGATGAAGGCGATGCAGGGCAAGGCGAACCCGCAGGTGGTCAACGAGCTGCTGAAGAAGGCGCTCGGCTGACGCGACGACGAACGGCACGAAGGGAGACGCGCGCGTGAAACTCTATCAGTCGGTCGGACCCAATCCGCGCGTCGTTTTGTTCTTTCTCGCCGAGAAAGGCATCGAGATCGCCCGCGAATTCGTCGATATTCGCGCCGGCGACAACCGGGCGCCCGCATGGCTGGCGCGCAATCCGCGGGGGGCGATGCCCTTGCTCGAACTCGACGATGGCAGCCTGATCGGCGAAAGCACCGCGATCTGCGAATATCTGGAAGAGCTGCATCCCGACACGCCGCTGATCGGCGCCACCGTCGAAGCGCGCGCCGCGACGCGCAGCGCGCTGCGCTATATCGATCACAGCCTGGTGTGTCCGATGACGAACGGCTTTCGCAGCGCCGAAGGCCTGGAGATGTTCCAGGACCGGATGCTGTGCGTGCCCGAGGCCGCGGCGGGCAACAAGGCCTATGCGCAGGAAGGGCTGGCGCGCGCCGACCGGATGGTATCGGGACGGCCCTATCTGGCCGGAGAGGCCTTCTCCCTCGCCGATATCGTGCTGTTCTGCTGGAGCGAATTCGGCGCCATGGTCGGGCAGGCCGCGCCCGAGGCGCTGACGCATTTCCATGACTGGCGCGCCCGCGTCGCCGCGCGGCCCGCGGCAAGCGCCAGCGCCGATCCCAAGATCGGCATCGACGCCTGACGGCCGCGCGCCCCGCAAGGGCAGGGCGCGCGGGGTTCCCGCTTATTTGCCGGGTTTGCGGCGCTTCATCGCGGTCCGCGCGTTGTTCGAATATTCCTCGAAATTCAGCTTGAAGACGCTGCCCAGCTCGTCGAGCGCGGCGATGGCGTCCTCGCCTTCTTTCGGCGGGAAGAGCTTGAGGCCATTGCCGCCCCAGGCCTTATATTCGAAGTCGATCTTCTGGTCGGCGCCGAAGTCGCGGATCATGAACAGCGTCCGCAGCGACCGGCCGTAGATCGCCGCTTTCTGGTAGAAGACGTCGGCGACGATCAGTTCCGAATAGCAGGCGGCGGTCGAGTCCGAGCGGCGCGTCTTGACCTTGTTCATCGTCTTGCGTTCGAGCGGCGTGTCGTGGGTGACGATGACCGTGCCCGGCTGGAGCGCGATGAGCGTTGCCAGGTCGAGGGATTTCAGCGCATCGAGTTGGCTGGGGCTGTCGAGCGCGCTCGCCAGCGATGCCTTGTTGTTCGCGTCGGTGCCGCTGTGCAGCGCGGCGTCCAGCAGGCCGCCGCCGAGCAGGCCGGTGGTGACCGACGTCATGCGTTCGGCGGGCCAGATGTGGAGTTCGCACGGCGCCGCATCCTGCGCGGCGGCGGGCGATGCCAGCATCGCCGACACGGCGGCGGTCAAAAGCGCAATCCTGGTCTTCATTTTGTTTTTCCCTGTTTGGTGGCGTTGGTCGTCAGCGCCGCGCCGAAAAGCGCGACGTTATTCGTGAAAGCGGCGCGCATCTCGGCGCGCGCCTCGTCGAATTTCTGGGGAAGCTGGTCGGGTTCGATGGCCAGCTTGGTCTGGACCCAGGCGCCGAAGCTGCGCGCGGGCGCGCCGGCGGTGCCGAAATCGCGAAAGCGATAGAGGCTCTTCAGATTTTGGCCGTTGCCCCATTCGTTCGAGAAGACGAGCGTATCGAGAATGAGTTCGGCGTAGCAGGGCGCCGCGTCGGGAGCGTGGCGGCCCGGCGTGTTGCGGATATCGCGGCTGCTGAGCGCCGCGTCGTGGACGATAAGGCGGTGCCCCGGCAGACCGAGCTGCGCCCCGTCGGGTGCCGCGGTAAAGAGCGCGCGCTGGTCGACGGGGTCGAGCAGTTCGGCCGGGTTTTCGGGCAGGCTGTCGGTACCGTCGCGCTTCGAGCGTTCGAGGCGCCGCTCGGGCCGGTCGAGTTCGCCGAGAATGCCGCCCGACAGGCCCGACTTGAAATTGTCCCACATGCCCTGGTCCGAAAACCGCAGGCCGGCGGCGGGCCAGATGTGGAGTTCGCACGCCATGACGGGATCGGAGGGCGCCTCGACGGCCGCTGCGGGGGCGGCGTCCTGCGCGGCGGCGGGCAGGGCGATCGCGAGGGCTATAGCGAGGCCGGCAAGTTGCAGGCGGCCGGTCATTTCTTCTTCTTTTTGCCGCCGCCAGCCTCATGGATCTTGAGCGCACCGGCGAAAGCAAAGAGGTTCGAGCGGAAGGCCGTGCGGATTTCGGCGAGCGCCTCGGCATTCATCGCCGGCTCCTTCGGGGGGAAGGCGATAAGCGGGGTTTTGGTCCAGGTGCCGAATTGCCGGGCGAAACGATCGGCGGCACCGAAATCGCGAAAGCGCATCAGCGTCTTGAGCGAGCCGCCGTTGACGACATCCTGCTGGAAAAACACATCCTCGAGGATCAGTTCGGCGTAGCAGGCGGAGGTCGAGGATGCCAGGCGCGCGGTGTTCTGGCGGATCGCGACGGTCGATTGCGGGGTGTCGTGGACGACGACGGCATAATCCCCGCGCCCGAAAACATCCTGCAGCGCGGCGGCGCGGATCATGGCAAGCTGCTGCACCGTGTCGAGCGGATCGGCGGGAACCTCGGGATAGCCGTCGCGGCCGTTGACCGCGCCGTCGACAATTCCGCCGTGGAACCAGCCATGATAAACCGAACGCAGCCCGCTACTGGGCCAGACATGCAACTCGCAACCCGACGCCGACTGTGGTGCATCGACCGTTGCCGTGATCGGTTCGTGCGGTTCCCCGGATTGAGCCATGCCGCCCACCGCGAACGACGCCGCCAAAAACAGGGCTGCCGGCAAGCGGACAGACCAACGCCCCACAATCATCCTTGCGACCCTCAAATCCCGCCCACGGCGGAACCCCATGGTTGCTAAATAGCGTGCGAGACTTTGCAAGTGCTTTTGTAAAGCGGTCGGACGAAATGCGGCAATCCGCCTGATCCAGGTTAAGATTTAGGTAGCGCGGGAGGGTCCGCATGCGGGGCGCGGTCAGATTTCCTGCGGCGGCACCTCGCTCGGGCCGCGGCCGGGCTGGTCGATGTCGCCGCCGCCGGGCGCGCCGGGGATTTCGACCGGCTGGCCCGCCGGGTCTTCGACCGGGGTCGGCTGGACCGGATTTTCGGGCGGCGCCATCGGTTCGATGGTGTCGGGCTTGGGTCTGGGCAGCGGGTCGGCCGCGTGGACGTGCAGGCTGGCGCTATAGGTCGTCATCTCTCGTCTCCTCATCCGACCAACGCGTGCCACGCCCCGACGTTCCCGCGGCGTTCCGCCCCTTGCCCTTGGCCGCCCGTCTGCTATAGCGCCCGCGGCCCGCACGGGCGTGCGCGGTTTTGCGCGCGTTTCCGTGCATCCGGCCAAAGCTTCCCAAGCGGGCGTGGCGGAATTGGTAGACGCGCTGGTTTTAGGTACCAGTATCGCAAGATGTGGGGGTTCGAGTCCCTTCGCCCGCACCAGTTACGCACTCGCCCAAGGCCGGAAAACCGTGAGATTTGAGCAAGGATAAGACCAAGGCAATGAAGACCGTCGAAACGCTGAACGAAGGCCTGAAGCGCGAATATCGCGTCACCATCACCGCCAAGGATATCGACAAGCGCGTCGATGACGAGGTGAAGAGCATCGCCCCGACGGTGCGTATGCCCGGTTTCCGCCCCGGCAAGGTGCCGCCGAACCTGATCCGCAAGATGCACGGCGCCGCGCTGTCGGCCGACGCGCTGAACAAGGCGATCGAAAACGGCGTGCGCGACCTGATGGCCAAGGAAAAGCTGCGCCCCGCGCTGCAGCCCGCGGTCACGCTGGACGAGGGTTATGAAGCCGGCAAGGACGCCGAAATCACCGTCGCGCTGGAAGTGCTGCCGGTCATCGAAACCCCGTCGATCGAGGGGCTGAAGTTGGAGCGCCTGACCGTTCCCGCCGACGATGCCGCGATCATGGCCAAGATCGAGGAATTCGCGGTCCAGATGAAGCGTTTCGAGGACGCGCCGAAGACCAAGAAGGCCGCCCAGGGTGACCAGGTCATCATCGACTTCGCGGGCTCGGTTGACGGCATCGCCTTCGACGGCGGCACCGGCGAGGATATGGCGGTCGAAATCGGCTCGGGTCAGTTGATCCCCGGCTTCGAAGACCAGCTGGTCGGCACCAAGGTCGGCGACGAGAAGGTGCTGAAAGTCACCTTCCCCGACGAATATCCGGTCGAGAATTTGAAGGGCCAGCCCGCCGAATTCGCGATCACCGTCAAAGAGCTGAAGGTTCCGGTCGCGTCGAAGATCGACGACGAATTCGCCAAGTCGCTGGGTCTCGAGAGCCTCGACAAGCTGAAAGAGATCATGAAAGACCAGGTCGAGCAGGAACTGAACGGCCTCACCCGCACCTATATGAAGCGCAAGCTGCTCGACCAACTCGCCGCCAGCCACGACTTCGACGTGCCGCCGACGATGGTCGAGGCCGAATTCGGCCAGATCTGGCAGCAGCTCGAGCATGAAGCGAGCCATGAGGAAGACGTCGAGGCGGCGAAGGCCGAACTCGAAAAGGACAAGGACGAATATCGCTCGATCGCCGTCCGCCGCGTCCGCCTGGGCCTGCTGCTGTCGGAAATCGGCCAGGCGCATGGCGTCCAGGTCAGCAGCCAAGAAATGCAGCGCCTCGTCGCGCAGGCGGCGCAGCAATATCGCCCCGAAGACCGCCAGCGCTTCATGGAATATGTGCAGCAGGACGCGCTCGCCGCGGCCCAGCTCCGCGCGCCGCTCTATGAAGACAAGGTCGTCGACTTCCTGTTCGACAAGGCCGAGATCAGCGACCATGAAACCACCCGCGAGGAACTGGAAGCCGCGATCGAAGCCGACGACGACAGCGGGCACGTCCATGGGCCGGGCTGCGGTCACGACCATGACCACGACCACAAGCCCGCCAAGAAGGCCGCCGCGAAAAAGCCGGCGGCCAAGAAGGAAGCGGTGAAGGAAGAGGCCAAGGAAGAAAAGGCCGAGGCCCCCGCCAAGAAGGCTCCGGCGAAGAAGGCCGCCGCTCCGAAGGCCGAAGCCGAGGAAAAGCCGGCTGCTGCCAAGAAGGCCCCGGCCAAGAAGGCCCCGGCCAAGAAGGCCGCGGCAAAGAAATAAGCGTCGCGCTTAGCGAATGACCAAAGGCCGGGTGGAGAATGCTCCGCCCGGCCTTTTTATTGGGGCTGGCCAGATGCGAGTCCGGACGTGGTCGGCTTTGGGGTGGGTTTAAGACACTCCCCTATTTCCGTTCGTGTCGAGCGAAGTCGAGACACCCATCGGGAGCGCGTGCCTTCGGGGTGTCTCGACTTCGCTCGACACGAACGGGATTTGTAGGTCGGCTTGACCGCTCCCGCCCGAAATCAGACATCTGCCGAAACGCCTCGCGCTAAAGTTCCCGCGTCCAATATTGCAATTGGTGCCGTTCATCCCCGCCGTCCATCATCTTCCAGTCGAACCATGCCGTGACGCCCGCCAGCGGCGCATAGCCGCGGCCGCGCCAGAAGGCGTCTAGCGGGCGGTGATCGGCGGGCCGGGCGGGGTGGTTTTCGGCGCGGATGACGCTGCAGAAGGCGGCGTGCGATGCGCCGAGCGTGCGGGCCTGCGCCTCGCGGTGGTCGAAGAAGGCGTGGCCGATGCCCCGGCCGCGATAATCGGCGAGCAGCACCGATTCGCCGAAATAGAAGGTGCGCCCGATATCGAACCCGGCGGCGGCGAGCGGCGCCTGCCAAGCCTCGTCCTGCGTGCCGAGCGGCGCGGCGGTGGCAGCGCCGACGATCGTCTCGCCGTCGCGCGCGGCGACGATCACCGCGCCCTCGGCCGCCGCAAAATCGGCGAGATAGTCGGCCTCGTAAGCGGGGTCGCCGTCGTAGAGATAGGGGAAGGCCCGAAAGACCGCGATGCGCAGGTCGGCGAGCGCGGGAAGCACTTCGGCGAGGCCCGCACCGGTGACCGGCGCGACCTTCACGCTCATGCGCCGACCTGTTTCAGCCAGTCGGCAAGATTGTAATAGGTGGTGATGCGGTCGATCAGCCCGTCCGCGTTGACCGACAGGAAAGCACCGGCGGGCAGGACATAGGTCTGACCCGTGGCCTCGGGCAGGCCGTCGTCGGTCGCTAGATAGGTGCCGTTGACGGTGAATTCGGCGGCGGCGCGGTTGCCCTCGGCGAAGATCACCATGTCGGTGAGCCGTTCGCGGTAGCAGCGCGTCATATGCGCGTTGAATTCGGCGAAGAGCGCCTTGCCGTGTCGCGGCTCGCCCTGGTTGACGTCGTGGCGTACATCCCCGGCGACGAGCGCCAACATCGCGTCGGTGTCGCCGGCATTGAAGGCTGCGTAGTAGGCGGTAACGATGTCACGGGTCGTCATCTCGAACTATCCTCCTGACGGGCTTTCAGATCACCGCCATATTATAGCAATGCCAGCTGAAGATCGCCGCGGCGCCGCGGTGCGGGCGCCAGGCTTCGGCGATTTCCCGGATCGCTTTCTCGCTTGGGCGTGCGTCGAGCTGCATGATGCGTCCCACCGCTTCCTGGACCGCAAGGTCGCCCGCGGGCCAGATATCGGGGCGCCCCTCGGCAAAGAGCAGGTAGATTTCCGCCGACCAGCGGCCGATGCCCTTGACCTTGGTCAGCAGCGCGATCGCCTCCTCGTCGTCGGCGGGCAGCGCGTCGAAGGCGAGTTCGCCGTCGATGACGAGTTGCGCCAGGCTCTTGGCATAGCCCTGTTTCTGCGCCGAAAGGCCGCAGGCGCGCAGCGCGTCGAAATCGGCCGCGGCCATCACCGCGGCGGGGCAGCCCTCGCCGAATCCCGCCTCCAGCTTGTTCCAGATCGAGGTCGCGGCGACGACGCTGACCTGCTGGCCGACGATGGTTCGGAGAAGGGTGGTGTAGCCGGGCGCGCGGATTCGCGGTTCGGGATAGCCGGCATGGCCAAGCGCGCGTGCGAAGCCCGGCTCGATCCCGGCGAGCGCATCGATTCCCGCGCTCAGTTGCTGCTGGCTCAGGCCCATCTCATATTCCCTTTTTGTTCCCGGCGCCGTCGTTAGCAGTGCTTGATTTGCCGCGCAACGCGCGACATAGGCCAAGCCGAATCGAAGATATGGGGATGCACATGGCCAAGCTGATTGTGGTGACGCGCGACGGGACCGAACATGAGATCGAAGGCGACACCGGCCTGACCGTGATGGAGAATATCCGCGACGCGGGTTTCGACGAACTGCTCGCGCTGTGCGGCGGTTGCTGCTCCTGCGCGACCTGCCACGTCCATGTCGAGGTCGCGGTCGGCGACATGCCCGCGATGAGCGAGGACGAGAACGACCTGCTCGATTCCACCACCGACCGCGACGACAGCTCGCGCCTGTCGTGCCAGCTGCCGTTCACCGAGGCGATGGACGGGCTGAAGGTGCGGATCGCGGCCGAGGATTGATCCGCGTCAGCCCTTCGCCGTCGCGACCGCATAGAGCGCGATGGCCGCGGCATTGGAAATGTTCAGGCTTTCCATGCGCGGCGAGATCGGCAGTTTCGCCAGCACGTCGCAATGTTCCATGACATTGTGGCGCATGCCGTCGCCTTCGGAGCCGAGCACCAGCGCGACCTTGCTGCCGTCGAGGACCGAGCCCAATGTCGTGTCGGTGTCGCCCATCAACCCGATGCGCCAATATTGCGCCTCGGCG
Source organism: Sphingopyxis sp. (assembly GCA_016793775.1). Classification (GTDB taxonomy): domain Bacteria; phylum Pseudomonadota; class Alphaproteobacteria; order Sphingomonadales; family Sphingomonadaceae; genus Sphingopyxis. Next base: position 2,359 of record JAEULK010000054.1, on the reverse strand, counting down.
ATTTCCTCAAGCGCGCGCGACAGGTTGACGACGCGCACCCAGGGGACGATTTCGAGCGCGCCCGACGCCGATCGCGCGATGACGCCGCTCTCGGGCGGGCTGTGGCGGTCCTGGGTGACGATCGCGGCGGCATCGAAGGCGGCGGCCGAGCGCAGCACCGCGCCGATATTATGCGGGTCGGTGACCTGGTCGAGGACGATGATCGGACGGGGGCTGTCCGCGTCGACCTCTTCCTGCAGCAGGTCGCCGAGATAGATGCCGTCGAGCGGGTCGACCTCGATCACCAGCCCCTGGTGCGGCGCGTCGCGGGCGACGAGACGCGCGAGGTCGGTGACCTCGGCATAGTTGATCGGGACCACCGGAGGCAGGTCGAGCTGGCCGAGCGCTTCGCGGGTGCCCCAGATACGCTTGACGGTGCGTTCGGGGTTGGCGAGCGCGGCGAGAACGGCGTGCCGGCCCCAGAAACGGATGGGTTGTCCCTTGGACGATTGGCCGGCGGGGCGACGGTGACGGGAAAATTGACGCATAATGCGCGGCCTTTCCCACGACTGCCATTGACAGGCAAGTATCGTTTCGCCATTGGACCGCTTCCCAAAGCGGGCCCCATGGACAGGTGGCCGAGTGGTTAAAGGCAGCAGACTGTAAATCTGCCCGGGTTTCCGTACGCTGGTTCGAATCCAGCCCTGTCCACCACCGCCTCCCAAGTCGTTGGAACGACAGGGAAACGGCTGAAATCCTAAGGTATTTTACAAGCGCCTAGTGCATTTGTACCAGGAAGCTAACCTATGTGTACCTACCTGCATAAAGCCAACGGCACCTACTATTTCCGCATGGCCATCCCTGCCGAGTTGCGTCCGCACTTTGAAGGAAGGCGCGAAATCAAGCATTCCCTGCGGACCAAAGACAGGGAAAAGGCAAAGAGCCTTATGCCGGACCACACAAAGGCGGCGCAAAATCTCCTAGCGAGGGCGAGAGAACGGGCCGATCCTGTTTCAGCCTCTCCGCCTCAACCATCGGCTTCACCGGCCCGTGCTGCCCGCCTGACGGCGCTGGAGGATTATGACCGGGAGCAGGCGGAACTTGCCGACCTCATGGATGCCGAGCGGTCCCGTCTGGAAACCGAGCGGAAGGAGCGCGAGCCGCTGGTTTCCGCTTTGGAGCAACGGCTGCGCGACCCGAACGCTGATCTGTCGCCAGTCGAGTTGGCTGCCCGCGATTTAGTCGCCGATCTGAGACTTGAGGCGGAGACTGCAGGCGAGCAATTGGCCATTGCCCGCATGGCTCGGTATGAGCCGGTTACTGCGGACGGGCTAGCGAGCCACGAAAATAAGACAGATACAAGTCCCGCCGACATGCTGACGCCCGGCATATTCGAGCGATGGAAGGCTGAGGGGGTAAAGCGGCCTAAGACGATAGAGATGTTCGCGAAAACTGCGGCGCGGTTCCAAGCCCGCATTGGCGATGTTGCCGTGCAGGATATTACCAAGGGGCATGTCATCGCGTTCAAAGACAAGCTGATCGCCGAGGGGCACAGCATTGCCAACATCAATGTTCGGCTAAGTCATATCAGTGCGTTGCTGGGGTGGGCTGCGAGGAATGACATTGTTCCGATCAATGTCGCGAAGAACACTCAGATACCCAATCCACAGGCTAAGAAAAATAGGCGTAAGCCGTTTGACCTTGCCGATCTAAATGCAATTTTTGGCGGGCCTGTACACTCGAAGGGCGAACGACCCGTGCAGGGCAAAGGGGAGGCCGCATATTGGTTGCCGGTCCTCGCGTTGTATACCGGGGCGCGCGTTCGGGAGCTTGCGCAACTGCGACGCGGCGACGTTCAGGAAAAGCAATATCCTGATGCCGAGGCCAAATTGCGCACAGGATGGTTTCTTGCCATCACTGGTGACGCGCCTCGAAGAGGAGACCCGGATCGGCAAGGGCGGGACCCTGGCGGCGCAGATGTCGCGGCTCGACCTGATCGTGCTCGAAGAGCTCGGTTATCTGCCGTTCGCCCGCTCGGGAGGGCAGTTGCTGTTCCACCTCATCAGCAAGCTTTATGAGCGCACCAGCGTCATCATCACCACGAACCTCGCCTTCGGTGAATGGCCGACCGTGTTCGGCGATCCCAAGATGACCACGGCGCTGCTCGACCGCGTCACCCACCACTGCGATATCGTCGAGACGGGCAACGACAGCTGGCGCTTCAAAAACCGCAGCTGATAGCCACCTTCGGCGCCTTCAAAAATCTATCTTGCGCTGCGCGCGCCTCCGGGCGGGCTACGCCCGCCCTCCGCCGCGCGCAGCGCAAGGCCATCTTCAACAAACCAACATCATATCCAAAAAGGGGGTCCATCTTCGACGC
>JAEULK010000020.1 GCA_016793775.1 Sphingopyxis sp. | reverse complement strand
GATCGCGCGGAATCGCGAGCAGCGCGTCGATGATGCGCTGCACCGCGGCCTTGGCGCGGTCCGAGCCATAGACCGCCCGCGCGCGGAGCAGCGCCATATGCTCCCACGTCCACGCCTCCTCGCGCTGATAGCGTTCGAAGCTGTCGAGCGTCACGACCAGCGGCCCCTGCGCGCCCTGCGGCCGCAGCCTGGTGTCGACCTCGTACAGCTTGCCCGCCGCGGTCGGCACCGACATCGCGCCGGTCAGCCGCTGCGCGAGCCGGTTGTAATAGGTCGTCGCGCCGAGCGGCCGCCGCCCGTCGGATTCGGCGAGATGGTCGCCGGTGAAGAGATAGATGAGGTCGAGGTCCGACGCATGCGTCAGCGCGCGCCCGCCGAGCCGCCCCAGCGCGAGCACGACCAGTTCGCTGTCGGCGATCCGCCCATGCGCCTCGACGAATTCGGCGACCGTCGCATCGGCGAGCACCTGCAACGCCGCCTCGGCAAGTTCGGAATAGCCGCAGGCGATCATCATCGGGTCGCTGGCCCCCGCGATCAACTGCACCCCATAAGCGAAGCGCCGCTCGCCGACGCGGTCGCGCACGCGGTCGAGCAGCCGTTCGTAATCGAGCCCCGCGAGTCCCGGCGCCCATTCGGAGAGCAGTTCGGCCTTGGTCGCGGGCGCCTCGAACGCGCGCTTGTCGATCAGCCCCTCGATCAGTTCGACGCGCGCGCCGAGCGCCTCGGCCAGCGTCGGGGCGAGCGTCAGCACGCGCACCGCGACTATGGCGAGCTCGGGCTGCGCCGCGAGCAGATGGAAAAAATTGATCGCGCTCGGCAGACCCGAGACGAGCTTGTCGAAGCGCGTCAGCGCCGCCTCGGGATCGGGCGCGGCGCCGAGCGCCCTGACCAGCCCCGGCAGCACCGTTTCGAGCGCGTCCTGCGCCGCGGGGGTGCGCAGCGCGCGCAGCTTGCCGCCGCGCCATTCGGCGATGGTGCGCAGCGCATTGTCGGCTGGCTCGAATCCGGCCGCCATCAGCGCGCCCGCAAGCTCGCCCTCGTCGCGCGGTAGCCCCCTCGTCGCCGCGCGTTCGAGCACCAGCCGGTCATAGCAGGCCGCGACGTCGGCGGTGACGGGTTCGAGCATCGCGAGCAGCGCCGCGCCATCCTCATGTCCGTCGAGCCGCGCCACCGCGTCGAGCGCCGCAGGCTGCACCGGCAGGCAATGCGTCTGCTGGTCCTCGATCATCTGCAGCCGGTGCTCGATCCGCCGCAGCACCGCATAATGGCCGGTAAGCCGGGCGGCGACATCGGCGTCGATCCGTCCCGCCTTCGCCAGCGCGGCGAGCGCATCAACCGTCGCCGGCACGCGCAGCGACGGGTCGCGGCCGCCATAGATCAGCTGGTGGACCTGCGCGAAAAATTCGATCTCGCGGATACCCCCGCGCCCGCGTTTCAGGTCGTAACCCGGCCCGAACGCCTGGCCCTGCGCAAAATGGTCGCGGATCCGGTCGCTCATCGCGCCGATTTCCTTGAGTTGCCGGAAATCGAGGCTGCGGCGCCAGATGAAGGGCTGGATCGCCGACAGGAATTCGCCGCCGAGCGCGCGGTCGCCCGCCGACGCGCGGCTGCGGATAAACGCGGCTTGCTCCCACGCCAGCGCCTCGGATTCATAATAAGAGATCGCCGCGTCGACGGGCAGCACAATCGGCGTCACCTCGGGATGCGGGCGGAGGCGGAGGTCCACGCGCAGCACATGGCCGTTCGCGGTGCGCGCCGACAGGATCTCGGTCATCCGCCGCGCGATACGCACCGCCGCCTCGGTCGGATCGTCGCGCTGCCGCCGCGGCATCGTCTCGGGGTCGAAGATCAGGATCGGGTCGATGTCCGACGAATAGTTGAGCTCATGGCTGCCGAGCTTGCCGAGCGCGATCACCGACAGCCCGCGCGATTCCTCGTCGGGCGTGCGCTCGGCGAAGGCGGCGGCGAGCGCCGCGTCGCAAGCGGCGTCGGCAAAGGCCGACAGGTGCCGCGTGGTGGTCGCGACGTCATGCTCGCCCGACAGGTCGCCGAGCGCGAGCAGCAGCGCCATCCGCCCGCGCCAGTGACGCAGCGCCGCCATGATGTCGTCGCCGCCCGGCGGCGGCGCGACGGCGACCAATGCGGCGTCGGTGCCCTCGCGCAGGAAAAAGGCGACGTCGTCGGGATGGATTTCGGCAAGCCGCGCGAGGAACGGCGCATTGGCGGTCAGGCGATCGAGCGCCGATTGGCGTGGGGACGTCATTATGCCTGGCTATCGCGCGCCCGGCCGCGCCTGACAAGACCAGCGGCGTGCGCATAAATAGGGACTGTCCCCATTTAACGGCATCCGCTCGGCGAAGGCCCTCGCCCCAACGGTTAAATAGGGACTGTCCCTATTTATGCGCGTCAGGCCGGAACCGTGCTCTCGTCGAAGAACAGCACCTGCGCGATCGCGGCGCGCAGCGTCGCGGGCTGGTACGGCTTGGTCAGCAGGAACGCCGGCTCGGGCCGGTCGCCGGTGAGCAGCCGTTCGGGAAAGGCGGTGATGAAGATGACCGGCAGCTTCACATCGGCCAGGATTTCCTGCACCGCCTCGATCCCCGAGCTGTTGTCAGCAAGCTGGATGTCGGCGAGGACCAGGCCCGGCTGATGCTTCTGCGCCTCGGCGACGGCTTCGCTGTGCGTCGTGGCGACCGCGACGACGTCGTGCCCCAGGTCGCGGACGATCATTTCGATGTCCATCGCGATGATCGGCTCGTCCTCGATGATCAGGATGCGCGCGCGCGTCTGGCGGTCGATCTCGGCCATCGCCTCGTCGATCAGACCATGCACCGTCGCCGCGTCGCGGCCGATGATGCGCCCGGCATCCTCCTCGCTGAAACCCTCGACCGCGGTGAGCAGCAGCGCCTGGCGCGCGAGCGACGGGATTCGGCGCAGCCGCGCGTCGGCGATCGCTATATCGGCGGCGACAGGTTCGTCCGACGTCGATTGCTGATCGGTGGCGAGACCGAAATTGTCATGCACCATGCGATAAAGCTGAATCTTGAGGTCGGCGCCGGTGTCGACCGCTCCCGGGTCGGCGACCAGGGTATGCAACAGGCCCGCGACCAACGCATCGCCGCTCTGCTGACTCCCCGAAATCGCGCGGCCATAGCGGCGCAGATAGGGAAGATGCGGCGCGATCGCCTGACCCAATGACATATATTACCTCCTAAAACAGGTCGCTGCCTGCCCCGAAACATTCGCGATAGCGGCGCAAAACCGGGCGAAAGACGCGCACACGCCAACCGCGCCCGATATTATTGCGCTGTCACGGAACGATTTAGCCGCAAATTGGTTTCATGGGGAAGGAACAAAGCGTCATTGCGCTTTGCTCGTCGCGCGGTTAGCAACAGGCCCCATGTCCATTGGATATCACGATAATGTCGTCTGACTCCGGTTCGTCATCGCCGAAGGCATCCGGGAAAGACGGTGAAAAGAAAATGCCCAAGAAGGCGCAGGACGTGAATATCGCCCTGCGTCGCGCTTATGAGTCGGCGATCGAGGAGAATATCCCCGATTCGATGATGGACCTGCTCAACAAGCTGAACTGAACGCGTCAGGCCGCGCCGCGGCGATAGCGATCCGCAAAATCCGACTGGAAGCCCGCGAATCGCCCCTTGGCGATCGCGTCGCGCATCGCGGCCATCAGATCCTGATAGAAATGCAGATTATGCTGCGTCATCAGCATCGCGCCGAGCATCTCGCCGGCGCGGACGAGGTGGTGCAGATAGGCACGCGACCAGGTGGTGCACACCGGGCAGCCGCACGTCGCATCGAGCGGCGCCTTGTCCTCGGCATGTTTGGCGTTGCGGATGTTGACCGGCCCTTCCCACGTAAACGCCTGCCCGTTGCGCCCCGAGCGCGTCGGCAGCACGCAGTCGAACATATCGACCCCGCGCGCGACCGCGCCGACCAGATCGTCGGGCTTGCCGACCCCCATCAGATAGCGCGGCTTGTCGGCGGGAAGCTGCGCTGGGGCAAAATCGAGCACCCCGAACATCGCCTCCTGCCCTTCCCCAACGGCCAATCCACCGATCGCATAACCGTCGAAGCCGATATCGATGAGCGCCGTCGCCGAGCGCGCGCGCAGCTTCTCGTCCAATGATCCTTGCTGAATGCCGAACAGGGCCGAGCGCGCCGCATGCTCCACGCCCGCGTCGAAACCCGCGCGGCTGCGCGCCGCCCAGCGCATCGACCGCTCCATGCTCGCCTCGGCGCGCTTGGCGTCGACGCCGTTGGGCGGGCATTCGTCGAAGGCCATCACGATGTCGCTGCCGAGCAGCCGCTGGATCTCCATCGAGCGTTCCGGGGTCAGCATGTGGCGCGAGCCGTCGAGATGGCTCTTGAACGCAACGCCCTCCTCGCTCTGCTTGGTCAGCGCCGACAGGCTCATCACCTGGTAACCGCCGCTGTCGGTCAGGATCGGCCGGTCCCAGCCCATGAATCGATGAAGCCCGCCCAGCCGGTCCATGCGCTCGGCGGTCGGGCGCAGCATCAGGTGATAGGTGTTGCCGAGGATGATGTCGGCACCGGTCGCGCGCACTTCGGCGGGGCGCATCGCCTTCACCGTCGCGGCGGTGCCGACCGGCATGAAGGCGGGAGTGCGGATGTCACCGCGCATCATGCGAATCGTGCCGGTGCGCGCGGCGCCATCACTCGCGGCCACCGAAAAGGCGAATCTGTCGGTCATGGCGCGCGCCTATGGCGGGGGTGAGGGGAAAAGTCGAGGCGGGGGTGTTTCCCGACCACCCCGTTTCCGTTGGTGTCGAGCGAAGCCGAGACACGCTTGGGGCGCGCCAGCTTTCAGGGTGTTTCGACCTCGCTCGACACGAACGGGATTGATAGGCCGACTTATCTATTGGCGACCGGCTCTCCCCGCCGCCTATTCCTTTTCGTCCTCGCTCGACGGTTCCTCGGCAGCGGCCTTGACCTTTTCCTTCGGCTTTTCCTTGGCGAAGGTGGCCGCCATCTCCTTCTTCGCCGCCGCGCTCAGCGCCTCGTCGGCTTCGGGGAACATCTCCTCTTCCTCCTCGTCGATATGGTGGAGGTAGCGGTGCTTCATCGTCCGAAAGCGCGTCAGCCAGCCGGTCGAGGCGAAGTCCATTTCGTAGAGTTCGGTGAGCAGGTCGTCGATTTCCTTATGCTCGGCGACGCTGTGCTGCGCCTCGTCGCGCAGGTCGGGCTTGCCGAGCATCGTCGCGTAGAGCGACATCTCTTCCGACGCCGCATGCGCGGTCACCTCGACGCGGAACGTCTCGAACAATTGTTCGCGCTCCTCGCTGTCGCCCTGCGTCGCGTCGATGCGGTCGAGCAGGTCGCGATGCCGCTCATGATCGGCCTTCAGCCGCTCGAAAATCTTGGCGTCCGTCATGGCTTGTCTCCGTTCGCTGTTCGTCAAACAGGAAACGGATCAGCGCGGAGGCGGTTCCCCGCTGCTACGAATCAGGGTGCCTTGGGGGCCTCGGGCGGCGGCGGCGGTGCGGTCACCGGTCCGACATAGTCGCTATAGATCGCGGTCGCCCGGGCGGCGACGCGGTCGAGCACCTCGGTCTTCTGGTCCTTGAGCAGCATGTCGGCCACCGCCTTGGCCTGCTGGTCGCCGACCGCGGCGCCGACCGAGAACCAGGCGGCGGCTTCCTCGCCATCCTTGGCCACGCCCTGGCCGTCGAGATACATCACCCCGGCGCCATAAAAGCCGTGTGCCTGTCCGTTCTTCGCGGCGGTCTGGTAAAGGTCGAGCGCCTTGGCATAGTCGATCGCGGTGCCGCGGCCGGTGGCATAGAGCACCGCCAGGCTGGCCTGCGCCCCGGCGTTGTTTTGCGCCGCCGCTTTCGAGATCCAGCCGAATGCGGCCGCGGGGTCGGCGGCGACGCCATCGCCCGTGTCGAGCATCACGCCCAGCCGCCACTGGCACGGGCTGAGCCCGGCGTCGGCGCATTTGCGATAATAGCCGAGCGCCTTCGCCTTGTCGGCGGTGATATGCTCGCCAAGATCATAGAACCAGCCGAGCGCGAAATCACCCGCGGGATCGCCCTCGCCCGACTTCTGCTGCGCCAGCGCAAAGGCTTCAATCGGCTTGCCGGCGTCGAGCAGCGCGGCGACCTGGTCGCCGGTCGACAAGGGCGCCGATGCGGCGGCGGGCGCCGCGGCCGGTGCGGCCAGCGACGTCGATGCGGGGGTCAGCACGGCGCATGCCAAGGCGGCAATTGCGATGCGCTTCAAATGAAGTGATTTCCTGAACATGGCGGTCTTTTGGCAGGGAGCAGGCACCAATGCCAGCGCAAGATTCATCCCCGCGTCAGTTGCCGGTCCAGTCGCTCGTCGTCGTGAACAGCGGCAGCGACAGCCCGCCCGATTGCTGGGTCGCCGCCGCGATCAGATAGGGCGAGACACGGTGCCGCGTGCACAGGCCGCCGTTGCCGTCGCTGACCAGCGACTGTTCGAATTCGACCCCCTGCTGATGCTGTTTCGAGCGGCGAACGGTCGCGGTGGCGAGCTGGCCTTCACCGAAATCGATCACGAACTGGGTGCCGAGCGGCACGTCCATGATCCCCTCGATGAAGGCGCCGGTCGCCGACATGTTGCGCATCACCACGGCATAGCGGTGGTTGTCGTGGATCGCGCCGATTTTACGGAACATATGGAAACGGTCGTTGCGCTGGCGCGCCGGGCCGGCGGGCGTGATCGTCCAATTGCCCGATTCGGCATGGCCAAGCAGCTCGTCGTTCGACACCGACTTGCTGTACACATAGCCCTGCACATGGCTGACGTTGAGCTTGCGGATCAGGTCGAGTTGATCGAGCGATTCGATGCCCTCGGCGGTGGTTTCCATGCCGAGCGCTTCGGCAAGCGCGACGATTGCGGCGATGATCGCGCTGTTGCGCGATTCGGGTTCGGTCGCGCCGCGCACGAAACTCTGGTCGATCTTGATCTTGTCGAACGGCGCCGATTGCAGATAGCCGAGCGACGAATAGCCGGTGCCGAAATCGTCGAGCGCCAGCCGCACACCGATCGCCTTCAGCGCCTTGAACATATTTTTGGTTTCGGCCGAATCACCCAGGAACACGCCTTCGGTGATCTCGAGTTCGAGCTGCTCGGGCGGCAGGCCGCTCGCGGCGAGCGCGTGCATCACGATCTTGGGCAGCTCGGGATTGGCGAACTGGATCGGCGAGACGTTGACGGCGACACGCATTTCGCCCGGCCAGGCCGCGGCGTCGCTGGTCGCCTTGCGCAGCACCCATTCGCCGAGCGTCCAGATAAGGTTCGCTTCCTCGGCGATCGGGATGAATAGCGACGGTGAAATCGGCCCGCGTTCGGGGTGCGTCCAGCGGATCAGCGCTTCCATGCCGGTGACGGTGTCGGTCTTGGCGTTGACGATCGGCTGGTACGACAATTCCATCTCGCCGCGCGTCAGCGCGTCGCGCAAATCCTCTTCCAGCGCGCGGCGGTCCTCGGCCGACTGGTGCAGGTCGCTCGAATAGAATCGAAAGCGGCCGCGGCCATTGCCCTTGGCGGCATAGAGCGCGAGGTCGGCGTTGCGGACCAGATTGTCGCTGTTGTCGCCGTCGAACGGGCTGATCGCGACCCCGACCGACGCACCGATGATGCAGCGGCTGCCTTCGACCGAATAGGGCTGCGACAGGCTGGCGATGATGTCGGCGGCCATGTCGCCCAGTTTGCCGCGATCTTCCTCGTCGGGCAGGATGATCTGGAATTCGTCGCCGCCGAGGCGGCTGACCATTTCCTTGTCGCCGACGATCTTGAGCAGCCGTTCTGCAACCTGTTTCAGCAGCGCGTCGCCGGCGGGGTGCCCAAGCGTGTCGTTGACCTGTTTGAAGCGGTCGAGATCGAGCAGCATGATCGCGCACGAGCGTTGCTGCTGGGCAAAGGCCGCGAGCGTCGCGTCGAGCTTTTTCGATATGTTGAAGCGGTTGGCGAGCCCGGTCAGGCTGTCGTACATCGCAAGCCGCGATGCGTCCTCGGCCGAGCGGCGCTGCTCGGTGATGTCGATGCCGCTGCCGCGATAGCCGGTGAAGCGGCCGCCGCTGTCGAAATGCGGACGCCCCGACACCGCCCACCAACGCTGGTCGCCCTCGAAGGCGCAGCGCAGCGGCAGTTCGTCGAACTTCGACTGTTTGGTGAGCAGGAACGGCAGGGTGCGCTGGCGCTCGCCATGGCTGTCGACGGGCAGGAACAAGTCGCTGAAACTCGCACCGAGCAACGCCGAGGCGGTCCGCCCCATCTGTTCGGCGACATGGTGGGTAATATAGGTGAGACGCCCGTCGGCGTCGGTCGACCAGAACCAGCCCTGGCCGCTTTCCTCGTAATTCTGGAGCAGCAGCAGCGCTTCCTTGGTGTGGATGCTGGGTGCGGACTCGGGACGCGGCGTGCCCATGCGCGCGCCGATCTTGCCCAAAAACCCGCGTCCGCCGCCGTCTGGCACCGCTTGCCCTCTCTGATCTTCCGGACGCGGTGCCGGATTACTCATGTTGCATCATCATGGCTGGTCCCCACCGATCAGGGGGATGTGCCCGAAATCCCTTGCGAATCGGTAAATGACGAAGCGTCAGGTCGCGTCGGTGGTCGGCAGCAGCAGGCTGGCGTCGCCATAGCTGTAGAAGCGATAGCCCGCGGCGATCGCATGGGCATAGGCCGCCTGCATCGCATCGAGCCCCATCAGCGCGCTGACCAACATGAACAGGGTCGATTTGGGCAGGTGGAAATTGGTCATCAGCCCGTCGATCGCCCGGAAGCGGTAGCCGGGGGTAATGAAGATCGCGGTGTCGCCCGCGAAGGGCGCGATGATGCCATCCTCGCCGGTGGCGCTTTCGAGCAGCCGCAGGCTGGTGGTGCCGACCGCGATCACGCGCCCGCCGCCCGCGCGCACCGCATTGAGCCGGGCGGCGGTATCGGCGTCGATGCGGCCCCATTCGGCGTGCATGACATGGTCGTCGGTATCGTCGGCCTTGACCGGCAGGAAAGTGCCCGCGCCGACGTGCAGCGTCAGCGTCTCGCTTTTCACCCCCGCCGCGGCGAGCGCGGCCAGCAGTTCGGGGGTGAAATGCAGCGCCGCGGTCGGCGCCGCGACGGCACCGTCCTCGCGCGCGAACATCGTCTGATAATCGCTACGGTCTTCGGCGTCGGTCGGGCGTTTGCCAGCAATGTACGGCGGGAGGGGCATCGTGCCCGCGCGTTCGAGCAGAACTTCCACCGGTTCGTCGCCCGCAAAGGCAAGGACGAAGCTGCCGTCGGCGAGCCGCTCCTCCGCGACCGCCTCCACGCCCGATCCGAAATCGACGCGCTCGCCGACGCGCAGCCGCTTCGCGTTGCGGATGAAGGCCTGCCAGCGGCGCAGGTCGATGCGCTTGTGAAGGGTGGCGCCGATCTTGGCGTCGCCCCTTCGTCCTTCCAATTGCGCAGGAATCACCCGGGTGTCGTTGAACACGAGGCAATCGCCGGCGCGCAGCAACGACGGCAGATCGCGCACGCCCCGATCACTGATTTTGGCGTCGGAAATCGCCCCACCCTCGACCAGCAACATCCGCGCCGCGTCGCGCGGGCGCGCGGGGCGGAGCGCGATGCGCTCGCTCGGCAGGTCGAAATCGAAGGCATCGACGCGCATCGCGCGCCTCTCCTTACCGGATCGGGGCGTTGAGCTGGTCGGCGGTGATCGGCGCCGCGTCCGCCCCCGGCGGCGTCTCGGTCAGCATCGATGCCGGCGGCACCGGCTTGTTGTCAGCGGCGACCGACACCTGGACCATGCGCGACATCATGGCGGGCGGCTCGCCCTTCTGGATCGCGTCGACATATTGCATGCCCGACACCACACGCCCGAAGGCGGTGTAGCGGCGGTCGAGGCTGAAGCGCGGCTGCAGCATGATGAAGAACTGGCTGTTCGCGCTGTCCTCGCTCTCGGCGCGCGCCATCGACACCGTGCCGCGCAGGTGCGGCGACGCGTTGAACTCGGCCTTGAGGTCGGGAAGCTGCGACCCGCCCTGCCCGGTCGCGGTCGGGTCGCCGGTCTGCGCCATGAAGCCGTCGATCACGCGGTGGAACTTCACCCCGTCGTAAAAGCCCGCACGCGCCAGTTGCTTGACCCGTTCGACATGGGCCGGCGCGACATTGGGGTAGAGCTGGATCACCACGCGCCCGCCGGTCGAAAGATCGAGATCGAGCATATATTCGGGGTTGTTGATGTACTGGTCGGGGGTCATCGCCGGCGCCGCCGGGGCAACGGTGGTTTCACCGGTCGCGGCGGGCGGAGCGGTCGGCGCTTCGGCGGGCGGCGCGGCAGGGACGTCGGCGGGCGCCCCGACCGGCGGCGGCGGCGCGCCGTCGGGCAGCGGTGCCGGAGGTGCTTCCTGCGCGGCGGCCGCAGCCGCGAGGCCGAGCGCCATCGCCGTCAGGATCATGGGGCGGAAGGTGAATGTCATGCTGGATCGGCCCTTGTAAAAAATGCTCTATGCGCCCCGTCTGGCGCGGCCCTAGCGGGAAAAAGCTGAACGCTCAATGATCGTTGCTCTTTGGGGAGGCGGCCCCGGCCCGCTCCCCCACCCGGCCTCCCCAACGATAATAGCCTATGGGGGGCCG
>JAEULK010000008.1 GCA_016793775.1 Sphingopyxis sp. | reverse complement strand
CGCCGGGGCGACGAGGTGCGCCATCGCCGCAATCTCCTCGTCATGGCTCAGCGCAGCGTGGAGCGCGGCGGGCGCCTCGATCAGATGCTTGACGATCTCGCGCTCTTCCTCGGCGCTGAGCTTGCCCTTCTTGAGCGCGAGATGCGCGGCGAGCGCGGCGAGCACCGCGAGCTGGCAGGTGAAAGCTTTCGTCGACGCGACGCCGATTTCGGGACCCGCATGCGTTGGCAGCAGCAAGTCGGCCTCGCGCGCCATGCTGCTGGTCGGCACATTGACGACGACCGCGATCGTCTGGCCGTTCGCCTTGCAATGGCGCAGCGCCGCGAGCGTGTCGGCGGTCTCGCCCGACTGCGAAATGAAGAGCGCGAGCCCGCCGGGCTGGAGCACCGGGTCGCGATAGCGAAATTCCGACGCGACATCGATATCGACGGGGACGCGGGCAAAGGTCTCGAACCAATATTTGGCGACCATGCCGGCGTAGAAGCTGGTGCCGCAGGCGACGATGGTGATGCGGTCGATCGCGGAGAGGTCGAAGTCCATCTGCGGCAGCGCGACCGTCTGTTCGAGCGGGCGGATGTAGGAGGAGAGCGTCTGCGCGACCACGGTCGGCTGCTCGAAAATCTCCTTCTGCATGAAGTGGCGATAATTGCCCTTCTCGATCGTCGCCGCGGTGACGCCGCTGGTGGTGATCTCGCGCGTCACCGGGTTGTTCTCGGCGTCGTAGATCTGCACGCCGTCGCGGGTGATGACGACCCAGTCACCTTCCTCGAGATAGGCGATCTTCTGCGTCAGCGGCGCGAGCGCGAGCGCGTCGGAGCCGAGATAGGTCTCACCCTCGCCATAACCGACGACGAGCGGCGAGCCTAGCCGCGCGCCGATGAGCAGGTCGGGATGCTGGCGAAAGGCGATCGCCAGCGCGAAGGCGCCGCGCAGTTGCGGCAGGACCGCCTGCACCGCCTCGGTGGGCGACTTGCCCGCCTCGACCTGTTCGCTGACGAGGTGCGCGACGACCTCGGTATCGGTCTCGCTCTCGAATGTCCGCCCGCGCGCCTGCAACGCCTCGCGGAGCGGCTTGAAATTCTCGATGATCCCGTTGTGGACCAGCGCGACCTCGCCCGTCGCATGGGGGTGCGCGTTACTCGTCGTCGGCGCGCCATGCGTCGCCCAGCGCGTGTGCGCGATGCCGACGAGGCCGGGGGCGGGGTTGCCGGCGAGCTCCTTGACGAGGTTGCCGAGCTTGCCCTCGGCGCGGCGGCGGACGAGCTGGCCGCCCTCGACGGTGCACACGCCCGCCGAATCATAGCCGCGATATTCCATGCGCTTGAGGCCATCGACCAGCCGGTCCGCGACCTGGTCCTTGCCGACGATTCCGATGATTCCGCACATGTTTTCTTACCTTCGTTCAAAGCGTGTAGGGCACGCGGATCCCCGGCATGTTGGCCAGAAAATCCTTGGTGTTTCGTGTCACGAGCACACGGCCGCGCGATTGGGCCGTCGCCAATATGATGGCGTCGGGCGATTTCAGACGCGGCCGATCACGGCGAAGGTTGGCGGCGCGCCCTGCAATCTCTTCATCGACCTCATCGATACCGAAACCCGAAAGCAGCGTCTCCGCGCGGCGCAGTCCTTCGCCCTCGCCCTTCGACATTACCTCGATCCACACCATCCGGCTCACCCAGAGGCGGTCGCGCTGAAGGGCACGCTCGATCTCCCGGCGCGCCTGGGGGAAACCGCGCAGCGCGTCGATCAATATATTGCTGTCGAAAGTAAAGCCGCTCACGTCCGGCCTTGCTTCTTCTTTTTCCTCGGCTTGGTTTCCGGTGCTTTGGAAGCGCCCAAGGCAACACCGTTTTCAGCCGCCCAAGCTTTATGAATTTCATGCTCGCGGTCATCGTCGTCGTCGAACAGGTCGGGAAATTCGGCGCGAACCTCGGCATAATCGGCGTCCCACGGCCGCGTCCACGACGCGCGTTCGCGTCGCTGCCATTCGACGGCGTCGCCTATGTCCGTGCGATCCTTCCACGCCCCGAAACCGACATCGAGCCAGTCCTTCGGCGTATCGGCACGATAGGCCGCAACGGCCTCGCGCAATACCGACGCGCGCGATTTGCCCTGCTCCGCAGCCAGCTGGTCGAGCCATTTGATGTCTTCATCGGGAAGGTCGGCGAGGATTCGGGTCATGATGATATACTGATATCATATCATGATATCAATGCAAGGTCATTCAAAGCGAGGTTGGTCAGATGTTGATCAGAAACAGCCATGTTTTCGCCGTCGCAACGCGCTCAAATGCCGGCCCGCCCGAAATTCCGGTCGACGAAGATCATCGCGAACTGCACCGGATCGGCCGCCTCGCCCTGCCCCGCCGCAAAGCGCGCCTTGCCGTCGGCCCAGATCTTCAGGATTTGCGCCGGAAAATCGGGCACGAAACCCATCTGCTGCGCGACGATCTGCGGCCAGGTGCCCTTCAGCCCGAAGCTCTTTTCGAGGCTCGGCACCATCGCGGTGCAATAGGCGTCGGTCGCCGCGTCGAGATGGCCGATCGCGCGCAGCACATAGGCGTCGACGAAACGCAGGAAAGGCTTGTCGGTATAGCGGTCACTCATCTTGCTTATCCATTATCCATTCGTCGCGGAGCAGGCCGTAGATCAGCGAATCACGCACGCCGATATGCGTTTCCCACTCGCCGCGCAGCCGCCCCTCGCGCTGAAAACCAAGGCGCTCGAGCAATGCGATCGAGCCCGGATTTTCAGGATCGGTGTCGGCAAAGATCCGGCGCAGGCCCATTTCGCCGAAACCATGGTCGATCACCCGCGCCACCGCCTCGCGCGCAATGCCGTCGCCCCAGCGGTCGCGGCGCAGGATATAGCCGATTTCCTTCACGTCGGGCTTGCCGTCGATCAGGATCACCCAGCCGAGCGCCGCGTCATCCCCCGCAGTGATCGCCCAGCACAGATAGCCCTGCCCTTCGGCCGCATTGCCCTTGACATAGTCTGCGGTCTCGGCGGGCGACACATGCGGCCCGCTCGACCACCAGGTCATCACCTCGGGATCGGACAGCACCGGGAACAGGGCCGGGGCGTCGTCCTCGCGCAATTGGCGCAGCACGAGCCGCGCGGTGGTCAGCGTCGGCGCGAGCATGATCCTATTTGCCCGCCTTCTTCTTGCGCATCGTGTCGTGGAAGCGGTCGGCCCAGCCGGGTTTGACGAGCTGCTCGGCACGGACCATGCGCAGGTCGCCGTCGCCGACATCGCGCGACACCGCGCTGCCCGCGGCGACGATCGCGTCGCGGCCGATGGTGACGGGGGCGATCAGCGCGCTGTTGCTGCCGATGAAGGCGTTCTCGCCGATCACCGTGCGATATTTGAAATAGCCGTCGTAATTGCAGGTGATCGTGCCCGCGCCGATATTGGCGCCGGCGCCCACTGTGGCATCTCCCAAATAGGTCAAATGGTTCGCCTTGGCGCCCTTGCCGAGCACCGCTTTCTTGACCTCGACGAAATTGCCGACCTTGGCCTTTTCCTCGAGTATCGTCCCGGGGCGCAGCCGTGCGAAGGGACCGACCTCACAGCCCGCGCCGATCGTCGCGCCCTCGATATGGCTGTTGGCGCGGATCTTCACATTGTCGGCCATGGTGACGCCGGGACCGAAAAAGACATTGGGCTCGACCAGCACATCGCGGCCGAGCACCGTGTCCCAGGCGAACCAGACGGTGTCGGGGGCGATCAGGCTGGCGCCGTCGGCCATCGCCTGCACCCGCCGCCGCGTCTGCCACTCGCCCTCCATCGCCGCGAGTTCGCCGCGGCTGTTGATGCCCGCGACATCATAGGGATCGGTGACGACCACCGCGCAGTGCCGCCCGTCGGCGTTGGCGATATTGACGATATCGACGAGGTAATATTCCTTCGCCGCATTGTCGTCGGTAACCCGCGCGAGCAGCGCGAACAGGTCGGCCGATTTCGCCGCCATCAGCCCCGAATTGCACAGCCGCACCGCGCGCTCCTCGGGGGTCGCATCCTTATGCTCGACCATCTTGGTGACGCGGTCGCCCCCCCCGGGTTCTTTTGCGGTGAGGACGCGGCCATATTGCTGCGCATCGGCGGGCTCGAAGGCGAGTACCACGACCGCGGGCGCGTCGGGCGCATTCAGCCGGTCGATCATCGCCTGCATCGTCGCCGTCGGCACGAAAGGCACGTCGCCATAGAGGATCAGCACATCGCCGTCGAAACCGGTCAGCGCCCCCTCGGCCTGCTGCACCGCGTGACCGGTGCCGCGCTGCGGCTCCTGCACCGCGAGGTCGGCGCTCCCCGCCAGCGCCTTTTCGAGCTGATCGGCCTTGTCGCCGACGATCACGACCTTCCTCGCGGGGTTCAGCGCATCGACGCTGGCCATCAGGTGCAGCAGCATCGGTCGCCCGGCGATCGGATGCAGCACCTTGTGCACATCGGATTTCATGCGGGTGCCCTTGCCCGCGGCAAGGATGACGGCGGCGATCTTATTGCTCATGCGCGTGGCCATGCCAGCAAATCGTTGCGGTTTCCAGACCGTCGCGCCATGCGGGCCTCCCAATCCCGCTCGCATCGAGCGAAGTCGAGATGCCCATATGGGGCGCATGCCTTGGCGTGTCTCGACTTCGCTCGACACGAACGGAAAGAAAGGTCCGTCGCATGCCCTTCCCCTTCGCCATCATCGGCTTCGATCTCGACGGCACGCTGATCGACAGCGCCGGCGACCTGACCGCAGGGGTGAACCATGCGCTAGGCCTCGCCGCGCGCGCACCGCTCGGCGTCGAACAGGTGCGGCCGATGATCGGGCTCGGCGGGCGGCACATGCTCGAACAGGGGCTTCGCGCCACCGGCGGCGTGCCGGGCGGCGATTTCGAGCGATTGTTCCGCGAATTCCTGCGCTATTACGAGGCCAATATCGCGGTCCACAGCCGCCCCTTCCCCGGCTTGATCGGCGCGCTCGACCGGCTCGACGCGCTGGGGGTGAATACCGCGGTGGTGACCAACAAGACCGAGCGCCTTGCGCGGATCCTGCTCGGCGAACTGGGGCTTGCGGACCGTTTCGCGACCATCATCGGCGGCGACACGCTGGGACGCGATAACGCCAAGCCCTCCCCTGCCCCGATCCGTGAAATGATCGCGCGCTGCGGTGGCGGGCGCGCGGCGTTCGTCGGCGACAGCGTCTACGACATCGTGGCCGCCAACGCTGCCGGAGTGACGAGCATCCTCGTCGGCTTCGGTTTCCTCGATCGGCCGGCCGATGAATTCGGCGCCGACCATGCCATCGGCCATTATGACGAGCTGATCCCGCTGCTCGAAACGCTCTAACGCTTCCGCCATTTGGTCCACAAATGCCGCGCCAGCATCGCCGGCGGCATGCGCAGCCAGTGCGAGCGGATGTAGAAGGCCTGCTGGAGCAGCGGGTCGGTCGCGCGGCCCCAGTCGTCGCGCGCGAGCAGGCGGCGCTGATAACGGCCGTCGCCCGACCTGATCCGATTCCAGCCCGACGGCAGCTTTGTGCCGTACAGGTCGCGGGCCAGCCGTGCGGCGCGGTGGACGGTTTTTTCGAGCCCGTGCATCTCCGCCCGCTCGTCGAGCTTGCCCCAGAAACCGCGATCGGCGACGGCGAATGCGCTCGTCAGCGCGTGGAAATCCCACAGGTTGCGCAGGCCCCCCTGCAAATCGCCGTCGGCGATCAGATGCGCGGCACAGTGGCACGCCATGTCGGTCGGACAGAGGACCGCAAAGCCGCCCTCGGTCCGCACCGCATCGCCGACCAGCGCCAGCGCGTCGGGGGTGATACGGTGGGTGCGCGGCAGGATCATGTGATGGACGTCGATCATCCGGTCGCGCGCCTTGTGGATCAGCGGCGGCAGTTCGTGCATATGGTCGCGGTAATAGGCGTCGTCATAGGCGTCCTCTTTCACCCATTCCCAACCCGCGATCAGCAGCGCATTTTCGGTGCGCGCAAGGTCGTGCCAGGGAACGAGGATATCGAGGTCGCCGATCTGGCGCCCCGGCGCGGGGGCCAGCCCCGCGGCGGCATAGGCGGTGCCCTTGAGCAGCACAAATTCTATGCCGTGCGGCGCGAGCGCGCGCCGCGCCATTTCGGCTTCCCACAGGGCCTGCGTCGTCGCGACCGCGGCGGCGGCGCGGGTGTCGGCGAAGAGCGCGGCCACGGAAGCCGGTACCGCAGCGGGATCGCCCCGATGCGCGAGCGTGCCGAGCAATGCCTCGGCGCGCGCGACGCCGATCACGCCGTCCCAGTCGCGCGGTGCGAGGGTCGCGGCCGCGCGGCGACCCGCGAGCAGGTCGATCAGGGTCTCGACCGCGCTCATCGCAGCGCCTCCGCCCACAGATGCTCGACGATGGCCATGCCGCTCGCGCTGTCGGGATAGGCGATGGTGAAGGCCGGGGTTTCGCGTGCCAGCCGCATCAGCGCCCCAAATCCCGCTTCGCCGAGCGCGACATAGTTGGTCGAGGCTTCGGTCAGCCGTACGAAAGCCTCGCCCTCGCCAATACGCTCGATCGCGGGCGCGCCGCCGAAGCGGGGGAAGATCAGCAGCGCCGGGCGCGCCGGCTCATGCATCGCCGCAATGGCGTCGGGGCGCGGGATCAGGTAGCGGATATCGCCCTTGGGCGTGCCCGCGAGCAACGGCCCCAGCCGGTCGGCGCCGACGCGCGCCTCGATCTCGGCGATCGCCTCATTCTTCAGGCTGACGGCACGCGGGAAAGCGAGCGCGTCGCCGCTGCCGGGGTCGATCAGCGTGAATTCGTCGCCCATCAGCCGCCAGTCGCCCTCGCCGAGCAGCGCCGCGAGGGTCGATTTGCCCGACCCGGATTCGCCCGACAGCATGACCGCGCGGCCGTCCTTCGCAACCGCGCTCGCATGGAGCAGCAGATGCCGCCGCCAGCCGAGCGCGACCTGCAAATTCATCCCCATCTCGGCGGCGAGCAGCCCCATCGACAGCGGCAGCGGCAGCGCATCGGGCACGATATAGTCGCCGCCGATATGCACCGACGGCCGCAGCCAGCGCCGCCAGGGCCGCGCCGCGAACAGCCTTACCGTCGCGTCGGCGGGACGTCCCGCGTCCTGCGGATAGCCGACATAGAGGCGCTTCAGCGCCGTGATCGGCGCGCCCCAGCTGCTGCCGATGCGGAACTGGACAGGACCAACGGCAATGCGCGTGCGATGCTTCACACCTGCTCCACCAGCCCCATGCCCGCGAGTTCTTCGAGCCGCTCGCCGATGATCGCGCGCACATCGCCCTCGCCCGAAAGGTCGAAGTCGTTGGCGAGGCGCGCGGCGAGCGTCGCGGCGTCGCAGGATCCAGCCTCCAGCGCGGCCAGGATTTCGGGCATCGGCGCCACGACCAGATGCGTCTGCATCGATCGCCGGTCGAAGATCGCGACGAGGTCGCCCAGCGGTTCGACGCGCAGCGCCCCCTCCCCTGCCGCGCGATACTGCGGATCAGCCATAATCTTCGGCGGCGGACGTCAGCTTGGCGAGGATGGCGAGCAGGGTCGCGCGTTCGGCGGCGGTGATGTTGGTCTCCAGCCGCGCTTCGCTGGCGAGCGCCGCGGGCACGATCGCGTCGTAAAGTTCGCGACCGGTTGCGGTCAGGTCGAGGTGGTGCGAGCGCCCGTCGGCCTCATGCGCCTGGCGCGCGATCAACCGGCGCTCGGCGAGCGCCTTGGCGGCGCGGTTGACGGTCACCTTGTCCATGCGCGTCGCCTCGACCAGTTCGCGCTGCGTCTTGGGCTTGCCTTCGCCGAGCACCGCCATCAGCCGCCATTCGGGGATCTTCAGCCCGAAGCGGTTCTGATATTCGGCGGCGATCCGCTCCGACAGCGCGTTCGACGCGATCGACAGGCGATAGGGCAGGAAATTGTCGAGGTTCAGTGTCTTGGCGGCCATGCCCCATCCTTATCGACAATCCGCCCGCTGTGAAGGGCGCAATTGCGCGATTTTCCTAGAATGAAACGCGCGCGCCGACCCACAGCGTGCGCGGCGTCGCGCGCTCGACGATCCCGGCGGACGAAATCGCGGCAGGGACCAGCGCGTCGAACAGATTTTCCCCGCGCGCCTCGACGCTGATCCCCCGCGATACGCGCCACGACAGACCGGCGTCGAGCGTCAGCGCGTCGTCCAGCACCAGCAGGCCGAGGTCATCCTCATTCTGCTTGCCCACATAGCGCAGCGTCGCAAAGCCGCCGAACGGACCGCCGCCATTGTCGCGCAGCGACAGGCTGGCGCCATGCTTCGCGATCTGCGCGGGCTTGCGGCCGTCGAGGTTCGCCGCGGTTCCCGCCGCATTGACCTCGGCATCGGTGAAGGCCCAGGTCGCGCGCAGCGTCGCCGGGCCGACGATCTGTTCGGCGCTGAATTCGACGCCCTTGCTGTCGATCGCGTCGAGGTTGCGGCGCTGGTTGAGGTTGGGGGCGAGCGTCACATTGGCGATGGCGTTTGACAGATGGTTGGCGAAGAGCGTGATCGACAGCTTGGTCCCGCCGCGCGTCCAGTCGGCGCCGGTCTCGCCGCCCCACAAGCGTTCGGGTTCGAGCATCTCGTTCGCGGTCGTCACCTCGGCGCCGACGCGAAAGGGGCGATAGAGTTCGTTGAGCGTCGGCAGGCGCCAGCCGCGATAGGCGGCGGCGCGCAGCGAGAAACCGTCCGACGTCCAGCGCAGGCCGGCCCGGCCGCTGCCCTCCCAGCCCTGCCGCGCCGCGAAGTGCAGGTTGGTGATCATCGTCCCGCCGATATTACGCTCGAGCCGATAACCCTCGCCCAGCCACCAGCGATCGACGCGCCCGCTCAGCGTCCACAAAAAGCCGTCTGCGGCACCGCCCGACGTCCATTCGGCAAAGGCGCCGACGGTGTCGCTGCTGCCGCCCGCGATACGGTGGCGACCCGGGGTGGTGCCGTTGAAGAAGAAATCCTCCTCGGTCCGCCCCGTCGTCCGCCGCCAGTCGGCACCGATGCGCAGCGGGTTGGCGCCGCCGATCGCCGGGCGCAGCTCGAAACGCGCGCCCAGGCCGGTGGCGGGCACGCGCTGCAGCAGCGCCGGGGCGACGCTGTTCCGCCCAGCCGCGACGCTCGCGAAACCGCTGTCGAAATCGCGCAGTTGCACATAGCCGAGCGCGAGCCATTGCGTCGCGCCGCCGGGGTCATGAACGAAGCGCAGGCTGGCATCGACGCCGTCGGTCTTGCTCGCCGTGAAATCGGTGCCGCGGTCGCGCTGGTCCGAAAAGCCGCGCACGCTCGCCTCGATCCGGCTGTTGTCGCCCGCATCGAAGCGCAGGCGCAGGCCGAGTCCGCCCTGCTCATAGGGCGCCGCGCGATCGACGAGCCCGCGCTGGCCCTTCGCCACCGGGATGAAGCCGTCGCCACGGCTGTACCGCCCGTCGAGCGCGATCTGGCCGCGACCCAATTCCCCGCCGACGCTCGCCGAGGCGTCCCAGCTGTCGCGGCTGCCATAGGCCAGGCTGCCCGTCGCGCCGTCGGTCATCGTCGAATAAAGGGCGATCGTCCCCGCGAGCGCACCCGGACCATCGACGCCGCTGCCGCCCCCGCGCGTCACGATCACGCCGCCGAGGTTGATCGCGTCATAGGCACTCCACGCGACCCAGCCGCCGAAGGGGTCGGCCTGCGGCACGCCGTCCAAGGTCACCAGCGCGCGCGCCGATGCATTGCCGCCGAGCCCACGCAGCGTCACGCCCTGGCTCGTCGGATGCGCGCTGCGCCCGTCGCTGCGACGAAACTGGACGATGCCCGCCTCGTCGCGCAGGCGATTCTCGATGCGCGCGCCGAGGCCGGGATCGAGATCCAGAATCAGGTTTGCGGCCTGAACCTTGTCGGCGTCGGACGGACGCAGCGCGCCGCTGCCGTTCACGACGATGACTTCGGGCGGCGCTCGTGTCCCCCAGAAGCTGCAGCATCCCCCGTCATTGCCGGAATCGACCTCTTCGACCTGCACATCCTGCGCCAGTGCCGCCGCCGGCAGCGCCAGCAGCGCGGCCCCCGTCAACAGTCGGATCACGCGGGTTTGACCGCGTCGGGATGCGCCCTTTGAAAAGCGTCCAATTCCATGCAAACGGCGTCGATCGCGACCAGCCGCGGATAGGCATCGAGCGGCACCTCGAAACGCCGCGCATTGTACATCTGCGGCACCAGGCAGCAGTCGGCGATCCCCGGCGCCTCGCCGCCGAGATAGGCCCCCTCGCCCGCCATCGCCTCCAGCGCCTCGAATCCCTGCGCGATCCACGTCGCGATCCAGCGGTCCTTGGTGGTCTCGTTGAGGCCCAAGTCGCGGGTCAGATATTTGAGCACGCGCAGGTTGTTGAGCGGATGGATGTCGCTCGCGATCACCTGCGCCTGCGCCAGCGCGACCGCGCGCGGCATCGCGTCCTCGGGGATCAGCCGCGGTTCGGGGTAAGCGCGGTCGACCCAGTCGATGATCGCCATGCTCTGGATGATCGTCTCGCCATCGGCGACCAGCAGCGGCACGAAACCCTGCGCGTTGCGTTCGAGATAGGCGTCGCTGCGCTGTTCGCCCGCGATCAGGCTGATCTCGACGCGCTCGTACTCCAGCCGTTTCAGGTTCAGCGCGATGCGCACGCGAAAGCTCGCCGAGGAGCGGAAATAATCGTGCAGGACCAGCTTTGTCATGACGCGGGTTTCTGCCCGTCCTTCGGCATCTGCGCAATCCATTGCCGCAGCAGCGCCGCGCCTTCCCTGTGCACCGTCGAGCGCCCGACCTCGGGCATCGCGATACCGGGATCGGTGCTTTCCAGCCGATAGATCATATAGCTGTGGTCGGCGTCTCCCGGTGAGATAGCAAAATCCATGCCCCCGCTGCCGCGCCCCGCGGCGGTCGGGCGCTTGCCGATGCCGTAATTCACCCCCGTGGGATCGTCGGTCCAGCGCAGGAACAGCCCGCTGTTCGACGCGCTGCCCGCCGGATTGTGGCAATGCGCGCAATTGACGTCGAGATAGCCGCGCGCGCGCATCGCGACGCTGCCCGATTTGGGGTCGTCCCACTGCGGGATCACCGGCTTGAGCGCCTCGGGATTGGCAAAATAGACCGAGCGCGTCCGCTTGGTCTCGATCGGGAAGATGAAATTCCGCGCTTTTGGCCCGATCGGCACGATCGCGCCGTTCAGGCTGTGGCATTCCTTGCACTGGTTCTTGTTCGGGACCGCATAGCGGATCGCATGCGTCTCGCCGTCGGGACTCTTGAAGGTCACCGGGACGCGGCGCCCGCCGAGCGCCAGCGTCGCATCCTTGCCGTCGGCATCCCAGATATAGGGCAGCGCGACCCAGCCCGACGCGCGGTGGATCAGCAGGCGCGTCTCGACCGGCCGCCCGCCGTTGACGTCGGGCCAGCCGAAACTCTTGATCAGCACCGTACCGACCGGAAAGTCGATCGTCCCGTCGGCCAGCACCTTGGCCTTTTTGCCGTCGGGAATCGAAACGAAACGATGCTTGTCGGTATAGTCGCTGAACAGGGGAGTGCGCAGCGTATAGCCGAAGCTCGCCAGCGGCGCCTCCGGACCGAAGGGAAACAGGCCGAACGCGGACAGCTTTTGCGGGATCGCGTCGCTGTCGATGATAGCCTGCTTGCCGTCCGGCAGCGGCACCGTCGCGCCGCCGCCGACACACAGCAGCGCCGCAGCCAGCGCGGCGAAAATGCGCTTCACTTGACCTTCGCCTCCATCGCTTCGGGCAGCGTGATGCCGGGCAGCGCCATGGGCGGCGTGCCCTTCGACAGATCGGCCGGCGACGGTTTCGCTTCGCTGCGCGGCGTCGCGACGTCGGGCAGGTTCAGCGACAGCACCCCGACCTTGTCGAGCACCACCACCTCCTCGCCCGCGCCGTCCCACAGCACCGGCGGGATCGACCCGCCAAAGGCCGCCGCGATCGCCGCCCCGCCCTCGAACGCCGGGGCGAAACCCGCCGTGCCATGCGTGTTGTCGCGCACGACGATCTGGCGCGGCAGCGGCTGGTATTTCGCATCCTTATGCGCGTAACGATATCCGACGATCATCACATTGGCGGTGCCGTTCTTCTCCATCACATTGTCGAAAATCTCGACATGGCGGTTCGCCATGACGAGCACCCCGGTGCCGGTCGGCACGCTCGCGACGATATTGCCCTTGGGCGCGAAATTGGGCGTGCTGTTGTCGCTGATGATATTGTCGAAAACGCGGACATTATGCCCGCCCTGCATCGGCAGGCTGGGCAGGTCGAACACCAGGATGCCGCCGGTATTCTTGCTCGCGACATTGTCGTGAACGTCGGCGTCGAAGCTGTTTTCGATCTCGATCCCCGCGACATTTTCGGTAGCGATCGAATCGCGGACCACGATATTCTTCGACTGGCCCACGTAAATGCCCGCGTCCGACGCCCCGCGGACAAAGACGCTGTCGATCAGCACGTCGCTGCTTTCGACCGGATAGATGCCATAGGCGCCGTTGGTCTCCTTCGGCCCGGCGGTCCATTCGACGCGCAGCTGGTGATAGACGATACGGTCGGCGCCCTTCGACTTGATGCCGTCGCCCTTGCTGTTGATCACCGCGAAATTGGTCAGCAGCACATCGTCGCTGGTGACGAGCAACCCCTCGCCCGCGCCCTGCTGGCCGGTGAAGTCGAGGATCGAGCCGTTCGCGTCGGTTCCCGCGCCGCGGATCGTCACCCCGGCGACGTCGAGCGACAGGCCATCGGTCAATTGCCACGTCCCGGCGCCGAGTTCGACGACATCGCCCGGCTGCGCAACGATCAGCGCCTCCTGAAGTTTCTCATTCGCATCGGCGCCGCCCGCGGCGACCTCGATCGTCTTTGCTTGGGCGGGCGCCGCGGCAAGCATCACGGCAACCAACGGCAAAGCCAAACTATGGAATCGCATCAGACTCTCCCTTGTTTTTTGCCAGCATGGTGCAAGAGTGCGGCCATGCCAAGCCATGTTGCTGACATGGATGTAGCTAGGGCCAGGGTCGCAACCCCGCCCGAATTGGGGAGACTATTTTGAAACGCATCATCATCGCGGCCACCGCCGCGTCTATCGCCGCATCGCCGGCATCGGCGGTCGCGCCGCAATCGATCACCGGCCGCTGGGCCACCGACGACGGCAAGGCCATCGTCGATATCTACGCCTGCGGCGCCAAGATGTGCGGCAAGGTCCATAAATTGCTGATCAAGCAGCCCGCCGGCGGCCAGCGCGACGAGCGCAACCCCGACAAGGCGAAGCGCACCCGCCATGTGACGGGGCTGCAAATCTATTGGGACGTCGCCGCCGACGGCAACAGCTGGAAGGGCCAGGGCTACAGCCCCGAGGACGGCCGCTATTACAAGGCGCATCTGACCGCCAAGGGCAACAAGATGACGCTGAAGGGCTGCGTCAGCGTCTTCTGCAGGACGGTGACCTGGACGAAGATGGCATGACGATTAGATCCCCCATCGCGAAGCGTTGGGGAGGGGGACCGCGCCCGCAGGGCGTGGTGGAGGGGTTTCGACGTCGGCGCCATTACCCCTCCGTCAGCGGCTATGCCGCTGCCACCTCCCCATCGCTTCGCGTGGGGAGGATCTTTTTAAGGCGCATCCCCCAATATCCAGTCGACCCCCGCCGCGACATGGATGCGCGTCGTGTCGTATACCGGCAGGACATTGGCGTCGGGGTCGACCAGCATCACCAGTTCGGTGCTCGCCAGCACCAGCGCCTGGACATCCTGTTTCGCCATGTCGGTGATGAAGGTCTTCATGGTGCGGCGCGAATTTTCGGTGACCTTGCCCTGCATCAGCTCGTCATAGATGATGCGGTCGACCTCGTCGGCGCGCGTCGTATCGAAAGGCGCGAGGGTCAGCCCATAGCGCACGAGGTTCTGGCGGAACCAGGGTTCGGTCATCACGTTGCGCGTGCCGATCACCGCCGCCGACTTCACCCCGTCGGCCTTCAGTTTCTCGCCGGTCTCGTCGACGATATGGAGCAGCGGGATCGACACCGCGCCCGCGATCTCCTTGGCGATCTTGTGCATCGAATTGGCCGCGATCATCAGCGCGGTGGCGCCCGCCGCCTCCAGCCGCCGCGCCGATGCGATCAGTATCTGCTGGGCATTCTCCCATTGCTCGGGGGTCGTCAGCCGCGACAGCTCGCAATAGTTAAGGCTTTCGAGGATGATCGGTGCCGAACAGGAGGTGCCGATGCGCTTCTGCACGCCCTTGTTGAGGTGGCGGTAATAAAGCTCGGTCGATGCCCAGCTGATGCCGCCGATCAGGCCGATTTTGCGCATAGTTCCTCCTTTGGGTGCGGCACCGGCCCGCTCCCCCACCCGGCCTCCCGAACATAGT
>JAEULK010000078.1 GCA_016793775.1 Sphingopyxis sp. | reverse complement strand
CGTCGAGACACGCATAAGCAGCGCATGCCTTCGCGTGTCTCGACGTCGCTCGACACCAACGGGAATAAAGGCTCGTTTCCAATCCTTTACCGGCCCTCCGGCACGATTTCGATCACGTCGAGCAAACTCTCATAGGCCGGCGCCGGCAGCACCAGCCGCCAGCGATTGTCGCCGATCCGTTCGACCAGCCCCGCCATGTCGCGCATCCGGTCGCTGCCATAACTCACGGGCAGCGTCTCGTCGCCCAGTTCGAGCGTGCCCAGAAAGACCTGCCGCGTCAGATTGTCGGGAAAGATCAGCCCGACCGGCCGCTGCGACCCGGTCAGCTTGACCAGGCTGTACAATCCCTGCTCGGCCGACACGCGGCAGCGGAACCAGCCATAGGCGATATAGCCCAGCGTGCCGCCAATCCGCGTCCCGACCTTGATCGTGCGGCACCGATAATCGCCCGCCGGCAGATAGGGGTTCGGCAGCGCCGCGGTGGGTTGCAGCAGCACGCCCTCGCGCTGGATCTGCGGGCCGAACCCCTTGGCGCGCGCATCGGCGAGGGCGCTTTCCCAGCTCGAATACCAGCCGCGGATGCGCCCCTTGTCCTGCTCGGTCGCGGTCGCGCGCCAGCTGCCGTCGGCGGCCGGCGGCGACGGCGGCCCATCGGCGACCGAGCGCGGCACCGGCGGCACGGTGCTGCACGCCGCGAGCAGCGGGACCGCCAGCGCGGCGAGGATGAATGATGCGCGACCTTGCATTGTCCGTCTCTCCAGTCCGGTTCGTGGTTAACCTTAGGGGGCGACGGGGCAATGCTCAAGGCGGATGCAAACCCCCTTCTCCCCTTGAGGGAGAAGGATACGAAGGCTTGGGAGCGAAGCGAGCTAGCCGCAGTTGGATGAGGGGTTGCGAGCGAAGCTCGCGCGGCCCCGCGGGCCGCAACCCCTCACCCAGCTTCGTCTAGGCAGCAAGCTGCCAAGTCTTCGCAACCGGTGCCGGGTGAACAGCGCCCCGCGCTGTTCAGGGCATGCTGGGAGCATGCCCGACCCGGCGCCCCCGCAAGGAGAGAGGGACTTAGCCCGCCGTCCACCCGCCATCGACCGACAAATTCGCCCCCGTGATATTCTCCGCCTCGTCCCTTGTCAGAAACGCCGCGACCGCCGCGACCTGTTCGACCGTCACGAATTTCTTCGTCGGCTGCCCCGCGAGCAGCACGTCGTTGATCACCTGCTCGCGCGTCATCTTGCGCGCCTTCATCGTGTCGGGGATCTGGTTCTCGACCAGCGGCGTCCACACATAGCCGGGGCTGATGCAGTTCACCGTGATGCCCGCGTCGGCCACTTCCAGCGCCACCGTCTTGGTCAGCCCGGCGAGGCCGTGCTTCGCGGTGACATAGGCCGATTTGAACGGCGAGGCGACGAGCGAGTGCGCCGACGCGGTCGCGATGATCCGCCCCCAGCCCTTCTTGCGCATCCCCGGCACCGCGTGGCGGATGGTATGGAAAGACGCGGTCAGGTTGAGCGCGATGATCATGTCCCATTTTTCGGGCGGGAAATCCTCGACCGGCGACACGAACTGCATGCCGGCATTGTTCACCAATATGTCGACCCCGCCCAGATCCTTGTCGGCGCGCGCGAACATCTCCGCGATCGCCTCGGGCTTGGTCAGGTCGGCGCCGTCATACACCGCCTTGCCGCCGTTCAGCACCGCGAGCGCGGCGCGCTCGGCCTCGATCGTATCGGCGTCGCCGAAGCCGTTGACGATGATGGCGGCGCCCGCCGCCGCGAGCGCCTTGGCGATGCCGAGCCCGATGCCCGAGGTCGATCCGGTGACCAGCGCGGTCTTGCCTTGAAGGTGCATCATGAAATCCTTTTGATTGGGGAGAGATTACCCTGTATTTTCCGTTGTTTGTTTGGGCTTCAGCCCGCCCGCCCGCACCGCGAAGCTCTCCGACCGGCCCTCGGCGATACTTTCCGCGAGCAGATGCCCGTCCTCCATCGCCGCCTCGACCGCGTCGCGCCCCTGCGCCCAATTGGCCTCGACGGCGCTGCGCGAGAACTCGAAATCGCGCGCACCCGTCTGCCATTTCAAGGGGTTATGTACCAATTGCACGACATTGAGAGCCTTGCAATCGACCATCTTCCTTACCGCCCGAACCTCCGGCAGCTCGTGCACGTTGGGCGGCAACTTCGCCAACATCCGATCAATCAACCGATGCTCCTTCCGCCGCCGCACCAGCCCGTCCGAAATCCGCCGGGTGCGGCTCGAATAGCGAATATCCTTCTCGCGCGACCAGGCCTGCTCCAGATCGTGCGGCCGCTCGCCGCGCGCCGGGAACAGATCGACCTGGAACACCAGCATATCCTCGTCCGCCGCCTCGACGACATGCTCGAGCGGGGTGTTCGAAACCAGCCCGCCGTCCCAATACCAGGTACCGTCGATCTCGATCGGTGGCAGGCCCGGCGGCAGCGCCCCCGACGCCAGGATATGCCGCGCGTCGATCCGCTCGCTTTTGGTATCGAAATAGCGGAAATTGCCCGTCTCGACCGCGACCGCGCCCACCGACAGCCGAACCTTGCCGTCGTTCAGCCGGCCCCAGTCGACCAGACGGTCGAGCGTCGCCACCAGCGGCGCGGTGTCGTAATAGCTCACCGCCCCCGGCGTCTGCCGCTCGGCGAGCGCCGGCGGCGGCCAGCGCGGCGCGAAGAAACCCGGCACCCCGAATGCCATCACCTGCCCCGCCGCCGCGAGGTGGCTCCACGCGCGCGCCCAGTCATTGTCAGGCGTCGGCAGACTCGGCAGCGCCGACGACACGCCATCCCAGAATTCGCGCAATTTTCCGACCGCCTCGTCGCGCCTGTTGCCGGCGATGATCGCGGCGTTCACCGCACCGATCGAAATCCCCGCAACCCAGTCGAGCTCGATCCCGCGTTCGATCAGCGCCTCATACACCCCAGCCTGATAGGCGCCCAGCGCACCGCCACCCTGCAGCACCAGCACAACCAGGTCGGGCAAGGGCAAGGCGGCGGGGGCGGCGCGGCGCGGCATGGACTCGGGGGCATCCTTCGATCGGGGCGGCGGCGATTGGTGCACCGCAACACGCTCCATTGCAAGCCAAAGCCCATCCCACGCCCCCGCGAAGCCTCTTCCAATTGCGCCGGGCTACTGCCACAACCGGGACCGACCGACACTTGCGCTGGAGACCCCCAAGATGCGCCTCGACGATTATGATCCCGGCGACGACATTCGCGACCTCGGTCGCGGCGGCGGCGGATTTGGTGGCGGCGGCGGCGGTGGCGGCATGGGTGGCCTGCTCATCGGCCTGCTCCCGATGCTGCTCGGGCGCAAGATGGGGTGCGGCACGCTCTTGCTGCTCGGCGCACTCGCCTTCCTCTTCTTCGGCGGCGGCATGAACATGCTGTCGGGCGGCGGCGGAAGCGTCGATCCGCAAGCCGACAGCCGCGGCGGCACGAATGTCGCCTGCGACACGGCTGCCGAAAAATTCGCGTGCAACGTCTTCGGCTCAACGCATCAGGTCTGGGGCGACATCGTCAGCGGATACCAACGCCCAACGCTCAACTTCTTCACCGAAAGCAACCGCTCGGGCTGCGGCGCGGCGCAGGCGGCGATGGGTCCCTTTTATTGCCCCGCCGATCAGGGCGTCTATCTCGACACCGCCTTTTTCGACGAACTCGCCAGCCGCTTCGGCGCGGCCGGCGACGCCGCCCAGGCCTATGTCGTCGCGCACGAGGTCGGCCATCATATCCAGACGATCACCGGCATTTCGGACAAGGTGCGCGCGGCGCAGCAACGCGCCTCGCAGGCCGAGGGCAATGCCTATCAGGTCAAGATGGAATTGCAGGCCGACTGCTACGCCGGGGTGTGGGCAAACCGCGCGCGCAACAGCGCGGGCCAGCCGGTGATGGAGGCGGGCGATCTCGAGGAAGCGATGACCGCCGCCAATGCGATCGGCGACGACACGCTGATGCGCTCGGCGGGCCAGCGCCCCGTGCCCGAAAGCTTCACCCACGGGACGAGCGAACAACGCAAGACTTGGCTGCGCCGCGGCCTGCAAACGGGGGATCCGCGCCAGTGCGATACGTTCAGCGCGGCGCTCTGATCGGCGCGGCCGCGGCGGCGCTCCTTGCGACGTCGCCCGCCGCGGCCCGGACCGTCTATGTCCAGGCCGGGCGGCTGATCGACGGCGTCACCGACGAAGTGCGCACAGGTCATTGCATCACCATCGAGGGTGAACGCATCAAGGACGTCGCCCCGTGCGGCAAGGCACCCGACGGCGCCACGGTCGTCGACTGGTCGGACTATACGGTGCTGCCCGGGCTTATCGACCTGCACACCCACCTCGCCGACCTCGGCCAGAGCGCCGACCTCGCCGCGCCATTGAAGGCGTCGCCCGCCGAAACCGTGCTCGTCGGCGCGCGCAATGCGCGGGTTACGCTCGACGCGGGTTTCACCAGCGTCCGCGACGTCGGTGTCTATCGCGGCCTCACCGACGTGACGCTGCGCAACGCGATCGAGCGCGGCGACGTGCCGGGCCCGCGCATGTGGGTCGCGGGCGCCTACCTCACCATTCCCAAGGGCGGCGGCGAACTCAACGGCGTCGTCCCCAACGAGGAATTGCCGCCCGACATGCGCCTCGGCGTCGCCGCGACGCCCGAGGAAGCGGCGGCGAGGACGACCTATCTGCTCGACCATGGCGCCGATTTCATCAAGACCATCGCCACCGGCGCCGTGCTCGCGATCGGCACCGAACCCGGCGCGCCCGAACTGACGCCCGAGCAATTGGCCGCGATCGTCAAGGTCGCCCATGCCCGCGGCAAACGCGTCACCGCGCACGCCCATGGCGCGATCGGTATCCAGAACGCGATCAACGCCGGGGTCGACAGCATCGAACATGCCAGCCTCGCCGACGAGGCGACGCTGCAACTCGCCAAAAAGCACGGCACCTGGCTCGCGATGGACATCTACAACGGCGACTATATCGAGGATGTCGGCACCAAGGAGGGCTGGCCCGCCGAATATCTGCGCAAGAACCGCGAGACCACCGACGCCCAGCGCGCCGCCTTCAACCGCGCGGTCGAGTTGCAGGTTAACATCGGCTTCGCGACCGACGCCGGCGTCTATCCGCACGGGTTCAACGCGCGGCAATTCGCCTATATGGTCAAATATGGCATGACCCCGATGGAGGCGATCCAGTCGGCCACCGGCCGCGCCGCCGAAGAAATGGGCCGCACCGACATCGGCGTACTCGTCCCCGATCGTTATGCCGACATGGTCGCGGTCAAGGCCGATCCGCTGACCGATATTGGCGCGCTTGAAACGATCGACCATGTGATGAAGGGCGGGGTCCTGGTGCGATGATCCGCGCGCTACTCGTCGCAGCCCTGCTGGCCACCCCTGTACCGGCGCTGGCGCAGGTCGACGGGCAATGGGTCTGCTCGGCGGGCGCCAAGGGCAGCAAGGACTCGCATGTCGATGTCGGTATGCATATCGACGCCAACGGCGAGGTGCTGACCCGCTATGTCAGCTGGCAACCGCCGCGTATCGAGACGAGCAAGTCCCAATATCCCGACCTCGGCGCCCCCGGGCTGACGATCTATTACGACGATGCCGAAGCCGATGCGATCGGCGAACTCACGAACGCGGTCGGCGACGTGTCGAGCGTCGGCGGCCCCGATCGGGCGTTCCGCCGGGTGACGCTTCACGTCCTGCTCGATGGCGGCGACAGCTGGACCGCCGACCTTGAACGTTTCGCACCGGAATATAAGATCGGCGCGAACCGCTATCGCTACGCCTCGGCGGACCTCACCCGCAGCGACTGGGACGGCGATCCCTATGAACGCCTCGAAACCGGGCCGACGGCGATGCTGTCGCTGCGCGACACGATGGGCCGTCCGGTGGCGCAGGCGCGTTTCGACCTCGCGGCAAAGGCCGAACGCGACCGGCTGTTCCGCACGGCGTGGCGCAGGGCCGAGGCGATGGCGAAGAACCCGAAGAAATGCGACAAGGCGGGCGACGGCGAGGAGGAACCCCTGCCCTAGCTGGCTGCCTGCCCCTTTCCGATCCGGGACATCGCATGCACCTCGGCGCGCTCGAGCAGGAGCGCCAGATTCTCCCGGCTGATATCGAAGGTCTCGCCGAGATCCTCCAGCGCCGCATCTATATCGGCCATCTGCACACCGACCGGCGCCGGAACCGACGGTTTGCCTTCGACCGGCCGCGCGCGATGCGGATAGCTGTGCCCCGAAAAGCGATGAAAGGTCATACCGACCCCGACGAGCACGGCGGAGTTGATCGCAACCGGCACGAGGAAGTCGACCACATGGCCCCCGATGGCCGACCAGCCGAGTACCGCGCTCAGCGCCACCGCGCCGCCCGGCGGGTGGAGGCAGCGCAGCAGCGACATCACCAGGATCGCGGTCGCGACGGCTAGCGCCGCGGCCATCGCGGGGGTCGAAACGGCATTGGCGACGAGTATGCCGACGATTGCCGCGATGCTGTTACCGCCGATGATCGACCAGGGCTGGGCAAGCGGGCTCGACGGCACCGCGAACAGGAGTACCGCCGACGCCCCCATCGGGGCAATCAGCCAGGGCGTCGACGCCGGAAACAGCGCCCCGCAGATCAGCCCCGCGAGTCCGATGCCCAGCAACGCCCCTGCGCTGCCGATCATCCGGTCGCGCAGGCTCGCGCCCGCCATCAGCGGTTTGAACAGGCGACTCGGGCCCGATTGGGTCACAGGCTTCTCCTTCGGTCGCGGGGCGATGCCGCGAAGACGGCGGATAGGCCAGACACGATTGATTGACCGCGCCTCAGGCCTGCTTTCTCGGCTGCGCCCTCCAACCGGCCGTTCGTCCTTGAACCCGCCCGCCGCATCGCTAAAGCCGTTGCATGCGTAACCTTATCCTCACCAGCGCCATCGCGCTGACCGCCGCCCTCTCCGCCCCCGCCTTCGCCCGGCCGATGACCGAGGTCGATTTGGCGACGCTGAAGCGCGTCGCCGCGCCGACCGCGTCGCCCGACGGGCGCTGGGTGGTTTATCAGCTGACCGAGACTGCGCCCGAGACCTACAAGCGCTCGACCGGTCTGTGGCTCGTCGATCGCAAGGCCAAAGATGCGGCGCCGGTGCGCATCGCCGATACCGCCGACAAGAATGAAAGCGCCCCCGCCTTCCACAAGGACGGCATGCTCTTCTTCCTCTCCAACGCCTCGGGCAAGAGCCAGATCTGGCGCATCGATCTCCAGTCGATGAACACCCCCGCGGTGCAGGTGACCGATACCAAGGCCGATGTCTCGGGCTTCAAGCTTTCGCCCGACGGCAGCAAATTGCTCGCCTGGGGCGATATCGCCCGGGAATGCACGAGCTTCGGCTGCGACGCCAAGGACAAGGGTGCGCTGCCCGGCCCCGGCACCGGGCGCCTCTACAAGGACGGCGCGGGTTTCGTGCGCCACTGGGACGAATGGGAAACGCCGGGGACCTACAGCCGCCCCTTCGTCTTCGACCTGGTGGACGGCAAGGCGACGACCGAGCGCGCGGTCGATGCGGGCTTGGTCGGCGACAGCCCATCGAAGCCCTTTGGCGGCGGCGAGGAACTGGCCTGGGGCACCGACAGCCGCACCGTCTATTTCACGCTGCGCAAAGCCGACCGGAACGAACCGATGTCGACCAACCTCGATATCTATAGCTGGCTGATCGACAGCCGGATGATGCCGGTCAACCTGACCGAGACCAACGAAGCGACCGATACCCTGCCCACCCCATCGCCCGACGGCAAATGGCTCGCCTATGCCGCCATGGCTCGCCCAACCTATGAGGCCGACCGCCAGGTGCTGATGCTCCGCGACCTCGCGACTGGCGAGACGCGCAAGCTCACCGACGCCTGGGACCGCTCGGTCGCCTCGATCGCCTGGGCGCCCGACGGCAAGGCGCTCTATGTCACCGCGCAGGATGTTCTGGACCACCCCGTTTTCAAGGTCGACGCCAAGAGCGGCAAGGTCGAGAAGCTCAGGGCGACCGCCGAGCAATGGGAAGGCAATATCGGCGACGTCACCCCGCTGCCCGGCGGCGCCTTGCTCTACAGCCGCAACAGCATCGCCGACCCGACCGACCTGTTCGTGCGCGACGCCAAGGGCAAGGTCATCCGCCTGACCGACGTCAACAAGGCGCAAATGGCCGAGATCGATCCGGTCGATGTCAAGCGGCTGCAATTCGCGGGCGCCAACGGCGACAAGGTGTGGGGCCAGATCGTAAAGCCCGCGAAAGCCGAGGGCAAGTTGCCCGTCGCCTTCCTGATCCATGGCGGACCGCAGTCGAGCTTCGGCAACAGCTGGTCGACGCGCTGGAACCCGCGGCTGTTCTCCGCGCCCGGCTATGCCGCGGTAACGATCGATTTCCACGGTTCGACCGGTTACGGGCAAGCCTTCACCGACAGCATCAACAAGGATTGGGGCGGCAAGCCGCTCGAGGATCTGAAGCTCGGCCTCGCCGCCGCGGGCAGGCAGGATGCGGCGCTCGACATTACCAACGCCTGCGCGCTTGGTGGCTCCTATGGCGGCTATATGGCCAACTGGATCGCCGGCCAGTGGCCCGACGGCTTCAAATGCCTCGTCCAGCACGACGGCGTCTTCGACGCGCGCGCCATGGCCTATGAGACCGAGGAACTATGGTTCGACGAATGGGAGCATGGCGGCACCTATTACGACGTTCCCGAAGAATATGAAAAATGGAACCCGGTGAACCACGTCACGAAGTGGAAGACCCCGATGCTGGTCATCACCAGCGAAAAGGATTTCCGCATCCCCTATACGCAGGGGATCGCCAGCTTCACCGCGCTCCAGCGCCGCGGCATCCCGTCGCAACTGCTGGTCTTCCCTGACGAGAACCATTGGGTGCTGAAGGGTGCGAACAGCGTGCAATGGTATCAAACGGTGTTCAGTTGGATGGACAGCTATCTGAAGAAGTAACCGCAACGGTGTGATCGCCGGTCTGGGGGCGTTCCTTGGCCGACAATTGTGCCTATCTTGGTTGCCAAGGAGACGATGATGACCGTCAAATTCGTTCGGAAGAAGATCGATCCGGGCAAACCGAGCAAGCCCAGCTATCGCTCGACGACGGTCGATGGACGCAAGGTTCGCATCCGGGTGATCGACGCCAATTCGGAAACGCTGACCGCCGACCTGCTCGCCGGCTTCCGGGCCAGCGCGCGCCATGCGCGCGAAGAAAATCGTGATTTGGGCCTGACGGGCTGACTTTGGCCCGCAAAGGCCACCAACAGCCGATTTTCTGGATTGTCGCAGGACCAACGGCTCGGACAAAAGCACCGTATATGGCCGCAATGACGTGGCCGGGCTCGACGGCTCGGTGTGGTTCATCAATCCCGACCTTCTCACCATCCGAATCCAAGACGCCGAAGGTCTCGAACTCGACGCGGCAAATTTAGCCGCCGTGCAGCGCATTGAAACTTGGCTCGATGCATCGCTCGATGCTCATCAGACCATTGGCGTCGAAACAGTTCTGTCGAGCCCCAAATATCGGCGACTGGTCGAAAAAGCACAGGAGCGCGGTTTCAAAGTTCATTTCATTTATGTGGTATTGCGCGATGTCCAGATGCAGCTTGATCGCATCGCCTTAAGGGTCAGAAAAGGGGGCACGATGTGCCCGCCGACAAAGCGCGCTCCCGTCGGATACGGTCAATTGTTCAGGCGCTCTGGTTTTTGGATCACGCCGATCGGTTCTGGATTTTCGACAACAGCGTCGCCGAGCTGGGCCTGATTGGCGAAGGGGATGACACGCGATCGAGTATCTCCGCAGCCGCTATCGTGATGGCGTGGGGCCAAGGCCGCACACCCGAAGAAATCGAGGCAATGCTGCACCAATAGCCAACCGCCCCCTTGCCGCGCCGCACCATGGCTGGCAAAGCGCGGCGCATTATGCCGATGGAAAAAACATTCGATCCCGCCGCAATCGAGGCGAAATGGGCCCGTGAATGGGAAAGCCGAGGGCTGTTTCGCCCCGAGCGCCCCGACGCGATCCCCTTCACGATCGTCAACCCGCCGCCGAACGTCACCGGCGCGCTGCACATCGGCCATGCGCTCGACAACACGTTGCAGGACGTTCTCGTCCGCTACGAGCGGCTGCGCGGCAAGGACGCGTTGTGGGTCGTCGGCACCGACCATGCCGGCATCGCGACGCAGATGGTCGTCGAGCGCCAGCTCAACGATCGCCAGCAGAAGCGCACCGATTTCACCCGCGAAGACTTCGTCGACAAGGTCTGGGAATGGAAAGCCGAAAGCGGCGGCCAGATCACCCGCCAGCTGCGTCGGCTCGGCTGCTCGATGGACTGGAGCCGCGAACAGTTCACGATGGACCCGCATTTCACGCGGGCCGTGGTCAAGGTGTTCGTCGATCTGCACAAGCAGGGGCTGATCTATCGCGACAAGCGGCTCGTGAACTGGGACCCCGCGCTCAAGACCGCGATCTCGGACCTCGAGGTCGAATCGCACGAAGTGCCGGGCCATATGTGGCACTTCAAATATCCGCTCGCGGGCGGCGAAACCTACACCTATGTCGAGCGCGACGTCGACGGCCATATCGTGCTGCAGGAAGAGCGCGACTATATCTCGATCGCCACGACCCGCCCCGAAACGATGCTCGGCGACGGCGCGGTCGCGGTGCATCCGGGTGACGAACGCTATCGGCCGATCGTCGGCAAATATTGCGAAATCCCGGTCGGGCCCAAGGAGCATCGCCGCCTGATCCCGATCATCACCGACGATTATCCCGACCCCGATTTCGGCTCGGGCGCGGTGAAGATCACCGGCGCGCACGACGAAAACGACTATGGCGTCGCGCAGCGCAACAACATCCCGATGTACCGGCTGATGGACGAGGTCGCGGCGATGCGCGCCGACGGCCCCAGCTATGCCGAGGCCTCGGCGCGCGCGGTCGAGATCGCGCATGGCGCGGCCGCCACTGCGGCCGAGATCGATACGCTGAACCTCGTGCCCGAGGTCTATCGCGGGCTCGACCGTTATGACGCGCGCAAGGCCGTCATCGCCGACATCGACGCCGAAGGACTGATGATCAAGGTCGAGGACAAGATGATCATGCAGCCGTTCGGCGACCGCGGCGGCGTGGTGATCGAACCGATGCTGACCGACCAATGGTATGTCGACGCCGGCACCCTCGCCCAGCCGCCGATGCAGGCGGTGCGCGACGGACGGATCAAGATCGTCCCCAAGACGTGGGAAAAGACCTTCTTCAACTGGATGGAGAATATTCAGCCCTGGTGCGTCTCGCGCCAGCTGTGGTGGGGGCACCGCATCCCGGCGTGGTATGCCGAGGACGGGCAGATCTTCGTCGCCGAGACCGAGGAAGAGGCACAGACACAGGCGGGCGAAGGCGTCGCTCTTGAACGCGACCCCGACGTCCTCGACACCTGGTTCTCCTCGGCGCTCTGGCCTTTCGCGACGCTCGGCTGGCCGGAGGATAGCGACCTGGTCCGCCGCCACTACCCCAATGACGTGTTGATCTCGGGCTTCGACATCCTCTTCTTCTGGGATGCGCGCATGGCGATGCAGGGCATGCATTTCATGCAGGACGTCCCGTGGAATACGCTCTATCTCCACGGTCTCGTCCGCGCGCCCGACGGGCAGAAGATGTCGAAATCGAAGGGCAATGTCGTCGATCCGCTCGGGCTGATCGACCAATATGGCGCCGACGCCTTGCGTTTCTTCATGTCGGCGATGGAAAGCCAGGGCCGCGACATCAAGATGGATGACGCGCGCCTCGCGGGCTATCGCAATTTCGCGACCAAGCTGTGGAACGCCGCGCGCTTCTGCGAGGCCAATGGCATCACCGCCTCGACCAGCCTCGAAGCGCCCGCCGCCACGCTGCCGGTCAACCGCTGGATCATCGGCGAGGTCGTGGAAACGGTCGCGGCCATGGACCGGGCCTTTGCCGCCTATCGCTTCGACGATGCCGCCAATGCGATCTACAGCTTCGCTTGGGACCGTTTCTGCGACTGGTATCTCGAACTGATCAAGGGTGCGATCGACGACGAAACCAAGGCGGTTGCCGGCTGGGTGCTCGACCAGATTCTCGTGATGCTCCACCCCTTCATGCCCTTCATCACGGAAGAGCTGTGGACCGGCCTCGGCGAGCGGGCGGACTATCCGCTGATTACCGCGAAGTGGCCTGCGCCCGCTGCCGAAAAGGATGCCGACGCCAGCGCCGACATCGATTGGCTGATCAAGCTGGTCAGCGAACTGCGCACCGCCAAAGCCGAGCTCGGCCTGCCGCCGGGCGCCCGCCTGACCGCGCATTTCCCGGTGTCGCTGCAAGTCCGCACGGGCAAGCTCGCAACCCAGCTCGATCGCCTTGCGCGCCTCGAAGCCATCAGCTTCGATCCCGCTCCCGCAGGCGCCTCGGCGCAGCTCGTCGTCGAGGGCGAGACCATCACCGTCCCGCTCGAAGGCGTAATCGACATCGCCGCCGAACGCGACCGGCTGACCAAGGCGCACGCCGCCGCGACCAAGGAACTGGGCGGTCTCGCCGGGCGCCTCAACAACCCATCGTTCGTCGAACGCGCCAAGCCCGAAGCGGTGGAAAAGGCGCGCGCCGATCACGCCGCCAAGGAGGCCGAAGCCGACCGCCTGACCGCCGCGCTGGCACGCCTGGGGTGACCGACGGCGAAACGCCCGTCACGCCGACGCCGGTCGCCGCGGCCGCCGATCCGGCCGCAAGCCCGGTGCCGCCGCGCCAGACCGCTCGCGGCGGCGGGCGGATGGACCTGACCAGCGGGCCGATCGCCAAAACGCTCATCCTGTTCGCGCTGCCGACGCTGGCGTCGAACATCCTGCAAACGCTGTCGGGTTCGGTGAATTCGATCTGGGTCGGGCAGTTCCTCGGCGAAAGCGCGCTCGCCGCCACCGCCAATGCGAACATCATCATGTTCCTGATGTTCGGCGCCTTTTTCGGCTTCGGCATGGCCGCGACGGTGCTGATCGGCCAGTCGATGGGGCGCGGCGACATCGACGCCGCGCGGCGCGCCACCGGCGGGGTGATCGGCCTCGCGCTGATCTTTTCGGTCGTCATCGCGATCATCGGCTGGTTCGCCTCCGACGCGATCCTGCGCCTGCTCAAAACCCCGCCCGAGGCTTTCACCCTCGCGCACGACTATCTGCGCGTCACCTTCCTTGCGGTGCCCGCCTCGATGCTGTCGGTCACGCTGATGATGGCGTCACGCGGCGCGGGCGACGCGGTGACACCGCTGCGCTTCATGGTCCTCGCGGTCGTGCTCGACATCGCTTTCAACCCCGTGCTGATCCTCGGCCTCGGCCCCTTCCCGCGCCTCGGCATCGCGGGCAGCGCGCTGGCGACCGCGCTGGCAGGCGTCGTCGCCCTCACCGGCATGATCGCCTGGTTCTACGCGAAGAACCATGTCCTCCGGCTGCGCCGCCGCGAACTCGCCTATCTGCTCCCCAAATGGAGCGAACTGCGCTTCATCATCGGGCGCGGCCTGCCGATGGGTGCGCAGATGCTCGTCATTTCGGGCGCCGGCCTCATCATGGTCGGCCTCGTCAACCGCGAGGGGCTCGTCACCGCCGCCGCCTATGGCGCGACGTTGCAGCTGTGGAATTATATCCAGATGCCCGCCCTCGCGGTCGGCGCCGCGGTCAGCTCGATGGCGGCGCAGAATATCGGCGCACAGCGCTGGGACCGCGTCGCCGGCGTCACCAACAGCGGCATCGCGATCAACCTGATCATGACCGGCATCCTCATCGCGCTGCTGTTGCTGTTCGACCGCGCCGCGCTCGCGCTGTTCCTCGGCAGCGGCAGCGAAGCGATCGACGTCGCGCGCAATATCCAGTTCATCGCGACCTGGACCTTCCTGCCCTTCGGCACCACCATCGTGCTGATCAGCACCCTGCGCGCCAACGGCTCGGTCGTCCCGCCGCTGATCATCCTGTTCCTGTCGATGTTCCCGATCCGCCTCGGCATCTATTATTTCGGCTATCCGCTCATCGGCAGCGATATCCTGTGGTGGAGCTTCCCGCTCTCCTCGCTCGCCTCGCTGGCGCTCGCCTGGGCCGTCTATCGGCGCGGTCGCTGGCGCCGCGCGATGCCCGAGGCCGCCGGCTGAACCGCGCCATTCATCGCCGCTTCAGCTTTCGACCAACTTGCCCCGATGTTCGACTGGCGGCCCAGTGCCGACTCGCATGGGACGCCGGCTTGGTCTAGGAGGGCGCCAATGAATATGTCCGACCGCAAACTGGCCCAAAGCGACCGCCGCGCCAGATTTCTCGCCTCCGCGCCCGACTGGCGCGCCGCCGACGCGCGCGTCGATCCGCGCGTCGCGATCGGTTCGATCATCGCGATGTGGATGCTCTACTTCCTGATCACCACCGGTCTCTCGATACTGACCGGCGCGCCCGACCAATGGGAATTCGCGTATAAGCGCGCGATCGTCGTGATCGCCGGCATATCATGCACCTTCGTCCTTTATCAGCTGCTCCAGCGTTTCCAGCCCAAGAGCTTCGGCGCCCGTCTGGCCGCCGCGATGGGCACCGCCATCCCGCTGGTCATCCTCTACGCCTCGATCAATCTGCTCGTTTTCTATTATTGGTTTCCGGGTCCCGATACCGAGACGATCATTGCCGAAGTGCAGGAAAAATACCCGATCGCCTGGGAAATGGTGCTGATCCTCGACAGTTCGATCCGCTGGTATTTCTTTTTCGCCGTATGGGCCGCGCTCTATGTCGCCTTCGGCTATGCGAACGAGATGCACGCGGTCGAGCGCCGCGCCGACAGCTATCGCCTCGAGGCCCAGACCGCGCAGC
The DNA here is from genome assembly GCA_016793775.1 of Sphingopyxis sp. Taxonomy (GTDB): domain Bacteria; phylum Pseudomonadota; class Alphaproteobacteria; order Sphingomonadales; family Sphingomonadaceae; genus Sphingopyxis. The sequence continues at coordinate 12,878 of JAEULK010000078.1, read as the reverse complement.
TGCGCGCACTCCACTATCAGGTCAATCCGCACTTCCTGTTCAACACGCTGAACTCGCTGTCGACGCTGGTTATGCGCGGATCGAAGGCGGAGGCGGAGACGATGATCATCAACCTCTCCTCCTTCCTCCGCTCCAGCCTCGCGATCGATCCCGAACAGCTGGTCAGTCTCGACGAGGAGATCGCCCTCCAGCGCCTCTATCTCGACATCGAACAGACGCGCTTTCCCGACCGGCTGCATGTCGAAGTGGCGATGCCGAAGGAGCTCGACCACGCCTGCGTGCCCGTCCTGATCCTGCAACCTATCATCGAAAATGCGATCAAATATGGCGTCGCGCCCAGCAAGGGCACGATCGCCATCCGCCTGGCCGCCAGCGCTGAATATGGCCTGCTCGTGCTGCGGATCGAAAACGACATCGACGCCAACGCCCCGGTGCCCGACGCCGGCACCGGCCTGGGCCTGCGCAATGTGCGCGAGCGGCTGATGACGCGCTATGGGCCGACCGCGGGCTGCGAATGGGGGCCATCGGACGAGGGCGGGTTCGTCGTGTCGCTATGGCTGCCGCTCGCGCAGCGGGGGTGCTGACATGATGATCCGGACGCTCCGCACGCTGATCGTCGACGACGAACCGCTCGCCATCGAACGGCTCCAGATTCTGGCCGGGCAACAGGACGGCGTATCGCTGGTCGGCACCGCGACCGACGGCGCCTCGGCGCTGCGCCTCGTCGACGCGCTGGCGCCCGACCTCGTCCTCTGCGACATCGCCATGCCCGGACTCAACGGGCTCGATGTCGCGGCGGCGATCGACCGGCTCGACAATCCGCCGGCGGTGATCTTCGTGACCGCGTTCGATCAATATGCGGTCGCGGCGTTCGACGTGGCGGCGGTCGATTATCTGCTGAAACCGGTGTCGCCCGACCGCCTTGGCCGCGCGCTGGCGCGGGTGCGCGAATGGCGCGCCGCCGACCGCGGACGCTCGCCCAAAAGCAAATGGATCTGCGAATTCTGGGTACAGAATCGCGGCGAGATGCTGCGCATCGATGCCGGGCAGGTCGACCTGATCGAGGCCGAGCGCGACTATATGCGCCTGCACGTCGGCGCGCGCAGTTGGCTGATCCACCAGACGATCAAATCGCTCGAAGCGCGCATGGACCCCGACCAGTTCATGCGCATCCACCGTTCGAAAATGGTGCGCCGTGACGGCATAGCCGGACTCAAGCATCATGGCGACGGGGCGTGGAGCGTCGATCTCGGCGAAGGCGGCGTGCACCGCATCGGCCGCACCTATCTCCACGACGTCAAGGCGATCATGCAGGGCTGACAAAAAAGGCGGCCATGCCGAGGCATGACCGCCTGCGTCACCGGGCTAACCGGCCACCGCCGTCATTGGGTAGCGACGACCAGCGAACCGGCATCGGCGAAGGCTGTGCCGTTGCGTTCGAACAGCGCCGCCAGTTTCCCGTCGGCGTCGCGCATCGCGGCATCCTTGCACTTGCTCGCGGTCTGGCGTTCCCAGGCGTCGCGCGCCGACCTGACGCCGCACACCTGCCGCACGGCCGACTGTACGCGGGCCGAAAGGCGTTCGCGGCCCGCCGCGTTCGCCAGGTTGAGATCGTCGTAACGGACCGCGACCGATCGTTTGTCGACCGACGGATCGTCCTGCGCCGCTGCGGGCAGGGAAAGGCCGGTGAGCGCGATCGGCGCTGCCAGCAGGATCGGAATAAGTTTCGCCATGGGGGGAGTCCTCTCTGCGGGGGATGCGGGACACGAAAACCCGGACCGGGGAGGCCGAGGTCTCCGCATCCCGCATTTGAAGGAATAGGCGCTTTAGCGGCGCCCCGCAGTCGGGGTTCGACCGGACGAAACGAGCCGTCGATTGCCAGACGAAGCGCATTCGGGCATCGACGAATGGCCGAAGGCTGTCCGGAAAATCGCATGCAACCGCCATCGAAACGCAGCGTTCCCTCGCCATGACCGGTCGCGGGACACCCAGGACCATCCTGACATGGCTCGGATTCGCGCTGATCGGCGCGGCCGTCGGCCTGTTTTTCGGCCATTTGGTGCTCGGTGAGCAGGGCGCGCGCGGCGATCGGCTGGCGTCCTACGCCGACCTGACCGGCAATCCCCACGCCCCCGGGCCGCCGCCCGCAGCGCTGGAACCCTGTTACGACTGCGCAGGCAGCTATGGCCGCGGCATCCGCCACGACGCCAGCGATGACGGACGGATGGACGACGCCTTTCGCGAACTGGGCGCGGTCGAAATCGACTATGGCGCCGAACCATCGGCCGATTATCGCTATGGCGGACGCTTCGACGATCCCGCAGCGGCACGCGAAATCGCGATGCAATCGCCGGTGCCCGAAACACCGCCCGAACCGCCGGTCGTCATGGTACCGGCGGCCGATCCGCCGCCGCCGGTTCCCGAAACCCCGCCCGTACCCGCACAATAGCGGCGCGAGCAATCCACAGATCAGGGCTGCGGCGGCACCGCCGGCTTGGCGCATCGCGTCGTGTCGCCCGCCTTGCACGCCGCGACATCGGCTTCCCACTGGATGCGCTCTTCGGCCGACATGGCGGCGACGCGGGCCTTTTCCGCTTCATAGGCGGCGGTTTCTTCGGCGAAGACCGCCTGCGAATTGGCTTCCTGCTGCGCGTTGGCGGCCAGCGATTGCTCATAGGCGGCTTGTTCGGCTTCGCCACGCGCGCGCTGTTCGGCGTTGAGCCGCGCGGTGTTGGCGCGTTCCTCGCTCGTCGTCCCGTCGGGCAGCGGTGCGAGCGCCGCCGCCTGCGTCCCGGCGAGCAGCGCGACCGCGCCGACAATGGTAAAAATCGTCCTGGCCATCGAAACTCTCCTTTGAAGGGATATGACCGGCAAACGCGCGTCGACGCCTGCCGTTCCGACAGGGTTTGACCCGCGGCGCCCATCCCGCCATGTTGGCCTCTTCATCCTCCTGTCGAGCGACCCGTTTTGCCAGCCCCACCGCCGCGCCGCCTCAATCGCCCGGTCTTTTTTGTGCCGCTCGTCATATTGGCGACCGCGGTCGGCTTCAGCCTGTGGCAAAGATCGGCATTCGTCGCCGCCGAAGTCGCTCTTAACGACTGGATCCTGCGCTACTTCGGCCCCGTCTTTGCGGGGGCGGGCTTGGCCTTCCTCGCCCTCCTTGGCGCCGTCGCGCTGTCCCCGTTGGGCAAGACGATCATCGGCGGCCCCGACGCCAAGCCGCTGCTCGGCCGCTGGCGCTGGTTCGCGGTGATGCTGTGCACCACCATCGCCACCGGCATATTGTTCTGGGGCGCCGCCGAGCCCTTGTTCCACCTCAACGCCCCGCCCCCGATGCTGGGGCTGGAGCCGGGCAGCGACGCCGCCGCGACCTTCGCCATGTCGACGATGTTCCTCCACTGGACGCTGACGCCGTACGGCATCTACACCGTCGCCGCGCTCGCCTTCGCGCTCGTCTATTATAACCGCCGCGAACCTTTCAGCCTGTCGTCGCTGTTCGTCCCGCTGCTCGGCCAGCGCGCGCATGGCAAGGTCGGCTCGGCGATCGACATCGTCTGCCTCTACGCGCTGGTCGCGGGCATGGCGGCATCGATGGGCGCCGGTATCCTGTCGCTCGCGGGCGGGATCGAGGTGCTCGGCGGTTTCGCCGGCGGCGCCGGGCTGCGCTGGGCGATCATGGTCGTCATCGTCGCGAGCTTCCTGATCTCTGCCGCGACGGGCCTCCAGAAGGGCATCGCCGGGCTGTCGGTGCTCAACACCTGGATTTTCTTCGCGATCATCGCCTTCGTCGTCGTTGCGGGGCCGACCGTCGAAATGCTCGGCCTGTCGCTGCGCGGCGCCGGCGAATATGTCGCGACCTTCGTCCCCCGCAACCTCGGCCTCGACGTCGACGGCGACTGGAGCCGGCAGTGGACGATCTTCTATTGGGGCAATTGGTTCGCCTGGGCGCCGGTGACCGCGCTCTTCCTCGGCCGGCTCGCGGTCGGTTACAGCGTGCGCGCCTTCATCCTGTTCAACCTGATCCTGCCGTCGCTGTTCGGCGCCGCGTGGATGACCGCGATCGCCGGCGCGGCGATCGTCACCGACCAGCAAAACGGGGCCAGCCTTTACGCGATCCTGACCGCACAAGGTCCCGACCCGATCCTGTTCCGCCTGTTCGACGCGCTCGGCGGGGGCCCCGCGATGACCGCGGTCGTGCTGTTCGCGATTTTCCTGTCCTATGTCGCCGGCGCCGACGCCAATGTCTCGGCGATGAGCGCGCTGTCGACGCACGGCATCACCCCAGAGCAGCCCGAGGCGCCGCTGTGGACCCAGATCGTCTGGGGCGTCACCGTCGGGCTGGTCGCGATGGTGCTGGTTGCGGCGGCGGGGCTCGACGGTATCCGCATGATGTCGGTGCTTGGCGGCTTCCCAGCGCTGTTCGTCATCGTCGGCGCGGCGCTCTCGCTGGCCGTCATGATGCTGCGGGGACGACCGACCGCCGCCCCCGCCCTATCCGACTGACCGCTTACCATATCTTGGTGCGCTCTTCGGGTTTCAGATAATATTTGGCGCCCGCGCCGACGCCGAACGCCGTGTACCATGCATCGACGTTGCGCACCGGACCGATGATGCGCCATCGCGCCGGGCTGTGCGGCTCGCTCGCCACCTGCTGCTTGATCGAATCCTCGCGCGCCTTGTCGCGCCAGGCCTGGGCGAAGGCGAGGAAGAAGCGCTGGTCGCCGGTCAGTCCGTCGATCACCGGTGCGGGCTTGCCGTCCAGCGAACGATGATAGGCGTCATAGGCGACCTCCAGCCCCGCCAGATCGGCGATATTCTCGCTCAGATCGGGGTTGATGAAGGCGCCGGGCGCCGCCTCATAGGTCGCATATTGCGCCCCGAACGCCTTGGCCGCCGCATCGAACTTCGCCGCATCCTCGGGCGTCCACCAGTCGCGTACCGCGCCGTTCGCGTCGATCTTGCGGCCCTGGTCGTCGAAACCATGAACGATCTCATGGCCGATCACCGCACCGATCGCGCCATAATTGACCGCATCGTCGACGCTTTCGCTGAAATAAGGCGCCTGCAATATGCCCGCAGGGAAAACGATCTTGTTCTCGAGGCCGCCGTTATAGGCGTTCACTTCCTGCGGATTCATCGACCATTTTTTGCGATCGACCGGCTTGCCCAGATCCGACAGGCTATACGCATATTCGAATTGGCCGCTGCGCTTCACATTGCCGTAAAGGTCGGTCGGGTCGATCTTCAGCGCCGCATAGTCGCGCCATTTGTCGGGATAGCCGACCATGACGTCCATCTTTTCCAGCTTCGCGAGCGCCGCCTGCTTCGTCGCCGGCGCCATCAAGCTGTTGGCGCGGATGCGGTCGCCCATCGCGAGTTTGAGGTTGGCGACCAGCGCCTCCATCTTCGCCTTGGCGCTCGCCGGAAAATATCGGCTCGAATAGGTTTCGCCGACCAGCTCGCCGAGGCTGCCGTCGACGAGCGTCAGCCCGCGCTTCCACCGCGGACGCAGTTCGGACACGCCGCTCAGCACCTTGTTATAGTCGAAGCGGCTATCGACGAACGCCTTCGACAGATAGGGCGCCGCCTGATCGGCGACATGGAATTGCTCCCACAGCTTCAGCGTCTCGAGCGGCGTCTTGGCATAAAGCGCCGCGATATCGCGCACCGCGGTCGTTTCGTTGACGATCATCCGCTTTTGCGGCGCGATGCCCGCGCCCGCGAACCACGCATCCCAGTCGAGCCCCGGCGCATAGGCGGCGAGTTCGGCAGACGACATCGGGTTGTTGATCTTGCCGATGTCGCGGCGGTCGGCGATCTTCCAGCTGACCTTGGCGATCTCGGTCTCGAACGCCATGATGGCATCGGCCGCGGCATCGGGGTTCTTGGTCCCCGTCAGGCCCAAGGTGCGCACGATATAGGCGCGATAGGCGTCGCGCTCCTTCTGGAACTGCGCGTCGAGATAATATTCGCGCTCGGGCAGGCCCAGCCCGCCCTGTCCCAGCCACAGCACATTGACCGTCGGATCGTCGGTGTCGGCATAGGGTCCGCCGCCGACGATGGTCATGCCGAACGCCCCCTGCGACGCGCCCATGAAGCGCGCCAGTTCGGTCTTGTCCTTGATCGCGGCCACCGCGGCAAGGTCGGCCATCAGCGGCTTGGCGCCCAGCGCCTCGACCCGCGCCTCGTCGATGAAGCTCTGGTACAGGCCGCCGACCTGGCCCGTCGCGGGTGCGCCGGTGACCAGCTGGCGCAGCTGGCGCTGGGTCAGATTATAGACGTCGTAATCGACCCCTGCCGATGCCTGGTCGGCCGGAATTTCGGTCTTGGCGAACCAGCCGCCGTTGGCGAAGCGATCGAAATCGTCCCCCGGCATCACCGACGTGTCGCGCGCGTTCAGGTCGACGCCCCAGCTGCCGAAAGTCAGCGCCTTCAGCGACGCGTCGCCCGTTGCCGGCGCATCGTCGCCGGCCTCCATCATCACCGAAGCGGTCGGCGCTACATCCTTCGCCAGCGCCGGCATGGCGACGAGCGCCGCCGCGATCGCGAGGCCCGCGGCCCCTGCAAGATGTTTCTTCATTCCCCAGTCTCCTTTGGCGCGCCGACCCAACCCCGGGGCAGGCGAAGATGCCATGCTTGTCCGCCGCGCGTCGGAACGGGTCAAGCGGATGCGGGGACGTTGGTCGAAGGCATTGGAGAGTTGGTGGAAATGAGGACTTTGTCCGCTACGCCCGGCACTTCAGCGCAGTTTGTCGATGATATGTTTTTGGCACACGGCGCAGAATTGGGGCGCCGACAGGTTCCGCATCAAACAGTTGCCCGACGGACGGAAATATTTCTCGTGATAACGCGCTCCCGCGATGGTGCCGATCAGCGGTCTGCCGCCAGGCATGGGATCGATCCAACCGGCGTTCTGCTCGTCCAGGGCGACGGTCGGCTGGTCGGTATCGCCTCCCAGATTGAGCATATCGCGCCAAGGCGCGCGGTCGGGATTCTTTTCGCTGGTCGCATTTGCGCCGCCCGTGAACGGCGCGTCGCGCCACTGCGCATAGTCCGGCAGATCGGGCAGTACATATTCGTCCTCGAGCCCCAGGCTGTGGCCGATCTCGTGCAAGGCTATCGTACGCCAGTCCTCGCCCGGACAACCGGAAATGCTCGCCCAAGCGGGGTAGCGATGGGGAGCACTGCCACCGGCGCCGCCACGCTGGCTGCTGTTCATCAGGATCAGGCCCTGCCCTTCGTTGGTGAACGCACCCACCAGCCGCGCAGAATCTTCCTGCGAACCGAGCAATACCGGGCTGCCGCCGCCGACCGTACAGACCATCGGGCCAGTCAGCGGCGCACCGAAATGACTGACGCCGGCAGCCGGCGCCGACCAGAAACAGGCTTTCATCCCGAAACGCGTGGCCAACTGCGGACTGTTGAACGGCGGCTGCGCGCGGATCCAATCGGTCAGGTCCCGGACGCGTGCGAAAAAAGTTTCCGCGTCGAGAAAGCCATCCGAAAATACCGGATAATAATAGCCGCGATCGTCGTCGGGAAAATTTCGCACGACTGGGTCGCCCGGCATCGACTGCGGACGAGCCAGTTCTTCGACCGCCACGGTCAGGCGGTCGTCACCCCACAGCAATTGCAGATTTCGCGCCCCGGCCGGGGCCGCGAATTCGAAGGGAATTTCGCGCGCCACCGGTTCGGCGCCGATGCTGCCATCGGGAGCGAAGCCTTCGGTCAGGGCGAACTGGATTGGCGCGAACTCCAGTTCCGCGCCGATCTGGGCATCGTTTTCGTCCAGCCAGATCGCGCGCAAAGGTACCCCGATCTCGGCATCCAATCCTTGCCACTCGCTCACCGAAAAGCCCTCTCGCCGGGCCTGCTTTAATAGATCCAGCTTCGATCCGGGGATGGCGAAATTCGGCATGGCATGTCCTTCGGCAGTCCAATATTACCCGACCGGCACAATCACCGATTGGATCAGCGGCTGGTTCGTTGGCGCAGGGGCGCCGACCGGTACGGGGGTGCCATCCCCCGCGCCCGGCTGACCACCTTCGTTGCGTTTGTCCTCGACCTTCTGATTCAACGTATCGGTCTTGTCCGAAACCGACTTCGAGACGAGTTGCCGCATGCCCGTAAACGAGCATATGCCCGCATAGGCTTCGATCACCGACCGGGCCGATGCATAGTTGCTCGGGAAAGCCTTGCCGTTCTCGTCGAACACGGTCTGCTTGAACAATGTCTGCTCGGCTTTCACCAACCGCTCGACCTCCGGCATGTCGGGTCCGACGAGATAGGCGAGATCGAAGCCCTCGAGCGTCCCGTCGATCAGGCCGAACGACCCGTTCGTGATGCCTATCGCGGTCGGACCGGCGCCGCTCAGCGTCAGGATCGAACCCACCAGCGTATCGACCCCGTTGTTCAGATTGCGCCCGAACTGCCGATTCTGCTGCGCTTCGCTCGCGACCACGAAGAATCGTTTGCAATAGATATCGGTCAGGCCGAACCCGGCGGCCATATAATTCGTCAGCTCGGCCTTTGCGTCGTCCTCGTCGGACGCGACATCCTTGAATTTCAGACAGGAATTCGCCGCCAGAAAATTCTCTGGATCGTCGGTGCTCCGATAGCCTTGGCTCAGCTTTGCCTTGAACGCCTGCAGGCCTTCGCCGGTGAAGCAATATTCGTCGTCCGAAACCGCATAGGCGGCGCGAAGCGCGTTGATATAGGCGATCTCGTCCAACCGGCTTGGAAGTGGTTTTGCCGCAATATCGGGCCGCGCTCCTTCCACCGTGGTGCAAGCCGACGTAACGCACAGCGCCGCAGCGGATGTCGCGGACAATATAAAACGCCCCAATTTCATGATTCGCTCCCCCTCAAAAGCAGGTGCAGAGGAAAGTAGGAAGGCTGCCCCGTATAGGACGGAAACGCCAAATCCAGCGCCATTGCGGCGACGCCCCGCGATCCCTATCTTTGCGCCAACGCGCCCCTTGCGCGGCAAGAACAAATCTGGAACACACCCCTCCCATGAGTCTCACCCATATTTCGGTGCGCGGTGCGCGCGAGCATAATCTGAAGGGCGTGAACGTCGATCTGCCGCGCGACGCGCTTGTCGTCATCACCGGCCTCAGCGGCAGCGGCAAGTCGTCCCTCGCTTTCGACACCATCTATGCCGAGGGCCAGCGACGCTATGTGGAGTCGCTCTCCGCCTACGCGCGCCAGTTCCTCGAAATGATGCAGAAGCCCGACGTCGAGCATATCGATGGGCTGTCGCCGGCGATCAGCATCGAGCAGAAGACGACGAGCCGCAACCCGCGCTCGACCGTCGCGACGGTCACCGAAATCTACGACTATATGCGCCTGCTCTGGGCGCGCGTCGGCATTCCTTACTCTCCCGCCACCGGCGAGCCGATCAGCGCGCAGACGGTCAGCCAGATGGTCGACCGCGTGATGGAGTTGCCCGAGGGCACGCGCGCCTATCTGCTCGCCCCCGTCGTGCGCGGCCGCAAGGGCGAGTATAAGAAGGAACTCGCGCAGTGGCAGAAGGACGGCTTCACGCGCGTCCGCATCGACGGCGAATTTTACGAGATCGGCGAAGCGCCGGCGCTCGACAAGAAGTACAAGCATGACATCGAGGTCGTCGTCGACCGTATCGCGGTGCGCGAAGGCCTCGGCACCCGCCTCGCCGACAGCTTCGAGACCGCACTCAAGCTCGCCGAGGGGCTCGCCTATGTCGATCTCGCCGACGGGCCGGTCCCGGGGCGCGAGGAAGAGGATACCGGCGGTGCGATGAAGGGCGCGGGCATCCCCGCGAACCGGCTGATCTTCTCCGAAAAATTCGCCTGCCCCGTATCGGGCTTCACGATCGCCGAGATCGAGCCGCGGCTGTTCAGCTTTAACGCGCCGCAGGGCGCGTGCCCGGCGTGCGACGGGCTCGGCGAGCGGCAGGAGTTCGATCCCGACCTCGTCGTCCCCAACCATGCGCTGAGCCTGAAAAAGGGCGCGGTGGTGCCCTGGGCGAAATCGAACCCGCCCTCGCCTTATTATATGCAGGTGCTCGAAAGCCTGGGCAAAGCCTATGGTTTCGACCTCGCCACGCCGTGGCAGGACCTGCCCGGCGAGGTGCAGCTCGTCATCCTCTATGGCACCGGCGGCAAGCCCGTCGAGCTGACCTTCAAGGACGGCAAGCGCAGCTACACGACGCACAAAGCCTTCGAGGGCGTGATCGGCAACCTCAACCGCCGGATGTTGCAGACCGAGAGCGCATGGATGCGCGAGGAGCTGTCGAAATATCAGACGCCGCAGCCGTGCGAGACGTGTCACGGCGCGCGGCTGCGCCCCGAACCGCTCGCGGTGAAGATCGCGGGCGAGAATATCAGCCTGTCGGCGCAGCGCTCGGTCGCGGACGCGCTCTTATGGTTCGGCACGCTCGACGCGAAGCTGAACGACACCCAGCGCCAGATCGCCAAGGCGATCCTCAAGGAAATCAACGAACGTCTCGGCTTCCTCAACAATGTCGGGCTCGATTACCTCAACCTCAACCGCACCAGCGGCACATTGAGCGGCGGCGAAAGCCAGCGCATCCGGCTCGCTTCGCAGATCGGCAGCGGCCTCAGCGGCGTGCTCTACGTCCTCGACGAACCCAGCATCGGCCTGCACCAGCGCGACAATGATCGCCTGCTCGCGACGCTGAAACGCCTCCGCGACCTCGGCAACACGGTGATCGTCGTCGAGCATGACGAGGATGCGATCCGCCACGCCGATTATGTCGTCGACATGGGCCCCGGCGCGGGGCTGCACGGCGGCGAGATCGTCGCCGAAGGGTCGCTCGACGAGGTTCTCAAGAGCGAGAAGAGCCTGACCGCCGCTTATCTCAACGGTACCAGGCGCATCGAGATCCCGAAGCACCGCCGCAAGGGCAATGGCTTCGACCTGGTGCTCAAGGGCGCGCGCGCGAACAATCTGGACAATGTGACGGTCAAGATTCCGCTCGGCACCTTCACCTGCGTCACCGGCCTGTCGGGCAGCGGCAAGTCGAGCCTGATCATCGACACGCTCTATGCCAGCGCGGCGCGCGTGCTCAACGGCGCGCGGATGGTCGCGGGGCCGCACGACAGCCTGAAGGGGCTGGAGCATTGCGACAAGGTCATCGACATCGACCAGTCGCCGATCGGCCGCACCCCGCGATCGAACCCCGCGACCTACACCGGCGCCTTCACCATCATCCGCGACTGGTTCGCGGGCCTCCCCGAAAGCCAGGCGCGCGGCTACAAGCCCGGACGCTTCAGTTTCAACGTCAAGGGCGGGCGCTGCGAGACCTGCACCGGCGACGGGCTGATCAAGATCGAGATGCACTTCCTGCCCGACGTCTATGTGACGTGCGAGACGTGCCACGGCAAACGCTACAACCGCGAAACGCTCGAGGTGAAGTTCAAAGGCCACAGCATCGCCGACGTGCTCGACATGACGGTCGAGGATGCGGCCGAATTCTTCAAGGCGGTGCCCGCGATCCGCGAGAAGATGGCGATGCTCGTCCGCGTCGGGCTCGGCTATATCAAGGTCGGGCAGCAGGCGACGACGCTGTCGGGCGGCGAGGCGCAGCGGGTGAAGCTCGCCAAGGAATTGTCGCGCCGCTCGACCGGACAGACGCTCTACATCCTCGACGAACCGACCACCGGCCTGCATTTCGAGGACGTCCGCAAATTGCTCGAAGTGCTCCAGCAACTGGTCGAACAGGGCAACAGCGTGATCGTGATCGAGCATAATCTCGACGTCATCAAGACCGCCGACCATATCGTCGACATGGGCCCCGAGGGCGGGGTCAAGGGCGGCGAAGTGGTCGCCGAGGGCACCCCCGAACAGGTCGCGAAGAACCCGCGCAGCTACACCGGGCAATATCTGGCGCCGATGCTGGCGGCGGGGAAATAGGCTGTAGCCCCTACCGCTTGCGGGAGGGGTTTGGGGAGGGACTGTAACCTTCCCGCGCAACCCGACATGCCCTCCCCTAACCCCTCCCTAAAGGGAGGGGAATTGGGTCAATGCCACACCGCCGACAGCGGATAGAGCGCGATCAGCCACGCCAGGCACCCCACCGTCACCCGCCGGTCCTTCACCGCGATCCCCAGCGCCGACACGGGAAAGAAGCTCCATGCGATCACCAGGCTGCGCGGCGTCGGCGCCGGAAACCCGTCGAGCCACACCACCGTCGCGAACAACGCGATATTGCATAGCAGCACCGCGCCGATCACCTTGCGGCGATGCTTGTCGAAATGGGCGTTCAGGTCGCTCCATTCCTCGGGATCGTCGGGAAAGACGAGGCTCGCGGCGACGAAATAGAGCGCGGTGACCAGAAAGCCGCCGAACAGCATCGGCCAGCTGATCGGGATCAGGTCGCGCACCGCCCAGCCGTACATCCAGAAGGTCACGACGTCGCACGACACGAACAGCCCGAGCAAGGCGGTCGGCCAGCCGATGCGCACGCGGTGGCTGGCCTTCATTGCCCGCGCCAACCCGCCCAGCCCCTCAGCCAGCGCGAGCCCGAGGATCAGCCCGAACAGCGAAAAGACGAACTCGAACCCGCTCATAGGACCCCCGAACATTCCTGTTTCGTCACCCTCGGACGAGGCCCGTAACTCGGCCGACTTGATCCGGAGCCTGCCTGATACTTCAAGAAGAAAAGCGGGTGCCGGGTCAAGCCCGGCATGACGATAAAGTGCTGCCCCGCCCCCTATGCGTCACCCCGGACTTGATCCGGGTGTGGATTCACATTTGAAGTGCAACGGTGAGAAGATTTCGGCTGGGGTGAGGAAGCCGAGGCATTTTCTGGGTGTGTTGTTGTATTTGGCGATGATGGCGTTGAAGTCCTGTGCTGACAAGTCATCGAGGATGGT
>JAEULK010000068.1 GCA_016793775.1 Sphingopyxis sp. | reverse complement strand
GGGGGGTGTGTGTTGGGTTTGGGGTTGGGACGCGGCCCGCCCCAACTCCGGCTGGTGTCTCGCGATGTCGACACACGGTGAGCGCGCGCTTGCCTTCACGGTGTCTCGACTGCGCTCGACACGAACGGATTTATAGCGCGGCTTTTTAGTTCCCGCCGCCTCCCCTCAAACCCGCGTCGGGTCGATATCGAGCTGGCCCAGCCGCTTGCGCAGCGTGTTGCGGTTGATGCCGAGGCGGCGGGCCGCCTCGAGCTGGTTACCGCGCACGTCGCGCAGCACGCGGCGGAGGAGCGCAGTTTCGACGATCGCCTGCAACCGGTCGTGGATATCGCCGTCCTGTCCGGCAGCGGCGAGCGCCTCGCGGGCCCAGTCATCGACCGCGCGGCCGATGGCGTCGGCGGGATCGACGACGAGAGGTGTCCCCTCCCCGCTCTCGTGCAGCACCGCCTCGACGTCGCGCAGCGCCACGACCGTGTCGCGCGACAGCACCGCAAGCCGCTGAACCACATTGCCGAGTTCGCGGACGTTGCCGGGCCAGTCGTAGCGTTCGAGCATCTGCATCGCGGCGGGCGCGAACTGGCGGTCGGGAAGCCCGGACGCACGCCCCGCCTCGACAAAATGGCGGATCAGCGCCGCGATGTCGCTGCGCCTGTCGCGCAGCGGCGGCAGGGTGACCGGGATGACGTTGAGGCGGTAGAAAAGATCCTCGCGGAACCGCCCGTCGGCGACAAGCGTGCGCATGTCGCGGTGGGTCGCGGCGACGACGCGGACGTCGGCGCGCAAAGCCTGGCTGCCACCGACGGTCGAATATTCGTTGCTCTGGAGCACGCGGAGGAGCCGCGTCTGCGCATCGAGCGGCATGTCGCCGATTTCGTCGAGGAACAAGGTGCCGCCCGCCGCCTGCTCGAAACGTCCGGCGTTGCGGCTGTGGGCGCCGGTGAAGGCGCCCTTTTCATGGCCGAACAGCTCGGCCTCGATCAGTTCGCGCGGGATCGCCGCCATGTTGATCGCCACGAACGGCCCGGCGCGGCGGAGTCCGGTGGCATGGATCGCTCGCGCGACGACCTCTTTCCCCGTTCCCGATTCGCCGAGGATCAGCACCGCGAGGTCGTTCGAGGCGAGGCGCGCGATGGTGCGATACACCGCCTGCATCGCCGGGGCGCGGCCGACGAGGCCGTGGCTGTCGGCGGGACCGGCCTCGGCCGCTTCGGCGGGTTCGGCGCGGCGACGCTTGAGTGCGGCGCGGACGCTGGTGGTCAGATCCTCGAGGTCGAAGGGTTTCGGCAGATAGTCGTAGCTGCCGATGCCGGTCGCGCGCACCGCGGTGTCTAGCGTATTCTGCGCCGACAACACGATGACGGGCACGTCGGGATCGACCCCGGCGCCGGGCAGCGAGTCGATGCCGTCGCCGTCGGGCAGGACGACGTCGGTGATGATGAGATCGGGGTCGTTGGCGGCGAGCCAGGCGTTACGCTCGGCGATCGTCGTCACCGCCGCGAACACCGCCGATTCGCCGACGAGCGTTTCGCGGATGATCAGCGCGATCGTCGGATCGTCCTCGACCAGCAGGATCGTCTTGCCGTTCATGCACTGCGTCCCTTTTGCGCCGCGGGAAGATGGACACGGAAGCGCGTCCAGTCGCCGTCGCGCATATGCTGGACGGTGCCACCCATGTCACGCGCAAGCTTGGCGACCAACGCGAGGCCAAGGCCGCGCCCCTCGCGCTTGGTGGTCACGAAGGGATCGAAGACGTCGCCGCGAATCTCGGCCGGAACGCCGGGGCCATTGTCGCTGACCGCGACCTCGATCGGCAGCGGGATGCGGCCGCGCCCGTCGCCATTGTCGATCGAGAGGCCGTGGCGGTACGCCGTCGCGATGCGGACATTGCCGTCGTCGCGCCCCGCCAGCACCTCGCCGGCGTTGGTGAGCAGGTTGAGCAAGATCTGCACCATGGCGTCATGATTACCCAGCACGAGCGGAAGCGAGGGGTCGAAATCCTCGGCGAACCGGATGCCGGGCAGCTGACGCGCGCGCACCGCCTCCATCGCCTGATGGATCGACTGATAGAGGTTGAGCGGCTCGCAGGCGATCGGCTGGCCGCGCGAGAAATGCTCCATCTGGTCGATCAGCGTCGCGATGCGATCGACCTCGGCCACGATCAGCGAGGTGAAGCGTTTTTTGCCGGCATCGGCGCCGCGTTCGAGCAATTGCGCCGCGCCGCGGATGCCGGCGAGCGGATTCTTGATCTCGTGCGCCAGCATCGAGGCGGCGGCGCCCGCAGCGCGCCCCGAGCGACCGATCGCCCCGCCCATCATCTCGGCCTCGCGCTGCGAGGGCACGAGCGCGAGGATACGATGGCCGTTCTGACCAAAGGGCACCATCTGCATATCGACCGCGATCGCCTTGCGCCCACCCACCGAAATATCGGCGCCATGCGCGAACAGCGCCGAATAGGCGGGATCGCTCATCCGCTGGCGGTAATTGCGGTCCATCGCGATAACGTCATAGACGACCTGGCCGACCATCGCGGCGCGGCCGGTGTTACAGAGTTGCTCGGCGGCGGCGTTGACGAAGAGGATGACGCCGGTGCGGTCGATGAGCAAAGTCGCGACGGGGTGCGACTGGATCAGCTCGTCATGGTCGAAAGTCGGGATGCTCGACGTCTGGGCGCTCACGCAGCCGGCCTCATGCAGCCGCCCTGGTCAGATGCGGCCCGTAAAAGGCTTCGAGCGCGGCAAGCACGCCCTTGCTGTCGGGGATCTGGTTGACCTGGTTGCGAAACTCGGCCGAACCGTGCAGCCCCTTGACGTACCAGCCGAGGTGCTTGCGCGCCATATTGACCCCGGTGATTTCGCCATAATGGTCGATCATCGCGCGATAATGCGATGTAATGACGTCATATTGTTCGTCGAGGCCCGGATCGGGTCGCTCGGCCTCGCCGCGCAGCGCCGCCATCACCTGACCGAGGAGCCAGGGGCGACCATAGGCGCCGCGACCGATCATGACGCCGTCGGCGCCGCTCTGCGCGAGCGCGGTTTTCGCGTCGGCGGACGAGCAGATGTCGCCGTTGACGATGACGGGGATCGATACCGCGTCCTTGACGCGGCGCACGAAATCCCAGTCGGCCTCGCCGCGGTACATCTGGTTGCGGGTGCGGCCGTGGACGGTGACGAGCTTGGCGCCTAGGTCTTCGGCGATATGCGCCAATTCAGGAGCGTTGAGGCTGTCGTGGCACCAGCCCATGCGCATCTTGACCGTGACGGGCACGCTGACCGCCTTGACGCAGGATTCGATCAGCGCCGCCGCAAGCTTGAGGTCGCGCATCAGCGCCGAGCCGGCATCGCCGTTGGTGACCTTGCGCACCGGGCAGCCCATGTTGATGTCGATGATCGACGCGCCGCGATCCTCGTTGAGCTTCGCCGCCTCGCCCATTTCATAGGGGGTACAGCCGACGAGTTGCATCGACACCGGCTCTTCGACGGGGTCCCAGGCGGCTTTCTGGATCGACTGGCGCGTTTCGCGGATCGCGGCCTGGCTCGCGATCATCTCGGTGACGTTGAGCCCCGAGCCATAATAGCGGACGAGCTTGCGGAACGGCAGGTCGGAGACGCCCGTCATCGGCGCGAGGATCACGGGATCCGCGATGGTGATGTTGCCGATCTGAATGGGGCGCAGCGCCGCCATGAGGGAACCTTCGGATTTGCCTAAAAATTGAGCAGCGGCCCTACACGTTAAGCGGCTTTCCCGCAAGCGGCGGCTGCGCTAACCGCCTCGACGATGGGCGACTCCCTTGTCTCTTTCGATCCGGCGCGAATCGCGGTCATCCTGCTTGCCGGGGGGCGCGGAACGCGGGCGGGGTTCGATGCGCCCAAGCAGCATGTCATGCTGGGCGGCAAGGCGGTGCTGCAGTGGAGCCTCGACGCGCTGGCGGCTTACCCCGGGGTGCTGGTGAGCGACGACGACATCGCCCTGCCCGCCGGCTGGTCGCGCGCGGCGCCGGGGGCGGAGCGGCAGGATTCGGTCGCGAGCGGGTTGGCGCTATTAGCCGAGTGGAGCGACGATGCGGTCGTGCTGGTGCACGACAGCGCGCGACCGGGGGTGACGCCCGACGTCATCGACCGGCTGGTCGCAGCTTTGGAGAGCGGCGCAGCGGCGGCGATCCCAGTGCTGGTGGTAGCCGACACGATCGTGCGGAACGCCGATGCGAGTGTCGTCGATCGGGCCGAGCTGGCGCGGGTGCAGACGCCGCAGGCCTTTCGGCTGGGCGCGTTGCGACGCGCGCATGCCGAAGCGGCGGGCGAAGCGGCGAGCGACGATGCGCAGCTCGTACGGCGGCTGGGCGAAGGGGTTGCGCTGGTCGCGGGCGACGCGCGGCTGCACAAGCTGACCTTTGCCGAGGACCTCGCGATGCTCGAGAGCCTGCTCGGGGTGGAGAAAGAGACGATGCGGATCGCGACGGGCATGGGGTATGACGTGCACCGGCTGGTGGCGGGCAAGCCGCTGTGGCTCGGCGGCATCCGCATCGACCATAGCCATGGGCTTTCGGGGCACAGCGACGCCGACGTCGCCCTGCATGCGATCACCGACGCGCTACTCGGCGCGGCGGCAGATGGGGATATCGGCTGCCATTTCCCGCCGTCGGATCCGCAGTGGAAGGGGGCCGAGTCCTGGCGCTTCCTCGACTATGCGGTGCAGCGGGTGGCGGACCGCGGCGGCGATATCCAGCATCTCGACCTCATAATCATCGGCGAGGCGCCCAAGGTGGGGCCGCACCGCGAAGCGATGCGATTGCGCATTTCGGAAATTGCGCGCCTGCCCCTTTCGCGGATAAGCGTGAAGGCGACGACGACCGAGGGGCTGGGCTTCGCCGGGCGGCGCGAGGGGCTGGCGGCGCAG
This sequence comes from Sphingopyxis sp., assembly GCA_016793775.1. GTDB lineage: Bacteria > Pseudomonadota > Alphaproteobacteria > Sphingomonadales > Sphingomonadaceae > Sphingopyxis. The sequence continues at coordinate 4,159 of JAEULK010000068.1, read as the reverse complement.
GCGGTGGCGACGATCTTGTGGAAGGAATGACATGACGAACAGGGGTTGGCTGGCCGCGGGCGCGGCGATGGCGATGCTGGGAATGAGCGGGCAAGCGATGGCCGCGACGTGCATCACGCGCGCCGAAATCGCGGGCATGATGGGCTATGCGATGCCGTCGATGATCGAGGCGGTGCGCGACCAGTGCCGCCCCAACCTGCCCGCCGACGCCTTTGTCGCGACGGGGGTCGATGCGATGATCGAGACCTATCGCGCCGACCAGGCGGCGCTGTGGCCGGCGGCGCGCGCGGCCTTCATGAAATTCGGCGACACCGGCAATGCGCGCGACGCCCGGATGATGGCGAAAATGCCCGATTCGGCGCTCCAACCGATGGTCGAGGCGATGGTGCCGGCGCTGATCCAGGAAGAGATACGACCCGAACAATGCCGCGACATCGACACCTTGCTGTCGGCCTTTTCGAGCATGTCGCCGCAGCAGACCGCCAATATGTTCGCGGCGATCATGGCGCTGAGCGGCAAGGGCCCCGGCGGCGGCGGGGGCGAGCCGGGGCAGCCCGCCGTCTGCGCCGAATAGGCGCTCGCGCGTGCCGAGAAAAGCAGCCCCCGCCGACGAACGCGGCGCCCTGGCCGAGACCGTGCTGGCCGCCAATCGCGCCGCGGGGCGCAAGGTCGCGGTCGCCGAAAGCTGCACCGGGGGGCTGGTCTGCACCGCGCTGACCGACATTCCGGGCAGCTCCGACGTGTTTTCGGCGGGCTTCATCACCTATTCGGGCGACGCCAAGCAGCGCCAGCTCGACGTCAGCAGCGAGATACTGGAAACGTTCGGCGAGGTGTCGCTGGCGACCGCCTGGGCCATGGTGACCGGCGCGCTGGCGAACAGCGACGCCGACGTCGCGGTGGCGATCACCGGGATCGCGGGTCCCGGCGGCGGGTCGGAGAAGAAGCCGGTGGGGCTGGTCGTCTTCGCGCGCGGACTGCGCGGGCAGGATCCCGATGCCTATTTCACCCAGCGGGTACAGTTCAAGGGCGGCGACCGCGGCTCGATCCGCCACCATGCGGCGCTCTTTGCGCTCGACCTGCTGTTGCCCGACAGGGACGCACTGGGGCCGTCGGAGGACATTGCGCTGCCGGCCTGAGAGGCGGCTCCGTCCGCTCCGGACCGCCCCCTATTTCCGCTTGTGTCGAGCGGGATTATAGGTCGGCTTGTCCAGAACCGCCCACAAGCGGCCGTTACGCTGCCACCCCGTAAAGTTCATCCGCCCGCGCCTCGAACGCCGCGATCATCTTCCTCAGCGCCTTGTCGAACATCTGGCCCGCCAGGGCCTCGAACATGCGGTTGCGGAACGAGAAGTCGACCATGAAGTCGACGCGGCAGCCACCCTCTTCGAGCGCGGTGAAATGCCATTCGTTGGTGAGATGGCGCATCGGGCCATCGATATAGCTGACCGACACGCTGTGCGGCCGCTGCTTGTGGATGCGGCACGAAAAGCTTTCACGCAACCCCTTGAAGCCGACGATCATGTCGGCGACCGCCTCATGCTCGCTGTCGCTGCGGAGCCGGAGCGCGACGACCCAGGGCAGGAAGTCGGGATAATGGGTGATGTCGGCGACGAGCGCGAACATCTGCGCGTCGCTATAGGGCAGGACGCGGCTTTCCTGGTGCCTCGGCAAGTCGGTCGTCAGTCCGCCGCGGCGCGGGCGAGTTGCGCCGCGCGCGCGGCGCGCATCACCTCGAAATCGTCGCCGGCATGGTAGGACGAACGGGTCAGCGGCGAGGCCGCGACCTGCAGGAAGCCCTTGGCGCGCGCGATCTGCGCATAGGCATCGAACGCGTGCGGGGTGACGAAATCGATGACCTTGGCGTGCCGGGGCGTCGGCTGGAGATATTGGCCCATCGTCATGAAGTCGATGTCGGCGCTGCGCATGTCGTCCATCACCTGATGGACCTCCATCCGCTCCTCGCCGAGCCCCATCATGATGCCCGACTTGGTGAAGATCGACGGATCGCGGCGCTTGACGCTTTCGAGCAGACGCAGCGAGGCATAATAGCGCGCGCCGGGGCGGATCGTCGGGTAGAGTCGCGGCACGGTTTCGAGATTATGGTTGTAGACGTCGGGACGCGCGTCGACGATCGCGGCGACCGCGCTTTCGGGCTTGTTACGGAAGTCCGGCGTCAGGATTTCGATCGTCGTGTTCGGAGTTTCGCGGCGCAGCGCCTTGATCACCTTGACGAACTGGCTCGCGCCGCCGTCGGGCAGGTCGTCGCGGTCGACCGAGGTGATGACGATGTGGCTGAGCCCCATCTTCGCCGCGGCGATCGCGGTATGCTCGGGCTCGAACCGATCGACCGCGCGCGGCATGCCGGTCTTGACGTTGCAGAAAGCGCAAGCGCGGGTGCAGGTGTCGCCGAGAATCATCACCGTCGCATGCTTCTTGGTCCAGCATTCGCCGATGTTCGGGCAAGCCGCTTCCTCGCACACCGTATGCAGGTTCAATTCGCGCATCAGCTTGCGCGTTTCGGCATAGCCTGGGCTGGTCGGCGCCTTGACGCGGATCCAGTCAGGCTTGCGGGTGCGTTCGGACGGTTTCGGCAGCGGAGCGTTCATTTGGCCCACATAGGCGCGCCGCCCGCTCTTCTCAACCATGCATCTTGTGCTAAGGCGCCGCCATGACTCGCTTTGCAGATATGATCGAAGGATATCGCCGTTTCCGTAACGGCGGTTGGGCGGAACAACGCGAACGCTGGGAACTGCTGGCCGAGGGCCAGTCGCCCAAGGTGATGGTGATCGCCTGTTCGGACAGCCGGGCCGAACCCTCGCAGATTTTCGACACCAGTCCGGGCGAAATCTTCGTCGTCCGCAACGTCGCGGCACTGGTGCCGCCGTTCGAGACGACGCCGGGCCGCCATGGCGTCTCGGCCGCGCTCGAATTCGCGGTGCAGTTCCTGAAGGTCGAGGAAATCGTCGTGATGGGCCACGGCCTGTGCGGCGGGTGCCATGCCGCTCTCCACAAATCGATGGAGGGCGCCGAGCCCGGCCATGGCGGCTTCATCGCCGACTGGATCGCGATGCTCGACGACGCCAGCGCCAAGGTGCGCGCCGCCCATGACGACATTGACAACCGCGAGGCGGGGCGCGCGATGGAAATGGCTGCGGTGCGCGTGAGCATAGCGAATCTGCGTAGCTTCCCCTGTATCCAGGAGAAGGAACGGCGCGGAACCCTGACGCTGCGCGGCGCCTTCTTCGCGATCAGCGACGGGGCGCTGCATGTGATGGACGACGCGACGGGAGATTTTGCACCGGCCTGACGGCCCGAACGGGGAGCATGACATGAGCAAGAATGCGATGTGGCTGACGATCATCTTCGTCGCCGCCATTTTCGGGGCGTTCCTGGGGCCGTCGCTGGCCAGCCTGGTCGGCGAAGGCACGATGCTCATCCTTGCTCCGCTCTTCCTGATCGGTGTCGTCGCCTTTTGCATCTGGGCGCTGTCGAGCAACAAGAGCGGCAAGAAGGCCGACCCCACCGCAACAGCGGACGCGCGGGCGATGCAGGCCCCTGCGGGCAAGGCGCGCATCTATATCACCCGCCGCGGTTTTGTCGCCGCGCTGCAGGGCATGGACGTCACGCTGGACGGCACGGCGAAAGGCCAGATCAAGTCCGGCCAGATGCTGGTGGCCGACGTCGAGCCCGGCACGCATCATATCCATGTCGGCACCGCCAAGGCCAAGCTGGCCAAGCCGAGCGAGATCGCGGTCGATATCGGCGCCGGGGGCGTGGTGGTGATCGACGCGATGATCGAAATGGGCGCGCTGAAGGGCGCGGTGAAGCTCAGCCGATCAGACGCAGCCAAGGCGCGCGAGGATGTGAACGCGACGAAGCTGATCCTGTGGGAAGTGCCGCCCGCTTAAGATTTTCCCCCGCGCGGCAACTCGTCGCCGTTATCGGGCGTTTCCCGGTCGAGGCGCCCCGCATCTGCGGGCAGCCGATTTTGCGCTTTTCCGCCGAAATGGCAGAAAGAGGCGATTATCCCCTTGCGACACTTAGCCACTTGTGGCATACAATCCCTATGAGCACGAAAGCCCCCACCCTTCGCCAGTTCCAAGCGCAGTTTCCGACCGAAGAAAGCTGCCTTGAACACATCATGCGCCAGCGGTTCGGT
>JAEULK010000033.1 GCA_016793775.1 Sphingopyxis sp. | reverse complement strand
CAGTTCCATCCCGCTCTCGGCCGCCATCCGGTCGCGCAGGTCGTACATCGCGCGGAACTTCCACGTCGTATCGACATGCAGCAGCGGAAACGGCGGCGGCGAGGGATAAAAGGCCTTGCGCGCCAGATGCAGCATCACCGCGCTGTCCTTGCCCACCGAATACAGCATCACCGGCGCCGCCGCATCCGCCAGCACCTCGCGCAGAATGTGAATGCTCTCCGCCTCCAGGCGGTCGAGGTGGGTGTGCATTGTCGGGGCCGCGGGCAGGCGCGGGCTATGGAAGGTCGCCGGTCTCATGCCTCCTGTTTAGGAAGGCGCTGCGCCCGGCTCTTGACGATTCCTGCTATTTTGTAGAATCCTGCTAATTAATCGACTGACTAGATATCTTTTCATGGCCGAAAGGGCGTGATAGCTTGGCGGGGATCGCGCCACAAAGCGCGGCATCGCGGGAGGTGAGGATGCTGGGAAGCTTCTTTAAGAGCGACCGCGCGGTCTATGCGCGGCACCAGTCGGACCTGGTCGTCGAACGCTGTTCGGCGGAAAAGGGCTGGCGCGGCCTGCATCTGGAGGTCGGGCACAACCGCGGCTGCGACGTCCGCTCGCTGATGCTGCAGGGCCATCTGATCGGCATGCAGATCACCGGCCAACCGCTGTCGGTCGAGATTTACGAAAATGGTGCCTGGGTGCCAGCCACCCTGCCCTCGCACCAATTGTTCATCCATCCCGCGGGCACGCCGCTCAATATTCGCCACGACCTGTGGACGCGCTGGGCCTTTGCGATCGTCGATCATCCGGCGCTGGGCTCGCGCCGCGGCTCCGCCGACACGGCGGACTGGTCTGACCATGACCAGATGCTGACCCTGCTGTTCCAGGCGTTGATCGAGCAGCTGTGCCACGAGCGGCGCGACACCAGCGGCGATCGCGCGCTCGCCCAGTCGCTGATCGACAGCTTCATGATGGCGCTGCACCAGCGCGCGCCCGCCTCGCCTGCCGGATCGGCGCGCGGCGGCATCGCGCCCTATATGGTCGCCGACCTGCGCGCCTGGATCGAAGCCAATCTCGAGGCGAAGATCGGGGTGCAGGACATGGCCGACCGCCTCGGCTATTCCTGCGCCCATTTCGCGCGCGAGTTCAAGCGCGAGGTCGGGGTGACCCCGCACGGCTTCCTGCAGGATATCCGCCTGTCGACCGCCATGGCCCTCGCCCGCCGCGGCGCGGCGCTGACCGACATAGCGCACCAGTGCGGCTTTGCCGACCAGGCGCATCTGTCGAACGCCTTCAAGGGCCGCTTCGGCTTTTCTCCCGCAAGCCTGCGCCGGCAGAGCAATTAGCCGCCCCCGCCCTCATGGGCGATAGGGGATCGAATCGGGCGCCACCACGCCGACCTCGCGCGAATAGCGGAGCCAGGCTTCGGCGAACTGCTCGCGCTTCTCCGGTTCCACGAGCGACAGGTCACGCGTCTCGCCCGGATCGCGGGCGATATCGAACAGCCGCCAGCGGCCGTCGCCGATGTCGGTGATTTTCCAGTTTCCCTGGCGATACGCCCGCGAGCCGAAAAGCTCGGCGCCGAAACCGTCGGACGCGCCATAGACGCGCGCGGCGGGGCTGTGCAGCCAGCGGGTCCACGACCGGCCGGTGATCGGGCGAACCGCCCGGCCCCCGACATCGACCGTTCGCGAATCGACGCCCGCCAGTTCGAGGAAGGTCGGCGCGACGTCGGCGACCGACAGGAACTGCGTGTCGGCGCCCGCACGCCGCGCGATTCCCGCGCCGCTGATGAAGGCGACGGCGCGTGTCCCGCCCTCGCTCTGATAGCCCTTGGTCAGCCAGGACGGCGCGGTCGCCGCCTGCGCCCAGCCCGCGCCATAAGTGACATAGGAGGAGGCCGCGCCGCGGTTGGTTAAGCCGTTGTCGGCGCCCTTCAACCGCTCGGCCAGCATTTCGGCGCCGGTGGTCTCGACGTCGAGCGCCTCGGCGCCATTGTCGGCGAGGAACAGGATGATTGTGTCGTCGAGCTCGCCCGACGCGCGCAACGCTTCGACGACGCGGCCGACATTCTGGTCCATGCGGTCGACCATCGCGGCGTAGATTTCCATGTTGCGCGCAGCCGTGCGCTGCTGCTCGGCGGTCAAGGAATCCCAGCTGCCGTCGCGGTTGCGCGGGGTGTGCGGGGCGACGTCGGCGGCGAGGATGCCAAGCGCTTGCTGGCGGGCGAGGCGGCGCGCGCGCAGTATGTCGAAACCCTCGTCGTAGCGACCCTTGTAGCGCGCGATATCGTCGGGATGCGCCTGGAGCGGCCAGTGCGGCGCGGTGAAGGCGAGATAGGCGAAGAAGGGTTGCGCCGCCCCCTGCCCTTCGCGCTCGCCGAGGAAGTCGATCAGCCGGGTCGCGAAATGGTCGCTCGAATAGAAATCGGCGGGCAGCTTGGTCAGCGGCTTGCCCTGTTCGGTGTAGGTGGCCGTGGTGCCGACGTCGGTACCGAAATGATTGTGCCCGCCCTGGAGCAGCGCGAAGCTGCGCTGGAAACCGCGCGCATGCGGATCGCGCTCGGGGGTCAGGCCGAGGTGCCATTTGCCCGAGAAGAGCGTGGCATAGCCGCCCGCGGCCAAGCGCTCGGCGAGCGTCGCGACGTCGGTGCGCAAATAGCCCTCATATCCCGGCTTGTCCTTCTGGTTCGGGCGGATCATCTCGGCCATGGTGCCGAGGCCCGCGACATGATTGTCGGTGCCCGAAAGCAGCATCGAGCGCGTCGGCGAACAGGTCGGCGCGGTGTGGAACCCCGCGAGGCGGATGCCCGCGAGCGCGAGCGTGTCGAGGTTGGGGGTGCGGATCTCGCCGCCGAAGGCGCCGAGGTCCGAATAGCCGAGGTCGTCGGCGACGATGATCAGGAAATTGGGGCGCCGTTCCTTCGCCTGCGCGGGTGCGGCGGCGAGAACGAGCAGGAACAACAGGGACGCAAGGCGCTTCATTCGAGATATCCTGTCGGGAAAGGGGCGGCGCGCTGCGGGCGAATGGAACCCGGGCGCGCCGCAGTCGGGACCGGCGCAGTCGCTGGAAGGGAGGTTGGAGGCCGGTCCGCGGGAAGCGTCAGGCGCGATTCATCAGGCGGGTTCGTATTCGACCGCCTTTTCCTGGCGAACGGTGCGGCTGCGGCGGCCGTCGATCGCGACGGGCACTTCGCCATGGACCGTCGCGCGGCGCAGCGTGCGGCGCTGGAGCCCGAAGTCGGCGGTCGCGCGGTGCTGGGTCGCCTGATTGTCCCAGATCGCCACGTCGCCGACCTGCCAGCGCCAACGCACGACATTTTCGGGCTTGGTGATATGTTCTTGCAGCGTCTGGAACAGCCGCGCGCTGTCGACCTGGTTCAGCCCGACGAACTGCTTGACGAAATGGCCGAGCAGCAGGCTGCGCTGGCCGCTGACCGGATGCACCCGCACCACCGGATGCTCGGTCTCGTAGACGGTCGAGGCAAAAACGTTGCGATGCTCCCTGATCCGCTTCTGCGCGCTTTCGGCGTCGGGTGCCGACTGCAGGATCGAGGCATAGTCGTAGAGGTTCGTATGCGTCGCCCAGAGCGTGTTGACGAGCTGGCGCAGCACCTCGGGCAGGCCTTCATAAGCGGTTTCGCCATTCGCCCATTGGGTGTCGCCGCCCGCTTCGGGAATGGTGATCGCGCGCAGGATCGACGCCTTGGGATAGGCATCGACGAAGGTGACGTCGGTATGCCAGCTCGACGCGGCATAGCCTTCGCGGCTGTCGAGTTCGAGCAGGTAGCGCGATCCGTCGGCGACGGGCACCGTCGGGTGCGCGACGGGATCGCCGAGCAGCGCGGCGAAATCCTCATGCTCCTGGTCGGTCAGATGCTGCTGGTCGCGGAAGAACAGCACCTTGTGCCGCACCAGTGCGGCCTGAATGGCCTGCACCACGGGTGCCGGCAGATCGCCCGACAGTTCGACGCCGTGGACGATGGCGCCGATGGTGCCGGTGACGGGCGTGATCTCGAGCGGGATATTCCGGTCGCGGGCGTTGGCATAGCTGTTGTGAAGGTCCGTCATGTCAGTCTCCTTTGGGGGTTGGACGGTTATTCATTCGGCGAAGGCGTAATCCGGGGGGGCCGGATCGAGCTGTCGGCGAATTTCGGCGTGCGCCGCCTCGTCGAGCGGGAAACGCGCGATGAGGGCGGCGGACAAGGCGTGGGCGATGGCGGGGCCAAGGCCGAAGACGAGGAGCAGGCCCGAGAGCGCCTCGGGGCTGTTGGCACCCTTCGGGTCGAAGCCGAGCCAGGCGACGAGCGGCAGCGCGATGCCGACCGCGACCGCGGTGGCGGTCTTTCCGGCGAGGCTGAACACCGAATAATAGAGGCCGGTGCGGTCCTCGCCGCTGTCGAGGCGGTGCTTGTCGGCGACGTCGGCGACGATCGCACGCAGCATCAGATTGCCCGATCCCTGCGCGAGGCCCTGCGCCAGCGTCAGCGCGAGGAGCAGGCCGAAGGTGTCGGGGGTGACGAGCAGCAGCGCGAGGTTGATAGCGACCTGGACCAGTTCGCCCGCCACCGCGGTGCAGTGCTTGCCAAAGCGGCGCCCGATCTTGAGCCAGATTGGCCCGGCAAAGACACCGAAAACGAACTGGAACAGGAACAGCCCGCCCGCCCATTCGGGGCGGCCCATGTAGAAGGTCACGAAAAAGACGATCAGCGAGCCGCGGATAGTCTGCGCCAGCGTGACGGCGAAATCGGAGGCGAGGACGCGCAGCAGCAAGGGTTCGCCCGTGATCGCGCGGAAGACTTCGCGCAGGTTGGGCTTGCTGGCCGGGAGCAGCGGCAGCGGCGGCTCCTTGAGCGCGGTCAGCGTCAGGATCAGCGCGGGCACGATCGTCGCCAGCACCAGCCCGCCCATCAGGGTGAGTTGCAGCCGCCCGTCGCCGGGGCGGAGCTGGTCGGCGATCGTCGGCAGGATGAGCGTCAGCAGCAGCGCGGCGGCGGCGACGACCTGCTGATAGGTCGCGATGCGCGTGCGCTCATGATAGTCGCCCGACACCTCGCCCGCCCAGGCCTGAAACGGGATCTGCACCGCGGTCCAGCCGAGATAGAGGAAGAAGAGCACCACTCCGAGCGACAGCGGCGTCACCCCGAAGGGCGGGAAGAAAAGGAAAGCCGCGGCGATGGCGAAGATCGCGCCGCCGACGGCGATCCACGGCTTGCGCCGACCGTGGCGGCTGCGCGTGGCGTCGCTGAGCGATCCCATCAGCGGGTCGGCGACCGCATCCCACAATCGCCCGAGCAGGAAGATCACCCCGATGACGGTCAGCGACAGGCCGTAATCGCGCGCATAGATGGCGGGCAGATAGACGCCGAGCGGTAGCCCGGCGGCGGCGAGCGGGACCGCGACCGCCGAGAAGCGGATCAGCTGCCCCGAGGTTGCGGGCGCCGCGCTCACAGCTTGGTCCTCAGCGTGACGCCGAGCGTGCGCGGCTCGCCGATCAGCGCGGTGACGATGCCGGTGTTCTGCGCCGACAGCGTCTGGAAATAATCCTTGTCGAACAGGTTGCGCGCCCAGATCGACAGGTCGAACAATCCGTCCTCGGTCCGGATACCGATGCGCGCATTGGCGATGCCATAGGCCGGGACATCGGCGTAAATGCTGTTGCTCGACGAGGTGTTGAAGGTCGAACGGTGCGAATAATCGCCATGCGCATAGACCGCCAGATCGCGCCCGCCAAGGTCGCCGAGCGGCGCCGACACGTCGCCGCCGAGTGTGTAGGTGAATTTCGGCACGCCGGGCAGTTGCTCGCCGGTCAGGTCCTGGATTGCCCCCTGGTTGAGCCGTTCGGGTGCTTGCGGGGCGTTGGGATAGTCGCTGTAGGTCGTGTCGGCATAGGCTACCGAGGCATAGAAGCTGCCGCGGCGCGACGGCGCGAAGACCAGGTCGCCCTCGACCCCGCGCGAGCGCACGCCGGGGATGTTGGCGATATATTGGCGGACGTTGACGGTGTTCGGCACCTGTTCGGTGATCGCGGTCTGGTAATCGCCGATCTCGGTCCAGTAGCCCGCGACGTTCAGCGTCACGCGCCGGTCCCACCATTGCGACTTGATGCCGATCTCATAGCTGTCGACCTTTTCCGGCGCGACATCGGGGTCGATGCCGGGCGGCAGGTTGGTGAGGTTGAGCCCGCCCGACTTGTTGCCCCGCGAATAGGTCGCATAGGCGAGCGCATCGTCGCTGAACTGCCACGACAAGGTCGCCAGCCCCGACAGGCTGTCGTCGCTGAAGCGCGTCGCATAGCTGGTCACCGGGTTGAACTGCGCGCGCACCGCCGCAGCCTGCGCCGCGAGTGCGGGGGTCAGGGTCGCCAGGTCGATGCCCGCGACATGGAACTGGTTGAACGAGCCGCTCTTTTTCTCATGCGTGTAGCGCAGCCCCGCGGTCAGCGTGAGCCGGTCGGTGAATTTCCAGTCGAGCTGGCCGAATAGCGCATAGCTTCGGGTGCGCGGGTCCGAGGTCGAATTGGCCTCGAACCCGTCGAGCGCGGCCTGCCATGCCTCGAGCGGGATCGGCGAGGTCGGCGGGCGGTTCCACAGCGCCGCGGCGGGGCCATAGGCGCTTTTTCCATAGCCGCGGATGACCTGCCAGAAATAATAGCCACCGACGACATAGTCGATCGGCCCGCCGCTGTCCGACGCGAGGCGGATTTCCTGGCTGAACTGGCGCTGGCGGTTCGCCTGCTGCGCCTTGGTGACGATCGGCAGCGACGTCGAATCGCCATCGTTGGAGGGGTTCCAGTCCCACCAGCGATAGGCGGTGATCGAGGTCAGCTTGGCGCTGCCGATGGTCCAGTCGGCCTGCCCCGACACGCCATAGCCGTCCATGTTCGACTGATAATGGCCGTCGGCCTCGCCGCGCCGCGCGAAGGGATCGATCGTGGGAAAGCTGTAGCCGGGGAAGCGCGCCGCGCGCTGAGCAAAATTGTTCGCGATGACCGCGCCATTGGTATAGGTGCCGAAATAATCGGCGAAGATGTTGAGGACGTGGTTCTGTTTCTGGCGCGAGAAGTCGCCGATGATCCTCACCTCCAGATCGGCCGATGGCGTGAAGAGCAATTGCCCCCGCACGCTCCCGTTCGAATAATCCTGCGCGCGCTCGTTCTGCGTGTCGTTGTAGAGGAAGCCGCGCCGTTCGGTGACCGCGCCGCTCAGCCGCACCGCGAGGAGGTCGTCGACCAGCCCGGTCGAAGCCGAGCCGCGCAGCTGGTAATAGCCATAGTCGCCGACGCTCGCCTCGCCCGAAAATTCGGGGTCGAAGCTGGGCTTTCTCGAGGTGATGTTGATCGCGCCCGAAGTGGTGTTCTTGCCGAACAAGGTCCCCTGCGGACCGCGCAGCACCTCGATTTGTTGCAGGTCGACCAGGTCGAACTGCGTCTGCCCGACGCGGCCGTAATAGACATTGTCGATATAGAAACCGACGCCATTCTCCAGCCCGTCGTTGGTCAGCGCGACATTGCTGCCGAGCCCGCGGATGTTGATGTTGGTGTTGCGCGGGTTGAAGCTGAACACCTGCAGGCTGGGCACGATCTGCTGGATCTGGGTCAGCGTGTAATTGCCGGTCTTTTCGAGCGTTTCGGAACCGACGACGGTCAGCGCGATCGGCACGTCCTGCGCGCTTTCGTCGCGGCGGCGGGCCGACACGATGATTTCGGTGCCGTCATAGCTGTCGCCGGCGGCCTCCGCCGCGGCCTCGCCCTCCAGGGTGACGGCGGCTTCGGCATCGACGGCGGCTTCCTCGGTCGCCCGGGCGGGCGCCGCCGGAACCAGCAGCGCCGCGCCGAGCAGCAATTTCAGACGATGGTCGGAAGAAAATCTGGACATTATGCGGGTTCCCCGGGCGGCAGCGCAGCCCCTTTTTTGATGTGATGAATGGCGGCGCCGGGCGCCGGGCCGGATCGGGCAGCCGTCGGCTCCGTTCCCCACAGCGCCCGGGCGGCGCTGCGCAGGGACGCAGGATAGCGAGCCAGATCCGACAGGTCGGATTGGGTCAGATAAGGCATGATTCACCTGCCGCCGGCGCGCGCAGGCGCCGGACGCAAAGCCGCATGGCGCCCTGAGGAAAGGGAGGCGCGGCGAGGATGAAAGGGAGTGCCGCCGCGCGGAGGGGAAGCGGTCGTCCGCTATCCCGCGCGCGGGTCCGGCTATGGACTAGACGGTGCTGTTACACATGCGCATCGCAATACCCCTGCTGGGGGAACGCAATGCCTGGCGCTGTCGCCCGAGCATCACGCGCTTTAGCCGTTGGTAACGCGGAGCAAGCTGCTTCCCGATCAAAAGCCGCGGGTCGAAGTGAGGCGGGAGAGCCTGTCAACCGGTCCGACCAGTTCCGAATGACAATCTCAACTTAAAAGATTGATATTGGATTCGTCAATGCGCGAATGCCGATTTCGAGACGAAGAAAATCTATCAGGGGATGAGTCGAGCTTTGGGCCGCCCGTTTCGGCGCTACCCCGCCTCGACGCGCGAGGCGCTCAAGAGTCCGGGACGGCCTGGCAGGGGCAGTAGGACTCGAACCTACGACCCTCGGTTTTGGAGACCGATGCTCTACCAACTGAGCTATACCCCTAGGCCGGAGTGCGCCCTTAGCCGGACATGCCGGGCGGGGCAAGGGCTATGGCGCGATACCTAGCTTGCAAAGCATCGCCGCGCTGATATGCGCCCTCGCATGACCGCCGCCGCCGTATCCGACCCGCCGCAAAATTATCTCGGCGGCATCGCGCTCCGGCTGCTCGCGATGCTGAGCCTGTCGGTGATGTTCGTGCTGGTCAAACATATCTCGGCCGCGGGCATCCATCTGGTCGAGAGCCTGTTCTGGCGGCAGGCGCTGGTGCTGCCCCTGCTCGGGTTATGGGCGCTGACGCATGGCGGGCTGTCGATGTTCGCGACGCGGCGCATCGGCATCCACGCGCGGCGCGCGATGATGGGGCTGACGGGCATGGCGCTCAATTTCGGCGGCATGATTTTCCTGCCGATGGCCGAGGCGACGACGATCAACCTGTCGGTACCGATCATCTGCGTCTTCCTCGCCGCCGCGCTGCTCGGCGAGCGCGTCGGGTGGCAAAGATGGGGAGCGGTGGTCGTCGGATTTGTCGGCGTGCTGATCGTGCTCAACCCGACGACTTTGCTGATGCAGGGGTTCGAGGGCGACCATGGGCTGGGCACCCTGATCGCGCTCGGCGGCGCGATGATGACGGCGCTGATCACGATCCAGGTCCGCGACCTCGGCCGCACCGAAAGCGCGATGTCGATCGTCTTCTGGTTCAGCCTGATCTCGATGATCCCGCTCGGTATCGCCCTGCCCTTTGTGATGACGCCGCACAGCGGCCAAGAATGGGCGTTGCTGATCGCGCTCGGGCTGCTCGGCGCGGTGGTGCAATTGTCGCTGACCGGCGCGCTGCGCCTCGCGCCCGTATCGGTGGTGACGCCGATGGACTATTCGAGCCTGCTGTGGTCGATCGCCTGCGGCTGGTGGTTCTTCGGCACCCTGCCCGCCGACACGACATGGATCGGCGCGCCGCTGATCGTGGCGAGCGGCCTCTTCATCGCGTGGCGCGAGCATCGCCTGCACATCGAGCGACAAAAGGATATCGCCGCATGACCCTGCCCATCCTCTATCATTGCGCCGATGCGCGCTCGCTGCGTTGCCTGTGGGCGGCCCTGGAAGCCGGCATCGACGTCGACCTGCGCGTGATGCCCTTTCCGCCGCGCGCCTTTGCGCCCGACTATCGCCCGGTGAACCCGCTGATGACGGTGCCGGGCTGGGTCGAGGACGGGCGGCTGATGACCGAATCGGCCGCGATCTGCGAGCGCATCGCCGAGGGCACGAGCCTCGAAGTGCGCCGCGACGAGGCGGATTATTGGGACTGGCGCAACTGGCTGCACCGCAGCGACGCCACGCTCACCTTCCCGCTCGCGATCATGATCCGCTACACGCGCGTCGAGGTGCCCGAACGGCGGCTGCGTCAAGCGGTCGACGATTATAAAGCCTTTTTCGGTGGGCGCGCGAAGAGCATCGAGGCGGCGTTGGCCGACGGGCGCGACTGGCTGGTCGCGGGGCGCTTCACGATCGCCGATATCGTGATCGGCTATGCGGCCTATCTCGCGACCACGCTGGGCGCCGACGATGTGCTGGGCGAGAAGACGACGGACTGGCTGGCGCGCTGCACGGCGCGCGAGGGGTTCGTGCGGGCACGCGAACGGCAGCGGGCGGACTAAGCGGCGGAAACCCCGAATTTATTCGGGTTCGCGCGCCGATTGACTCGCGCGCGCACCATCATAGTCTCCAACTTTCGGACAATCGTTGGTGGGGAAAATTCGATGCGGGCGTGGGTTTTGGCGATGATGGCGCTGCTGGCGCCGGCACATGCCGCGGCGCAGGATGTTTCCGGCTGGCAGCGCGACGACTCACGCAGTGCGGGGATCGCGGACAAACCGGCGGCCGAGAAGGTCGAATATCTGCTGGAGAAATGGCGGCTCGACGCGCTTCCGACAGCGCCGACCGAGGCGGTTTTCGAGATCGGCTATCGCTGGACCGGCAACGGCATGCCTTACGAGCCCTTCTACACCCAAGCGAGTTCGCGCGAGAGCCCGGTTTTCCGCCCCGACGACCGTTTTCCCGGCGACTGCACCGCGCTGATCGCACGGGAAAAGGCGCAGATTCTGACCGGCGACGTCCGCTCGGCGCTGGGCATCGCGTTCCAGCCGATCGAAGCAGCCGGCGGCTATGCCGTGCCGATGTATGATTTCCCGCAGGGCGGCGCGATGTTCGCCGCCTATGTCCTCGATGGCGGGCCGCTGTGGCGCGAGGAAGAGCGCGACGGCCGGCGTTACTTCATTCGGCCGCTGGGCGATGGCGAGACGATCGACTCGCCCTATTTCCCGCTCGACAACGGCTCGCCGACCACCATCAGCTGGCTCCGCGGCTTTCTGCCGCATGTCGAATATCGGACCGAAGGCGGCGTGTGCCGACTGTACGAGGGCAGGATCACTATCTTCATTCCCGTCACCCTGGCGGCTCCGGGCGCCAAAGCCGCGCCTGCAACCCTAGCGGCACCGAAGGCGGTGGCGCCGAATACCCCCGCGCCCAAGGGCGGTGGCCCGGTGCTCACCCGCACCGGCCCGCCGCCGCCGAAGCCCGAGGCCCCGAAGGCCATCGTCTACAAGCCCGGCGAGCGCCCGACGCCGCCCGTCGCGCCGAAGCTGCCGCCGTGCCCCAAGGACATGGCCTGCGCCGTCGCCGAGGGCGCGCCGCCGACGCCCGAAGGGATCGCCTATATGGAGCAGATGCGCGCCTATGAGGTCGCGCTGAAGGCGTATGAAGCCGACGAGGCCGCCAAGCGCCAGGCGGTGGCCGACCTCAACAAGCAGAAGCAGGCCGAATATTCGGCGAACCTCGCGGCGATCGAGAAGGAGCGCAGCGACGCGCTCGCCGCGCGCCAGACCAAGATCGACGCCGACAAGGCCGCCTATAACGCCCAGCTGAAGGCCTATCAGGATGAAAGCGCGCGCCTGACGCGCGAGCATGAGGCGGCGATGGCCGAGTGGCGGCGCAAGACCGCCGCCTGCCTCGCCGGTGACATGTCGCAATGCAAGAACAGCGGCGAATAGCGCGGCGCCATGGATCTGGGACTGCAAGGCGAGCCGATCGTCATCGTCGGCGGGACGCAAGGCATGGGCTATGCGACCGCCGAGCTACTCGCCACGGAGGGCGCGAAGCTCGCCCTGATCGCGCGCGACGCCGAGCGCGGTGAGGCAAAGGCGCGGGCGCTGCGTCAAGGGGGTGGCGACGTGATCGTGCGCGGCGCCGACGCCACCCGGCCGGGCGAGGTCGAGGCGGCGATCGCGTCCGCCGCCGACCATTTCGGGCGGCTCTATGGCCTCGCGGTCACCGCGGGACCGGTACTCAGCCATGGCGGCTTCGAGGAAGAAGGCGACGCCGCATGGGAAGCGAGTTTCCAGGCGGTGCTCATGACCAGCGTGCGCGCGTGCCAGGCGGCGCTGCCGGTCATTGCTGCGTCGGGCGGCGGCGCGGTGGTGCTGACCGCTTCCTATTCGACGCGCGCGGCCGCGGCGCACCTCTATCCCTATGTGGCGATGAAGTCGGGGATCGCCGCGCTGTCGAAAAATCTGGCGATGGCCTATGGGCCGCAGGGCGTGCGGGTGAATTGCGTCGCGCCGGGCGCGGTCGCGACCGAGGCGCTGGCGTCGGCGACCGAGCAGGCGGTGGCCGCCTATGGCGGCGATCCCGACGAGGCGCTCGACCGCTGGATGCGCGAACAATGGGGGATGAAGGTCGCACTGGGCCGCGTCGGCCGCCCGCACGAACTCGCCGATCTCTTCACCTTCCTGCTGTCGAGGCGCGCCGCCTATATGACCGGCGCGATCATCAACCAGGACGGCGGGACGCAGTTTTTCTGATCAGAACCACATATCGCGCACGCAGCGGCCGTCGGACGGCAGATCGTCGAAACTGTCCAGCCCGTCGAAATGATCGATCGGCAAGGCCGCGACCGCGTCGGGATCGGCCATCCGGATATTGACCGCCATGCGGCGGCGCCCGTCCTCGTCCAGCCGCAGGCCGCGCCAGAGCAGCAGGCAGCCGCAGCTCGGACAGAAATGGATTTCGAGCGCCGGATCGGCCTTGCCGCGGCGCGCGAAACTCGTGGTTGCGCCGCGCGGCCGGATGCGTTCGTTCTCATAGTCATAGGCCCAGAGCGCACCGTAGCGTCGGCATAGCGTACAATTGCACGCGGTGATCGAGCCGGGATCGCCGGCGAGCGTCCATCCGGCATCGCCGCACAGGCACGTGCCGGTCAGTTCGGCGTCGTCGCGCGTAGCCTCACTCACCGCCGCCCATCCATTTTTCTTCACCCGGGAAGGGATAACGCAGCGAGACCGCCCATTTCTTGCCCCCGATCTCGACCGCGCCGCGTTCGTTGCGCGTCGCCAAAAACGCGCGAAGCTGCGGCAGCATCGCCGAGGGCACATAGAGGCTGTAGCTGTCGTCGGCGCGTTTGCGCGTACCGGCATCGTCGAGACCGGGCCAGCCCGCCGGCCACTGGATCGACGGAGCGGGCGCATAGTCATAGGACCAGATCATCACCTCGACCTTCGCGGGCAGCCACGCCGTCGCATCGGCGCGGTCGAAGTTCGCCATCCTATCGTAAAGCCGCTGGACCGCGGCGGGGACCGGGGACTCGACCGGCAGGCCGTCGCGCTCGGTGCCCGACGGCGCCATCCCGCCATAGACGCGCAGCCCCCAGGGCCGTTCGCTGTCAAAGACGAAGAACAGATTTTCGGGCTGGTCGGTCGCGTCGGTGGTTTCGATATTGCCCTGGTGTACCGCGGCGTCGGCAAGGTTCATCGACGCCAGCAGCGTGTCGCGCGCCGCCGCATCGAGATGCACGAAGCGATAGCCGTCCTTCCGCTGATAAATGACGTCGCCATTGTCGTAGAGCGCGAAGGCGGGCGAATCCGATCCGATGACCATCAACCAGGGATCGGTTTCGATCATCACCACCTGCGGCTGCGGCGCTGCCGCCTCCTCGACCGCGATCGACGGAGAGGGCAGGCTGGCGAGCAGCAGGGCGAGCAGGAATCGGAGCGACCGCATCGGCAGGGCCTAGCCGCAATCGGCTCAATTCACCATCCGCTCGCGCCCTTCCCAATAGGGCGCGCGCAGATCCTTGCGCAGGATCTTGCCGCTGGCGTTGCGCGGCAACGCCGCGATCACATCGACCGATTTGGGCACCTTGTACGGCGCGATGCGTTCGCGGGCCCAGGCGATGACGCTCGCGGGATCGACCTCCTCGCCGGGCTTGGGGACGACGACCGCCTTCACCGTCTCGCCCCATTTATCGTCGGGGATGCCGATCACCGCGACTTCGAGCACCTGCGGATGGCCGAAGATCGCGCTTTCGACCTCGGCGGGATAGACATTTTCGCCGCCCGAAATGATCATGTCCTTCATCCGGTCGTGGATGAAGACATAACCGTCGCCGTCCATATAGCCGGCGTCGCCGGTGTGGACCCAACCGTCGCTATCGAGCGTCGACGCCGTCGCTTCGGGCAGGTTCCAATAGCCCAGCATATTGTTCGACGAGCGGGTGATGATCTCGCCCACGTCGCCGGCCGCCACATCGTTGCCGTCGCCGTCGACGATGCGCACCTCGACCCCCTTCATCGGCCGGCCTGCCGAGCGCATGCGCGCATTGCCTTCCGGGTCGTGATCCTCGGGCGGCAGCATGATGACGGTGCCCGTCGTCTCGGTCATGCCATAAGCCTGGATGAAGTCGGCGCCGAACGTCTGGATGCACGCGCGCAACAGTTCGAGCGGGATCGGCGCGGCGCCATAGAGGATATATTTGAGCCGGCTGAAATCGGTTTCGGCGCAGCGCGGGTTCTGGAGCAGCAGGTGGAGCGCGGCGGGCACCATGAAGAAACGCGTGATCCGCCCCTGCTGGACCAGGTCGAGCACGCGGCCGGTGTCGAATTCGGCGAGCACATGGCTACCCACCCCCGCCGCGAGCGCCATGACGTTGAGCCCGGTGCCGCCGATATGCGCGCAGGGCATCGCGACGAGCACGCCCTCGTCATCGTCCCATCTGGTCCACGGCTCGCCGCCCTCCAGATTGGGCAGGCGCAGCCCGAACAGGTTGCGGTTGGACAGCACCGCGCCCTTGGGCTTGCCGGTGGTGCCGCTGGTATAGAGCTGGAGCACCGCCTCGTCAGCGCCCGACGGTTCAAAGTCGCGGACGTCCGCGGCATCGATCCGCGCCCAGGCGTCGTCGACACCCACGACCCGTTCGACATGCGCCAGCGATCCGCGGATCGCCGCGACCGGCTCGGCGAAGCCCGGCCCGGTGAACAGCGCCTTGGCGCGCGTATCGTTGACGATATAGGCCCATTCCTCACCCGCCAGCCGCCAGCCGATAGGCACCATCACCACCCCGAGCCGCGCCGCGCCGAAGAACAGCACGACATAAAGGTCGCTGTTCTTGCCGATCCACGCGATGCGGTCGCCCTTGACGAGGCCCATGTCGGCCAGCATCCCCGCGACCTTGGCGGTGATCCGGTCGAGCGCCGCGAAATCATATTCGCGGTCTTCCTCGGTCAGCGCGGTGCGGCCCGGCACCACCGCCGCCCAATGGCGCAAAAACTGGTCGAAGCTCAGATGCGGCGGCGACATATCGTTCATCATTCTCTCCCGGGCGTGGCTTTGCCAGCTTCGTGTCGCCGCCATCTTGCGGACAAGGCGCGCGCGATGCAATCCCGCAGTTCCGCGCCGGTCGGACCTGTCAGGGTCTGCGAAAGAGCAGCATCAGATTGTTCGCGGGCATCGCGCGCCGCTCGGCAAAGGCGAGGCCCGTCTCGCTCGCCGCCGACCTCACCGCGTGGAGATCGCGCAGGCCCCAGGCGGGATCGCGCGCGCGCAGACTGGCGTCGAACGCCAGATTGCTGTCGGCGGTCGCGACCCCGGGATCGAAATAGGGACCATAGAGGATCAACGGCGCCCCGAGCGCGAGCAGCCGCACCGCGCCCGCGAACAGCCCGACCGTCGCGGCCCAGGGGCTGATATGCACCATGTTGATGCAAAGGATCGCATCGACACTGTCCACCGGCCAGTCGCGCGCGGCGGCATCGAGCGCCAGCGGCGGCGCGACATTGGGCAGCGCCGCATCGGCGCGCCGAGCCTCGATCGACGCGAGACCGGCGGGATCGGGATCGCTCGGCTGCCAGTCGAGTTGCGGAAAGGCGGCGGCGAAATGCACCACATGCTCACCCGAACCGCTGGCCACCTCCAGGATGGTGCCCGATGCCGGCAGCCAGTCGGCCAGCACCGCGACGATCGCATCGCGGTTGCGCAGCGTCGCCGGGGCATGACGTTTGGCCGCGCCGCCGCCGTCGCCCGGCATCCAGGGCCTCGCCGTCACCGCGCCTTGGCCTGCGCCCGCGCGCGGCGTTCGCGGACGATCAGCCAGGCGAGCAGGCCGACCGGGCCGACCATCAGCGTCAGGACCAGGAAGGGGATTTGCACGATGCGGCCGAAGCCCTTGTTGTCGGCGTCGCGCGCGATCCACAGGCCGGTGAACAGGTCGAACGCCAGATAATGGATCCAGCCCAGCGTCGTGCCGCCGGGGCTCGCGAACAGCTTCATGACCCCGGCGAGCGTCGTGAAACTGCCGCCCCCGGGTCCGCCCGGATCGATCGTGCCGGTCAGGAAACCGACCAGCAGCACGGCATAGGCGAGGCTGAGCAGGAACACCCCGGCATAAAGGATCAGCGCCAATATCTTCGGCCCGCGCGGCAGGAAGGCGAGCGCGATCCACCCGATGAACGCCCAATAATTGGCCAGCAAAAACAGTGTGTCCCAGCTCATGTCTCATTCCCTGTCTTGGTTGGTTCGGCGGGCTCTGCCCAATGATGGTGCGAGGTGAAGAGGCCGATCGAAAGCGGCAGCGTCGCATCGACGATCGGCTTGAAAGGCACGGCGTCGGTGAAGGCGTCGAGCCGCTCCTGTCCGCTTGTCATAGCCTCTCCCCGCTGTCCTGACGCTCCGGTGTCATAGCGCCAAGACCGGGAAATGCCACGCCGGACCGGCTATTCGGCGATATAGCGCCAGGGGCTGTCCGGCGAATCGCGGTGCCAGATGGTGAAAAAGGGCGAAGCGGGGATCGGCGCGTCGGGCGCGAGGCCGGCAGGCCGTTGTTTCGGCGTGATGCGACCGAAGCTGACGCCAAGGTCGCCCGACGGCGCGACCAGCCCGAAGTCCGGACCCCAGTCGATCGCCCTTCCGGGTTCGGGTTCGGGATCGAAACCCGCGGCGATGGCGGCGACGCCTTCGGTAAAGCCCGCGCCGGGACCCAGGTTGATCGCGTCGGTGCGGCCATATTCGGCGAAGGCCGGTCCCACGCCGACGACCTGCGCCTTGGCCGCGAAGGCGCGTTCGGCGGCCAGCATCGTGTCCAGCGCATCGGCCGATGCTGGCCCGCGCCATACCGCCGCATCGGGCAGGCCGAGCGCGCGAAACCCGCTGTCGACCGCCCCCTCGGCGCGCGTCAGCCGCTTATAGGCGAGGACGCGCCAGCCCTCCGCCAGAATTTCCTGTGCGGCACGTCCTGCCCCTTCGTCGCCGGGCGGCGAAGAGGCGAGAGGCCTCAGCTGCCGCCGAGTTCGCTCAGCGACGGTTCGCCCGGCGCGACCGCGGGTTCGGACCAGCTGAGGATCGGGTTACGCGCCGCGCGCGTTTCGTCGAGCCGCGCGCGCGGGGCGAAATGCGGCGCCGATTTCAGCGCCGGATCCCCCTGCTTCGCCCGCAGCGCGACGCTGCGCAGCGCCCCGATGAACTGGTCTAGCACCGCTTTCGACTCGGTCTCGGTCGGTTCGATCAACATCGCACCATGGACGACGAGCGGGAAATAGACCGTCATCGGATGATAACCCTCGTCGATGATCCCCTTGGCAATATCGAGCGTCGAGAAACCCTCGGCGAGGCCATTGTCGGTAAACAGCGCCTCATGCATGCACGGGCCCGAGCCGCCGAAGGGCGCTTCGAGCACATCGTCGAGGCTGCGCAGGATATAGTTGGCGTTGAGCACCGCATCCTCGGCGACCTGCTTCAGCCCGTCGGCGCCGTGGCTGAGCATATAGGTCAGCGCCCGGGTGAACATGCCCATCTGGCCGTGGAAGGCGGTCATGCGGCCGAAGGTGTCGGGATGCTCGGCGCCCGCGCTTTCCTCCTCGACCAGCTTGAACGACCCATCGGCGTAGCGCGCCGCATAGGGGATCGGACCGAAGGGCGCGAGCGCCTCCGACAGCACGACGGGACCCGAGCCGGGCCCGCCGCCGCCATGCGGGGTCGAGAAGGTCTTGTGCAAATTGATGTGCATCGCATCGACGCCGAGGTCGCCGGGGCGCACCTTGCCGACGATCGCGTTGAAATTGGCGCCGTCGCAATAGACATAACCGCCCGCCGCATGCACCGCGTCCGAGATCGCCTTCATGTCACGCTCGAACAGGCCGCAGGTGTTGGGGTTGGTGATCATCACCCCCGCGACGTCGGGACCGAGGCGCGCTTTCAGCGCTTCGAGGTCGACGCGGCCTTCGGGGGTCGCGGGAATATCCTCGACGCGGAAGCCCGCGAAGGCCGCGGTCGCGGGGTTCGTCCCGTGCGCGCTTTCGGGGACGAGCAGCACGCGCCGATCCTCACCGCGCGCTTCCAAGGCCGCCTTGATGCAGAGGATGCCGCACAGCTCGCCATGCGCGCCCGCCTTGGGCGTCATCGCGACGCCGTGCATGCCGGTCAGCTTGATCAGCCAGATCGCGAGCTCGTTGATGACCGCAAGCGCGCCCTGCACCGTTTCCTGCGGCTGCAGCGGGTGGATGTCGGCAAAGCCCGGCATCCGCGCGACCTTTTCGTTGAGGCGCGGATTGTGCTTCATCGTGCAGCTTCCAAGCGGGAAGAGGCCGAGGTCGATGGCGTAATTCTGGCGCGACAGGCGGGTGTAGTGGCGGACCGTCTCGCCTTCGGACAGGCCCGGCAGACCGATGGGGTCGTCCCGATACAGGTTCCCGACCTGCGGACGACCAATCACGACAGAATCGAAATCGACGCCGGTGGTCTCGGTCGAACCGATCTCGAAGATCAGTGGTTCTTCGAGCATCAGCGCGCGATTTCCGGTGAAAGTCGCGCTGTCGTCGGCTCCGCCCGCGTTCATTTCGGGCCGCCAGCCGGATGCGTTGAGCGCGGTCATGCCAGCACCTCCTTCAGCGCGGCGGCAAAGGCCGCCACATCCGCCTCGGTCGTTGTTTCCGTCACAGCCACGACGAGGCCATTCGCGAGCGCAGCATTACCCGGATAGAGCCGCCCCAAGGAGACCCCGCCCAAAATGTCACGCTCCGCCAGTTCATGGACGACGGGCCGCGCTTCACGCGGAAGCAACAAGGTGAATTCGTTGAAATAGCCATTGTTGAGAACGGACACGCCCGGAACGTCGGCCAAGCGGCTTGCAGCAACATGAGCGCCGGCATGGTTGATCGACGCCAGCCCGCGCAACCCCGCTTCGCCCAGCAACGTCATATGGATGCTGAAGGCCAGCGCACAAAGCCCCGAGTTCGTGCAGATATTGCTCGTCGCCTTTTCGCGGCGGATATGCTGCTCGCGCGTCGACAGCGTCAGCACGAAGCCGCGCTTGCCATTGGCGTCGACCGTCTCGCCGCACAGCCGCCCCGGCATCTGGCGGACATATTTCGCCTTGCAGGCAAACAGTCCCACATAAGGCCCGCCGAATTGCAGGCCGACGCCGATCGACTGCCCCTCGCCCACGACGATGTCGGCGCCCATTTCGCCGGGCGATTTGATCACACCCAGCGCGACGGGTTCGGTGACCACCGCGATCAGCAACGCCCCCGCCGCCTGACAGGCAGATGCCAGCGCGCTCATATCGTCGATGCGGCCGAGAATGTCGGGATATTGGACGACGACGCAGCTCACGTCCTTGTCGACCGCCGCCGCGAGATCGGCCCAGTCGGTGCCGGGGACGAGTTCGGGATCGGCATCCACAAGGGTATCGCCGGTATATTTCGCCATCGTCCGCGCGACGCTGCGGTAATGCGGGTGGAGACCGGTCGAGAGCAAAGCCTTGCCGCGCCTGGTGATACGCCGCGCCATGACGATCGCTTCCCAGCAGGCGGTCGAACCATCGTACATCGAGGCGTTGGCGACGTCGGTGCCGAACAGCCGCGCGACCTGCGTCTGGAATTCGAACAGCATCTGCAGCGTGCCCTGCGCGATTTCGGGCTGGTAGGGGGTGTAGGCGGTCAGGAACTCGCCGCGCTGGATCAGATGGTCGACGCTGGCGGGTACATGGTGGCGATACGCGCCCGCGCCGAGGAAGAAGGGTCCGTCACCCGCCGCGCGATTGCGGCGCGCCAGCGCCCCCATGTGGCGCTCGACCGCGAGTTCGCTGGCGTGGGCGGGCAAATCGGCGATCGGGCCATCGAGCCGGGCTTCGGCGGGGACATCGACGAACAGATCGTCGATCGTCGCGGCGCCGATGGTGGCCAGCATGGCCGAACGGTCGTCGGCGATGAGCGGGAGGTAACGCATTTCACTATCTCCCCCCTCCCGCAGGCGGGAGGGGCTGGGGGTGGGCATGGCCGCAGAGGTGAGCACGACCATTCAGGCCCACCCCCGACCCCTCCCGCTTGCGGGAGGGGAGTCATGATCAAAGATCGTCGCAGAAGGCCTTGTACGCCGTCGCGTTCATCAGCGCGTCGAGCTGACTCTTGTCGCTGAGCGTCATGCGGAAGAACCAGCCTTCGCCCTCGGGATCCGAATTGACCAGCGCGGGGTCTTCCTCGAGCTGGCCATTGCCTTCGGTCACCACGCCATCGACCGGGGCATAGACGTCGCTCGCGGCCTTCACCGATTCGACCACCGCGGCGTCGCCGCCCTGGCTCAGTTCGGCGCCCGTGTCCGGAACCTCGACGAAGACGATGTCGCCGAGCTGGCCCTGCGCGAAATCGGTGATGCCCACCGTCGCGACGTCGCCGTCGACGTCGATCCATTCATGCTCTTCGGTATAATAACGCGGCATCGGTCAGCCTCCCTGTTTGCGGACATACTTGTGTGGAACGAAGGGCATGGCGGTCACGGTGCAGAGCACGCGCTTCCCGCGGACTTCGGCGGCGATCGCGGTGCCGGGGGCGGCATGATCGCGCGGAACATAACCCATGGCGATGGGGGCACCGACGCTGGGCGCGAAACCCCCCGACGTCACGACGCCGATCTCGCGCTCGCCGTCGAACAGCTTGGCGCCCTCGCGCACCGGCAGCTTGCCGTCGACGAGCAGGCCGACGCGCTTGCGCGGGGACCCGTCGGTATAATGGCCGAGGATACGCGCGGCGCCGGGGAAGCCGCCTTCTTCGCGGCGACGTTTGCTGATTGCGAAGCCTAGGTCGGCTTCGATCGGGTCGATGTCCGGATCGAGGTCATGACCGTAGAGCGGCAGCCCCGCTTCGAGGCGCAGGCTGTCGCGCGCACCGAGGCCGATCGGTTTGACTTCTTCCATCCCGCAGAGCGCATCGGCAAAGGCTCCCATCGCCTCGTTCGGCAGCGAGATTTCGAAACCGTCCTCGCCCGTGTAGCCCGACCGGCTGATGCCGATCGGGTGGTCGTTCCAGGTAGCAGCAATGGCTTGCATGAAGACCATTCCGGTCACTTCCGGAACCAGTCGCGCGAGCGCATCGACCGCTTTCGGGCCTTGGAGCGCGAGCAAGCCAAAGTCTTCATTGTGATTGAGCGTGATGTCGTCGGGAAGATGCTCACGAAGATGCGCGATGTCGTCCCACTTCACCGCGCCGTTGACGACAATACCGAAGCGGCCACCCTCGTTGGTGATCATCAGGTCATCAAGAATACCGCCGTCTTCCGCGAGAAGCAGCGAGTAGCGCATCCGTCCCGCCTTAAGAGCCGAAATGTCTCCCGGCACGAGGGCTTCGAGTGCATCCGCCACGGCTTGGTCGGTGTCGCCCCAAAGCATCAGCTGCCCCATATGGCTGACGTCGAACAGCCCCGCATTTTCGCGGACCCACAGATGTTCGGCCATGATGCCTTCATATTGGATCGGCATCCAATAGCCCGCGAACTCGACCATGCGGCCGCCCTTGGCGCGGTGCCAGGCGTCGAGCGGCAGCGTCGCGGTGGGGGCCGCTTCCTCGCCCGCCTGTTCACTTTCGGTCATGTCAGTCTCCCGCGGTTGCACGGCGAACGCGCGGCGGGGTGCCGCGGTTTCGACCATGCCCCCTCTGTCACGGGAACCTGAGAGTTTTCCCCCACGAGCCGATGGGCGCGCCGGGTTACCCCTTCGGTGGTCCCGGCAAATCGCCGGAACGCTTTCCAGAGTGTCCGTTCCAGCCCGCGCGGTCCGCTTGACCTGAGAGTTTCCGGGGCGGTTGCTCCTTCGGTGGCGGTCGCCGGTCGCCCGGCGCCCGCGCTCTCCCGCGCGGCCGGTCGAATCCCCGCGAAGGAACCCGACAGACGCCCGAGCCTTGGCGGCGCCCTATCGCAGAGTCAATCGGCGAGCCCCCGCATCGCGTCATTTTCGTGAAAACGCACGCCGGGCTGCGTCATATCGCTCAGCGCAACGATCGCCTTGGCCACCACATCGCCCGGAATCGAGCGAAAGCGCCGCAGCGATCCATGGAGCAGCGCGTCGGTGATGGGCGCGGCGGCCATCGCAATCCCCTCGCCCAGCCGCGGCGGCCCGCCCCGCTCCCCCATCAGCAGGCCGGGGCGCAATATGTCGAGCCGATCGAAGCCGAGCGCGCGCAGCCCGTCCTCGGCCTCACCCTTGGTCTTGAGATAGAAGTTGCGGCTCTTCGCCGCGGCGCCGACCGAACTGACGGTGATGACATGCTTTGTGCCCGCGGCCTTCGCGGCGGCGGCGACGGCAAGCAGCAGGTCATGATCGACCGCGCGAAACGCCGCCTCCGACCCGGCCTGGCGGATCGTCGTGCCGATACAGGATATGAGGATTGCCGGGCGTTCGACCGCGACGACATCGGCCCAGCGTTCGGACGCCGCGACCAGCCGCGCATGGGGTTCGGGCAGCCCATCGACTTCGCGGCGGACGAGCACGGTCAACGGGCGATCGGCCGCTTGCGCGATCACGGCGGTGCCGATCATGCCGGTGGCGCCGATGAGCAGGGTGCTGGCGACCTCGGCGCTCATGCCCTCGTCAGACGTGCGCCAGCGCTTCGGGCACCTGGTCGCGTCCGAATATCTCGGCATAGCGGTCGATGGCGAAGCGGTCGGTCATACCGGCAATATAGTCGCCGATATGGCGCACTGTCGCGCATTTTTCGTGCGGCATGCGCTCCGACCAGTCGGCGCCCATCAGCCGCGGACTGTCGGCATAGGCGGTGAACAACCGCGCGATGACCCGGTTCGCGGCCTCGGCTGCCGATAGCTGTTCGGGGTGGTGATAGAGATTGGCGTACATGAAGCGTTTCAGGTCACGCTCCTTGCCCGCAAGTTCGTCCGAAAAACCGCCGAGCGTGCGGCCCGCGGCGCGGACTTCGGCAACGCTCTTCACGCCGGCCTCCGCGACTTTCGCCGTGGTCGCGGCGATGACGTCGTTGACCATCACCCCGATCTGGTCGCGCACCAGTTCGCGGAGCAGCCGCTCGCGCGGCGCCCCCGGGAAACGCTGCTCGACGCCCGCGAAATTGGCGGCGACGAAAGGCTGCTCCATCAGCTGGTCGAAGCTGAGCAAACCGGCGCGCAGCCCGTCGTCGATGTCGTGATTGTCATAGGCGATATCGTCGGCGACCGCCGCGACCTGTGCCTCCAGGCTGGCGTGGCTGGTCAGGTCGAGCGGAAAATCGGCGTCGATATCGGCAAGCGCCCAGCCCGGATGTTTGACCGGTCCATTATGCTTGGCGAGCCCCTCGAGCGTTTCCCACGTCAGGTTGAGCCCGTCGAAGAGCGGATAGGGACATTCGAGGCAGGCGAGCGTGCGCAGCGTGTGGCCGTTGTGATCGAAGCCGCCATGCGCCTTCATCGCGGTCTTCAGCGCATCCTCGCCCGCATGGCCGAAGGGCGGATGGCCGATGTCGTGCGCGAGGCAGAGCGCCTCGGTCAGATCCTCGTTCAGCCCCAGCGCGCGCGCGATGCCGCGGCCGATCTGCGCCACCTCGATGCTGTGGGTCAGGCGGACGCGATAATGATCGCCGTCGGGCGCGACGAACACCTGCGTCTTGTGGCGCAGGCGGCGAAAGGCGATCGAGTGGATGATGCGGTCGCGGTCGCGCTGAAACGCATCGCGCGGGCCGCGCACGACCCGGCCGACTTCCTCGTGGCGGCGGCCGCGGCTCTGCGCGGGGTCGCTCGCGCAATCAGCGACTTTGGCCATCGAGATCCTCCCCATCGCGCGGCGTTGGGGAGGATCTATCTTGGCATCACCCAAGCTCATTTGACCGGATCGACTTCCTGCCCCGCGTCGCTGTTGAACAGGAAACCGTCGCCGCCCGCCTTCTTGTAATCGGCGAGCCAGGCGTCGGCGCCCTTCTTGCTGGGGAAGGGGCCGACGAGCAGGCGGCGGGTCTTGCCCCATTCGGTGCTGCCGCCCGACTTGCCCTTGAACAAGGCGGCGTTCTTTTTCGCGAATTTCGCATAGTCGCTGGCCAGCGCCTTGGCGTTGGCGCCGGTCGCCACCTGCACCCAGATGCGCGCGGGATTGGCTTTCTTTTCAGCCGCTTCGGTCTTGGCCTTCGCATCGGCCTCCGCTTTGACCTTGGCGGCGGCATCATCCTTGATGCGCTTCGCCTCGGCCGCCGCCTCGGCCTTGCGCTTGTCCTCGCGCAGCTTGGCGAGCGTCGCGGCATCGACCGCGTCGGTGGTCGCCGCCATTTCCTCGGCGGGGATTTCGAGCGAACCGACGATATCGGCCAGCGACGCGAGCGGCGCGGCGGCCGGCGGCGGAGGCGTCGAAGCCGCGGCAACAGCGGCGGCCGGTTCCGGGTCGGCCGGTACGGGCACCGGACCTGCGGCAGCGGGCCCAGGATCGGGGTCCGCCGGAACGGGCGCGGCGGCGGCAGGCGCAGGGGCCGATGTCGGCGCCGCGACCTTGCCGATGTCGGCGATCGAGAAGCCCGGACCGACCGGTCCGCCATCGCGAACGGCGACGCCGATCGGCGCCGGGGCGGCCGCAGGCGGCGCGCTCGTCGGTGCGGCGGTCGGACGCGCAGGCGGCAGAGCGCTGGTCGCAGCGACCGTCGCGACGGCGGGCGTGGGCGCGGGGGTGGGCGCCGGCGTCGGTGTCGGTGTCGGTGTCGGTGTCGGTGTCGGCTTGACGGCCGAGGGCAGCGGTTTGGGCGGCACGGCGTTCGCCACGGCGGGACGCGATGCGGCGGACGCCGGCGGGACCGACGTCGGCGGGGACGCGGTGGGCACGCGGCGCGCGACGACCGCAGGGGGCGTCGCGGTCGCCAGGGTCAACGTTCCGCTCTTGCGCCCGCGATCGTTCGGGCGCTTGCCGGTGGAGGCAGCGGCGGGCGGCACTGGCGGCGGCGCGGCAGCGGCAACCTGCACCGGCTTGCGCGGCGGGCCGAGATTGCCCGACGGGAAACGGCCGAAATGCGCGGCGGCGGCCTGCTGCGCCGGGTTCAGCCGGTCCATCTGGGTCAGATAGGGCAGGATATTCTGCGCGAGCTGCGGCGGCATCGTCGCGTTGACGATCTCGGTCGCCTCGCCGTTGCGCCCGGCGACCGCCAGGATCATCGCGCGCATCCGCCAGGCACCGCGATCCTGGGCGCGCAGCTGGCCCGACAGCAATTGCACCCCGCGATCGGCCTCGCCGGCGATCCCCAGCGACAGCGCGTAGCGGCGCAGCGTCTCGTCATTGGGGGCGAGCGACAGTGCGAGTTGATAGTCGCGCTGCGCCGCATCCTGCTGGCCGAGCAGGTCGCGCGCCAGCCCGCGATCGGCCAGGAACAACCGCTCGGGCGCGCCCATCAGCTGCGCTTCGCCGAAATAGTCGAGCGCGCGGGTCGGGTTCTCCATATGGACCATCGCCGATCCGAGCGCCGCCTTCACCGCGCCGTCGCGCGGGTTCGCCTGTTCGGCGCGGGTCAGGAAGCCGAGCGCGGCGCGATAATCCTCGAGTTCGATCGAGGCGCGACCGGCGTCGAGCAGCGCCGGGGCGTCGGTGCCGTTCGCGGCGATGCGCGCGAGCGCCGACGACAGCAATGTCCGCGCCGCGGTGCGCTTTTCCATCGCGATACGGGTGGCGACATCGGGCGGCGTGACCTGCGCCCCGGCCCCCGTCAGCGGCATCAGCCCCAGCCACAGCGCGGAAAGCGCGAGCGCCCTACGCACCGCGCGCCCCGGCCTGGCCGACTTCATGGTTCGCCGCATGGGCAAATTCATCCCGATTTCTCGCGCCGCCCCGCCCTGGGCGGGCGCCCCATGGTCGCCCCGTTACTGGTTGTTCTGGCGGTTGAGGAAGCGCGGGATATCGACCCCGTCCTCCTTGCCTTCGTCCTCACCCTCGGTCGGAGCGGCCCCGCGCGACAGGCGCGACATCCGTTCGAACAGGGTGCCGCCGCCGATGGCGCGCGAAGGCGCGTCGTCGCTCGCCGCGGGCGCCGGATCGACGGCCGGCGCGGGCCGATAGGCCGGCGCCGCCGCGTCGGGTTCGCCGAGCACCAGTTCGTCGGCCGTGTCGTCATAGGTGGCGGCGACGTCCGACAATTCCATCGGCTCTTCCTCGGCGCTCGCTATGGGCGCCTCGGGTTCGGGCGCGACCGTATCGCCGAGCGAGAAGCCCGGAGCCGGATCGGGTTCGGCCGGAGCCTCCACCGCCGCCTCGAAGGGCGCTTCCTCGACCGGTTCTTCGACGATCGGCGCCGCGACGGGCGCGGTGCTGCGCACGGGGGCGAAGGAGAAGCTGCGCGTCGCGGCGGGTGCCGCCGCCGCTTCGCCGGTGCCGTCGATGCCGGTGGCGACGACCGAGACGCGGATCTTGCCCTCAAGCCCTTCGTTGAAGGCGCTGCCCCAGATGATGTTGGCGTCGGGATCGACCAGTTCGCGGATATGGTTCGCGGCTTCGTCGACTTCCATCAGGCGCATGTCCTCGCCACCGGTGATCGAGATGATGACGCCCTTGGCGCCTGCCATCGAAACGCCGTCGAGCAAGGGGTTGGCGATCGCCTTTTGCGCGGCTTCGAGCGCGCGGCCATCGCCTTCAGCCTCGCCGGTACCCATCATCGCCTTGCCCATTTCGCGCATCACGCTGCGCACGTCGGCAAAGTCGAGGTTGATCAGGCCGGGCATCACCATCAGGTCGGTGATGCCGCGCACGCCCTGCTGCAACACTTCGTCGGCCATGGTGAAGGCCTCTTTGAAGGTCGTGTTCGGGTTGGCGACGAGGAACAGATTCTGGTTCGGAATGACGATCAGCGTGTCGACATGGTCCTGGAGCTCGGCGATCCCCGATTCCGCCGAGCGCATGCGCCGCGCGCCTTCAAACATGAAGGGCTTGGTCACGACGCCAACGGTCAGGATACCGCGGTCACGCGCTGCCTTGGCAATGACGGGGGCCGCACCGGTGCCGGTGCCGCCGCCCATGCCGGCCGCGATGAAGCACATGTGCGCGCCCTGCAGCGCGTCCTCGACCTGCGCGATCGTTTCCTCGGCCGCAGCGCGCCCGACCTCGGGCCGCGAACCTGCGCCGAGGCCCTGGGTGATCTGCGCGCCAAGCTGGATACGGCGTTCGGCGGGCGAGGCGTTGAGCGCCTGCGCGTCGGTATTGGCGACGATGAAATCGACGCCCTCGACACGCGCCGCGATCATGTTGGCGATCGCATTGCCGCCGGCGCCCCCCACGCCGATGACAGCGATGCGCGGCTTCAGTTCATCGACCTGCGGCGGGCCAATATTGATGCTCATCAGTCAGTCTCCCTGCAGCGGCGAACGCGCGCCGCTTCCCTCACCTTGCGACCCTGCCGGAGCGGTGGTCCGCCGCTCCGGCTTGGTACCGCATTGCACTATTGTTACGCCGGAATCACCCAAAAAATTAACCCTTTCGCGCAACTCGTCGCTAGAAACTGCTTTTCAATGCGGCCATCAGGCGATTGATAATCCCGGTACTCCGCGGGCGATAGATATCCTGTGACATCATCGGCAGATCGCGCAGGTCGACGGGGTCCGACGCCGCGTATAAAACCAGCCCGGCAAGCGTCGCGAAAGCGGGTCCCGAATGGGCGTCGGGCAGCCCGAGCAAGCCCTTGGGGCGCCCCACCCGCGCCGCGCGGCCGAGCGCACTCTGGGTATAATCGGCAATGCCCTTGAGGTCGGCGCCGCCGCCGACGAGCACGACTTGCCGCCCGATCGGCCCAACGAAATGCAGGTCTTTCAAGGTCCTGCCGATCTCTCCCATCATCTGGTCGAGGCGCTGGCGGATCACAGTGACCAACTGCGCCCGCGTGATGCGCGGCGATTCCGATCCACTGGGTGCGCCCGGTTCGAGTTCGATGATCTCATTATTGTCGCGGGGGGACGCCGAGGCGGAGCCGTAGAAGCTTTGCAGGCGCTGCGCCTGGCTGCGGCGGATGCCGAAGGCCGAGGCGATGTCGTCGGTGATGTCGCTGGCGCCGAACGGCAAGGACGCCATCTCGACGAGCATGCCGCCGGCGTAGAGCGAGACGGTGGTGACCGATGCGCCGAGTTCGACGAGCGCGACGCCGAGGTCGCGTTCCTCGTCGGACAGGCACGACAGGCCGGCGGCGATCGGCGACGCGACGACGGCGTTGACGTCGAGATGCGCCTGGCGGACTGCGGCTTCGAGATTCCGCACGGGGGCGCCATCGGCCATGATGATATGGATATCGACGCCCAGCCGGTCGGCGTGGAGGCCGATCGGGTTCTTCACCCCGTTGAGGCCGTCGAGCGTGTAGAGCGCGGGCTGGGCGTGGAGAATCATGCGCCCTTCGGGATCGATGCCGGCACGGCCCGCCGCGAGCAGGTCGTCGACATCCTCCTGCTCGATACGGTGACCGCCGAGTTCGCTTTCGATCGGGGCGACGTCGCTGAGCAGGCTGCCCGCCGAGAAGGCGACCCAGACATCGTCGATGTTGAGCCCCGCGATGCGCTCGGCCTGCTCGATCGCCTCGCGCACGACATGCTCGGTCTGTTCCATATCGGCGACATAGCCGCGCTGGACGCCGCGGCTTTCGCGCTGGCCGGTGCCGAGGACGTGGAGCGCGCCGTCGGCGGTCTGCCCCGCGATCAAGGCGCACACCTTCCACGACCCGACATCGAGCGCGGTGATGATCTTCTCGATCCGCGGCGGCGCCATGGCTCCTATCCTTCCTCGGCCGCGGTCGCGGCGGCCAGCGCGTCGGCGGCGGCGCGCGCGCCCTCCAGCTTGGCGGGCGCCACCTGGCCTTCGTGCGGCAAGCGTAACACAAAACGGTCGGGGTCGCGCATGTCGAAACGCAAGATACCGCGCCCGAGCAACCGGTTGGCGCCGTCCATATGCGCGAATTTGGCGAGGGCGGCTTTCGCTTCCTTCTCGCCCTCGGGCAGCGACAAGGTCTCGCCGCTGCGGAAGCGCAGGTCCCAGCGGCGATTGCCGACCCAGGTCGCGCCCGCCATCAACTCCTTGAGGCTGCTCGCCTCGGCCAGCAGCCTGTCGAGATCCTGCGACCGCTGGTTCGCCTTCGGCCCGATGACGAGGGGCAGGTCGGGCATCGTCGCGATGGTGACGGGTTCGAGCACGACGCCCTTTTCGTCGATCAGCGACAGGCGGTTGTTGTGCTGCCAGATCGCCGCCGGGGTGCGCTCGACGATATCGACGACGAGCGTGTCGGGCAGGCGGCGCGAGACGCGCGCGTCCTTGATCCAGCCATATTTCATCAGGTCGGCGCGCACCCCCTCCAGGTCGAGCGCCGCCATCGAGCGGTCCTTCTGCGCCAGCGCGATGTCGTAGACCTTGAGCCGGTCGATGCGGTCGGCGCCGACGACCTCGACCTTCTTGACCTGGAACCCCGCGCGGCCGACCGCCTGGGCATATTCCTCCTGCACCTTGGCGGTGACGCCCGTCGCATGCGCGGCCAAGCCCACGACCGCGAAGAGGCCGATACCGATCGTCCAGTTGGCGACCTGCTGCAGTCGCTGTGGGCTGATCGGCAGCGCGTTGATGACGGCGTTCAGCCGTGACGTCTTGATCGTCTTGCGCTTCTTGGGCGCGCGCGACGGGCGGCGCGGGGCCGACGTCGGGCGTTTGATCTTCTGGCTCATATTGCTTCCCCCACGATGCGTTCGACCAGTTCCGCATAATCCATGCCGATCGCGCGTGCCTGTTCGGGCACAAGGCTGAGCGGCGTCATCCCCGGCTGCGTGTTGACCTCGAGCAGGAAGATGCCCGCGAGGTCCTGTTCGTCGTCCCAGCGAAAATCCGAGCGCGAGGCGCCCTTGCAGCCGAGCAGCCGGTGCGCCCGCACGGCGAGGTCCTTCATGCGCTCCGCGACGTCGTCGGGGACCTCGGCGGGGCAGACATGCTCGGTCAGCCCGTCGGTATATTTAGCGTCATAGTCGTAGAAGCCCGACTTGACGCGGAGTTCGGTGACCCCGAGCGCCTGGTCGCCGAGCACCGCTACGGTCAGTTCGCGGCCCTTGATGAAGGGTTCGGCGAGCAGGCGGTCGAACTCCTGCCAGGGCCCGACCGCGCCGCGCGCGATCGGATTGCCGTAATTGCTGTCGTCCTTGACGATCGCAACCCCGACCGACGAGCCTTCGTTGACGGGTTTCAGCACATAGGGACGCGGCAGCGGGTCGACGCTGAACAGGCTTTCGCTGTCGACCATCGTGCCCACCGGCATCGGGATGCCGTGCGGGACGAGCGCCTGCTTGGTCAGCTCCTTGTCGATCGCGATCACCGAGGTGACCAGCCCGCTGTGGGTATATTTGAGTCCCATCAGATCGAGCATGCCCTGCACCGTGCCGTCCTCGCCCGGGACGCCGTGAAGCGCGTTGAACACGATATCCGGGTTGGCATCGGCAAGCCGCCGCGCGACGTCGCGGTCCATGTCGATGCGCGTGACCCGGTGCCCGCGCGATTCGAGCGCGTCGGCGACGCCCTTGCCGCTCATCAGCGACACTTCGCGCTCGGCGGACCAGCCGCCCATCAGGACGGCGACGTGCCACGGACCCCGGCTCACTTCTTCACTCCCACGCGCTGTATTTCCCATTGCAATTCGACGCCGCTCTTCGCCTTCACGCGGCGGCGGACTTCGTCGCCGAGCGCTTCGATGTCGGCGCTCGTCGCCTCGCCGCTGTTGATCAGGAAATTGGTGTGCTTCTCGCTGACCTGCGCGCCGCCCACCGTCATCCCGCGGCAGCCGGCCTCGTCGACGAGAGCCCAGGCCTTGTGCCCGTCGGGGTTCTTGAAGGTCGAGCCGCCGGTTTTCGAGCGCAAGGGCTGCGACGCCTCGCGGCTTGCCGAGATGCGGTCCATTTCGGCCTGGATCGCTGTGGGTTCGCCCGGGCGACCGCGGAAGGTCGCGCCGACGACGACGGCGCCTTCGGGGAGTTCGCTGTGGCGATAGGTGTAGCCGAGGTCGGTGAGCGCGAGCGTGCGGCGCTCGCCCGAGCGCAGGACGATGTCGGCCTCGATGAGGATATCCTTGACCTCGCCGCCATAAGCGCCGCCGTTCATGCGCACGAAGCCGCCGACGGTGCCGGGGATCGAGCGCAGGAATTCCATCCCCGCGATGCCCGCGTCGCGCGCGGTCGAGGAAACGAGGATGCCCGACGCGCCGCCGCCGCAGCGCAGCGTGGTGGCGTCGATGGCCTCGACCTTGGCGAAGGCCTTGCCGAGGCGGACGACGACGCCGGGGAAGCCGCCGTCGCGAATGATGAGGTTCGAGCCTAGGCCGAGCGCCATCACCGGGATCGCCGGATCGAGGTCGCGGAGAAATTCGGCGAGGTCGTCGGCGTCCTTGGGTTCGAAGAGCCAGTCGGCGGGGCCGCCCGACTTGAACCATACGAGCGGGGCGAGTGGCGCCTGTGCCGTCAGCTTGCCGCGCACGGCCGGGAGGGTGGCAAGGTCGCTCACAACCACACCGCTTTCCCGTTCGTCCCGAGCGAAGTCGAGGGACGCCTGGCGCTGCGCTGGCGTGTCTCGACTTCGCTCGACACAAACGGAGGTGGGATGAGAACGGAGAAGTTTGTCACGTCCGCCCCTCCACCGCGTTCGCCAGACCCGCCGCCATCTTGGTGATGTCGCCCGCGCCGAGGCAGATGATCTTGTCGCCCGCGCCAAGATCGCCCGCGGCAATCGACTGCGCGATCGCCGCGGCGAGCGCACCCGCATCGGCGACGATCGAGGCGTGGCGGTGGCCGCGGTCGCGCAGGCCCTGGACGAGCGCTTCCGAGGTCACACCCTCGATCGGGCTTTCACCGGCGGTGTAGACGGGGAGCGCGAGCACGATGTCGGCGTCGTTGAACGCCTGCTGGAAATCGTCCATATGGTCGCGCAGCCGCGTGAAACGGTGCGGCTGGACGACCGCGACGACGCGCCCTGCCCCGACACCCTCGCGCGCGGCCGACAGCACGGCGCGGATTTCGACGGGGTGGTGGGCGTAGTCGTCGATGACGGTCACCACGCCCTCACCCGCCGCGATCTCGCCGACCTTGGTGAAGCGGCGCTTGACCCCAGCGAAGCCGTTGAAGCCCGAGGCGACCTTCTCGTCCGACACCCCCATGTGCAGCGCGACGGCGATGGCAGCGAGCGCGTTCTGGACATTGTGGCGCCCCGACATCGGCAAATGGATGCCCTCGATCGTCCGGCTGCCCGCGTCGCGGTCGCGCACCACGACGTCGAAGCGGTTGCCGTCGGGTCCGGGCGTCACATTGGTGCCGCGCACGTCGGCCTGCGCCGAAAAGCCATAGGTGATAATGCGGCGGTCGCGGATGCGCGGGATGATCGCCTGCACCTCAGGATGGTCGAGGCAGAGCATCGCGGCGCCGTAGAAGGGAACATTCTCGATGAATTCGACGAAGGCGTCCTTGATCGCGTCGAAGCTGCCATAATGGTCGAGATGTTCGGGATCGATGTTGGTGACGACCGCTATCGTGCCGTCGAGGCGCAGGAAGCTGCCGTCGCTCTCGTCGGCTTCGACCACCATCCAGTCGCTGGCGCCGAGGCGCGCGTTCGAGCCATAATTGTTGATGATGCCGCCGTTGATGACGGTCGGGTCGATCCCGCCCGCGTCGAGCAGCGCCGCGACGAGGCTGGTCGTCGTCGTCTTGCCATGCGTGCCCGCGATGGCCACGGTCGATTTCAGCCGCATCAGTTCGGCGAGCATTTCGGCGCGGCGAACGATCGGAATGCGATGCGAGAGCGCCGCTTCGACCTCGGGATTACCGCGCTTCACCGCGGTCGAGGTGACGACCACCGCGACACCGTCGACGTTCGACGCCTCATGCCCGATGCTGACCTTGATCCCGCGTTTGCGCAGACCCTCGACGACGTAGCTATCGGCGATGTCGCTGCCCTGCACCTGATAGCCCAGGTTATGCATCACCTCGGCGATGCCCGACATGCCGATGCCGCCGATGCCGATGAAGTGGATGGTGCCGATGTCGGTCGCGACGCCGCGCATCATTTATCTCCCGAGCGGGTGGCGGCGACGCCTGCGGCGACCGCGGCGCTGCGCGATTTCGAGCCGACGCGGATGACGTCCATCATCGGCGGCGCGGCGAGCGATTCGACGAGGTCGGCGAGGTCGCGCGTCGCTTGCGGCAGGCCGCAGCTCGCGGCGCGTGCCGCCGCTTCCTCGAGCGCGCCGGGTTCGAGCGCCATGCGCTGGATCTGCTTGGCCAGCGCCGAGGGGGTAAAGTCGGGCTGCGCGAAGGATACCGCCCCGCCCGCTTCGACGAGGTCGGCGACATTATAGGCCTGATGATTGTCCATCGCGTGCGGATAGGGGATGAACACCGCGGGGCGGCCCGCGCAGGCGAGTTCGGCGACGGTCGACGCGCCCGCGCGCGCGATCACCAGATGCGCCCAGCGCATGCGGTCGGGAATGTCGGCAAAATAGGGCGCGCATTCGGCGGCGACCCCGAGCTCGGCATATTTGGCGCGCACGCCCTCAAGATCGGCCTCGCGCGCCTGCTGGACGATCTGCAGCCGGTCGAGCAGCGCGCGCGGCAGCATTGCAATCGCGGCGGGCACAACATCGCTGAGTACCGTGGCGCCCAAACTTCCGCCGACCACGAGCAGGCGCAGGATGCCGTCCTCGGGCAGCGGCGGATAGCCTTCCTCGCGGATCGCGATGACTTCCTCGCGAACCGGGTTGCCGGTGAGGTGGCGCTTCGCTTCGCAGTTCTCAGGGAAGCGGTGGATGTTGCGATAGGCGACCGCGATGGCATTCACCCGCCCCGCCATCAGCCGGTTTGTACGGCCGAGCACGGCATTCTGTTCGTGGATCACGCTGGGGCGCCTGGTCGCCTTGGCGGCGAGCAGGCTGGGCAGCGAGGGATAGCCGCCGAAACCGACGACGACCGCGGGATCGAAGTCGTCGATCAGGTCGATCGCCATGCGCCGCCCCTTGCGGATCGCCAGCGCCGCCTTGACCCAGCCGATCGGGCCGCCCGCGACGCGCCCGGCGGGCAGCACATGCGCCTCGAGTTCATCGGGTTTGCCCGGAATCTGGAGCCCGCGGTCGTCGCTGACCAGCGCGACGCGGTGGCCGCGCGAAATCAGTTCGCCCGCGAGGGCGTAGGCAGGCAGCATATGTCCCCCCGTCCCGCCGGCGGCGAGAAGGAAGTGGCGCGTCGCGGTCATTTTTGGGCGCTCATTTCTTGTTCCAGTTGCGGGTCATCGACACCCGCGCCGCATAGGGGTTTCGCCGGGTCAGCGACAAGAGCAAACCCATGCCGATCGACAGCGCGATCATCGACGAACCGCCATAGGAGATGAAGGGCAAGGTCATGCCCTTCGACGGGAAGAGCTGGGTGTTTACCGCCATGTTGATGATCGCCTGTCCGCCGAACTGCGCGATCAGACCGGCGACCGCGAGGATCAGGAAGCTGTCCTCTTCGTCGAGCAGGCGGACGAGTACGCGCACGATGATTGCCAGATAGAGCACCGCGATCGCCATGCACGCGATCATCCCGAACTCCTCGCCGATCACCGAGAAGATATAGTCGGTATGCGCCTCGGGCAGCTGGAATTTGGCGAGGCCGGCGCCGGGGCCGGTGCCGATCAGCCCGCCGGCGGTCAGCGTCGCGTGCGCCTTATCGACCTGGAAGCTGTCGCCCTCGGCAAACAGCCAGATGTTGATGCGCTGCTGCGCCACCGGATAGAAGAAATAGGCGAGGACGATACCGGCGAGGCCGCCACCCGCGAGCAGGCCCATGATCCGCATCGACAGGCCGGCGACGAGCACGAGCACGAGCCAGGTCGCGACGAAGATGATCGTCTGGCCGAGATCGGGCTGGCCCATCAGCAGCAGTGCGATGATCCCCGTCAGCACGAAGGTCAGCGGCACCACCGGCAGGCTCTGGTCATGCAGCCGCAGCGACAATACCCACGCCAGCGCGACCGCGAAAAAGGGCTTGAGGAATTCCGACGGCTGGAGGCGGAAGACGCCGCTGCCCAGCCAGCGCTGCGCACCGTTCACCTCGGTGCCGACCAGCGGCACGAGGAACAGCAACACCATGAATACGATCGTGCCATAAATGGCGAAGCGCCGCGCCTGCGCCTTGGGCAGCATCGACACGCCGAGCATCACCGGCACGCCCAACATCACCCACATGATCTGGCGATAGAAATAATAGAGCGGGTCGAGGCTGGCGGTCGAGGTCGACAATTTCTGCGCCGCGACCGGCGAGGCCGCGGTCACCGCGACGAGCCCGACCGCGATCAGCATCGACACGAGCAGCAGCAGCACCCGGTCGATTTCCCAGAACCACAGGCCGAGCGGCGTGCGGTCGGCGCGGCTGAGCCGCGGCCCGCGCCGCTTGCTGCTGCGCGCCTGCACCACGATCGGCTTTTCCCCCGTCGCGTCCATATTCTCCATGCCCCCGCTCATGCCCCGAATGCCCGTATGATGCCGCGAAACCGGTCGCCGCGTTCCTCGTAACTTTTGAACTGGTCGAACGACGCGCAGGCCGGCGACAGCAAGACGATGTCGCCAGGTGCCGCCACCGCCGCCGCGCGCGCCACCGCGGTCGCAAGGTCGCCCGACCGATCGACCGGGATCGCATCGCCGATCTCTTCGGCAAAGGCATCCATCGCCTCGCCGATCAGATAGGCGCGCTTGACGTTGGGGAACCAGGGACGACAGGCCGAAAGCCCGTCGCCCTTGGCCTGCCCCCCGGCAATCCAGTGGAGGCGCTGGTCCGGCGCCGGCGGAAAGGCCGCCAGCGCCGGTGCAGCGGAAGCGGCGTTGGTCGCCTTGCTGTCGTTATACCAGCTGACGCCCGCCACTTCGCCGACCCATTCCATCCGGTGCGGCAGTGCCTTGTAGGTGGCGAGGCCGCGTTCGATCTGTTCGTCGTCCAGCCCCAGCACGCGGCTCACCGCGATCGCGCAGACGGCGTTCTGCGCATTGTGCGGCCCTTGCAGCGCCGGCCAGCGCCTCTGGTCGACGGGGTCGATGTCCTTGGCCGAGACGCGGTGGAGGCGATGGTTGATCCGCCCCGCGATCATCCTGGAAGGATCGTCGTCGACCGCGACGATCGCGACCTGATCGCGATGCTGGAGCGAAAACAGCCGCGCCTTCGATGCCGCATAGCCGGCGAAGCCGTCATAGCGGTCGAGATGGTCGGGGGTGAGATTGGTGAGCAGGGCGATGTCGCAGGCCAGGCTGTGCGACAGGTCGATCTGATAGCTCGACAGTTCGAGCACATAGACCCCGCCCTCGGGCAACGGATCGCGGCTGAGGATCGGCAGCCCGATATTGCCGCCCATCAGCGCCGGCACCCCGGCGCTTTCGAGCATATGCGTCACCAGCGCGGTGACCGTCGACTTGCCGTTGGTGCCGGTGATGCCGACAAGCTTGTGCGGCGGCAGGTCGGCCTGCGCCTCGGCGAACAGCTCGACGTCGCCGATGACCGGCACATGCGCCTCGCGCGCGTGGGCGGCGATCGGGTGGCGGTTGAGCGGCACGCCGGGCGACACGACGACGCCCGCAAAACCGATCAGGTCGATGCTCAGCGGATCGCCGATATCGGCGCCGAGCGCCATCGCGTCGTCGCGCGCGTCCTCGCGGTCGTCCCAGGCGGTGACCCCCGCGCCGCTGGCGACGAGCGCCTCGACCGTCGCGAGCCCCGAGCGCGCCAGTCCCAGCACCGCATAGCGGCGACCGGCAAAGGCGCGGCTGGTGATCACCGGAGCTTGAGCGTCGCGAGCCCTGCGAGCGCGAGAACGATCGACACGATCCAGAAACGGATCACGACGGTCGATTCGGGCCAGCCGAGCTGCTCGAAATGATGATGGATGGGCGCCATGCGGAAGACGCGCTTGCCGGTGCGCTTGTACCAGAAGACCTGGATGATCACCGACAGCGCCTCGACCACGAACAGCCCGCCGATGATGACGAGCACCAGTTCGTGCTGCGCGGTGACCGCGATGGTGGCAAGCGCGCCGCCCAGCGCAAGGCTGCCGGTATCGCCCATGAACACCGCCGCCGGCGGCGCGTTGAACCACAGGAAGGCGAGGCAGGCGCCGATGATCGCCGCGGCGAAGATCGCCAGTTCGCCCGCCCCCGGCACATGCGGGATGCCGAGATATTCGGCGAATTTCACGTTACCCGACAGATAGACGATGACGAGGAAGGCCAGGCTGGCGATGATGACGGGGAAGGTCGCGAGGCCGTCGAGCCCGTCGGTCAGGTTCACCGCATTGCCGAAACCGACGATCATCACCATCGCGAAGACATAATAGAAGGGCCCGAGTTCGAGCACGATGCCGCTGAAAAAGGGCAGATACAGGTCGGTTCCGGTACGCGACACGATCAGGAACACGGCGACCCCCGCGATGATGAATTCGATCAGCAGGCGGACGCGCCCGGGAATACCGCGGTGGCTGGCCTTGGTGACCTTGTCGAGATCGTCGAGGAAGCCGACGACCGCGAAACCGCCGGTGACGAACAGGCACGCCCAGACGAAACGGTTCGACAGGTCCATCCACAAAAGCGCCGAAATCATCAGCGAAATCAGGATCATCAGCCCGCCCATCGTCGGCGTGCCCTTTTTCGCGAGATGGCTT
Organism: Sphingopyxis sp.; assembly: GCA_016793775.1. Lineage (GTDB taxonomy): Bacteria > Pseudomonadota > Alphaproteobacteria > Sphingomonadales > Sphingomonadaceae > Sphingopyxis. The sequence continues at coordinate 13,775 of JAEULK010000033.1, read as the reverse complement.
TGCGGGCCGTCGTCGCGGATCGGCTGGCCCTTGCCCTGGCGCATGCGCAGCATCAGGATGAAGCGCGGGCCGATCCACAGGCCGATAATCAAAGCCGTCGCGACCGCGGCGCCCGAGCGAAAGCTCAGATAGCGAATGAGGTTGAGGACCCCCGGAAAGCCAAGCCATTCCGCCAGCCAGTATAACATTAGGGTTCGGACCTCTTACCAGCGCCAACGAGGCGGCCAAATGGCGAACAGGTCGCGTGAAGGCGCGCGCAGGGCAGGCTGGTTGCCTGTCCAAGCGCGCTTTCGCGTGAGATGGAAGCCATTTGGCCGTCCCGAAGGGATTTGGCCAGAATGGCCCATCCGGTCGTCGAGAAGTCTTGTAATATCGACATATGACTGCGTCTTCTCTCCTAGTACTGAGCCATTCTGACTCAAACCTCGTTGGCGCTGGTAAGAGGCCCGAGCCCCAAATCCCCGTTGGTCAGCGCCGTCACCAGATGCGACAGGCCAACGCTGTTCGACCCCTTGACCAGCACGGCATCGCCGGCGCGGATCAAGTCTTTCAGCCGCTCCCTGGCGGCCTGATGGTCGGGCACATGCGCGAAATCGATACGCCCCTCAAGCGCTTTGGCGAGCGGCGTCATCTCGGCGCCGACGAGCAAGGCGAATTGCACGTCTGCTGCGATGAGCGGAGCCGCAAGATCGGCGTGATAGGCCTCGCCGCCCGGCCCCAGCTCCTTCATCGCGCCGAGAATCGCGACGCGCCGGTCGCCGGATTCGCTGCCGAGCTGGCCGATGGTCGCGACCATCGAGGCGGGGTTGGCGTTATAGCTTTCGTCGATCAGCAGGATATGGCCACCCGCGACCGGCAAACGATGCCGCGCGCCGCGCCCGGCAAGCCCCGCCATTTCGGCGAAGGCGAGCCCGGCGGCGGGCAGGTCGCCGCCGACCGCCTTCACGGCGGCCAGCACCGCGAGGGCGTTCGACACCCAATGCGCGCCCGCCTGGGCGATGGTGAAGCAGAGCAAGGCATCCTGCACCTGCGCGGTGACGAGCGAACCGCCGCGCCCGTCGGGCAGCCAGTCCACCGCGCGCACATCGGCGCCGGCGCCGAGACCGAAGCTGACGACATGCGCCGCGTGCTGTTCGGCCTTGGCGCGAAGGCGCGCATAATGCGGGCTGTCGAAAGGCACGATCGCGGCGCCGCCGGGTTCGAGGCCCTCGAAAATCTCGCCCTTGGCGTCGGCGATCGCCTCTTCGCTGCCGAAGAATTCCATATGCGCGGGCGCGATGGTGGTGACGATGGCGACGTGCGGGCGCACCATACGCGTCAGCGCGGCGAGTTCGCCGGCATGGTTCATACCCATTTCGAACACGCCATAGTCGGCGGTCGACGGCATGCGCGCGAGGCTGAGCGGCACGCCGACATGGTTGTTGTAGCTTTTGACCGAGCGATGCGCCTTGCCCGGGCGGAAACGGTCGAGCGCCGCGAACAGCGCCTCTTTCGTGCCGGTCTTGCCCGCCGAACCGGTGACCCCGATGATGCGGCCGTGGCAGCGCGCGCGCGATGCGAAACCGAGCGCGTTCAGCGCCGCCACGCTGTCGGCGACGCGGACGTGCGGATGCTCGATTTCGGTTTCGCAGACGATGCCCGAAGCGCCCGCGGCGATCGCCCTGTCGATGAAGTTATGGCCGTCGGTCGCCTCGCCCTTCATCGCGACGAACAGGTCGCCCTTGCCCACCTCGCGCGAGTCGAAGGCGACGCCGTGGACGGTGAAGTCGGCGCTGGCGGCGCCTTCGGTCGCGGCGGCGATGGCGCGGGCGGTCCACAGCGGGTTCATGCGGCACACTCGCGCGCGACGCTTACATCGTCGAAGGGAATGACGCGCATCTCGTCGCCGCGGCCCACGATCTGGCCCTGTTCATGCCCCTTGCCCGCGATGCAGACAATATCCTCGGCGCGCGCCTCGGCGATCGCGGCCGCAATCGCTGCGCGGCGGTCGCCGATCACTCGCGCTTGCGGGGCACCCTCTGCAATCGCGGCACGGATCGTTGCCGGATCCTCGCCGCGCGGATTGTCGTCGGTGATGATCGGCACATCGGCCTTCGCCGCCGCGACCTTGCCCATTTCGGGGCGCTTGTCCTTGTCGCGGTCGCCGCCGGCGCCGAAGACGAGGATCAGCCGTCCCGCCGCATGCGGGCGCAGCGCGTCGAGCGCGGCCTCGATGGCGTCGGGCGTATGCGCATAGTCGACATAGACCGGCGCGCCCGCCTTGGTGATCGCGGCGCGTTCGAGACGACCGCGCACCGGCTGGAGCCGCGCAAGATTGCCGAGCGTCTGGCCGACATCGCCCCCGGTCGCGATCACCAGCCCCGCGGCGACGAGCGCGTTGGCAACCTGATAGGCGCCGATCAGCGGCAGCATGACCTTCTGCGCCAGCGGCCCGGCCTGGATCAGCACCGACTGGCCGAGTTGGGTCGGCTCGCGCGATACGAGGCGCAGATCGTCGCCATGCGCGCCAACGGTCAGGATACGCACCCCGCGCTGCTTCGCCTCCTGCTCGGCGGCGGGCGACCAGCTATCGTCGTTCCAGATCACCACTGTGCCCGCGGGATCGACGACCTCGCGGAACAGCCGCATCTTGGCCGCCATATAGCTGTCCATGTCGCCATGGTAATCGAGATGATCGTGGCTCAAATTGGTGAAAGCGGCGGCCTTCACCGGCAAGCCTTCGGTGCGATATTGGTCGAGGCCGTGGCTCGACGCCTCGAACGCCGCATGGGTCACCCCCTCGATCGCCAGGCCCGACATATTGCCGAGGAAGGTGACGATATCGGGGGTGGTCAGCCCTATCGTCGCGCTGTCCTGCGACGTCGTGATCCCGAGCGTGCCGATCGAGGCGGCGTTGAAACCCGCCATGCGCCACAGCTGGCGCGTCATTTCGACGGTCGAGGTCTTGCCGTTGGTGCCCGTCACCGCGACGCAGGTCGCCGGGAAGCGGTGGAAGAAGCGCGCGGCGATATGCGCGAAGGCGCGGCGCGGATTGGCGTCGGCGATATGCACCGCGCCCTCGACCTTCGCTTCGGGCCGCGCGACGACCGCGATCGCACCCGCCGCAATCGCAGCGGCGATAAAATCCTCGCCGTTGAACTTTTCGCCGACGAAGGCGCCGAAGATCGTGCCCGGCGCGACCTTGCGGTGGTCGATCGCCAGCCCGGTGACGACCGGGTCGGCGCCCTTGCCATCCTGATTTTCGAGCAGCGCGCTCAGACGCATTAGTCGGCTTCCCCGTTTCTCCACAGCAGCGGGGTCAGTTCGGACACATCGACGTCGCGGCTTTCGTCGGGAAAGACGCCGAGCATCGGACCCGCGCGCATCACCACCTTCTTGACCACCGGCGCGGCGGTCCAGCCTGCGGTGCGCTGGCCCGAGCTATAGGCATTGCCCTTGGGCTGGTCGATCATCGCGATGATGACATAGCGCGGGTTATCCATGGGGAAAGCCGCGGCAAAGGTCGCGACCACCGCCGTCCGGTTATAGCCGCCGATGCCCGGCTTTTCGGCGCTGCCGGTCTTCCCGCCGACGCGGAAGCCCGGTGCCTCGGCCTGTTTGCCGGTGCCGTCGGAGACGATCAGACGCAGCAGCTGGCGCATCCGCGCGCTGGTCGAAGCCTTGAACACGCGGCGCCCCTGCGCCGGTGCCTTGTCGCCGAGCTTCAGCATCGTCGCGGGGCGATAGATGCCGCCGTTGACCAGCGCGGCATAGGCGCTGGCGAGGTGCAGCGGGGTCACCGCGATGCCATGGCCGTACCCGGTGGTCATCGTCGTGACGCGGCCCCAGTCGCGCGGCCACAGCGGAAAAGCGCGTTCCTTCAGCTCGATGCCCGGGCGCTTGTCGAAATCGAGGCTGCGGAACATCGCCTCCATCTTTTCCCGCCCCAGGTCGTCGGCGATCTGCGCGGTGACGATGTTCGAGCTGTGGATCAGCGTTTCGGGCACATTGTACCAGCGTCCGGCGGGGTGGCTGTCGCGGATCTTGAAACCGGCGATGGCGAGCGGCTTCGTCGCGTCGTAGCGGCGCGCCATGCTGGTCACCGTGCCGGCATCGATCGCCGCCGCGACGGTCAGCGGCTTGAAGGTCGATCCGAGCTCGTAGAGATTGTAGGTCACCGCGTTGCGGCGCGTCGCGGGGTCGCTGCCGGTCAGCTTGTTGGGGTTGAACGTGGGGAGCGACGTCATCGCCAGCACTTCGCCGGTATGGACGTCGAGGATGATGCCCGCGCCGCCGATCGCTTCCAGATTGGTCACCGCATTGCCGAGCTCGCTTTCGAGCACGCCCTGCACGCGCGCGTCGATCGACAGCGCCAGCGGCTGGCCGCGCGTCGCGGCGTCGGTCAGGCGCTCGTCATAGGCGCCCTCCATCCCGGTGACGCCCTGCCCCTCGGCATTGATGAAGCCCAAGGTGTGCGCGGCAAGGCTGAGCTGCGGGTAAAGCCGCTCCTTCTCGCGCGGAAAGTCGAAGCCGATCTCGCCGATCGCATTCACCGCCGCGACCTGATCGGGCAGCGCGCGGCGGCGGATATAGGTGGCGCGGCTGCCCGACAGCTTGGCCAGGAATTCCGCGCGCGGCGTATCGGGGAAGATCTTGACCAGCTCGTCGGCCAGATACTGCCGGTTGTTGAGCAGCTTCGACGGTACGACGCGGATCGAATAGCCGTCGATCGTGCGCGCCAGCGGCACGCCGTTGCGATCGACGATATCGGCGCGCGCGGGAATGAAGGCCGACGAACCGGCGTGCCGCGGCGTCGTGTCGAACGCCGCGAAATAGAGCAGGCGCATCGACACGAGGAAGATCGCCGCCATGAACAGCAGCATCAGGATCATCAGCCGCTGCTGCGCGGTCATCAGCAATTGCTGCCGCACCCCGGCGGTGCGGACGCGCGTCGGACGGACGACCAGCGTGTTCATCGGCCCCTGCTTTCCCCTGCTTCGGCCGCCGCCGCGCGCTTGAGGTCGGCGAGCGTCGATTCGGCGAGGAGCTGATCCTCGATCATCTTCAATTGTTCGCGGCGCCGCGTCGGCGCCATGCGCGGCGGCGTGTCCGACTGGACTGCGGCAAGCTTGATCGGCGCCGGTTTCGCGGGTTCGGAAGTCGCCGCGGCCTTGTCTGCGGACTTCGCCTTTTCGGGCAAGGCGACCGGCGACACCATCGCCATCAGCACCGGTGCGACGTCGTTGGCGCCGCGCGCGCGCGGCACGCGGCCGAGCGAGGCGAGCTGGCGTTCGTTCGCGAGATACTGGCTGGCCGACGGCGCCGAATAGCCGAAAGTCTCGGCATTCCACTGTTCGAGCTGGCGCATCGAGGCGCGCACCGCGAGTTCGGATTCGAGATAACGGATATTGTCGCGGGTGCGGTTGATCTGCTGGTTGATCTGCGCGAGCTCGCTGCGCGTCGCCGCGACCTTCAACGACACCGGATACAGCATCATCGCGATGATCAGCACGAGCAATACCAGCCCGATGCCCTGCAATTTGCGCGCCGCCATCAGCATGAGATCGCCTCCCTCGTCGTCGAATTCGCGGTCCAGGCCGCCGCGTCGGTGCGCACCGCGCTGCGCAGCGTCGCCGAGCGCGCGCGCGGGTTGCGGGCTTCTTCGTCCTTGCCCGGGCGAACCTTGCGCGCCGGGCTCAGGAAAGTTGCGGCCCGCGCCGGAGGGGCTAGCGCGGGCCGGTGGCGCGACGCGCGGACATCGCCACCGCTGCGTTCGCGCAGGAAATTCTTCACGATGCGATCCTCGGTGCTGTGGAACGACACCACCGCGAGGCGGCCGCCGGGACGCAGCAGCCGCTCGGCAGCGTCGAGCCCGGCGCGCAGTTCGTCGAGTTCGCCGTTGATGTGAATGCGGATCGCCTGAAAACTGCGCGTTGCCGGATCCTTCGGCGCGCCGGGCGGGTGGCGCAGCGCCTTGCGGATCACCGTCGCCAGCTCGGCGGTGCGGCTCAGCGGTCGCGCCGCGACGATCGCGCGCGCGACGCGGCGCGACTGGCGTTCGTCGCCATAGTGGAACAGCACATCGGCGATCGCGCCTTCGTCGGCGCTGTTCAACCAGTCGGCCGCGGTCTCGCCATCCTGTGCCATGGTCATGTTCAGCGGGCCGTCGTTCTGGAACGAAAAGCCGCGATCGGCGCGGTCGAGCTGCATCGACGAGACGCCGATATCGAAGACGATGCCGTCAACAGCGTCGATCCCGCGCTCGGCGAGCAGCCGGTCGATCTCGCCGAAGCGGCCGCGGATCAGCGTCAGCTTGCCATCGGCCGCAACGACAAGCGGCTGTCCTTCGGCGATCGCGTCGGGATCGCGGTCGCAGGCGACGACGACCGCGCCCGCCGCGAGCAGCGCGCGGGTATAGCCGCCGGCGCCGAAGGTCGCGTCGACGTGGCGCTCGCCGGGGGCAATGGCGAGCGCGGCGACGATTTCGTCGCGAAGCACGGGATCATGGCGCGGATCGCGAGGAAGCTCGGTCATTTGCGGCCGGCCCCCTTCTCGGCATTCCAAGCCGCGGCGACGCGGCGCAGGCGCGGATTGGCGGCGTCGCACTGGGCGAGCAGCGGCAGCCACCAGATTTCGAAGCAATGCCCCGCCCCGACGAAGGCGCAGGCGCCGCCGGCGAAGGACATCGGGCCGAGATCGGCGTAGCAATCGTCTTCCGGCACGTCGCGATGCGAGAAATGCGGCAGAAAGCGGCCGCTTTCGTCGAGCGTATAGGCATAGGCGAAGTCGTAGCTCGACTTGAACTGGTCGGCCTTCGCCGCGCCGGGGTCACGCTGACGCATCGCCAGGCGGTCGGCGTCGACCTCGCCGTTCAGCCGGTCCTGCTGGTCGTGACCATAAGCGATCAGGCACGGCAGATCTTCGTGGTAATTGCACCAGAGTACGCGCTGGCCGTCCGCATTGAGGGGCACGTTGTTGCGGAACTGCGAGGGGACGGCGATGCGCCCCTTGCCATCGATCGGCGCGAAGTCGGTGCCGGTATAGCGGCCGGGCGTAATGATCGCCATCGATTTGCCCCCCGCCTGACACCCTTGGGCATGGCTTTCCCGGCTTCGGAATCGCGAAAATCCGAATCAAAAGACGCAGGTGGAGAATGCCCCTCTCCGACCTCTGCCTAACAAGAATGGCCTAGGGTGGAAAGGGGTAAATTAGGGCGTAACCGGGTTTATTCGCCACCTGCCTAGGGTGGATCGGGGCGAGGCGGGCCAAAACCGGCGAAAAACGGCGGAGCGGGCCGCCGGTCGCGAGGCTGTGGATAAATCGAAAAGGGCGGGAATCCGGGCGAATTCATGGCCGTATCCATATAGGATCGAGCAGGGGTTGACCAGTGGGCGTCAGGACGTCCGACAACCAGGCCAGATTGTCCGATCGGCGGAGCCAGGGCGCGGCCGGGATCGGCGCTTGCCACAGGCTCTCGTGGAGCAGATCGGCGTCGCCGATCAGCCAGACGGTCGCCTCTCCCACCGCGCAGCGCGCCACGCGGCGGTCGCCATAGCTGGCGCATCCCGCGGGCAGGCGGGTGAAACGCCCGGCCGAATGAAGGCGCAATTTCCGCGCCCCCGGATCGATGAAGACATCGACATCCCCGTCCCACCCCGAAACGCCCCGATCGGGCGCGGCGAGCGTGACGCCCCAATGGTCGAGCAGCGGGGTGAGCAGGCTGGTTACCGGCGGATTGCGCGGATCGCCGGTCGGAAAGGGCGGCTCCCAGCTCGACAGCGCATCGGCAAGGATCACGATATTCCGCGCGCGGGTGGTGAGCGCATCGAGGCGGACCAGCTCGGCGGGCGCCAGCGCGCGCGGGTGTGCAACGAGCAGCGGCTCGTCGTCCTCGACCTGCATCAGGCTGTCGATCAGCCGGACGTCGAAACGCCGCCCGAGTTCGGTGAGGGCGGGCGCATCCTGCGGCCCTGCCGCGAGCATCGCCGCCAGATCGTCGCCGCCCCAGCGCAGCGGCAGGCCGCTGAGCACCGCGAGCCGCGGCGCTGGCTGTTTGTGGAACGCGCCATAGGCGGTGCCGATCAGGATCTGCCCGGCGGCGAACCAGAACAGGACGGTCGCGAACATCGCCAACCAGCGCAACCAGCCACGCGTGCGGCGCATGACCAGCGCGGCAAGACCGCAAGCCAAGACAGCGGCCGCAAGCGTCAGGCCAAGCTGTACGGCACCCAGGCTCCCGCCCAGCCAGAGGTGGAGCAGCCCCTGCACCGCCAACAGGCCGAACAGCGCCGCGCCGGCGATCGCGAGCCGCACGGCCCGACCTTCATCGCGCGGCCGCCAGACGAGCCACAGCGCACCGGGCATCAGCCAGGGGATAGCGAGCGCGGCATCGATCCGCCCGAACAGTATCTGGCCGCCCGCGAACCACGCCAGCAGCAGCGCGAGCACGATATAGACGATTGCGGGGAGAAGCCGCTGCGCCAGCGCAGCCGGACGCGCGGGCGTCACTGCGCCGATTTGTTCCGCGCGCGTTGCAGGGCCGGATCGGGTTCGAGGTCGGGCACCTTTGCGGTCGCCGGCGGCAGCGGCGCGGTCTTCGCGGCGGTCGGCTGTGTGGCTGCAGGTGCCTCGGCGGTCGGCGTCACGGGCTGGACCCCCAGCTCCTCGAGCGGGGCGCCGCTGCCCTTGTCGGCTTCGCCCATCGCGGCCGGGTTGGCGGTGACCGCGTCACTCGCCACCTGCTCGCGGGCGCGGTCGCCGATCAGCCCGGCGAGCCCGACGAGCAGCAGCACCGCCATCACCCCGGCGATGCCGATCTGCAACCGTCGCATCGAATCGTTCGGACCCAGCGGCTGCGGCGATACGGGAGAGGCTTTGGGCTTTTTCATGTTCATGCCGCCAATCCTTTGCTCGCCAACCATTCCGGATTGTAGAGCGTCGAGAGATAGCGAAACCCGCTGTCGCAGAGCATGGTTGCAATGCGCTTGCCCGGCCCCAGCTGCCGCGCCAGCGCCATCGCGCCCGCGACATTGATCCCCGACGACAGGCCGAGGCACAGCCCCTCGTCGTCGAGCAGTTGGCGGACCACGGCCAGCCCCTCGGCATCCGAGATGCGGAATTGCGTGTCGATCGGCGCGCCTTCGAGATTGGCGGTGATGCGGTTCTGGCCGATGCCCTCGGCGACGCTCGACCCTTCGGGCTTCAGTTCGCCGCACTGGTAATAATTATAGAGCCCCGCGCCATGCGGGTCGGTGAGTGCGACGGTGATGGTCTCGTCCTTCGCCTTCAGGCCCAGCCCCGTGCCCGCGATTGTCCCGCCGGTGCCCGCGGCGCAGGTGAAGCCGTCGATGCGGCCCTCCATCTGCGCCCAGATCTCCTCGGCGGTGCCGAAGATATGCGCCTTGCGGTTGGCGATATTGTCGAACTGGTTGGCCCAGATCGCATTGCCGGTTTCCTCGGCGATGCGGCGCGAGGTGTGGACGAAATGGCCGGGGTTGGCGAAGGGCGCCGGCGGAACCAGCACCAGTTCGGCGCCCAGCGCGCGGATCGTGTCCATCTTTTCGGCGCTCTGGTTGTCGGGCATGACGATGATCGTCTTGTACCCCAGCGCGTTGGCGACGAGCGCCAGGCCGATGCCGGTGTTGCCCGCGGTCCCCTCGACGATCGTTCCGCCGGGCTTCAGGCTGCCGTTCGCCTCGGCATCACGCACGATGTACAGCGCGGCGCGGTCCTTCACCGATCCGCCGGGGTTGGCATATTCGCATTTGCCCCAGATTTCGCAGCCGGTCGCTTCGCTGGGGCCTTTGAGCAGGACGAGCGGGGTGTTGCCGATCAGCTCGAGGCTGGTTTGCGCAATGGTCATGGCGCCTGATCTAGGGCGCCGCCCCGCGCCCCGCAAGACAGCTTCTTTTGGCGTGCCGAATACGCGGCTTTGTCGGGTGGCGGCTTGGGGGTGGAGAGCTACCGCTTGTGCGGTCGTCATCCCGGGCTTGACCCGGGACCCGCCTTTCTTTTTCCGACGCCGGATCACAGAAAAGGCAGGCCCCGGGTCAAGCCCTGGGTGACGGAGGTGGTTCACCCGAGCATCGCCTTTCGCCCGACAGCTGCCGTTATGACAACATCGCCATGCCGCCGTTCACATGCAGCGTCTGGCCGGTGACATAACCCGCTTCCTTCGAGGCGAGATAGACGACCGCGGCGGCGATATCCTCGCCCTCGCCCATGCGGCCCGCGGGGATGCGCGTGTTGAGCGCCTCCTTCTGCGCATCGGGCAGGTCGGCGGTCATCGCGGTGGCGATGAACCCCGGCGCGACGCAGTTCACGGTGATGCCGCGGCTCGCCAGTTCCTGCGCCAGCGCCTTGGTCATCCCGGTGACGCCCGCCTTTGACGCGGCATAGTTCGCCTGCCCCGGATTGCCCGTCGCGCCGACGACGCTGGTGATCGAGATAATGCGCCCGAAGCGCGCCTTCATCATCGGCTTGGCCGCGGCGCGCGCGAGGCGGAAATTGGCCTCGAGGTTGATGCGGATGACGTCGATCCACTCCTCGTCCTTCATCCGCAGGATCAGATTGTCGCGGGTGACCCCGGCATTGTTGACGAGGATATCGAGCTTGCCGAGCGCCTCGGCCGCCGTGGGAACCAGCGCATCGACTTCGGCGCCGTCGCCGAGGTTGCACGGCAGCGCCACATGATCGCCGCCGAGGCTGTCGCGGAAGGCGTTCAGCTTGTCGGCATTGGACCCCGATACCGCCAGCCGCGCACCCTGCGCCGCCAGCGCCTGCGCAATGGCCGAGCCGATACCCCCCGAAGCGCCGGTAACGAGGGCAGTCATGCCGGTGAGATCGAACATCTGGGTCAGTTCCTTTATTGGTTCACGCGGAGACGCGGAGACGCGGAGGGTTTATGATCGTTGACGACGCGCCGGACACCCTCCTTGAGCGTGGCGCCGCCGAAGTTGATCAGCAGGCCGACCGCTTGGCCGGTGAGGCACAGATAGGTCAAGAGCTGTTTGCCATGCGCGGCATTGAGCCGCTCGACCGACTTGATTTCGACCAGCAGCCGGTCATCGACGAGCAAGTCGATGCGAAACGCCGCCTCGAAGCGCATATCTTCGAACCGAATGTCGATCGGCTTTTGCCGATCGACCTTATAGCCCATCTGAATAAGCTTGCCCGCCAACACCGTTTCATAAACGCTCTCGAGCAGGCCGGGACCCAAGTCACGGTGCAGCCGGAGAGACAGGTCCAGCACATCGCCACTCACGACGTCGATGTCCTTCACTGTCCCCCTCCGCGTCTCCGCGTGAACTATTGGGGCCTTACCCCGACCGGCCACCTCCCCGCGGCGTGAAGTCGATGCGCGTCTTTTCGCGCACCCTCCCGTCCTGCCAGCGGCCCTCGACAAGCTCATAGCCCATCAGCGCGAAGATGCGATTGCCAAAAAACACCGGCCGCGCGTTGCCGTACCAGTCGACGCACGAGGCGAGGCAATGATCGTCGCCCTGCCCCGGACGCGCGTCGAGCGTGCCCGCGAGCGACAGGTCGCGCGCCGCGCGGCGGAGGTAGAGGATCGACGCGGCGCTGCCGAGGAACTTGGTGCCGCCGTCGCTGCCGCGCATCACCGGCAGGCCGAGCAACCCGTCGTCGCCGTCGCTGCCCGGGTCGGGGCGATAAAAGTAGGCGTGGCTGCGGTTCTCGCCCTCCGCCGCAGCAGGAAAGGCGTAGCGGCTGGCGAGCCGCGGCGTGCCGTCGAGCGCGACGGTCGTGAAGGTCAGCGCGCCGTCGTCGCCCGAGCCGACGATGATCGCATCGCGGCCCATGATGTCGATGCGCCCGACCTGGTGCCCCGGATCGAGCGGCACCACCTTGCCGCCCTTCACGGGCACGGCATAGAGCGCCGCCTGCTCGCTGCCCTCCTTGCGCAGGTCGCGGCGGACGCGGCCGCCCGCATAGAGCAGCCAGTCGCCGACGAAACGGTTCTGCCGCTCCCAGCCCTCGACGCCGGGCAGGACGCGGAAGTCGGCGGGCTTCACCTTCGCGCCGCCGTCACCGAAGCGGTTCGCGGCGAGGTGGAGAAGCGCCATGTCGCCCTCGTCATTCTTTTCGGGCGCCCACATCGCATCGCCGCCGCCCTCGGCCATCGTCAGCACGTTGAGCGAGCCGTCGCCCTCCTCGCGGAACGAAAATTGGTCGAGCGGCATGCCCGCGACCTCGACCGCCTGCGGCGCGGCGCCGCCCAGCGGGATGCGATAGAGCATGGCGCGATTGTCGCCGTCATAGCTCATGCCGAGCCCCGCCCAGACATAGACCGCCTTGTGCGAGACATAGAAGCTGCGCGACCAGCTGCCGAGCACATTGGTTGCATCGCAATCCATATCGGCATCGCCCAGGTCGCAGATCATCACGCTGTGCAGCACGTCGCCGGCCAGGCGATCGTCGGTCCAGGCGGGCTGCGGCATATAGATGTCGGCGGCGCCGGCGAAGGGTTTGAAGGCCCCGACCTTGCCCTTCTGCCAGGTCGCCAATGCCGGCATCGCGTCGTCGATACCCTCATAGGCGGGCAGCGGCGCGTAGAAGATCAGCCTGTCGCCGATCAGCCGCGAGGCATAGTTGCGCGACGAATAATAATCGCCCGAGCGCAGATAGTGCGTGTCGCGCCACGTCAGCTTGCCGTCGGCGGCGAGGTCGAAGCGGTTCACCTCGGTGCCGCTGCGCGCATAGCTGTAACCGAGCACGACCACCGTATCGCCGTTGACCAGCATCTCGTCGTACCAGGTGCCGTCGGGTTCGTTCCTGCCCGGAAAGACGTCGGTCGCGGCGATCGGCCGCATCCCGCCGCCCGACGTATCGATCGTGAACAACCGCCCGCGGCGCAGCACGATCAGCAGGTCGCCCTGCTTCTTGACGATCCCGCCCTCGTCGACCCCGGCAGTCTGGACATTGGTGATGGCATCGCCGTCGGCCTTGGCAGCAGGCGGCGGCTCCGCAGGCGCAGGCGCGGCGACCGCGGCGGCCGGCGCCTCGGCATCGGCCGCGGCGGCATCGGCACCCGGCGCCATGTCATAGGAGACATTCAACGATTCGGCGACCGCGCGCTTGGCGCGCTTCGCCAGAAAGGCCTTGAGCTCGGCCTCTCCCGAAAAGGCCCGCATGCTGTCCGACGCGCCGGTTACCGTCGCGATCTGCTGCGCGACGGGCGCCACCGCGCCGGCCCATAGAGGCGACGCGATCAGCGCGCCGACGACGATCCATTGGCCGAAAGCCCAAATGCGTGTGAAACCGTCCATCGCCCTCTCCCTTGGCTCGAACCGATGGAATGATGATACATTATTACTTTGGTTGAGAAAAGAGCTTTATCGTTAGAGCCGGTTCGGTGCGGGAGGCGGTGGACTATGGTTCACGCGGAGACGCGGAGGCGCGGAGAAAAGACAGAAGAAAGAGAGAAAGATTCGCGCGGAGGCGCAGAGATCGCAGAGGAAAAGGAATAGAGGCGGCAAAGCCGCTATTCTCTTTTCTTCTCCGCGTCTCCGCGTCTCCGCGTGAACCAAATTTCTCTGCGGCTTCCGCGCCGCTGCGCGAATCCTCTAGGGCCGATCGACATTCAGAAGATGACGTGCCGAAAATGGTGGTTTTCCGTGACCCGGAGCGCAGCGTACTAGGGTCCGGACCCAATAAGCGGGTTCCCGTTCTGCCGTGAATGTGATTCAACGGTTTCTGTGAGGAGGCGTTGAGAATGGCGGATTTCTTTTGGTTTTCGGACGATCAGTGGGCTCGGATCGAGCCGCTTTTGCCGGTTA
>JAEULK010000018.1 GCA_016793775.1 Sphingopyxis sp. | reverse complement strand
GCAGATCGACAAATCAAGAATAGCGTTTTATTATAGTGGCTTAGGCTAGAAAAACTTGCTCTGGCGTAGGCTGGCGCAAACATGCTAGTACCCCCTCCGAAGGCAGAGGCCAGGGGTTCGAATCCCTTCGGGTGCGCCATTTCCCTCCCGTCTCTACGCGATCTCGTAATTCCGTCCGAAATCGGGCGGGGGCGGGCCGTCGGCGGACCACAGGAACATGCCGTCCTTCTTGGTCCACTCCTTCGCCTCCCATCGGAAGGAGGCGGGGATATAGTCCATGTCGTGGAAATATTCGGCCATGCCGTTCCACGGATCGCGGAAATAGTGGAAATAATTGGAGCCGACGCCGTGACGTCCGGGGCCCCAGGCGTGCTTGTAGCCCTTGGAATAGAGGCGAACGGCCGCCACTTCGGCCTCGTCGATATTGGCCATCTCGAAGCTCGCATGGTGGAAGCCGGGGGCCTCGCTATGCAGCATCGCCAGCACATGATGGTCGCTGTCGCCGGGCAGGCGCATGAAGGCCGCATAGCCGTCGACGATCCGGTCGCTGACGACGAAGCCGAGCGTGTCGCAATAAAAGGCCGACTGCGCGATGACGTCGCGCGCGAAGAGGATGAAATGCCCCATGCGGCGCGGGCGCGGCTGCATGTCGAAGGGTGGGCAGCCCTTGTCGCCGATGCGGTCGAGGATGCCGGGGCGGTTGATCGCGGGCGCGGCGCCGAGCCCCTGCCAGGGCGCGGGATCGGCGATCTGGACGTTGACCAGCGTCCCTTCGGGATCGCGGAACCAGATACCGCCGGGGGCGCCGGCATAAGGCGGATCGAGCCGGGCAATCCCCTTCGCCTGCAGCCGCGCGTCGATCGCGGCGAGGCCCGCCGCGTCGGTGCCGAGCGAGAAATGGTGGAGCTTGCGGTCGCGGCCGGTCTCGACCAGCACGACCTGGTCCTGCGCGCGGCCCGCGCAGCGCATCGCGACATGGTCGGCGCGCTCGACCGCCTCGAGCCCGAAGGCGTCGTAGAAATCGACCCCGACCTTCAGGTCGGGAATGCCGAGCGCGACATATTGCATCGACGTGATCATCGTCTCTCTCCCTCTGCGCGCGCGGCTATGCTGCCAGCTTCGCGGCCAGTTTTGCGATCAGTTCGCCCTGATGGCGCGCGCCGTCCAGCTCGTTCGCCGACGGCTGGCGCTCGCCCTTGCCCCCCGCGATCGTCGTCGCGCCATAGGGCGAGGCGCCGCTGACCTCGTCGAGCCGCATCTGGCCCTGGAAGCTGTACGGCAGGCCGGCGACGACCATGCCGAAATGCAGCATGTTGGTGATCAGCGAGAAGAGCGTCGTTTCCTGTCCGCCATGCTGGGTCGCGGTCGAGACGAAGGCGCCGCCGACCTTGCCGTGCAGCGCCCCGCGCGCCCATAGCCCGCCGGTCTGGTCGAGGAAGGCCGCCATTTGCGAAGGCATCCGACCGTAGCGCGTCGGCACGCCGAAGATGATGCCGTCATAATCGGCGAGCTCGTCGATCGTGCAGACGGGCGCCGCCTGGTCGGTCTTGAAATGTGCGGCCGCGGCGACTTCGGCGGGCGCGGTTTCGGGCACGCGCTTGATCACCGCTTCGGCGCCGCCGGCGCGGACGCCCTCGGCCACCGCCCCGGCCATCGCCTCGACATGGCCATAGCTCGAATAATAGAGGATCAGGATTTTGGTCATTGGCGTTCCTTGAGAGTCAGGCGGCGGGTTCGGCGGCGGCGATTCCCATGCCCGCATTCCATTGCGGGATGGGATGATAGAGGATGTGGCGCGCGCGGAAAGGCCCGGCGGCGGCCATCGCGGCATAGGCGGCGACCCAGTTGCGCACCTCGTGCCCGCCGCAACCCGCGACGCGGGTCAGCGCGGCCTCGTCGAGCGTACCGACGCTCGCGAAATCCGCCGCCGCCATCTGCGCCATGAAGGCGCGGTCCCATTCGGGGGCGAGCGGGGTGGCGCGGCCCTCGCCGCGCGCGAGCTTGCGCGCGGTTTCGAAATTGGCCTCTTCGCGCGCGCGGCGTGCCTCGATCGGCGGGTTGCGCCCGGCGATCAGCATTTCGGCGACCGGCGGCGGCGCGGTGCGGATGTCGGGGATCGGCGGGTCGTGCGACAGCCCGCCCGAGCCCAGGATCAGCACGCGCTTGCCCAAGCTCGCCGCCCAGCGCCCGACCGCGTCGCCGAGCCGGCGCACCTGGTTGATCGAGGGCAGGGGCGGCCCGGCGCAGTTGATGTGAATCGGCAGCAGCGGCCAGGCATCGACCCGGCCGCCGAGCAGCACGAGCAATTGCGCGAAACCATGGTCGGCCTGCATCCGGTACGACATGGCGGCATCGACATCGGCGGCGTGGAGCGAGCGGACGCAGTCGAGCGCCAGATCCTCGGGCACGTCGAAGGCCCCGCTGCCGATGTCGTAATCGCCGATCGCCTCGGCGCGGATGCCGACGGTGAAGGGCGGCAGCATGTCGTAGAAAAAGCCCTTGAAATGGTCGGGCGCGAACTGGATCACCAGCTCGGGATCGAAGCCGCGGACCTCGTCGCCGAGCGCCCGGAACGCGGCGCGCACCTCGGCATCGATCGCCGGGTCGGCGGCGACATGGTCCATGAGCGGCGTGTGCGACGCGCAGATCAGGCGGACGGTCATGCGGTCCGCTCCGTCACGCGGGCGTCAGCGCGTGATGGCGCAGGAAATCGATGTGGAGCGCGTTGAACTCGTCCGCCTTTTCCCACTGCGGCCAATGCGCGCAATCGTCCATGACGATCAGCGGATAGGCATTGGGAATCGCGGCGACGAAACGCTGGCCGGTCGCCACCGGCGCGGTCGGGTCATGGTCGGTCCAGACGACGAGCGTCGGAGCGGTGATGCGCGACAGGCTCTCGTCGGTCAGCACGTTGCGCATGCGGACATCCATGTCCTGCAGGCACAGGATATGCTTCATCGCCTGGACGAACCCGGGCTGGGTATAGATGGCGAGGCGCAGTTCGACGAGATCGTCGGTCACGCGCGACGGATCGTTCATCAGCCATTCGAGCCGGGCGCGGACGGTCTCGGGGCTCGCTTCGGCAACCGCCTTCATCGTGACATTATAGACGCGTTCCATGACCTTGGGGTCGGTGTTGAGCCCGCCTGCGGTGTTGAGCGTCAGGCTGGCGACGCGCTCCGGATGGTCGATCGCGAATTGCGCCGCGATCCAGCCGCCGAGCGATTCGCCATGGACGTGCAGGCGATCGAGCCCGAGCGCATCGGCGAAGTCGAGCAGATGCTGCACATAATGGCGGATCTCATAATCATGGTCGGGTTTGCTGCTGTAGCCATGGCCGACCATGTCGAGCGCGATGGTGCGCCAATGTTCGGCGTGCGGCAGCAGGTTGCGGGTGAAGGCCTCGAGATGCCCGCCGGTGCCGGGGATGAATACGACGGCTTCCTTCGCGTGCGGATCGCCCGCCTCGATATAGCGCGTGCGCACGGGGCCGGCATCGACATAGCCGAGCCGGACGGTGCCGCGCGCGATTTCGGGCCAAAGAAACATCCGATCTCTCCCTTTGATTCGAGATACATCCTAGCATGCCAGTGTGGAATGTAAACAAGCGTTGCGGTCCGTCGGGCGCACGTCCGGGTTTTCCTGCATATTATCGGGGTCGCGCCGGTGCGCGGCGGGCGTTTTGTACCGGCGCCGCCGGGAAATCTTGCATTCTAGCTTGCGGCACTGATATGGACGGGCCTTCGGCGTCGGCGGCGCCGCGGGGAGATATAGGGTGAACAAGAAGGACGAAATCTACGACCTGCTGGTCAGCCGGCTGGTCGACGCGCGGTACAGCTTTGGCCAGCGCCTGTCGGTGAAGGAGCTGGCGGCGGACACGGGGGCGAGTCGCCAGCCGATCATGGCGGCGCTCAACCGCCTGAATTCCGAGGGTTTCGTCAAGATCATCCCGCAGGTCGGCTGCGAGGTCGTCAGCCCCGACCGCAACGAGATCGCCGACTTCTACCTGATGTTCGAGCGGCTCGAAGGGTTGCTCGCCGAGCTGGCCGCGGCGCGCAGAACCGAGGAGCAGCTCAAGGAATTGCGCGCGCTGCAGGCGCGAATCCAGGCGATCGACTTTTCGGACCATGCCGGCGCGCGCGATTATGGCCAGCTCAACCGCGCCTTTCACCAGCTGATCCACGACATGGCGCGCTCGCCCTTCGTCGACGAACGGCAGAACAGCAATTTCAACATGTCCGATTTCTTCATCAACCAGGCGGGCGGTTTCGACCATTTCATGGCCGATGCGGCGCGCGAGCATGACGAGATTATCGACGCGATCGCGTCGAAATCGCCCGCGCGCACCCGCGCCCTGGCCGAGGCGCATATCGCGGGCGTGGCCAGTTCGGTGCTCGCCGGCCTGCGCGCCGTCGCGGCGGCCGTCGCCTAACATACTTGCATGCTAGTTTCTGCTGCGCTAGAGGAAGGCTTACCGAACGGCGCGAGCGATTCGTCCTCCTGACCGGTCGGCGGCAGCGATGCGTCCAGAGAGGCGCCCGCAAGGAGAGATAGGATGGGCGCTGGCCCCGGTTCCGGTTCCGCATATGACGGCGACGCGCTGCGCGCCAAATATCTCGCCGAGCGCGACAAGCGGCTGCGCGGCGAGGGCGACGCGCAATATATCGAGGCGAGCGGCGACTTCGCCGATTTCGTCGCCGACCCCTATGCCGAACCGGGCTTCACGCGCGACGCACTGACCGAAGAGGTCGAGGTGCTGATCGTCGGCGGCGGCATGGGCGGCCTCCAGACCGCGGCCGAACTCGTCCGCCGCGGCATCGGCGATTTCCGGATCGTCGAACAGGCGGGCGACTTCGGCGGCACCTGGTATTGGAACCGCTATCCCGGCGTGCGCTGCGATATTGAGGCTTATATCTATCTGCCTTTGCTCGAAGAGGTGCCCTCGGTGCCGAGCGAGCGTTATGCGACCGGCGCCGAGATCTTTGCGCATTGCCAGGCGATCGGTCGCCATTTCGGCCTCTATGGCAAGAGCCTGTTCCAGACGCGCGTCGAGCGCATGACCTGGGACGGTGCCGCGGCGCGCTGGCGGGTCGAGACCGACCGCGGCGACCGGATCGCGGCGCGCTTCGTTACCGTCAGCCAGGGGCCGCTCGCCAAGGTCAAGCTGCCCGGCATCCCCGGCATCCGCGACTTCAAGGGGCGGATGTTCCACTCGGCGCGCTGGGACTATGACTATACCGGCGGCGATGCGAGCGGGGGTCTCGCAGGGCTCGCCGGCAAGCGTGTCGGGGTGATCGGAACCGGCGCGACCGCGGTCCAGATCGTGCCGCGCGTCGCCGAGCATGCCGAGCAGCTCTTCGTCTTCCAGCGCACGCCGTCGTCGATCGACATCCGCGCCAACCGCCCGACCGACGCCGCCTGGCTGCACGGGCAGGACGCCGGCTGGCAGCGCCGCCGGATGGACAATTTCCTGGGTATCGTCTCGGGCAAGCCCGTTCCCGAAATCCTGGTCGACGACCATTGGGGCGACCTGTTCCTGCGCGTCGGCGAACTGATGCAGGCGGCGCATGCAGCGGGCGAGACCCCCGATCTGCACGCCGCGATGCAGCAGTCGGACTATGAGAAGATGGAGGCGATCCGCGCCCGCGTCGCCGCCGAGATCGACGATCCCGCCCTCGCCGAACGGCTGAAGCCCTGGTATAATTTCCTCTGCAAAAGGCCGTTGTTCAGCGACGAATTCCTGCCCGCGTTCAACCGGCCCAATGTGACGCTGGTCGACACCGACGGGCGCGGTGTCGAGCGGATCGACGAAAGCGGGATCGTCGCCAATGGCGAACATTATCCGCTCGACCTGATCATCCTCGCCACCGGGTTCGACGTCGGCGCGCCGCCGCACAAGGTCGGCGGCTACGAGGTCGTCGGGCGCGACGGGCTGACGCTGTCCGAGCGGTGGGGAAGCGACCTGCGTACATTGCACGGCACGCAGCTCAGCGGCTTTCCAAACTTCCATATCGTCGGCGGCACCCAGCAGGGGACGACCGCGTTCAATTTCACCCACACGCTGCGCATGCAGGCCGAACATGCCGCCGACATCATCGCGCATTGCCGGAGTGCGGGCATCGCCGCGCTCGAACCCGCGCCCGAAGCCGAGGCGCGCTGGCACGAACTGCTCGAAGCGAAGCATGTCGACCATGAGCATTTCTATGAGGAATGCACCCCGGGCTTCCTCAACAATGAGGGCAAGTTCCGCGACACGCCGACCTTCGTCGGCGCGACCTATGGCGGCGGGCCGCTCGAATATGAGCGGCTGCTGACCGCGTGGCGTGCGGACGAGATGCAGCGCGACATGGTGGCGCCGCCCGGCCCAAGCGAAGACCAAACCGAACCCCGCCGCGCGGCGGGGTGAACCGACCTGGCGGCAAAGGGCGACAGACCTTTTCCGCCTTCATCTTGCATGCTAGAATGTAAAAAGAGAGAGGGGAGAGACATGAACCGGATGATCGAGAAGCTGCTGCTGACCGGCGGCGCGGTCGGCGCCTTGGCCGCGGCCCAGACTGCGCAGGCGCAGGATGCGGCGCCCGCCGACGAGGCGAGCGGCTATCAGCTCGAAGAGATCGTCGTCACCGCGCAGAAGCGCGCCGGCGACTTGCAGGACACCCCGATCGCGATCTCGGCCTTCAGCGGCGCGACGCTCGAGGATCGCGGCATCGACGATCTCGCCAATCTGCAATCCTATGTCCCCAACCTCCAGATCGGGCAGGAGCAGGACGGCACCAAGATCGCGCTGCGCGGCATCGGGCTCCAGGGCACGACCTCGATCTCGGATTCGGGCATCGCTTTCTATATCGACAATTTCTATGTCGGTCGCCCGGCGGGGGGCAGCGCGGTCTTCTTCGACATCGACCGGCTCGAGGTGCTGCGCGGCCCGCAGGGCACGCTCTATGGCCGCAACGCGACCGGCGGCGTCGTCAATGTGATCTCGAAGCGGCCCGATCCCGATGCATTCGCGGGGCAGGTCGGCGCCAGTTACGGTTCGCGCAACCTGGTCGAGGGCCGCGCGATGCTCAACATCCCGCTCACCGACATCGCGGCCTTCCGCGTGTCGGCGGTCTATTCGCAAGAGGATGGCTATATCAAGAATCTGTCGACCCTGCCGGGTACCAAGGACGGGTTCGGCAGCGACGGCGACTATAGCGTGCGCGGCCAGCTGCTGGTCGGCACCCCCGACGAGATCGAGGTCCATCTGTTCGGCAATTATTCGAAGCAGAACGGCAGCGGCATCACGATGAGCTATCTCGAGCGCAACATCGGCGGTCCGCCGCCGGTGCAGGCGCTGCTGCGCACCATCCCCGCCGACAATCCGAACCCGCGGCTCACCAACAATAATTTCCCCGGCTATCTCGACATCGAGACGACGACGACCTGGGCCAAGCTGACCAAGGATTTCGGGGGCTTCGAGGCGGTCGTGCAGGGCGGCAAGATGTGGCAGACGAGCGACCTCGTCCAGGATTTCGACGGCTCGGCGGTCGATGTCGGGCGCTTCCGCAAATATCAGACGAGCGACGCGACCAGCCTCGAAGCCCGGCTCGCATCGAACGGCGGCGGGCCGCTCAGCTGGATCGTCGGCGGCTATTATTTCAAGGAGAGCGTCTATATCCTGCGCGACGTCCGGCTGAACGGCCTGACCCCGGGCGGGCAGATCACGCTGCCGCCCTTCCTGCTCGACGAATATGGCACCAGCCGCACGATCGCGGCCTTCGGCTCGGCGACCTATGCGATCGCGCCGACCTTCCGCGTCACCGGCGGCATCCGCTACACCGACGATTACAAGGGCGGGCGCAAGGTCACCCGCGGCAATTTCGGCCAGCCCTTCCCGCCCGACATCCCGAACGCCCAGTTCAGCGGCATCACCGGTTTCGACAAGGTCAACTGGAAGGTCGGGGTCGAATGGGACGCCGCCGACCATACGCTCGTCTATGCAAGCGTCTCGACGGGCTACAAGGCGGGCGGTTTCAACATCTCGTCCGACGCCTCACCCTATGATCCCGAAAATATCACCGCCTATGAACTCGGCATCAAATCCGATTTCTGGGACCGGCGCGCGCGGGTCAATGTCGACGCCTTTTATTACGACTATAGCGATATGCAGCTGACCACGCTCGGTACCTTCGGGCCGAGCAATGCGCCGGGGCAGTTCACCGTCAACGCCGGTTCGGCGCGCATCTATGGCATCGAACTCGACACCCAGTTCAAGGTGACGCCCGACCTGCTCTTGATGGCGAGCTATGCCTTCACCGACGCGAAGTTCACCGAGCTGTTCAATGCCGACCCGCGCAACAATATCCGGCTCGATCTCAGCGGCAACACCGTCCCCTATGTGTCGCGCCACGCGATCAACCTCGGCGCGCAATATGATGTCGAGGTCGGCGATGCGGGGACGCTCAGCTTCGGGGTCAACCATGGCTGGCATTCTAAGAAATGGCTGCGCGAGTTCAACAATCCGGTGATCGACCTGGTACCGGCCAACGGCAAGACCGATATCACGGTCGGGTTCAAGGTCGCCGACACCGGGCTGAAGATCACCGGCTATGTCACCAACCTCGAGAATGATATCGAGCGCAACAATATCTATGTCAGCCCGGGCTTCATCGGGTCGAGCGCTGTGACGAGCTATTCGAAGCCGCGGACCTTCGGGGTGCGCGCCGACTGGAAATTCTGACCTCCCAGAAGGAGGATCCTTCCACTGGCGCCGGTCATCCCCCGGGATGGCCGGCGTCTCCATTGGCGGCGATCTGCGGGGTGCGTCGGTATGGCCGTTTTCGGGCGGTTGCGGACCAAGGCGGTCCTCCCCGGAACGGGGAGGGGGACCATCGAAGATGATGGAGGGGTACAGGCGGTTTGCCTTGCCGGTGAAGTAGCGCGCTAGGGTGACGTTGCCGGAAATGAAGGGCTCTCCGGTCCAAGGTCACGCAAACCTCCTGTGCCCCTCCACCAC
>JAEULK010000096.1 GCA_016793775.1 Sphingopyxis sp. | reverse complement strand
GAACCACTGTCTCCACGATCAACATCCCGTTCTCGCCAACTGATCAAAACCAGTCGGCCGACTAAATCCCCGGGATGAAGGGGTCCTTTTTGCACGCCGATCACCCCACGAAGGGGGTGCCTATTGCACGCTGATCCTCATTCTGTCCCTTGAGCAGCGCGGTGGCATAGGGGCCGATCGCCCATTGCCGCGCTTCCTCGGCAAAGGCCTCGGGCGACGAGCCCTGCGCCTTGCCATGATAGAGCGCGGTCACCGCCATCGAGGGCAGGTTGGTGATCGGCGACAGCTCGTTGCCCGGGGTGTCGGCGCCCGCGGCGAAATCGAGCACAGTCGAGATCAGGATGATCCCGTTGAGCGCGACGTCGTTGTAGGTGTCGTTCATCAGTTCGTTGGCGACCGCCGCCGAGCGGGTCGTGCCATAGCTCTCGCCGCCGAGATATTTGGGGCTGTTCCAGCGGCCATTGTCGTTGAGCCACAGGCGGATGACCGACGCGACGAGCTTGGCGTCTTGGGTGACGCCGTAATAATCCTTGGGGTCGGCCTTGCCGATCAGGTGCGAGAAGCCGGTGCCGGGCGGATCGATGAAGACGATGTCGGTGACGTCGAGCAAGGCATCGGGATTGTCGACGAGCGGATAGGGCGGGGCGCCGTCGTCGACCCCGGTGCCGGGGAGGGCGACGCGCTTCGGCCCGAAGGCGCCCATCATCAGCCACACCGTGCCCGACCCCGGGCCGCCGTTGAACAGGAAGGTGACGGGGCGGTTCGGGTCGCGCGGTTCCTTGATATAGGCGGTGGTGACGACCGCCACCTCGGGCACGCCGTCCTTGTTCCTGACGATCGTCTCGCCGATCGTCGCGGCGTAATTGATGCGCTGGCCGCCGAAGGTGCCGCTGAGCCTGGTGGTGCGGACCTGCGGGGTGACGTCGGCGGGCTTGTCGGCCTTGGCTTTGTCGGCAGCCGGCGCGTCCTGAGCATGGACGGCGGCGGGCGCGGCAAAGGCGAGCGCCAAGGCAATGAGCGACGGACCCGTTTTCATTGGATATTTCTCCCCGGTTGAGGCGCGGACGCTAGGCCGCGCGCCGAGAGGGAGCAAGGCCGCTCGTCGCGCTGGGTAGGGTTTTGGTCGAAGGGGTCAGGCGGGGTATGCGGGCTATTTCCGCATCAATTTGGGATCACGGCTACCGAGCCATCCCCTGCCGTCCTTGTCGGAACTCTATGGGTTGACCAAGTCCAACGCTTTCCGGGGAAAACATCGGTGTGCAGTTCTTTGGATAGTTGTTGCTTGACGCCGTGCCGCAAAGCACGCGCCGATGCGGCCTTCCACTGCGCGTCAGATTCCGCTGAGGTCATGCCAATAATCGGTGTTTTCCTGCGTGAGCGCGACATAGCATCCACTCAGGCAGCCGCGTATATCGCCGGGCGATAGCGCGGAGGCGGGATAGGAAGGCCCTGCTCTTTGGCCGTTTCCAGCCAAAGTTCGATGGCTATTTCGGCTTCGGCGATCGCCTCGGACGGTGTGTCTCCGTGCGCCGAGCAAGGTTTCAGATCGGGCACATCGGCGATCCAGCAATCGTCGTCCGGATACCAGAAAACATTGATGTGGTAGCGGTGCTGCATCATTCGTCCAAGGCTAAGCCATACTCCTCGACCATATCAAGCAATTCGCGAACTTGGTAGCGCTTTGCATCCTTGCCCTTGGGCTGGACAACTAGCAGCTTCGGGCATTTGGCATGCGCAAAGCTCTGATGGCTGCCCTTGGTTCTCGAATGGACAAAACCCAGAGCGGCGATCAACGCAAGAAAATCGCGGTAGGCGACATCCCGGTTCGAGTTTTCGAGCAGCAGGATGAAAAGTTTGGAAGGCTTGACCATCGGACACTCCAACGCGCGAATCGGAGTTCCCTATTGGAGGCACGTTTGAATCGCCGTCTATAGTTATTTCGCAATATTTTCTGACTCAGAAAACTTGCCCAAAATAACATCGATGTTATCGCCCCCACTTGGTCTTGCTCGACTTTCCGAACCGCCCCTTGCGCGTCCCCGGCTTGCCCTCGTTCGAGCGCCCCACGCGCGGCGCGACCTGTTCGTCGGGGGGCAGGCCGAGTTCGTCGGCCTCGAGCCGGCGGATTTCGTCGCGCAGGCGGCCGGCTTGCTCGAATTCCAGATCTGCCGCGGCATCGCGCATCTTCTTTTCGAGGTCGGCGATGTATGCGCGGAGGTTGTGGCCGACCATATGCGCGGGCTTGTCGTCGCCGATGTCGATCGTCACCTGATCCTTCGACGCGACATGCGCGATGATGTCGCCGATGTTGCGCTTGATCGTCGTCGGGGTGATGCCGTGTTCGGTGTTATACGCCTCCTGCTTTTCGCGGCGGCGTTCGGTTTCGCGCATCGCGCGTTCCATGCTGCCGGTGATGCGGTCGGCGTAGAGGATGACGCGGCCGTCGACGTTGCGCGCGGCGCGGCCGATCGTCTGGACGAGGCTGGTTTCGCTGCGCAGGAAGCCTTCCTTGTCGGCGTCGAGGATCGCGACGAGGCCGCATTCGGGGATGTCGAGGCCTTCGCGCAGCAGGTTGATGCCGACGAGCACGTCGAAAACCCCGAGCCGCAGGTCGCGGATGATCTCGATGCGCTCCAGCGTCTCGACGTCGCTATGCATGTAGCGGACCTTCAGCCCCGCCTCGTGGAGGAACTCGGTGAGATCCTCCGCCATGCGCTTGGTGAGCGTGGTGACGAGGGTGCGGTATCCCGCGGCAGCGGTCGCTTTCGCCTCCATGATCAGGTCGTCGACCTGTTCCTCGACGGGCTTGATGAACACCGGCGGGTCGATGAGGCCGGTGGGGCGGATCACCTGTTCGGCGAAGACGCCTTGCGTGCGGTCCATTTCCCAGGTGCCCGGGGTCGCCGAGACGCTGACCGTCTGCGGGCGCATGACGTCCCATTCGGCGAAGCGCAGCGGGCGGTTGTCGATGCAGCTCGGCAGGCGAAAGCCATATTCGGCCAGCGTGATCTTGCGGCGGTGATCGCCCTTCGACATCGCGCCGATCTGCGGGATCGTCTGGTGGCTCTCGTCGACGAAGAGCAAGGCGTTGTCGGGCAGATATTCGAACAGCGTCGGCGGCGGCTCGCCGGGGAGGCGGCCGGTCAGGAAGCGGCTGTAATTCTCGATGCCCGCGCAGCTGCCGGTGGCGGCGATCATCTCGAGGTCGAAATTGGTGCGCTGTTCGAGCCGCTGGGCTTCGAGCAGCCGGCCTTCGGCCTCGAGCTCCTTGAGGCGCTCGGCGAGCTCATGCTTGATCGCCTCCGATGCCTGTTTCAGCGTCGGGCCGGGGGTCACATAGTGCGAGTTCGCATAGATGCGGACATGGTTGAGGCTCGCGATCTTCTTGCCGGTCAGCGGGTCGAACTCGACGATCTCCTCGATCTCGTCGCCGAAAAAGCTGACGCGCCAGGCCATGTCCTCATAATGCGAGGGGAAGATTTCGAGGCTGTCGCCGCGCACGCGGAAATTGCCGCGCGCGAAAGCCTGGTCGTTGCGCTTGTACTGGAGCGCGACGAGCTTGCGGATGATCTCGCGATTGTCGACGCTCTGGCCCTTCTTGAGGTCGAAGATCATCGCCGAGTAGGTCTCGACCGAGCCGATGCCGTAGAGGCACGACACCGACGCGACGATGATGACGTCGTCGCGTTCGAGCAGCGCGCGCGTCGCCGAGTGGCGCATGCGGTCGATCGCCTCGTTCACCGAGCTTTCCTTCTCGATATAGGTGTCGCTGCGCGGCACATAGGCCTCGGGCTGGTAATAGTCGTAATAGCTGACGAAATATTCGACCGCATTGTTCGGAAAGAAGCTCTTGAACTCGCCGTAGAGCTGCGCCGCGAGAATCTTGTTCGGGGCGAGGATCAGCGCCGGGCGCTGCAGTTCGTCGATGACCTTCGCCATGGTGAAGGTCTTGCCCGAGCCGGTGACGCCGAGCAGCACCTGGTCGCGCTCGCCGTCGAGCGCGGTCGAGACGAGTTCCCTGATCGCGGTCGGCTGGTCGCCCGCAGGCTGATATTCGCTGACCAGCTCGAAGCGCTTGCCGCCCTCGACCTTGTCGGGGCGCGCGGGGCGGTGGGGGACATAATCGGCGGCGGTGTCGATTTCGTCGAGCGAGGTGCGAATCTGAATTGCCATTGCTGCCAATATGGTGAGGATGACCGGCCTGCACAATCGGACTTGGTGAGAGAAATGCCCATGAAGAACGCCCTGATGCTCGCGGTCGCCGTGGGGTTCGCGCTCGCGGGATGCGGCGACAAGGGGGCGGAGGGCGAGGGCGACAAGGCCGCGGCGAATGCGCCACCCGAAAAGCCGCAACCCGGCAGCTGGGCGCGGAAGATCGAGGTTGTCGAACTGACCGGCGAGGATGTCCAACCGAACGCCAAGGATCAGGTGAACGCGATGTTCGCCGAACTGGGGGCGGGGACGGTCTGCATGACGCCCGAACTGGCCGAACAGATGGATATCGGGAAACACATCACGGATCTCGCCTCGCAAGGCGGCGACTGTCGTTTCGAACGGCAGGTTGCGAACGGCAGCAAGGTCGATTTTGCTGCCACCTGCCAAATCCCGGGCGGGCAGATGAGGGTCGAAGGCAGGGGAACGAGCGGCAAGACGCAGCAGGATGTGCGAACGGCCATCACCGGTCTGAAGCCCGATGGCACGGTCAGGGGCAAGATGGTCTGGCATGTGACGGGCGAGCGCAAGGGCGAGTGCGGGCCAGACGACATCGTCCTACCGAACCCCGCGGCCCCCGTCGCGAAACGCTGAAAAGGGGAGACGCGTCCATGATCGGCTATGTCACCATGGGCGCCGACGATCTGGACCGGGCGCGCGGCTTTTATGCCGCGCTGCTTGGGACGATCGGCGCCAGCGAACTGATGCGGCTGCCCGACAGCGACAATGGCTTCACGCTGTACGGCACCGCATGGGGCCAGCCCGGCATCGCGGTGACCAAACCCTATGACGGCAAGCCCGCCGATCGCGGCAACGGCCATATGGCGGCGCTGGTCGTCGACGAGCGGACCAAGGTCGATGCGCTCCATGCAAAGGCCCTCGAACTCGGCGGCAGCTGCGAGGGACCGCCGGGGGTGCGCGGCGAGGAGGGCGATCAGGCCTTTTACGGCGCCTATTTCCGCGACCTCGACGGCAACAAGCTCTGCGCCTTCCGGATCGGGCCGGCCTGAGCGCGGCGGCCTGGCTCGACCGGCGCTGGACGCCGCTGCTCGTCGGGTTGACGGCGGGGTTGGTCGCGGTCGGCGCGGCGCTGCTCGCCGGGCAGGGGGCATCGCAGCAGGCCTTGCTTGCGGCGCGCTGGACCGCGCGGACCGCGGCGCCGGTCTTTCTGATCGCCTATCTCGCGTCCAGCCTGTGGCGGCTGCGGCGCGGACCGCTCACGACGGCGCTGCTGAAGCGGCGGCGCCAATGGGGCCTCGGCTTCGTGCTCGCGCACAGCATCCATCTTGCGGCGCTGCTGGTGAACATCGTCGCCTTTCGCCCGCGCCCCGTTTCGACTTTGGTCGGCGGCGGGCTGGCCTATGTGCTGATCTATCTGATGGCGCTGACCTCGAACGACGCGTCGCAGCGGCTGCTCGGGCGGTGGTGGAAATGGCTCCACCGCATCGGCATCCACTATATCTGGCTGATCTTCACCATCAGCTATGCCAGCCGGGCGTTTCATGCCGACCCGACCTATCATGTCGAGGGACGCCTGTTGGCGCCGCTGTTCCTTGCCGCGCTGGCGGCGCGGCTCTATGCGCGGCGGAAGCCGGGCTGATGCGCCGCTCGATGACATGCTCGGGAAAATGCGGGGATGGTGGACTTGCCGGGTGGAGAAAAGGGTGGGGCCATTTCACCACCCGGCGAAGTCGCTGTGCATGAGGCCGGCAAATCATGCGATGGATGCCAGGGACCAGCTCGCACCTATCGATTTATCGGCCTCAATTCGCCCTGCCGGGCAAGGCCCGGACCGGACGGCAACGTCATAGGGGACGTCACCACCATTCGAGAATGACCGAAATGGGACAAGTCGGCGAGTTACATCGGGTCACGTAGCGGGTTGTCGCAATGCGCTAAGGAAATTTTAACCTTCTTTCGGCTTTTTGCGCATGGCCTTGGGTCTTGCGCAATTTTATGTTATGAACGCCGCCTTTGTTGTTACCGTTACAAAGAAGTAACAACGACTGGTCGCGCCCGGTTATTGGCGTATCTACCGCGCTGCAACTCGTCAGGGGGCATTTGAGGGTAGTATGGACCGCATAAGGGAAAGCGCTGGCCAGAGTACCGGCCCCGACGCCGGAGATGACGACAGGATCGTCGCCGAGGAACTCGCGCGCCTGCTCGATTCTCCGATGTTCGTGCGCTCGCCGGTGCTGTCGCGGCTGCTGCAATTCCTCGTCGATCACCGGCTGCAGGGCCATCGCACCGCGCCCAAGGCCTATGCCATCGCGACCGAAGCGCTGGGCCGCAGCGGCGATTTCGACCCCGCGATCGACAGCTACCCGCGCGTCATGGTTGGCCGGCTGCGCAATCTGCTCGACCGTTATTACGCCGAGACGCCATGGCTGCACCGCCTGCGCGTGCCGCAGGGCAGCTATGAGATCGTCGTCCAGCATCGCGCCGCGCCGCCGGGCGCACGCAGCGCCGACGCCGCCGACGCCGCGGACACTCCGCGCGACGAGGTCGCGGCTGCCGCGCTGCCCGATACCGGCGGCGGGGCGCCGACCGCTCCTCCCCTGTCCCGACCGCCCGCCGCGAAGCCGCGCGGCCCCTGGCTGTGGCTGGGCTTCGCGCTGGCACTGATCGCGGCCGCTTTTGCCGGCTGGTGGTTCGCGCGGTCGGACGGAGGCTTGCTGGGCGAGGATTTCGTCGCGATGCCGACGATCGAAATGAGCAATGTCGCGGCGGGCGACACCGGACCGTCGCGCGCGATGGCGCGGGCGCTCGACGGCAAGCTGCGCGACGGGCTGCGGCGGTTCGAGCTGGTGCAATTGCTTTCGTCGCGCGCGCCCGGTTCCACCGCCAAGCGCGCGCCCGCCGATTACCGGCTCGATGCGTCGATCGTCCGCGCGCTCGAGGGCGGGTCGGCCGATGTGACTTTGGTACTCAACCGCACCGCCGACGACCGTGCGATCTGGTCGCAGCAGATCCGCCTGACCGACGAGGATATTCCGGGATTCAACGGTATCGACCCCGCGATTGCCCAGATGGCGGGCGACTATGGTGTCATCGTGCGCGACCAGTTGCAGCGCGAGCCGGACAATTTTGCCCCGGGCTTCCCGTGCCTGGCGCAGTTCAACCGGCTGCGGCAAATGCGCAACCCGGCGGCGGCGAAGCGGATCGACACCTGCCTGCGCGCCTCGCTGGTCGACATGCCGGGCGACCCGGTGCCGCTCGGCGCGCTGGCGTTGCTGCGCTTCGGCGACTGGCAACAACTGCGCGCCACGCCCGAGGGCCAGGAGGCCTTTGCCGAGGCCGAGGGTTTTGCGCAGCGTGCGTACAGCGCCGCCCCCAACAGCGCGGCCGGCATGTTCGCGATGGCGCGCGCGCATTTCTATGCGGGCAATTGCCAGCGCGGCGTGGCGATGGGCAATGCCGCGATCGAACTCAACCCCTATGACCCCGACCTCGCGGGTTTCATGGGGTTGTTCAAGACATCGTGCGGGCTGGCGACGGATGGCGAGGTCCTGCTTCGGCGGTCGGTGATGCTCGACGATTCGCACGCCGGGGTTCCCGCGGTGACGCTCGCCTTCCTCCACTCGCAGCGCGGCGAGCAGCCCGAAGCGCTCGCCTTGCTCGACCGCATGCCGTCGCCGAGCAATATGGAGCCGCAATATCTGATGGTGCGCTCAATCGTGCTGGCGCGCATGGGGCAGGTCGATCAGGCGCGCGCGCTGTGGCGCCGCCTGCTCGAATATACGAGCCAGCCGGCGAATGCGCCGCCCGAAATGGTGCTGCGCCAGTTCATGATAACCCCGGCGGTCATCGCGCGCGCGTCGATCGCGCTGCGCGAGGCGGGCGTGGTCGGCCCGGCGCCGACGGCGAAGCCCGTGACGCCCACCCAGCCGGGCCGCTGATCGCGCACGCCCTGGCGCAGTGTGCGCTCCGCCGCACCGCTTCGACCTTGAACGCTGGCCTGGCATTGCCTATCTCGTCCTCAGGTGCCGGAGGGACGGAAAGGGGAGCGTTCGGCTGATACGGCCGCCGGGAAGGCGGCGATCGATGCGATATCGCGGCGATCGGCCGATGCCAGCCCTCTTGCCAGCCCTGCCACCGCGCACTAGGGCAAATCCCAATATTCACGACATAGTCAGAAAAGGAACTCTGCATGAGCGATTCGGCTGAAAAGGTTAAAAAGATCGTCGTCGAACATCTGGGCGTCGAAGCCGACAAGGTCACCGAGGAAGCAAGCTTCATCGACGACCTGGGCGCAGACAGCCTTGATATCGTCGAACTGGTGATGGCGTTCGAAGAAGAATTCGGCGTCGAAATCCCCGACGACGCGGCGGAAAAGATCGCCACCGTCAAGGACGCGATCGACTATATCGAAGCGAACAAGGGCTAAAGCCCTGCGATCCGGCCTGGCCGGATGCGGCGGCACGCCGCCCAAGGAATTCCGGCTTCCCGGTCACGAGCGTTTGCGCGCAGCGACCGGGAAGCTTTTTTTATGCGCGCGGCTCCTCTAGAAGCGCGCCGGGTTGAATGAAGCGGCCTTCCGCGGGGGCGGGGGCCGACGAAAGGAATGATTATGCGCCGGGTTGTGGTGACGGGTCTGGGTTTGGTGACGCCGCTGGGCGGCGATGTCGAAACCACTTGGGCCAATCTGATCGCCGGGAAATCGGGCGCCGGCCCGATCACCCATTTCGACGCGTCGGACCAGAAATGCACCATCGCGTGCGAGGTCAAGGGCCCCGACCATGAATATGGCTTCGACCCCGGCAAGCGCGTCGACCACAAGGTCCAGCGCCAGGTCGACCCCTTCATCATCTTCGGCATCGACGCCGCGGGCCAGGCGCTCGAAGACGCCGGGCTGACCGACATGCCCGAGGAATTGAAGGTCCGCGCCGGCTGTTCGATCGGCTCGGGCATCGGCGGCCTGCCGGGCATCGAGAGCGAAAGCCTGCTGCTCGCCGAAAAGGGGCCGGGCCGCGTCAGCCCGCACTTCGTTCACGGCCGCCTGATCAACCTGATCTCGGGCCAGGTCAGCATCAAATATGGCCTGAAGGGCCCCAACCACGCCGTCGTCACCGCCTGCTCGACCGGCGCGCATTCGATCGGCGACGCGGCGCGGATGATCAAGGACGATGACGCCGACATCATGCTCGCGGGCGGCGCCGAGGCGACGATCTGCCCGATCGGCATCGCCGGTTTCGCGCAGGCGCGCGCGCTCAACATGACCTACAACGACCGCCCCGAACAGGCGAGCCGCCCCTATGACAAGGACCGCGACGGTTTCGTGATGGGCGAGGGCGCGGGCGTCGTGGTGCTCGAGGAATATGAGCATGCCAAGGCGCGCGGCGCGAAGATCTATGCCGAGGTCGTCGGTTACGGCCTGTCGGGCGACGCCTATCACGTCACCGCGCCCGATCCCGAAATGGACGGCGCCTTCCGCTCGATGAGCGCGGCGCTGAAGAAGGCGGGCATGACCCCCGCCGACATCGACTATATCAACGCGCACGGCACCTCGACGATGGCCGACACGATCGAACTCGGCGCGGTGAAGCGCCTGTTCGGCGACGCGATGGCCAATGTGTCGATGAGTTCGACCAAGTCGGCGATCGGCCACCTGCTCGGCGGCGCGGGCGCGGTCGAGACGATCTTCTGCATCCTCGCGATCCGCGACCAGATCGTTCCGCCGACGCTGAACCTCGACAACCCCGACGAAGGCACCGAGGGCGCCGACCTGGTCCCCAAGGTCGCGAAGAAGCGCAAGGTCAAGGCCGCGCTCAACAACAGCTTCGGCTTCGGCGGCACCAACGCCAGCCTGATCGTCAAGGCGGTCGATTAAACCCGTCCCCCAATCCGTTAGCCCTGAGCTTGTCGAAGGGCCGTTTTTCCTTCAGGCTGAGCCAAAGAGAAGAACAGTGCTTCGACAAGCTCAGCACGAACGGGTTTGGATTAGGCCGTGATAACTATAACACGCCTGCTTTTGGCGTCCTTCCTCGCCTTGTTGCTCGCCGCCTGTTCGGGCGGGGCGCCGAAGGATGCCGAGGTTGTCATCCCGCAGGGGGCGAGCATCGCGAAGGCGGGCGAGATCCTCGAAAAGGCCGGCCTCGTGTCCGCGTCGAGCTTCCGCAACGAGGCGCGTTTCTTCGGCTCGTCCGATCCGATCAAGCCCGGCGAGTATAAGGTCGAGAAGGGGATGGACGCGGGCGACATTCTCGAACTGTTCCAGTCGGGCAAGACGATCCAGCGGCTGGTGATGATCCCCGAGGGCATGCCGTCGATCATGGTCTGGGACCGGCTGATGGCCGAGAAGCGGCTGAAGGGCGAAATTCCCGTGCCCGCCGAGGGCAGCATCCTGCCCGACTCCTATGCCTTCACCACGGGCGAGACGCGCGCCGCGGTCGTCAAGCGCATGCAGGCGGCGATGGACAAGGCGTTCGACGAATTATGGAAAAAGCGCAGCCCGCGCACCGCGGTCAAGGATCGCAACGAGGCGATGACGCTGGCCTCGATCGTCGAAAAGGAAACCGGCGTCGCCGCCGAGCGTCGCACCGTCGCGGGCGTCTATACCAATCGCCTCGGCGTCGGCATGAAACTCCAGGCCGACCCGACGATCATCTATCCGATCACCAAGGGCAAGCCGCTGGGACGGCGCATCCTGCGCTCCGAAATCCAGGCGGTGAACGGCTATAATACCTACAGCATGACAGGGCTGCCGCAGGGTCCGATCGCCAACCCCGGCAAGGCGTCGATCGCCGCGGTGCTCGATCCCGAGGCGAACGACTATATGTTCTTCGTCGCCAAGGGCGACGGCGGCCATATCTTTGCGCGGACGCTGTCCGAGCATAATGCCAATGTGCAGAAATGGTATCAGCTGCGGCGCGATCGCGGCGAGATCGAGTAGCGGGCCGCCATGATCGTCGCCCCCGCGAAGGCGGGGGCCACTGTCGTCCTCGCGCTCCCCTGACAACGGCCCCCGCCTTCGCGGGGGCGACGGAGAGAGAAATGACGGCAAAGCTTTTCCTCCATGGTGTCCCCGACAGCCCGCTCATCTGGCGGCCCTTGCTCGCCGAACTCGACCTCGGCGACACGCCGTTCGCGGTGCCGGCGCTCCCCGGTTTTACCGCGCCTTTGCCCGCGGGATTCCCCGCCACCAAGGACGCCTATGCCGACTGGGCGGTGGGGCGGGCCGAGGCGCTGTTCGCCGACCACGGCCCGATCGACATTATCGGCCACGACTGGGGCGCCCTGATCGCGCAGCGGGTCGCGATGCTGCGCCCCGACCTTCTCCGCAGCTGGGCGGTGTCGAACGCGGTGATCGATCCCGACTATCGCGGCCACCGGCTCGCGCGCATCTGGAACACCCCGATCCTCGGCGAACTGTACATGGCGTTGAGCAACAAACCGGCGAAACTCGCCGAGGGGCTCGCCGCGCAGGGCATGCCCGCCGACATCGCGGTCGAAGAAGCCGCGCAATGGGCGTCGAAGGACAAGCGCCGCGCGATCCTGAAACTCTATCGTTCGGCGAAGGGGCTGAGCTTCGAGCATGACTGGGCGCGCGATATCGGCACATTGCCGGCCAACGGCCAGCTCGTCTGGGGCGCGGGCGATCCCTATGTCGACCTCTCGGTGGCGCAGCGCTTTTCCGCCAATACGGGGACGCCGCTCGCCGTCATCGAAGGCGCGGGGCATTGGGCGATCGCCGAACGGCCCGCCGAGGTCGCCGCCGTGCTCGACGCCTTCTGGGCGCGGCTTTGATCGCCTCACTCGATCAATGTGACCGGCCAACTCACTTGGACCTTGCCGCTTCGCTCTGCTTTTGGTGCGCCGCACAAAAAACAAGCGAAAGGCTCCCTCCCATGATCAACCAGCCCGTTCCCGCCGTCACGCTCAAGACCCGCGTCCGCGACGAAGCCGTCGAAGGCCCGAACCCCTTCCGCTGGCAGGACGTCGACACCGGCGAAGCCTTCGGCACCGGCCGCCATATCCTGTTCGGCCTGCCCGGCGCCTACACTCCGACCTGCTCGAACGAGCAATGCCCGGGTTTCGAGCGCCTTCACGATGATTTCGCCGCCGAGGGCGTCGCCGACATCCATTGCGTCAGCGTCAACGACGCGTTCGTGATGTATAATTGGGGCAAGAGCCTGGGCGTCGAAAAGGTGAAGATGGTTCCCGACGGTTCGGGCGCCTTCACCCGCCGCATGGGTATGCTCATCAACAAGGACCATGTCGGTTTCGGCATGCGCAGCTGGCGCTACACCGCGATCGTCGATGACGGCGTCGTGACCGCCATGTTCGTCGAGCCCGGCATCAACGACGTCGGCGCCGACGCCGACCCCTATGGCGAATCGACCCCCGAAAAGGCGCTCGAGTGGGTGAAGGCGAACCCCTATCAGGGCAAGCTGGCCCAGGCGGCCTGACGCCGGGGGGTGTGAGATAGGCGCCGCGGACATCCCCCCTCCCGTCCGCGGCGCTGGCGCCGCGCCCATCATCGTCACGGCGACGATGGGTGCGGCGGACCAGCATCGCTTCGATATACTGCGTGCGCGCCATTTTCCGCCCGAGCGCAACCAGCTGCGCGCGCATATCACGCTGTTCCACCAGTTGCCGCCCTCGTGCCTCGGCGAACTGGACCGGTTGCTGAAAGCGATCGCCCAGGACGCGCCGCCGCCGGCGATGGTCGGCGATATCTTCTCGCTCGGCCGCGGCGTCGCCTATCGTATCGACAGCCCCGAATTGCTGGCGATCCGCGAACAAATCGCCGCCTGGTTCGCGGGATCGCTGTCGGCGCAGGATCAGGGCACCCCGCGCCTCCACGTCACCGTCCAGAACAAGGTCGAGCCGGCGGAGGCCAAGGCGCTGCTCGCCGAACTGCGACGCGATTTCGTGCCGCGCCCGCTGGTCGTCACCGGGCTTGCCGCGCATCACTATCGCGGCGGCCCATGGGAAACCGCGCTGGAACGCAATTTTCGCGGGCGGCGCTGACCAGGCCAGCGAGCATATTGACCGGGGAGCAGTGCCTATCTATAGGCGCTGCTCGCCCGCCGGATACCCGACGTGGCGGTCTTTCGGGGCGGAGTAGCTCAGCAGGTTAGAGCAGCGGAATCATAATCCGCGTGTCGGGGGTTCGAGTCCCTCCTCCGCTACCACCTTAAGCAGCCCATCTTTCTTCGATCGCGGCGCGTGGTGCGCTTTGCGGCAAGCTGCGGACAATCGCCTTGATCCGGCGCGGCGTCGCCGCCATATTGTTTTCATCGTCAACAAAGGAAAGGAGGTGGTCCGATGTCTCATTGTCATATGCCGCGTGCGGCGGAATTTGAGCATGGCCTCCACGCAGGAGCCGCGCTCGTCTGAGCCGGCCGCATCTGGCTGACAATGGAAGGGCCGTCCCGAAAGGGGCGGCCTTTCGCTTCATGGCGCTGTCGCGAGCGCGGGTGCGGCGTGATATTCCGGGCGGAGGAGGATGACGACATGACATCAGGCAAGACCGGTGGACCGCATTATTCCCCCTTCACGATCGCCGGCGGGCTGGTGTTCGTTTCGGGGCAACTGCCCTTGCTGCCCGGCCGCGATATCTCGCTCGCCGGCGCGCCATTCGCGGCGCAGGCCGAACAGACGCTCGAAAATCTGAAGGCGGTGCTCGCGCTGGCGGGCGCCGATCTTGCGGCGGTGGTCAAGACGACGGTGTTCTTGAGCGATATCGCCGACTGGGGTGAACTAGACGCCGTCTATGGCCGCTTTTTCGGCGACAACCGCCCGGCGCGCAGCGTCGTGCCGACGGGGCCGCTGCATTTCGGATTCCGGATCGAGATCGAGGCCATCGCGCGCGCTACCTGAGCGTGCGGCGTCAGCCGAGCAGGTCGAAGGCGGCCGTTGCCATCGGCTTGCCGTTGACGATCAGGTCGATGGCGTGGCGCCCGACATGGTGGCGGCGGGTGCTGAAATCGCGGATCGTCTGGCGGATCGCCAGCGTTGCCGTTTCGCCGGCGGCGAGGTCGAGGGCCTTCCATTTGAACACCTTCGCAGCGGTCTTGCCGCCGGCGCGCGCATAATGGATGCGGTAGTCGACGACGAGCGCCTGGGTGTCGGCGGCGTTGGAGGCGAGGGTGGCGGCGATCACGATCCGCTCGCCGAGGCGGACCGTCGTGGGCTCGATCGCAAAGTGCCGGACGGTTACCGCCGCGCCGTGGCCGACGCCGATCAGCGCCAGCGCGCGCGGATCGCCGGCCTTGATTAGGGTGCGCAGCGCGTGGCGGACGATCCATTTCGTCGCCGCCTCGTCCTGCGACCAGCCCGCCAGGCGGTCGAGCAGCCAGTCGGGGCGGTCCTTGGCGATATCGTTGAGATGGTTGGCGACCGATTTGCGGACATAGAGGGCGGGGTCGGCCTTCAGCGCCTCGAGAATCGGGGCGCCGAGCGTCGGGTCGGCCTTGAGCGCGGGGACGCGCGCCGCCCAGGGCAGGCGCGGGCGGCAGCCCTCGCTGGCGAGGCGGCGGACATGGTCATTGTCGTCTTGCGTCCAGCCCAGCATCACGCCGAGCACATGATCGGGATGCTGCGCGAGGAAGGGCCGGATCGCGAATTCGGCGGTGCCATATTGCGTCAGGTCGGCCAGCGCCGCCAGCGACGCGTCGAAATCCGCAAGACCGTGGCGCGCGACATATTCGGTGATCGCGACCGCCTGGAACCCGTGGGTCAGTCGCGGCGCCATCGCGCGGACGATCGTCAGTGCGGAAGCATAGTCGGCGGGCAGGGCCGGTACGAGCGCGTCGGCGATATGGCGCACCCGCTCCATGATCGACAGCGCATCGAGCCCGCCGGATGCGGCGGTGAGGAAGGCGGTCCGGTCGAAGCGCGGCGATGCGGCGGTGCCGGCATCGGCGATGGTGACCAGTGCCTGCGCCCCGAGGATGTCTTTCAGCAGCGGCGCGGGGTCGGTCATTTTTTCGGCGCGGCGCGAAGCGCGCGATCGGCCCACGCCTCGCCCTCGGCCGCCGCTTCATAGGCGGCGAGATTCGCCGGGTCGGCCTCAAGCCATTCGGTCAGCGCATCCCAATCGTCGAAAGCGGGGTCGGCGACGCGGACCGCCCAGCGTCGGGCAATCTCGGTCAACTCGGATCGATGCGTCATGCGTCCCTTCCCTGGTTCGGCGGGATTTTACCCCATGACGAAGCCGGGCGGCCTATTCCGCATCGAAACGCGCCTTCAAATCGGCGATCGCGCGATAGGCTTTTTGCAGGTCCTTTTCGACCGAACTCAGACTGATCCCCCATTCGGCCGCGATATCGGCCTGTCCGACGCCGTCAAGCCGATAGCGGCGGAAAATCTTGTCGGCGCGCGGGCCGAGTGCAGCAAGCGTCGCCTCGATCGCCGCGAGTTGCTCGCGCGCGATCAGCGCGCGGTCGCCTGCGGGCCGCTCCTGCGGCGTATCGGACAGGCCGTGCCAGTCGGACTGCCGCCGGTCGCGGCTGATCGCGGCGCGGCGCAGGTCGCGCATCAGATTTTCGGCGGCGCGAAACAGATAGGAAAGCGGGTCGCCGACCGGTCGTTCGGGGAGGATGGCAAGCTTTTGCCACAGGTCATGGAAGAGGTCCTCGGCTTGATCGCCCGCGCCGCGCGCGGCGAGGAACCGGACCAGCCGGTCGCGTTCGCCCAGCATGACCAGTTGAAGCCCGTTGGGAGTGTCGCCCGTGGCCATCGCCTATTCGGCTTCGGTCGATGCGCGGCGGCGCGCGAAGTCGGAGATATGCGGGCTCATGGGCGCGACCGGGCCCGGCGTGGCCGCCGCGCGCGGGGCGGGGACCGATCCGAACCACCCGCGCGGATCGGTCGCACGCCCGTTCAGGCGGACCTCGAAATGCAGGTGGTTGCCGGTCGAGCGGCCGGTCGATCCCATCAGCGCGATCGTCTGTTGCAACGATACGGGGTCGCCGGGACGGACGAGGATCTGTGACAGATGGGCGTATCTTGTCTTGAGGCCGCCACCATGGTCGATCTCGACCATCTGGCCATAGCCGCCGGCGCGGCCCGCGAACGAAATCGTCCCGACCGCCGCGGCGAGGATCGGGGTGCCGACGCGCCCGGGCATGTCGAGGCCCATGTGCACCCGGTGGCTGCCGTTGATCGGATCGACGCGCGTGCCGAAGGCCGAGGAGAGGCGGGGAAGGGGCGCGGGAGCGCGCCGGATCGGTTGCGGCGCTGTCAGGAGGGGAGTGAAAACGGGTTCGGGCGGCGGGGCCGACCAGCCGGTCATGCGCTCGCGCACCGCGCTGCTGTCGCCCGACGGCAGTGCCGCCTGCTCGGCCGCGACGGCGCTCCCCGCGATGCAGAGAAGCGACAGGGCAAGGGTCGGGCGAAGAGCCGGGGGCACAGGCATGTCCTGTAATGACGGAGCGGCGCGGGGCCAGCCTTGGATCGGCGAGCAGAAATATTTTTGTGTCGAAATCCTTACGGAAAACGCCGTTCTCGTTCGTCTTAGCGATGACAGGAACCTGTGAGCCGAAGGGAAGCCGACGATGAACTCCACCGAAAAGCGCATGCTCGACATGCTCAAAAAAGGCCGCGATCACTATGGCGTCGTCGCGGTCAAGGCCGAGTTCGAGGCCGAGGGCACGCGCCCCGACGAGCTGCTGCGGCTGCTCGAACTGACGTGGCGCGCCGACCTCAAATTCGCGCTCAAGATCGGCGGCTGCGAGGCGGTGACCGACCTCCACGCCTCGCGGCTCTACGGCGCCGATTATATCATCGCGCCGATGGTCGAGACGCCCTACGCCCTGTCGAAGTTCATCGACGCCGGCAGCAAGGTCTATGGCGCCGACCGCGGCGACACGCGCCTGCTGTTCAACCTAGAGACCGAGACGACGCTCCAGAATCTCGATGCGATGCTGCCGCTCGCCAGGGACATCGACGGCATCGTCTTCGGGCGCGTCGATTTCACCCTCTCGCGCGGGCTGCCGCGCGGCGCGATCAACGACCGCGCGATCACCGACGCGGTGCTGCACGCCGCACACGCCTGCGCCGACCATGATCTCGAACTCGTCGTCGGCGGATCGGTGTCGGTCGAGGCGGCGGCGGCGCTGCGCGAAATTCGCGCCGTGCGGCTCGACCGGTTCGAGACACGCAAGATCGTGTTCGACGGCGCGGCGGTCGAGGCGAGCGATTTCGACGCCGGGGTCGCCAATGCGGTCGCGTTCGAGCTCGCCTGGCTGCAGAACAAGCGCGACTATTATGGCGCGATCGCCGCCGAGGACTTGCCGCGCATCCGCATGATGGAAGAGCGCGCGGCAGTCGCCAAGCGCGTGGCACCCGCCAGCCTGGCGGCCTGATCCGATGGTGCCGCGCGAGCAGGTCGGGGCGCTGATGCGCCATGTCGCCGCCGAGGTGATGATGCCGCGCTTTCGCCGGCTCGCCCCGGGCGACATCGACGAGAAGAGCAAGGGCGAGGTCGTCACGATCGTCGATCGCTTATGCGAGCGGCGCTTGCACGACGGGCTCGCCGCGCTCGGGCTCGGGGCGCGGATCATCGGCGAGGAAGCGGCCGAACTCGACCCTGATCTGTTGGCGGACGCGGGGCGGGGCCTGGTGTGGCTGATCGACCCGCTCGACGGCACCGCCAATTTCGCCGCCGGGCGCGCGCCCTTCGGCACGATGATCGCGCTGGTCGAGGATGGCGTGCCGCTGGCGAGCTGGATGCTCGACCCGCTGGCGGACCGGATGTGCTACGCCGAGCGTGGGCGCGGGGCGACGGTCGACGGCCGTCCGGCGCGCGCGCGCAGCGCCCGGCGCAAGCAGCCGCGCGCGGCGCTGGGCACGCATTTCCTGTCGGCGATCCGCCGCGACCGCGTCCATGGCGCCGCCGAGCGCGTCTTCGATGTCCAGCCGGTGCCGCGCTGCGCCGCCGAAAGCTATCCGCGCCTCGTGCTGGGGCAGGACGATATCGCACTGTTCCAACGCATCCTGCCCTGG
The DNA here is from genome assembly GCA_016793775.1 of Sphingopyxis sp. Classification (GTDB taxonomy): domain Bacteria; phylum Pseudomonadota; class Alphaproteobacteria; order Sphingomonadales; family Sphingomonadaceae; genus Sphingopyxis. The sequence continues at coordinate 155,486 of JAEULK010000096.1, read as the reverse complement.
GACCATGCCGCGGGCGCGTTGTTCCTGACCGAGACCGGCGGCAAGGCGACGCATTGGGACGGCCGCCCATACCGCGTCGGCGGGACGGGCCAGGGCATGCTCGCCGCAGCGACCCCCGATCTGTGGCAGACCGCCGCGGACATATTGCTCGGCGCCGAAGCCGGGCTGGTCGAAATGGAAGAAGCGTAAGACATGACGATTGGGTGGAAGGCGCTGGCGGCGCTGTCCCTGCTGGGCGCGGCGCCCGCGTCGGCGCAGCTCGCGTCGCCGGTCGGCGCGGCGGGCGACACGGCGGCAAGCCGCGGCGCCGCCGAGCAGGTCGCGGTGCCGACGGTCGACCTGCCGCCGATCACGCCCGCGGTGATCGAGGCGCCGGCCCCTGAAACGCCGGACGAACCGGCGGATCGCCGCCCGGTGGCCAAGGCGCCGCCACCCGCGAGCGAGTTCGAGACCTATGTATCGACGGTCGCCGGCAAGCCGCTGCGCCGTTTCGGGTCCGAACTGCTTGTTTCCGGCGCGCGCGATTTCACAGCGCCAGCGACCACCGCGATCCCGCCCGATTACCGGCTGAACCCCGGCGACGAATTGCTGATCGGGCTGACCGGGTCGGTGCAGGCGTCGGGCCTGCGGCTCGTCGTCGACAGCGAAGGACGCATCTTCGTGCCGCGCGTCGGGGCAATCCGCGTCGGCGGTGTGCGCTACGGCGATGTCCATGGCGTGATCGAGCGCCAGGTGTCGCGCCAATATCGCGGCTTCGACCTCGAGGTGGGGGTCGCGAAGCTGAAAGGCATCACCGTCTATGTCACCGGCTTTGCCGCGCGGCCGGGATCCTATAGCGCGAGCAGCCTGTCGACCTTGGTCAACGTCGTGCTCGCGGCGGGCGGCCCCGCGCCGGGGGGCAGTTTCCGCTCGATCCAGCTGCGCCGCGGCGGCCAGCTTGTGTCCGATTTCGACCTGTACGACCTGCTGCTGAAGGGCGATACGCGGGGCGACGCGGTGCTGCAGAATGGCGACGTGCTTTATGTCGCGCCTGCGGGCGCCGAGGTCGCGGTGATCGGCAGCATCAACCGCGAGGCGATCTTCGAACTCGCGCCGGGCGAAACGGTGACCGACGCGATCGTCCATGCCGGCGGCGTCAACACCGTCGCCGACGACGGGCGGCTGATGGTGCTGAACGCGCTGAACCCCGATGCGAGCGGCTGGCGCGAGCTGTCCGCCGCCGACGCCGCGAGCAGCAAGGCGCGGCGCGGCGACGTGATTCGCATCCTGTCGAACATCGGCATCGCGCGCCCGCTGCGCCAGCAGCCGGTGCTCGTCACGCTGAGCGGCGAGGTCGCGCGGCCCGGCCATTATTATGTCCAGCCCGGTACGCGCATGGCCGATGTCGTGGCGCAGGCCGGCGGCCTGACGAGCGAGGCCTTTCCCTATGCCAGCGTCATCACGCGCGAGAGCGTGAAGCATCAGCAACGGCTGAGCTACGACCGTGCGATCGACGATGTCGAACTGCTGCTCGCGGCGCAGCCGGTGACCTCGGTCAACCGCGCCCAGCTCGCCCAGCCGGGCAATATCGCGCTGATCAACAGCATCGTCGACCAACTGCGCAAGCGCGAGCCCGATGGGCGGCTGGTATTCGATCTGCCGGTCGATGTTGCGGCGTTGCCCGCCGATCTGATCCTCGAGAACAACGACGTCGTTCATGTACCGGCGCGGCCGGTGACGGTCGGGGTGTTCGGGGCGGTGCCGAGTCCCGCGTCCTTCGCTTATCGTCCGGGCGCCTCGGTCGCCGACTTCGTCCAATCGGCGGGCGGCGTACAGAATATCGGCGACAAGGACGAGATTTTCGTCGTGCGCGCCAATGGCACGGTGCTGGCGGGCGGCAAGCGGGCGCTGAAGGCGGCGGCCTTGCCCGGCGACCTGGTCTATGTGCCGATCGACGCCAATCGCGGCGAATTCTGGGCGCGGCTGCGCGATATCACCGGGACCTTGTTCAGCGGTCTCGTCGGGGCGGCGTCGGTCGCGGCGGTGACGCGATGAGCCGCGCGATGACTGTGCTCGCCGATGCGCGATGGCGGCGGCGCGCCTATGCGGTCGCAGTGTTGATCCTTGCGGTGCTGACGGTCTTTCCGCAGCCTTATGTCGCGCGCGCCAAACTGCTGCCGCAGGACAGCAGCGCAGGGCTGGGTTCGACGCTGAACGCGCTCGGTGGCCAGCTCCAGGGCTTCGCCGCGCTGTTCGGCGGCGCGAAGCAGCAGACCGACATGTATCTGGCCGTCGGCCGCAGCAGCGAGGTCGGCGATGCGGTGATCAAGGCGCTCAAGCTCGTCGGGCCCGGCGGCTATAACGATGCGACGAGTGCGCGCGTCGCGCTCGCCAAGAAAGTCGACGTCCATACGCTGACCGGCGGCATCGTCGAGGTCGAGGTGCGCGCGCAGGATGCCGAACAGGCCGAGAAGCTGGCCGGCGCCTATGTCACGGCGATCGGCGACCGCATCGTCGCGCTCGGCAAGGATCGCGTCGAGCGCAAGCGCGCGATCGTGATGCAGCGTTTCAAGGAAGCCGGCGACCGGGTGGTCGAGACCGAGACGGCGCTGAACAATTTCCGCCGCCGCAACCGGCTCGCCGAACCGCAGGCCGAACTCGGCGCGGCGCTGTCGGTGCGCGCCGGCCTCGAAGCGCGCTTGCAGGCGAAGCAGGTCGAACTGGACACGCTGCAGAAGGTGCAGGGCCCCGAAAACCCGCAGCTGATGGCGGTGCAGACCGAGGTCGCGTCGCTGCGCGCGCAGATCGCGCGCTCGGCGCAGCCCGCGGCGGGCGCGGCGGGCCCCAATGTCGCGGGGCTCAGCGAAGTGTCGGGCGAATATCTGAACCTCTATCGCGACTATCGCTTCGCGCAGGCGCTGTACGAGGTATATGCGCGCTCGTCCGAGGAGGTGGCGGTCGAGACGCTTGCGGGCGAGACGGCGGCGAGCGTGCAGGTGATCGAGGCGCCGCGGCTCGACGCCGACCGCAAATATAATATCGCCGCCGTGGCACTGCTCGCCTTGGTCATCCTCGGCGCGATCTTCACCGAAATCTATGCCCCCGCGACGGGCATCAGGCTGTTCGGAAAGCGCGCGGTATGACCGGACAGGATGCCGTCCCCGAACTGTCGATCGTCATTCCCTGCTTCAACGAGGCGGCGAATGTGCGGGCGATCTGCGCCGCGGTGACGGTGCAGGCCGAGCGCCACGCGCTGGGGCATGAGATCATCCTGATCGACAATGGCTCGACCGACGGCACGCGCCAGATCATGCGCGACCTTTGCGCCGAGGACGCGCGCATCCGGGTGATCCTCAACAACCGCAACTATGGCCAGATGCGCTCGCCGACCCATGGGCTGTACCAGGCCGAGGGGCGTGCGGTGATCGGCATGTGCGCCGATTTCCAGGACCCGCCGGGGCTGATCCGCGAGTTTCTGTGCCAGTGGCGCGACGGGGCGCAGGTCGTGCTGGGGCAGCGACGGTCGGAGAGGGCGTCGCCCTTGCTGCGCGCGGCGCGGCATGTCGGCTATGGTTTCCTGAACCGCTTCGGCGACTATCCGGTGATCCCGGGCGCCACCGGTTTCGGGCTGTTCGACCGCGAGGTGATCGACACGCTCGCGACCTGGAACGAGCCCGAACCCTTCTTTCGCGGCATGGTGGTCGAAAGCGGTTTTCGCATCGCGCTGGTGCCGTTCGACCGGCCCGAACGTGCGGCGGGCGAGAGCAAGAATGATTTTGCCGCGCTCGCTTCCTTCGCTTTGTCGGGGCTGGCGGGGTCGGCGAAGTCGCTGCTGCGGTTGCCCCTTTTCCTGTCCTTCTATGTCGGGCTGCTCGCGTTCGGGCTGCTGATCGCGGCGCCGGTGGCGCTGGCTTTGGGCGGATCCGTCTGGGCGCTGCTCGGCCTTTCGCTCGGCTTACTGATCTTCGCGATCCTGCTGCTCTTTCTCGGACTGATCGGCGAGCAGGTGCGGATGCTCGCCGAGCGCAGCCGCAACGTGCCGCTGGTGATCGAGGAGGAACGGATCAATTTCCCGGCGCGGCGCGCCCGGCCCGCCGCGCGCACGCACATCGCCCGCCGATGACCGCGCCGCGCGTCCGTCTGCTTCGGCTGCTGCCCGAAGCGTTGCTCGCGCTCGCCGTGGTGGCGAGCGCGGGGTGGACTTTGCGCTTTTTCCTTGAGTTCGGCTACCTGCCGCAGCCCTTCGTGTTCGACACCAACGACAGTTTCATGGACTGGTTCAACACCGCCCATTGGGCGAACAACCGAGGCATCTACGACGTGTGGCGGAGCATTTATCCGCCCTTGTCCTTCGTCTTCCTCGACGCGACGAGCCTGCCGGGCTGCTATCTGCAATCGTCCTTTTACGCGCGCGATTGCGACTGGCTGGCGCGGTCGACCATTTACGCCTTCTACGTCGTCGACGTGGTGCTGGCGTGGCTCTGTTTCCGCCGCCTCGAACCCCGCACCGCGCCGATGCGGACGATCGCGATCGCGCTGGGCCTGCCGATGCTGTTCACGCTCGAGCGCGGCAACCTCATCCTCGTCGCCTTCGCCTTCTTCATGATCGCGCACGGGCCGGTGACCGCTTCGAGGCCGTGGCGCTGGTTCGCGGCGGCGGTGACGATCAATTTCAAGCCCTATCTGGTGCTGCCGATGTTCGCCCATGCGGTGAAGCGCGACTGGCGGACGCTCGAGATGGCCGGGATCGCGACGATCGCCCTCTATCTCGTCACGCTCGCACTCGTCGGGTCGGGGACGCCGGCGGAACTCGCGTCGAACACCGCCAACTGGGTCGTATTCCAGGGCGGGCAGGTGTGGAACGAAGTCAATTATTCAACGAGCTACGCGCCTTTGCTCATGTTCCGCACGCTCGACATCCCGCTTTTGCAATTCGTGCCGTCGCGGCTGATCGAGACGATCGAATTTCTGGTGCCGATCGTGATCCGGTCGAGCCAGCTTATCGCGCTCGCCGCGCTCGCGGCGGCATGGCTCCAGCCGAAGGCGCTGCCCGCGCATCGCATCGCGGCGATCCTGCTCGGCGCCTATCTGGTGACGCAGTCGCCGGGGGGGTACACCCAGCTTTTCCTGATCTTCCTCGTGCTGATGGAGCCGTGGAAGGGGGCGGGGCCGGTCACCGCGATCGCCTGTGCCTATCTGCTCTGTCTCGTCGGCGACTGGCCGCTGGCGACGGTGCTCGACGTGACGAGCAACAGCTGGCTCGGCGAGCGCACGGTGACCGCGAGCTTCGGGCTGACCGCGGGGCATTTCATCCGACCGGGGTTGATCGTGATCATGGTCGGCGCGCTGTCGCTCGACAGCATCGCGCGGGTGGTGCGGGCGCATCGCAGCACCCGGCCGTCGCTCGGGCTGGTACCGGCATGATCCTCGATGAAGACCTCGCGATGATTGACCGCCAGCTGGCGCCCTATTGGGCGAGGCTGAACGGTGCGCGCATCTTCATGACCGGCGGCACCGGTTTTATCGGGCGCTGGATGCTCGAGGCGCTGGCGGTCTCGGACTGCGATGCCGAGGTGCTGATCCTGAGCCGCGATCCCGCCGCCTTCGCGGCGAAGGCCCCGCATCTTGCCCAGCGATTTCAGGTCGTTGCGGGCGATGTTTGCAATTTCGTCGCGCCGCCGGGCGGCTTCACCCACGTCATCCACGCCGCGACCGATGCCAGCGCCCATCTCAACGCCAACGATCCGCGCCGGATGTTCGACACGATCGTCACCGGCACGCGCAATGCGCTCGATCTCGCGGTCGAGCGCGGCGCGGGGCGGATGCTCTTTCTGAGCTCGGGCGCGGTCTATGGGGCGCAGCCGTGGGACGTCACGCATGTCGCCGAGGACTGGCCCGGCGGCCCCGATCCGCGCGATCCGAAATCGGCCTATGGCGAGGGCAAGCGCGCGGCCGAGCTACTCTGCGCTATCTATGGCAAGCAGTTCGGGCTCGACGTCGTGACGTCACGCATCTTCGCCTTGCTCGGCCCCTTGCTGTCGCTCGACATCCATTTCGCCGCAGGCAATTTCATCCGCGACGCGATGGCGGGGCGCGCGATCCGCATCGAGAGCGCGGGGACTGCGGTGCGATCCTATCTCTACGCCGCCGACCTGACCGCCTGGCTGTGGCTGATGCTGCTGCGCGCGCCGCGCGGCGCGACGTGGAACATGGGGTCGGAGGAAGCCGTATCGATCGCCGACCTCGCGCACCGCACGTCCGCGCTGCTCGGCGGGCCGGGGGTCGAGGTGCTGGGGCGCGCGGACGCGGGGTGGAACCCCGGCCGCTACGTCCCCTCGACCGCTCTGGTCCGCGACCAACTCGGCGCCCTGCCGACAATCTCCCTCGATGCGGCGATCCGCCGCACCGCAATCTTCAATGGATGGAAAACATGAGCCAGATCAAGCTCTCCGACTGGGTCGCCCAGTTTCTCGCCGACCGCAGGATCGCCGACGTCTTCATGTTGACCGGCGGGGGCGCGATGCACCTCAACCATTCTTTCGGCACGCACCCGGCGCTGACGACGACCTTCACGCATCACGAGCAGGCGCTGTCGATGGCGGCCGAGGCCTATTACCGCCTCACCAACCGGCTCGCGGTGGTCAATGTCACCTCGGGACCCGGCGGCACCAATGCGATCACCGGCGTCTATGGTGCCTATGTCGACTCGATCGGTATGCTGGTGATTTCGGGGCAGGTAAAGACCGAGACGACGGTGCGCTCGACCGGCCTGCCGCTGCGCCAATATGGCGACCAGGAACTCGATATCGAGGAACTGGTCCGGCCGATCACCAAATATGTCCATATGGTCACCGATCCGCGATCGATCCGTTATCATCTGGAAAAGGCGCTGTATCTGGCGACGAGCGGCCGGCCGGGGCCGGTGTGGCTCGACATTCCGCTCGATGTGCAGGCGGCGAAGATCGACCCCGACGACCTGTTGCCCGGTTTCGACCCCGCCGCGCTCGACGAGCCTTGGCGGCGCGCGGATCTCGATGCGGTCGCCGCCGAGATTCTGGAGCGTATCGCCAAGGCCGAGCGCCCGGTGGTGTTCGCGGGCGGCGGGGTACGGCTCAGCGGCGCGCATGCCGAATTCCTGACGCTGATCGAGCGGCTGGGCGTGCCCGTCGTCACAGGCTGGAACGCGCATGACGCGCTGTGGACCGACCACCCGCTCAACTGCGGCAAGCCCGGCACTGTCGGCGACCGCGGCGGCAATATGGTGACGCAGAGCGCCGACCTGCTGCTCGTGCTGGGCAGCCGGCTCAACATCCGGCAGGTGAGCTACAACTGGAAAAGCTTCGCGCGCGAAGCGTACAAGATCTGGGTCGATATCGACCCCGTCGAACTGGCGAAACCGACCGTCGTCCCCGATATGCCGGTGACAGCCGACCTCGCCGAGCTGATCCCGGCGCTGCTCGCTTTGCCCTATGCCGGGCCGAGCGACGCGCAGCGCGAATGGCTCGGCTGGGCGCGCGGGCGCGTCGCGGCTTTCCCGGCGGTGCTGCCCGAATATCGCGACCATGACGTGCTGGTGCATCCCTATGTCGCGATGGACGAGTTGTTCGCGCAGCTTGGCGCGGACGATATCGTCGTCACGGGCAACGGCAGCGCCTGCGTCGTCGGTTTCCAGGCAGCGCAGCTCAAGCATGGCCAGCGGCTGTGGACCAATTCGGGCTGCGCGACGATGGGCTATGACCTGCCCGCGGCGATCGGCGTCTGCGCCGCGACCAAGGGCGAACGGCGCGTCGTCGCGATCGCCGGCGACGGCAGCATCATGATGAATTTGCAGGAGATGCAGACCATCGCCGGCTATGACCTCCCCGTGAAGGTCATCCTGATCAACAACAGCGGCTATGTGTCGATCTTCCAGACCCAGCGCAATTTCTTCAACGGGCAGGAAGTCGGCGGCGGGCCGAAGAGCAATGTCACCTTTCCCGATTTTGCGAAGATCGCGAGCGCCTTCGGCTTCGCTTATGCGCGCGCCGAGAACCACGATGAACTGGCGGACGCGATCACGGCGACGCTCGCCGCCGACGGCCCGGCTTTTTGCGAGATCATGGTCGACGAGCATGTCGGCTTCGCGCCCAAGCTCGGTGCGAAGCAGCATCCCGATGGGCGCATCACCTCGCCCGCGCTCGAGGACCTGTCGCCCTTCCTGCCACGCGAAGAACTCGCGGCGAACATGCGGATCGCGCTGATGGACGACGCATGAGCCGCGTGATGACCGCAGGTTTCCTCCGCCTCGGGAAGTCCTTGCGCTTCCTGATGGTGGGGGGCGTCAACACGGCGTTCGGTCTGGCCTTCTACCCGCTGCTGCTGTGGACGGTGCCGCTCCACTATATGGCCGCGCTGGGCATCGCGCAGGTCGTGTGCCTGTGTTTCGCCTTTACCACCTACAAGCTCGCCGTATTTCGCACGCGCGGTAATCTGCTGCGGGAGTTCGCGACCTTCGCGAGCTTCTACCTCGCCAACTATGCCGCGAACTGGCTGGCGCTGCCTTTGCTGGTCGAGGTCGGCGGGGTGCCACCGATCGTCGCGCAGACGGGCTTCACGATCGTTGTGATTGTCGGCAGCTGGTATTGGCACAATCGCGTCACCTTTCGCGAGCGCGCCGCGCGATGAGCCTTGCCGCGCGCTGGCGTCCGTCGGCGGAGACCCTCCTGCTGTGGGCGATATTGCTCGCCGCAACGTGGCTGCGGCTCGACGGGGTAGGGTTTGGGCTGCCGGCGCTAAACGATCCCGACGAGCCCTTGTTCATGATGACCGCGCTCGAAATGTTGCAGCGTCAGAGTTTCGATCCGGGCTGGTTCGGGCATCCGGGCACGATCACCCTCTATTCGCTCGCGGCGGTAATCGCGGGGGTCGGCGGCGCCGGGGTGGCGACGGGGCGCTTTGCCGATGTCGATGCCTTTGCGGCGGCGGTCTATGCCGATCCGGGGGTGGTGTTCCTGCCCGCGCGGGTGATGATCGTCCTGTGCGGGGTGCTGTGCGTCTGGCTGACATGGCGGCTGGGTAGAAGGCTGGGCGGCGCGCGCGTCGGATTGGTCGCGGCGGCGCTGCTCGCGGTCAATGCGGTGCATATCGAATATTCGCAGATCATCCGCACCGATGTGCAGGCGAGCGTATTCATGCTGCTCGGCGCGCTTGCCGCCGTCGCGATCGCCGAGGAGGGGCGGCGGCGCGAGTATCTGTTCGCGGGCCTATGCGCGGGGCTGGCCTGCGCAACCAAATGGCCGGCGGTGGCGATTTTGGTGACCGCGCTGGGGGCGTGGCTCTATCGAACGCCCCGCGAGCGCAGTCGGCGTCGGCTGGCGATGGTCGGGGCGGCGTGCGTGATCACCCTGTTCGCGGTCTCGCCCTATCTGCTGATCGATCATGCGACGGTGATCGCCAACCTGTCGGGTGAGGCGCGGCCGGTGCATCCGGGGGCGACGGGGGGCGGGTTTTTCGGCAACCTTGGCTGGTATGTTGCGGGACCCTTGCTGTCGTCGTTCGGGATCGGCGCGTTGGTGTTGGCCATCGCAGGGCTCGTCTGGGGCAGCGGCAAGGTGCGGCTCTGGCTCTATGTCGTCCTGCCTTTCGTGCTGATGTTCTTCGTGATGATCTGTTTTCAATCGCTGCGCTGGGAGCGTTGGGTCGTGCCGTTGCTTCCCTTCTTGTCGCTCGCAGCGGCGCGTGCGCTATGCGGGCTCGCCGATATGCTCCCGCGCGGTCGGCTGGGCGGGATGGCCTTGCCTGTCGCGCTACTCATCCTGCTGGCACCGATGGTCTGGGAGGCGCGGATCGAGGCGACCGCGCGGCGGCACGACACGCGCCAGATCGCCTCGGCGTGGCTGCGCGCGCATGCGCTGCCGGGCAGCAGCATATTGGTCGAGCATCCGGCCTTCGACTTGCTGGCATCGCCGTTCAAGCTGCGCACCGCGATGGGGTCGGCGGGCTGCGTCGATGTGGGCCAATTGCTGTCGGGCCAGATCCGCTATTCGAAAGTCGACCGGCTGCGCGGCGGCGGGGCGATCGTCGATATCGGGCATGTCGATCCGGCGCGGATCGAGACATGCCGAGCGGACTATGCGGTCGTCATCAACCAGGTTCGGTATCGCAGCGACCCTGCCGCTTTTCGCTCCGAACTGGCGCGCTACGACCGGCTGCTCGCGGGCGGCGCGACGCGCCTGATCGTCAAACCGGTACGCGGCCAGATTTCGGGCCGCGAGGTGCATATCGTCGAACTGGCCCCCGCATCGCGATAGATACATAGGCCATGAATTGGTCTAGTCTGGTTCGATCATGGCGGACGGAACACCCAAATATAAGCCGTATGACAGCCCCGCAGGCGGCTGGGGCGCCGCGGCGGCGACCGCCAAGGTGCTGATCGAGCAGAGCGTCGTCGGCAAGGGGTCGCGTGCGCTGTTGTCGATGAACCAGCCCGGCGGTTTCAAATGCCCGAGCTGCGCCTTTCCCGACGCAAGTTGCACCAAGAAACTCGAATTCTGTGAGAATGGCGCCAAGGCGCTGGCGCATGAGGCGACGAAATTCCGCGTGACGCGCGAGTTTTTCGCGGCGCACAGCGTGACCGAGTTGATGGAACAGTCGGACTATTGGCTCGAGATGCAGGGCCGACTGACCGAGCCGATGCGCTATGACGCCGCGACCGATCATTATGTGCCGGTAAGCTGGGACGGGGCCTTTGCGCTGATCGGCAAGCATTTGCGCACGCTGGGCGATCCGAACGAGGCGGAATTCTACACCTCGGGCCGCACCGCGAATGAGACCGCCTTCCTCTATTCGATCTTCGTGCGCGAGTTCGGCACCAACAATTTCCCCGACTGTTCGAACATGTGCCACGAACCGACGAGCCGCGGGCTGCCGCATGCGATCGGCGTGGGCAAGGGCACGGTGATCCCGGGCGATTTCGAGCATGCCGAGGCGATTTTCCTGATCGGCCACAATGCCGGGACCAACGCGCCGCGGATGATGACGCCGCTGGTCGAGGCGCGCAAACGCGGGGTGCCGATCGTCGCGGTCAACCCGATGCCCGAACGCGCGCTGATCAAATTCACCGAGCCGCAGGACATCGTCCAGATGGCAACCTTCGGCGCGACCGAGATCAGCAGCGAATTCGTCCATATCGCGATCGGCGGCGACCTTGCCTTCCTCAAGGGCATGATGAAGGCGCTGTTCGAGCGCGAGGATATGGGCGAGTCGGTGCTCGACCAAGCGTTCATCGCCGAGCATACGGTGGGCTATGAGGCGCTGCGCGACGACATCGTCGCGCAGGACTGGGCCGAGATCGTCGCGGTGTCGGGCATAGCCGAAGAGCAGATTCGCCGCTGCGCCGAAATCTATGCCCGTTCGAACGCGACGATCATCTGTTATGGCATGGGCATCACCCAGCATCAGGAGGGATCGCGGCTCGTCCAGCAGATCGCCAATCTGCTGCTGCTCAGGGGCAATTACGGCAAGCCCGGCGCGGGCATTTCGCCCATCCGCGGCCATTCGAACGTCCAGGGCGACCGCACCGTCGGCATCGACGAGAAACCCTCCGACGCCTATCTCGACAAGGTGCGCGAGGTGTTCGGCTTCGAACCGCCGCGCGCGCACGGCCATCATACGGTCGAATCGATCGAGGCAATGCAGGCGGGGACCGCCAAGGTCTTCATCGGGCTCGGCGGCAATTTCGTGCGCGCAGTGCCCGACACCGATCGGTCTTATGCGGCGATGCGCAAGCTGAAACTGACCGTCGGCATCGCGACCAAGCTCAACCGCGGGCATCTGGTGCACGGCGAGGACGCGCTGATCCTGCCGGTGATCGCACGCTCCGAACGCATCGAAACCGCGAAAGGCGAGCAGTTCGTCACCATCGAGGATTCGATGTCAAACGTCACCGCCTCGCGCGGGGTGCTCGAACCCGCGAGCGAAGATCTGCTGACCGAGACCGAGATCGTGTGCCGCATGGCGATGGCGACGCTGCCGGGCAGCAAGGTCGATTGGGCGCGCTATATCGACGACTATGACGCGATCCGCGACAAGATCGCCGCTGTGTATCCCGCGCTCTACAATGGCTTTTCCGAGCGCATCAAGGCGCCCACGGGCTTCCACCTCGACATTCCGCCGCGCCGCCTTGTGTGGGCGACACCCAATGGCAAGGCCAATTTCCTGATCCTGCCGGGGCTGCACGCCAATGCGCCGGTCGCCGACCCCGCCATGCTGCGGCTGGCGACCGTGCGCTCGCACGACCAGTTCAACACCACGATCTACAGCTACAACGACCGCTACCGCGGGGTTTACGGCGACCGCATGGTGATCTTCGTCAACGCCGAGGATCGCGAAGCGCGCGGCCTTGCGGCGGGGGCGAAGGTGACGCTGGAGACATATAGCGCCGATGGCGCCGTGCGCCGCGTCGACGGTCTGACCCTGCTCGACTATCCGATGTCGCGCGGCGCGGTGGCGGGCTATTATCCCGAGCTTAACCCGCTGTTGCCGCTCGGCCATTATGACAAGACCAGCGGCTGTCCGGCGGCGAAGTCGATCCCGGTGCGGATCGTCGCGGCGGAGGCCGGGGACGCATGACGGAAGGGCAGGGTTTCGCGCCCGGGCGGCACATCGCGCCGGTCCGGTTCCTGATCTTCGCCGCGGTGCTGATCGCCGCCGGGGGCGGGGCCTGGGCGGCGGGCTGCGACCCGCGCACGGCCTTGTTGCTCGGCTTCGATGCGGCCGCCCTTGCTTTCCTGTTTTCCATCGTTCCGCTGCTGTCCGCCGACGCCGACGCCGATGCGATGCGGCGGCGGTCGCAGGGCAATGACGCGAACCGCGCCGGCCTGCTCGCCATTTCGGCTTTGCTGTCGCTGGTGATCCTGTTCACCGTCGGCGCGCTGATCGCCGATCCCGGCAGTCTTGGCCGGGGCAGCGTGCTGCTGATCATCGCCACCCTCGCGCTCGCCTGGCTGTTCGCGAACATGGTGTTCACGCTGCACTATGCGCATCTCTTCTATTTGCAGGCGAAGGGGCACGACCTCGGCGGGCTCGACGTGCCGGGCATGAAAGAGCCCGATTATTGGGATTTCCTCTATTTCTCCTTCACGCTCGGCATGACCTTCCAGACCTCGGACGTCAGCGTCACCGGCGCGCATATGCGCCGCGTCGCGCTCGGCCATTGTTTGGCGGCGTTCCTGTTCAACATGGGAATCCTGGCGTTCACCGTGAACGCGCTGGGCGGATTATAGACCCGCCAGCCGATCGAGGTCGGCGATGCTGTTGATGTTCGGCGGAACGAAATCGCTCGCAACCGCACGCGCGCCGATGCCGTTGCCGAAGCGGCGGACCGAGCGGTCGCCGCTCTCGGTCAATTGCGCTTCGAACGCGCCGCGCGCCGACACGGGCCAGAGCGAGATCACCGGCTGGCTCGCCAGATAGGCGGGCGCGGGTTCGAGCAAAGCGCGCAGGTCGGCGGGCAGGTGGACGCAGTCGACCGAGATGGCGAGCAACTGGTCGAAGCCTTCGGCCTCGGCATGGCGCAGTGCCCCCGCAATGCCGCCCATCGGCCCCAAGTCGGGCGCCGGCCAGTCGGCGATCATCGGTTGTCCCTCCGTCGCGCGACCGACCACCACGACCGCATCGACATGCGGGCGCAGCGCCGCGATCGCATGATCGAGCAGCCTCCGCCCCGCGAGCAAAGCCACCGCCTTGTCCGACCCGAAGCGCGACGAGCGCCCACCCGCGAGTATCGCGCCGAGCGTCTTCATGCGATCATCCCGTGCGGGTCGGCGACGATCAGCGCCGAATCGGGCCGCGCCAGCGTCACCAGGGTCAGCCCCGCGTCGGCCGCGCGCTCGGCGGCGAGGCTGGTCGGGGCCGAGATGGTGACGAGCATCGGACAGCCCGCGCGCACGGTCTTTTCGACGAGTTCGTAGCTGCACCGCGCCGACAGCAGGATGAAGCCGCCGCCCGGATCGACCCCGGCCCGCGCGAGCGCCCCGATCAGCTTGTCGAGCGCATTGTGCCGCCCGACATCCTCGCGGGCATGGAGGATGGTGCCGTCGGGCGCACAGAAGGCGGCGGCATGGGCGGCCCCCGTCGCGCGGCCGAGCGGCTGGTGGTCGGCGAGCGCCGCGAGCGCACGGGCGATGGCCTCGCGGTTCGTCGATATTCGCGCCGCGACCGCAGGCAGGGGGCGCAGCACCTGCTCGATATTCTCGATACCGCACAGGCCGCAGCTGCTCTCGCTCACCCGCTTGCGCGCGCGTTCGAGCGCGATGTCGGCCCGTTCGGGCGGCAGCCAGATGCGCAGCGCGACGCCGCCCTCGATCGGATGGACGTCGATGCCACGGATTTGCGCCGCACTCTCGACCAGTCCCTCGCCGAGCGCGAAGCCCGTCGCATAATCCTCCAGATCCGCCGGGGTCGCCATCATCACGGCATAGCCGATGCCGCCGACCTCGACCGATATCGGCGCCTCGACCGGCACGTCGCGCGCTACGTCGGCGTCGTCGGTGCCGACCAGATCGAACCGGCGCATCGCCATCGAAACCGAGGGGGTCTGGGTCATGCGTCCGGCCCGGTCAGTCGTCGGCCGAATCCGCCGCCAGGCTGTCCGGCATCGCGCGATAGCGGTCGATCGATTTTTTCATGTGGCGCCGCGCCGCTGCGGGGTCGCCCGCCTCGATGGCGTCGAAGATCGCCCGAGGGTCGCGGTTGACCGTGTGTGCATATTGCTGGTGCCGCTGTCGGTGGCTGCCCCGCAGATAGAGTTTGCGCGAGGGGACGAGGCGAACGCCAAGGAACTGGGTGAAGCGCAGGAAATAATCGTTGCGCGTCGCGGCGGCGATCGCGGCGTGAAAGGCCGCGGCGGCGACGACCGATTGATCGACGTTCTCGCTATTCTCCATCGCGTCGAGCGCGGCGCGGATCGCGTCGAGATCGGCAGCCGTGCTGCGGCGCGCGGCGAGCTCGGCCATTTCAGCCTCGAACCCCATGCGCATTTCGAGCAGGCGCAGCACATCTTCGATCTCGCTGAACTCGTCGGCGGCGATCTGAACGGCGCGGTAACGCGCGCCGTCGGCGACATAGGCGCCCGAGCCGCGGCGCGACACGCGCAGGTCGCGCGCGGCGAGGCGCGAATAGGCCTCGCGCACCACGGTGCGGCTGACTCCGAACGACCCGGTGGTCGCCTTCTCGGTCGGGACGCGCGCGCCGGGCGCCATTTCGCCCGTCTCTATCCGTTGTTCGAAGCGCTGAACCAGATCGTCGGCCAGCGACGCCGCTTTGGTTACCCTCATGCCGGGAGCGTTATCATCGCACCGTCGGGCTGGCTAGGGGCGGAAATCGGGGCGCTGCGAGGGGACGTACTCGTTCCGTGCGGCCTGCGTGGCGAAATCGCCGCCGCGATCCCACGCCGCGCCGCTGGAATAGACGACGGGGCGGCCGGGCGTGACGCGAACGAGAATGAGATAATTGTCCGCATCCTCGGCAAAGCCCGCAAAGGCGGCGGGATCGACGATGACTGCGGCGGCCATGCGTCCTTTTCGCCATCCGCCGGTCCCCACCAGCTCATGCCGGCGCCAGCTTCGTCCTTCGTGATTTCGCCGAGCTTGGCGCCGTTGATCGGGCGTTTGGAAAGGCCGATGCCGACGATCAGTTCGGCGTCGCTGCTTGCCGGTCGAATTCCGCATCGACGGCGCGGTGGTCGGCGCGGCGACGATAGAGACCATGCTCGACGGGCCGTTCGGGTCGGCGCTGTTCCTGATCCGCACCCTGCGGGCAGGCGGCATCGCGATCGAGCCCGGCACCCGGGTGTCGGCGGGGGCGATCACTGCCCTGGGGCCGATCGACATTCAGCCCTGACGGCCTGCAAATGGCGGCTTTCCGCGCTTCCGGTGCTCACATACTTTAAGTACGCTGCGCTCCGGGTCACGGCAAACCACCATTTTCGGCACGTCATCTTCTGAATGTCGATCGGCCCTAGCCGTCCCAGACCTGCGCATAGAGCATCGCCATCTCGTCGGCGTCGGGCACGCGCGGGTTGTTGGCGGGCGAACCCGAGGCGGCGGCCTGCGCGCACATCGTCGGGACCAGTGCCTCCCAGCGCGCGGCGTCGATGTCCCAGGCCGCGGGCCCGGGCACTTCGAGGTCGCGATTGAGCGCCGCCAGTTCATCGAGCAGCCGCGCGACCGCCGACTGGTCGCCTTCGCGCTCGTCGGCGATGCCCATCGCGCGCGCGCAGTCGCCGTAGCGGTGCAGCGCCGCGGGCGCCGACCAGGCGGTGACCGCGGGCAGCAGCATCGCGTTCGACAGCCCGTGCGGAACATGGAAATGCGCGCCGATCGGGCGGCTCATCCCGTGCACCAGCGCGACCGAGCTGTTCGAGAAGGCGATGCCCGCCTGCGTCGCGCCGAGCATCATCGCCTCGCGCGCGGGCGCATCCATCGGGTCGGCACAGACGCGGCGGAGGTTCGGCGCCAGCGCGCGCATCGCGAGCAAGGCCATGCCGTCGCTGAACGGAGTGGCGCGCTTCGACACATAGGCCTCGATCGCATGGACGAGCGAGTCGATGCCGGTGTCGGCGGTGAGGCGTTTGGGCTTGGTGAAGGTGATTTCGTAATCGACCAGCGCCGCGACCGGCAGATAGGCGAGGCCGGGGCAGAGCATCTTTTCGTCTGTGACCTCGTCGGTGATGATCGTGAAGCGCGTCGCCTCCGACCCCGTACCGGCGGTCGTCGGGATCGCGATGATCGGCAGGCCGGGTTCGTCCTGCACATGCGGCGCCTTATAGTCCGCCATCGCGCCGCCATGCTGCGCGAGCAGGGCGATCGCCTTGGCGCTGTCGAGCGGGCTGCCGCCGCCGAAACCGACGACGCTGTCGTGATCGGCTTCGCGGAGGAAGGCGAGGCCCGCGTCGATCGAGGCGACGGTCGGGTCGGGGACGGTGTCGGCGAAGATGCGAGCGATGATGCCCGCATTCGTCAGCCGGTCGGCGAGTTCGGCGACGCGTCCGCTGCTCAGGAGAAAGGCGTCGGTGACGATCAGCGGTCGGGATAGGCCGAGCGACGCTAGTACCTCGGGCAATTGTTTCGACGCGCCGCCGCCGATGCGCAGGATGCGGGGCAGGGCGATGCTGGCGACAGTCAAGACGGCTCTCCCGGGCGACGTTGGCGCGACCCTAGCTTCATCGCACGCCCATGCAAATCGACGATCGTTGCGCCTATCGCCCATGTTGATCTTGACACCGGTTACCATGATCCGTAGCAGGACCCCAGCCAACATCACCGATGAGGATGCCCCCGATGTTCTCCAAAACCTATTACGCCACCCATCCCGTGATGATGGAGGAGGTGTCGAACGCCGAGCTGCGCGACCGTTACCTGATCCAGAACCTGTTCGGTGAGGGCGAGTGCGTGCTCAATTACACCCACGCCGACCGCTTCGTGATCGGCGGGGTCGCGGTCGGATCGGCCCCGGTCAAGCTGCCCGCGCAGAGCGAGCCGCCGTCGGCCGCGGGGCACCCCTTTCTCGAACGCCGCGAGATGGCGGTCGTCAACGTGTCGTCGGTCGAAGGCACCGTCACCGTCGATGGCGAGGCCTTCACGCTCGGCAACAAGGATTGCCTCTATGTGACGATGGGCGCGACGGACGTCAGCTTCGCGGGCGCGGGCGCGCGCTATTACCTCGCGTCCTGTCCCGCACATAAGGCGTTTACCACGCGCAAGCTGGGCATCGCCGACGCCAACAAGCTCGACCGCGGCAGCCTCGCCGAATCGAACGAGCGCAGCATCTACCAGCTCGTCATTCCCGGCGTTTGCGACAGCGCGCAACTCGTCATGGGGCTGACCGTGCTGAAGGAAGGCAGCGTCTGGAACACGATGCCGCCCCACATCCACGAGCGCCGCAGCGAGATCTATTTCTATTTCGAGCTCGACAATGTCGACAGCGACCGCGTGATGCATTTCATGGGCGAGGGCGAAGCGACGCGCCACATCGTGATGCAGAATGAGGAAGCGGTGATCTCGCCGCCCTGGTCGATCCACATGGGCGCGGGCACCAGGGCCTATGCCTTCATCTGGGCGATGGCGGGCGAGAACCAGGATTATACCGACATGAACGTCCTCGATATCTGCCAGTTGTCGTAAGGAATATTCCTGTTTTCCTCGTCACCCTGGCTGCGGCGATGGCCTCGCTGTTTCAGGGTCCATGGCCGGCCTTTTCAGAAGCGCCGCGCCGGACGATGGAGCAGGCCATGGATGCTGAAACAGGTTCAGCATGACGAGAGGATGAGACGAACATGCAGTTGTTCGACCTGACAGGAAAAGTAGCCCTGGTCACCGGCGCCAACACCGGCATCGGGCAGGGGATCGCGCTCGCGCTCGCCGAAGCGGGGGCCGACATCGCCGCCGCCGGCCGCTCGCCCGCCGACGAGACCGTCGGCAAGGTGCGCGGACTGGGGCGGCGCGGCGAGAATTTCGCCGCCGACCTGTCGAGCGCCGGCGCGGCGCAGCCGCTGGTCGACGCGGTGCTCGCCGAATTCGACCGGATCGATATCCTCGTCAACAATGCCGGCATCATCCGCCGCGCCGATGCGGTCGATTTCACCGAGGCCGACTGGGACGCGGTGATGGACACCAATCTCAAGACGCTCTTTTTCCTCTGCCAGGCGGTCGGCCGCCACATGATCGCGCGCGGCAGTGGCAAGATCGTCAACATCGCCTCGATGCTGACCTTCCAGGGCGGCATCCGGGTGCCGAGCTATACGGCGTCGAAGTCGGGCGTCGGCGGGCTGACCAAGCTGCTCGCCAACGAATGGGCGGCAAAGGGCGTGCAGGTCAATGCCATCGCGCCGGGCTATATCGCGACGAACAACACCGCCGCGCTGCAGTCGGACGAGACGCGCAATCGCCAGATCATGGAGCGCATCCCGGCGGGCCGCTGGGGCGATCCGAAGGATATCGGCGGGGCGGCGGTGTTCCTGGCGTCGTCGGCGTCTGACTATGTGCAGGGGCATATCCTGGCGGTCGACGGCGGCTGGCTCGCGCGCTAGCTTCGCAGAATATCGGACCGCGACGCGCGGCGAAACGGAGTGGGGATGGCAGAGGGTAAACTCGTCTTTTTCGGCGAATTGCTGATCCGCCTGACCGCGCCCGGCAACGAATTGCTGATGCAGTCGCCCGCGCTGTCGCTGCATGTCGGCGGCGCCGAGGCGAATGTCGCGATCGGGCTTTCGCATCTCGGCCACGCCTGCGCGATGGCCAGCAGGATTCCGAACAACGCTCTGGGCCGCGGAGCGGCGGCGGCGGTGCGCGGCGCGGGCGTCGATTGCTCCGCCGTCACGTCGCATCCGGGGCGGATGGGGCTTTATTTCCTGAGCGTCGGGGCGGGGCTGCGCGCGTCCGAGATCGTTTACGACCGCGCGGGGTCGAGCTTCGCGGCGACCGGGCCCGAGGATTATGACTTCGACGCGCTGTTGAGCGGCGCGACGCTGCTCCACCTGTCGGGCATCACCCCTGCGCTCGGGCCGCGCTCGGCCGAAGCCGCCTTGGCGGCGGCGCGCGCGGCGAAGCGGCTCGGCGTGCCGGTCAGCTTCGATGGCAATTATCGCGCGATGCTGTGGGAGGCGTGGGACAGCGACCCGCGCGCGGTGCTGTCCGAACTGATCGGGCTGACCGACATCCTCTTCGGCAACCACCGCGACCTGTCGCTGGTGCTGGGGCAGGAGTTCAGCGGCGAGGGCGAGGACCGGCGGCGCGAAGCCGCCGAGGCGGGGTTCGCCGCTTTCCCCGACCTCGGGCTGATCGCTTCGACGGCGCGGCAGACCGTGTCGGCCGACCATCACCGCATCGCGGCGCGTGTCGACCTGCGTGACGGCGCGCACCAGACCGACGAGATCGACGTCACCGGCATCGTCGACCGCATCGGCGCGGGCGACGCCTTTGCCGCGGGCGTGCTGCACGCGCATCTCGGCGGCGGCGATGCGCGCGCGATGGCCGCCAGCGGCCTCGCGCTCACCTGCCTCAAACATAGCTTGCCCGGCGATGCGAGCCGCTTTAGCCAAAGCGACATCGACGCATTTCACGGGGGAGGGCTCGATGTCCGGCGCTGACGGGTTCGACCGGCGCACCATCCTGGGCGGTCTGGCCGCCGCGACCTTCCTGCGCCCGGCGGTGGCGCTTGCCGATATGCCGATGAACGTCTGGGCCGAAGCGCCGGCGGGGCGCTATGCTTCGGTTTCGCCGCAGGAGTTCGGCGCGATCCGCTATGGTCTGAAACCCCGGCGGTTCGAAGCGCCCGTCGCCGCGCCCGACGAAAGCGAAATCTATCAGACCGGCAGGTTGATCCCGTCCTGCCCGCAGACGGGCGATCGTTATCCGTTTCAGGACGAGGACTGCCTGTTCCTCAATGTCTTCACGCCCGGGCTGACCCCGCTCGCGAAGCAGAAAATGCCTGTCATGGTCTATTTCCATGGCGGCGCCTATTCGAGCGGATCGGTCGCCGACCCGCTCAACCACGGCATGTTCCTGGCGAGCAAGGGAGTGGTGGTGGTCACCGTGAACCACCGGCTCAACGCGCTCGGCTATCTTTACCTGCCCGACCGCTTCCCCGACAGCGGCAACGCCGGGCAACTCGATCTGATCCTCGCGCTCCAATGGGTACAGCGGAACATCGCGGCATTCGGGGGCAACCCCGCCAATGTCACGGTCTTCGGCCAGTCGGGCGGCGGCGCCAAGATCGCGACCCTGATGGCGATGCCCGAAGCGGCGGGGCTGTTCCACAAGGCGATCACGATGAGCGGGCAGCAGGTCACCGCCTCCGGCCCGCTCAACGCGCGCAAGCGCGCCGCGACGTTCCTCGACAAATTGGGTCCGGGTGTCGATCCCGCGACCGCGCCGGTCGAGCGGCTTATCGCGGCGCTATCGGCGACCGACCCGATCCTCGGCGGCGGCCTCTATATGGGGCCGGTGCTCGACATGAAGCATCTGGCGCGCCACCCCTTCTGGCCCGATCCGGCGCCGCAGTCGCTGACCATGCCGATGATGCTGGGCAACACGGTGATGGAGACGCGGGCCTTTTACGCCGCCGACGGCAAGCAGCTGGCGGGCCTGACCTATGACAATCTCGCGGCGCGGATCGGCCCCGAAATGCGAGTCGATATCGATCCCCTATGGGTGGTCGCGCAGTTCCGCACCCGCTATCCGGGGGCGCAGCCGCTCGAGTTGTTCCACCGCATCGTCACCGCGGCGCGCAGCTGGCGCGGGCAGGTCGAGGAGGCCGAGGCGCGCGCGCGGGCGGGGTCGCCGGCCTATGTCTATCAACTCGACTATATGGACGCGAAACACGCCGACGATATCGCGCTGGTCTTCGGCACCGGCGCCGACCAGTCGACGTGCAAACATCAGGTGAGCGCCGCGATGATGACCGCCTTCACGCGCTTCGCAAAGACGGGCAATCCGGGCTGGGCGGCCTATGATCTGAAGAAACGCCGCACGATGATCTTCGACGCCTATACGCGCGTCGAGGACAATCCGCGGGCGTGGGAGCGCGAGCTGTTCGCGCGTGTGCCCTATATCCAGCCGGGCAGTTAGACGATCTTCCTGGCCGTGAGCCAGTTCCAGTAAAGGTCGGGCCAGATCGCGACGGGAAGCCCGGCGGTCTTCATCAACCCGAAGCCATGCCCGCCCTCGGCGAAATAATGCGCTTCGCACGGCGCACCGATCGCGCCCGCCGCGGCGTGCAGGCGGAGGCTGTTCTCGACCTTGACGACCTGGTCGTCCTCGGCGTGGAGCAGGAAGAGCGGCGGCATGTCGGGGCGGGCTTGCCGCTCGGGCGAATGGAGTGCCTCGCTGGCGGTATCGGGGGCGGGGCCGAGCAATTTCTCGCGGCTGACCGCATGGGCGATCGCGGGATCCATCGACACGACCGGATAGATGGCGGCGAGCGCATCGGGGCGTGCGGAAAGCGCGTCGGCCGCGTCGATGGGCGCATCGAGCTGCGCGTCGAAGCGCGTCAGCAGGCTCGTCGCGACATGGCCGCCCGCCGAGAAGCCGCCGAAGGCGACGCGCGCGGGATCGATGCCATCGAGGCGCGCGCGGTCGCGCACCAGCCGTACCGCGCGCTGCGCATCGGCGAGCGGGATATCGGCGCGACCGGCCCAGCCGTCGCCGGGCAGGCGGTAGAAGAGGACATAGACGGTGACCCCGCGTTCGCGCAGCCAGCGTGCGAGCTCATAGCCTTCCTTGTCGATCACGACATAGCGATAGCCGCCGCCGGGCGCGAGGATCACCGCCGCGCCATTGGGGCTGGCAGGGCGGAAGATGTCGAGGCGCGGGCGGGTGATGCCCTGCAGCATCCGGTCGCTGGCATTGGGATCGTCGCTGCGCTGGACGGTGCTTTCGGTGAGGCCGGCGGGGATGGCCAGATGGCCGTCGGGCCAGAGCGCGATGCTCGCGTCGGGGGCGACGGCGGCGGGGCGGGTCCAGGCCGGCTTTCCCAGCGACGGCGTGGTCGCCGCCAGCGGCAGCGCCAGTCCGGCGGCGAGCAGGACGCGGCGATCGAATGTCACAGCGCTACTCCGCCGCCTTGTTGGGATAGGCGATGATCAGCACCAGCGGCGCGTCGCCGGTCTGGCGGATGCCGACCTTGGCGCCCTTGTAGAGCCAGGCCGCCATGCCGGTGCGCAGTTCCTTTTCCTCGCCGTCCGAATGGACGACGCCCGTGCCCGACAGCACATAATAAATCTCGTCATGGTCGATCGGGTGGACGCCGATCGCGGCGCCGAGATGCAGCGCGCGCTTGCGAAATTCGAAGCTGCGCGGGGCGGGGATATGGTCGCTGATCCGGTAAGCGGTCGACATCCCAATCGCGCCGTGCGGCGGGGCTTCCTCGCGCACCGTTTCTTTTTCGTCGATCACGATCATCGCGGGAGCAGCGACGGCGAGCAGCGCGGCGAAGAGCATGGTCATTGCGCCGCCCTCGATGCCCGGTCGCGCGGCGACAATATTTCCTGCGGCATCGGTGCGGTCTGGCCGGGATAGAGACCCGACCGGGGTTCCATCGTCGCCAGATCCCAGTCGCCCTCGACGAAGGGCGCGCGAACGGCCTCCTTCACCTTGGGGTAGCCGCTCACTTCCTTCTCGTCGTCGATCACTTTGCCGCGGCCTTCGGCGACGAAGAAGAGGACCCGGGTTTCCTCGGCATCGCGCGCCCAGGGCCGTGCGCCCGCACTCGCGAGCACCGAGGTCTCGACATCGCGCACCGGCAGGATGTTGTAGCCGTCGAGCGGCGCGAGCGGGACCTTCGAGCGGATCAACTGCGCGCGCGTCTCGCCATAGCGGCCGACTTCGGGCAGCGCGACGCCGTGGCGGTCGACCGCCCGATTGTCCTTGCCATAATAGTCGAGGTCACCGTCACCGCCGAGCATCAGGAAGGGCAGGTCGGGATCGGTGTCGTTGCCGCCGCGCATGACATTGCCGACCGCGGTGATCTGGCCCGCGACATAATCATGTCCGACCCATTCGAGCGCCATCAGATTATAATGCACCGCGCGGTGCTGTGGATTGTAGATCAGATTGTTGATCATCAGTGCCCGCGCGCCGCCCTTGATCAGCGGGTTGCGCTCGACATTATGCGCCCAGATGTTGCGGTAGAAGACGATGCCCGTCGCATTGTCGTGGATCAGCGACCCTTTGCTGTGCTCGCCCTTGGGATGGCTCGCGTCGGCAAGGCCCTCGGCGGCGAGGTTGTTCGAAAAGGTGATATTGTGGCTGGTACCCTCCCGCCACTCGCCGACCGTCTTGCCGGTGAAGCGTGGTCCCGACGCCGACATATTTTCATCGAGCGCCCACAGGAAGGTGCAATGATCGACGATCACATTGGCGGCGCCGACGGTCGAAAAGGCGTCGGCCTCCCACCCGCCGCGTTTCGGCTGGCCATCGACCCCGGTGTAGACGCGCAGGTGACGCAGGATGACGTCGTGGGTCTTCACGTCGATGCCGGTGCGGATCAGCGTGATGCCCGGTCCGGGCGCGGTCTGGCCGGCGATGGTGAGGAAGGGATGGACAATATCGATCGTCTGGCGGCCCATGTCGATCACGCCGCCGACCTCGAATATGACGATGCGCGGTCCGGGGGTCTCGATCGCGGCTTTCAGCGACCCCGGCCCGTCGGGTGCGAGCGTCGTGACGCGCAGGATCTGGCCGCCGCGGCCGCCGGGTGTTTGCGCCGCCGGACCGACCGCGCCGGGGAAGGCCAAGGGCGCGTTGGCGGGCGAGGCGAGGGGCGCCGAATCGGCCGCCCTCGCGACATTCGGGGCTCCCATGGGAGCCATCAAAAGCGCCGCAAGCCACAGCTTTTTCAGCATCCTGCCTCTCCTTTTCATTGGGGTATTGACACAGATGCCCATATCCTTCAATCTTCCTGACACCGGTTACCCCAACCGGTCAACGAGAAAATATTTCCGGGGAGAGGGCAATGGATGGCCCGTCGCGAAATCGCGATGGCATTGCTTCACTCTCTAAAATTTCAGGACAGAGGATCGGGACGATCCTTTTTGTCGCGCAAAGTAACCGGTGTCATTTGTAGCGAAGGCTACAAAGGGACTGGTAAAAGGGAGGATCATGATGGCTATTCACGCAATGCAGGGCGTCCGCAATCTGGCGAGGTTGGCATGCGGCGTTTCGTTCGCCGTGCTGGCGGTGTCGCCGGCCTGGGCACAGGACGCTGCCGACGCCGCGGCGCCCGCCGACGAAGTCGCGCCCGAGGACGAAATCGTCGTCACCGGCTTCCGCCAATCCCTCCAGGCCGCGCTCAATGTGAAGCGCGACTCGGTCGGCGCGGTCGATGCGATCGTCGCCGAGGATATCGCCAAATTCCCCGACCAGAACCTCGCCGAATCGCTGCAGCGCATTCCCGGCATCTCGATCCAGCGCGACGGCGGCGAAGGCCGCGCGATCACCGTCCGCGGGCTCGGCGCGCAGTTCACCCGCGTCCGCCTGAACGGGCTGGAGACCGTCGCGACCTCGACCGACGGCGCCTCGTCGAACCGCGACCGTGCGTTCGACTTCAACGTCTTCGCGTCGGAGCTGTTCAGCAGCATCGTCGTCCACAAGACCGCCGAAGCCTCGCTCGACGAAGGCTCGCTCGGCGCGGTGGTCGATCTCAACACCGGCAATCCGCTGGGCGGCAAGGACGGGCTGCACGGCGCGCTCTCGGTCGTCGGCTCGTACAACGACCTGTCGAAGGATCTGGGGCCGCGCGTCGCGGGCCTGATCAGCTGGCGCAACGTCGACGGCACCTTCGGCGTCGCGGTGTCGGCCGCCTATTCGAAGAGCGATACGCTCGAACTCGGCAACAACAGCGTGCGCTGGGCGCAGGCGCGCTTCGATTCGGTCGATGGCACCAATTGCTGGACCACCGCGAACAGCGGCGGGTCCTATATCCCGAGCCCCGCCTGCACCAAGGCGGCGCTGGCCTTCCACCCGCGCATTCCGCGCTATGGCGAAATCGAACATCGCCGCGAGCGGCTGGGGCTGACCGCGTCGATCCAGTTCGAACCGACCGACAGCACGCGCGTGTCGATCGACGGCCTCTACTCGCGCTTCAAGGAAAGCCGCGAGGAAAAATGGGGCCAGGTGTTGCTGCGTTCGAACGAGCGATCGATCAATGTCGTCAATCCGGTCTATGACGCGAACAACAATATGATTTCGGCGACGCTGAACGACGCCTGGGTCCGCACCGAACATTATCTGCGCAAATCGCAGACCGAATTCTATCAGCTCGGCGGCAGTTGGGACCAGGATATCTCGGACAGCTTCCGCTTCACCCTGCTCGGCGGTTTTTCAAAGTCGGACGCCGATATCCCGGTCGAAACAACCGTGGTCTTCGACGATCGCGATGCCCAGGGCTATTCCTTCGATTACAGCGATATGAAGCGACCGGTGCTGACCTTCGGGACCAGCGTTACCGATCCGGCGAATTTCCAGCTCGCAGAAATCCGCGATCGTCCGTCGAACGTCACCAACAGGTTCAAGACCGCGCAGCTGCGTACCGAATGGGACGTCGCCGACGGGTTCCAGGTCAAGCTGGGCGGCATGTGGCGCCGGTTCAATTTCGACACGCAGGCCTTCACCCGCGACACCGCGGTGTGCGGCAACGGCGGCACCAGCCTGGTCACCAGCACCGCAGGCACGATCGCCTGTACGCCCACCAGCCTCTTCGGCCCGAACGCGGTTTATGGCTTTCCGGTCACCGCGGCCCTGTCGGAGCTGTTCACCCTCGGCCGCGCGGGGCAGCCCGCGGGCACGACGACACAGTGGCTGATCCCGGCCTTCCCGGCGGCGACCGACTTCACCCGGCTCTACGAGCGGACCCCGGCGATCGACGCCGCGAACACGCGGTCGGTGCAGGAGACCACCTCGGGCGGCTACCTCCAGTTCGATGCCAAGGGCGAGCTTCTCGGCCTCGAATATGCCGCCAACGCGGGCATCCGCTACGTCCGGACGGCGCAGGTCTCGTCGGCGGCGAATGGCGTCAGCGTCAGGCGCAGCTATGACGACTGGCTGCCGTCGTTCAACGTCGCCTTCTACCCGTCGCAGGATGTCGTCGTTCGCGGCGCGATCGGCAAGGTGATGACGCGGCCGAGCTTCGGCAACCTCAACCCCAGCGGCACCTTCGACGGGTTCCAGTATCGCGCGACCTACGGCAACCCCTATCTCAACCCCTATCGCGCGACCAATTTCGACGCCGCGATCGAATGGTATTTCGCGCCGCAGGCGCTGCTGTCGGTGGCCGGCTTCGTGAAGAAGATCGAAAGCTTCCCGGTGGCCGGCGCCTATCAGGCGACGCTGGCGCAGCTGGGGGTGGACAGGAGCGTGCTGCTGCCGAGCTCGCCCGCTTATATCGCGAACGACCCTAACCAGTTGTACACGGTGTCGGCGCAGGTCAACGGGACGGGTGCTACTTTGAAAGGTATCGAGCTGGCAGCCCAGATACCGTTCAGTGCGTTCGTCGAGGATGGCCTGCTGAGCCACTTCGGCATCCTCGCCAACGCCACCTTCATCAGCTCGAACGCCGATTATACGGTGCAGGGGCCGGCGATCACCGACTGCGTGCTGCCCGCCTGCAGCTTCGGCCCGCTGATCAGCGGCCCGCGTAGCTCGACGCTGTTCGGCGTGTCGCGGCGCGCGTATAACGGCACGCTCTATTATGACGACGGCGCCTTCAGTGCGCGTGCGTCGGCGAGCTATCGCAGCCGCTACGTCGATCAGAACAGCGGCACCGGCAATGTATTCGAAGGCTATGGCGCGACGTGGAATGTCGATGCATCGGTCCGCTATAAGGTGACCGAATGGCTCGAGCTGTCGGTGGAGGGCAATAATCTGCTCGACACTTACCGCTATCGCTACACCGATTTCGTTGCCGATCGCAGCTATGAGAATAATCGTTTCGGCCGCACCATCCTGTTCGGTGCGCGTCTCAAGATCTAAGGCGATAAGTTTAGTTCCGGTGAGGCCCGGCCTGCGCTTGCGGGGGCCGGGCCTTTCTTTTGGAGGAGAGACAAGTGACCGATCGGCGCGCGCTGTTGAAACTGGCGGGAACGGGGTTGTTCGGGGCGGGGCTGTCGGGGCTGTCAGCGCCCGCTGCGCTCGCCGCGGCGGCCGCGCCCGCGAAGGCCGCGCCGGCCTGGGCGCGGGGTTTCGACGGCCAGCGCAAGGCCGACCTCGGCGACGGGCGCTTCCTGAACCCGATCATGGCGGGCGACCATCCCGATCCCTCGATCCTGAAGGACGGCGCCGATTATTATATGACCTTCTCGACCTTCGACAGCTATCCGGGGCTGGTCATCTGGCATTCGCGCGACCTGGTGAACTGGCGGTCGGTCGGTCCGGCGCTGCACCGGAATATCGGGTCGGTGTGGGCGCCCGAACTCTGCAAACACGATGGGCGTTATTTCCTCTACATCCCCACGAAGGGTCCGAACACGAGCTGGGTGACCTGGGCCGACAAGATCGAGGGGCCGTGGAGCGACCCCGTCGACCTGGGTCTGCCCAATCATATCGACCCCGGCCATGCGGTGGGCGAGGACGGGTCGCGCTGGCTGTTCCTGTCGGGCGGCGACCGGGTGCGGCTGGCGGGCGACGGGCTGTCGCGCATCGGCGAGCCCGAGCATGTCTATGATCCCTGGCGCTATCCCTCCGACTGGGTGGTCGAGGGGTTCGCGCCCGAGGGGCCGAAGATCACGCGCCACGGCGATTATTTCTATATGGTCACCGCGGTCGGGGGCACCGCCGGCCCGCCGACCGGGCATATGGTGATCGCGGCGCGGTCGAAATCGATCCATGGGCCGTGGGAAAATTGCCCCGCCAACCCGCTGGTCCACACGAAGTCGGCGGGCGAAAAATGGTGGTCACGTGGCCATGCCACCTTGGTCGAGGGGCCGGCGGGCGACTGGTGGAGTGTCTATCACGGCTATGAGAACGGCTATTGGACGCTCGGGCGGCAGGCGTTGCTCGACCCGGTCGAATGGACCGACGATGGGTGGTTCCGGATGACGGGGGGCGATTTGTTGGCGCCGATCGCCAAGCCGAAGGGCGGGACGGTCGTGGGGCCGCACGGCATGGCGCTGTCGGACGATTTCAAGACGCTGGCGCTCGGCGCGAAGTGGAATTTCTTCAAGCCCGGCCCCGATGAGCGTAGCCGCGCCCGCGTCGCGGACGGGGCGCTAGTACTCGCCGGGCGCGGCCAGGCGCCGTCGGATTCGTCGCCGCTGCTGCTGATCGCGGGCGACCAAGCCTATCGCTTCGAATGCGATATCCAGATCGCGCCGGGCGGGGTCGCGGGGCTGATCCTCTTCTATGATGAAAAACTCTATTGCGGGCTGGGGTTCGACGGCGAGAAGTTCGTCACCCATCAATATGGCATCGAACGCGGCCGCCCGGCCAATCCGCACGGCAGCAGCATGCGGATGCGGGTGACCAACGACCGCCATATTATCACCTATGACACCAGCGGCGACGGCGGGAAGACGTGGACCCGCTTCGACCGCGGCATGGAGGTGTCGGGCTACCACCACAATGTACGCGGCGGTTTCCTGATGCTGCGGCCGGGGCTCTATTCGGCGGGCGAGGGCGCGGCGCGGTTCCGCGATTTCAGGTTCGAGGCGCTGGCGTAGCGGTTTTTGTTTCGCGCAAAGGCGCAAAGGCGCGAAGAGGAAGGCGCGGCGGATTGATGCCCTGCTTTCCTTCGCGCGAAGCGCCTTGAAAGGCCGCCTGCGGCGGCAAGAGACTTCTAGGCCATGCGCGTCTTCTTTGCACCTTTGCGTCTTTGCGCGAACCTTTTTCTTGCGAGGCGGTGCCTTAAAGCGTCACACCCGATTTCCAGATCGCGATGTCGCGTTCCTCATTGGCTTCGGCGCGCGTTGCGGCGCCCGAGGCGGTGGCGACGATCAGGTCGAGCAGCCCCTCCGATGCCGCGTCGAAGCCGTCGGTCAGAACCCGACCTGCGTCGAAATCGATCCAGCCCGCCTTGCGCTCCGCCAGCGCGCTGTTCGACGCGATCTTGAGCGTCGGGGCGGGGAAACCGAGCGGGGTACCGCGGCCGGTGGTGAAGAGGATCATTGTTGCCCCGGCGGCGGTGAGCGCGGTCGACGAGACCGCGTCGTTGCCGGGCGCCTCGAGCAGGGTCAGGCCGGGGAGCGTCGCTTCGCCGCCATAAGGCTGGACATCGACGAGCGGTACCTGGCCGCCCTTTTGCACCGCGCCGAGCGATTTTTCCTCGAGCGTGGTGATCCCGCCCGCGATATTGCCGGGGGAGGGGTTTTCGCTCACCGGTTCGCCGTGGCGGATGAAATATTGCTTGAAGTCGCGCACCAGATCGGCGGTGCGGTCGAAGACCTCGCGCGACGCCGCGCGGTCCATCAGCATCTGTTCGGCGCCGAAAATCTCGGGGATTTCGGTCAGGATCACCTTGCCGTCCGCGCCCGCGACGGCATCGGCCATGCGCCCGACGAGCGGGTTGGCGGTCAGCCCCGACAGCCCGTCCGACCCGCCGCATTTGACCCCGAGGGTGAGGGTGGCAAGCGGTTGGTCGGTGCGTTTGGTCGCGGCGGCGATCCCGACGAGGTCATCGACGAGTGCCAGCGCGGCTTCGAGATCATCTTCGACCGCCTGCGCCGACAGCGTGCGGACATGGGCGCGGCGCTCGGCGGGAATCGTATCGAGCAGCGCGCCGAGCTGGTTGCTCTCACATCCGAGGCCGACGATCAGCACGCCGCCGGCATTGGGGTGCTGCGCCAGCGCCGCGAGCAGGCCGCGCGTGTGGCCGAGGTCGTCGCCGAGCTGCGAACATCCGAAGGGATGTTTGAAAGCGTGGATGCCGTCGATGCGCCCGGCGTCGCGCTCGCCCGCGATCCGCGCGGCGCGCGCGGCGAGATTGCCGACGCAGCCGACGGTCGGCAGGATCCAGATTTCGTTGCGCGTGCCGACGCGGCCGTCGGCGCGGCGATAACCGGCGAAGCTGCGCGGGGTGGACGGCGGGGCAGGGCGATCGACCGCGTGCGGCGCGTAACGATAATCGCCGTCGCCGCTCAGCGCGGTCGCGAGATTGTGGCTGTGGACATGCGCGCCCACCGCAATGTCGGCAGTCGCAATGCCGATCGGGAAGCCATATTTGATCACCGATGCGCCGCGTGCGATCGGCCCGAGCGAGAATTTATGGCCGCGCGGTATGGCGTCGATCAGGGCGATTTCGGCGCCATCGACCGCGACCAGATTGCCCGCCTGCGCATCGGCCAGGCAGGTCGCGACCGTGTCCCTGTCGTGAACGCGCAGCGCCGAAACCGGTGTCAATTGTACGTCAAGACCGGGCGCTTCGCTCATCCTAAGCGCGCTTTGGCGCGGCGACCGACTGCCGCTCGATAAAGGTCGAGGCGAGGATATTGGCTTCGTCGCCGGGCTTGGTGCCGATGTCGAGGAAATCGGGCACCAGGGTGCGCGCGGCGCGCACGCCCATCTCGCGGATCGGCCAGCGCACGGTGCTGAGCGCGGGCCAGATATGCGTCGCGGTCGGGCTGTCGTCGAATCCGATGATCGACAGATCGGCGGGCACGGCGATGCCCTTGCCATAAGCGACACTCATCACCCCCGCCGCCATCTCGTCGTTCGAGCAGAAGATCGCGGTCGGCGGTTCGGCGAGCGACAGCAAAGCCTCGCCCGCATCGATCCCGGCGGTGTAGCGGTAATTGCCCGGCGCCGAATAGTCGTCGGGCAGGGTCAGGCCCGCTCCGGCCAGCGCCTCATGAAACCCCTTTTCGCGCTCGGCGGCCGAGCGGAAACCGACGGGACCGCGCACGAAACCGATGCGGCGGTGGCCGAGGTCGACCAGCTTGCCCACCGCCTCGGCGACGACCTCGCGGTCGTTCGACGACACGCAATGTTTGGCGTCGTCGAGTTGCGCCGAACCGACGCGGACATACCGCACGCCCAGATCCTCGCAGAGCGCGGCGAGTTCGTCGTTTTCCGAAATCGGCGGCAACAGCATCGCGCCGATCGGCCGCTGCTTTTCGAGGAAGATGCGGACGTCGTCGAGCATCCGGTCCGACCCGCGATCGACCGGGCGGACGAGCAAAGCGAGGTCGCTGTCCTTGATCGCGTCGAGCACGCCCTGCTGGAAATTGAGCACCGTCTGTGCGTTCGGATTGTCGTGAAGCAGGGCGATCAAAAAGTTGCGGCGAAATGCCAGTGCGCGCGCCTGCGGGTTCGGCACGAAGCCGAGCATCTTGATCGCCTGTTCGACGGCTTGCCGCGTCTTGTCGGTGATGAATTCGGACCGGTTGATGACCCGGCTGACGGTTTTTTTCGAGACGCCGGCGAGCGCCGCGACATCGTTGATCGTCGGTTGCTTGCCGCTCTTTTCCCGCGTGCGTGGCGCCATGCGTGTTTCACTTTTCCTCTGCATGCCCGGTCGGTCCGGCACGCCCGTTTCCTGATGCGCGCCCGCCGTCACAAAATCAACCGCGCTATTGGCTAATCGCTTGCTTTTGACACCGGTGTCTCTTACAGGAAATTCCGGATGAGGGAAATGACAAAGATGCTGGCAACGCAAGAACAACGAGCCATAGCCAAGGCATTCCTTGCCGCACGGGCCGCAAAGACACCGCTTACCGATTATCCCGGCGCAATGCCGCAGGCGCTCGCCGACGCCTATGAGATTCAGGATATGGCGATCGCGCTCGACGGGCGCGCGGTCGGCGGCTGGAAGGTGGGGCGCATCGCCGACGAACTGGTCGGCCATTATGGCGGCAACCGCATCGCCGGCCCGATCTTCAGCGACGAGATCGTCGATGCGACCAATGGCGCGGTGCCGGCGATGCCCGTCTATGGCGAGGGTTTTGCCGCGGTCGAGGCCGAGGTCTTGCTGCGCTTCGGCGACGTCGGCACCCGCGATTATGATATCGGCTCGGTTCGCGATGTCATTACCGAGGCGCGTACCGGCATCGAAATCGCTAGCTCGCCGTTTCCGGGCATCAACCAGCACGGCCCCGCGGTGACCGCGTCGGACTATGGCAACAACAAGGGCCTCGTCCTCGGCCCGCGCATCGAGGGCTGGCACGGCGCCGATCTGATCGCGATGCCGGTCGAATTCCGCATCGACGGCGCGCGCGTCGGCGCCGCGACGATGGCGACGATGCTCGACGGACCCTTCGGGTCGGCTTTGTTCCTGATCGACACGCTGCGCACGCGCGGCATCGCGATCCCGCCCGGCACCTGGGTGTCGGCGGGGGCGATCACCGGCGTGCATGAAATTCGTCCCGGCCAGAGCGCCGAGGCGCTGTTCGACGGAAAAATCCGCGTCAGCTGCACAATCACGAGCTAATCGGGCACAGGCTAACAAGAGCCGATAACGGGAGAGAGACATGGCGCAGGCAATCGCGGACGGAGGTGCGACGTCGCCGGTGCCCCGCGCGGGACGATATCGCTGGCTGATCGTCGCGGTACTCTTCGCCGCGACCACGGTCAATTATATCGACCGCACGATGCTCGGCCTGCTGAAGACGGACCTTACCGGTGAATTCGGGTGGAGCGAGAATGACTATGGCAACATCGTCACCGCCTTCCAGGCCGCCTATGCGCTCGGTTTCCTGCTCATGGGCTGGCTGATCGACCGCTTCGGGCCGAAGGTCGGCTATGGAATCGCGATCGGCATCTGGACCATCGGCCATGTCGCGCATGGTTTCGCCTCGTCGGTCGGCTCCTTCATGGCGGCGCGCGTCGTCCTGGGCGTCGGCGAGGCGGGGCATTTCCCGTCGGTCGTCCGCGCGTCGAGCGAATGGTTCCCGCAAAAGGAACGCTCCTACGCGATCGGCTGGGTCAACAGCGCGACGACGATCGGGGTGATCCTGACCGCTCCGACGATCTGGCTGTTCATGGTCTGGATGGGCTTCGACTGGCGTCAGACCTTTATCTACACCGGCGCCTTCGGCGTCATCCTGCTGCTGCTCTGGCTCTGGCTCTACAGCAACCCGCGCGAGAGCGGGAAGGTCAGCGAGGCCGAGTTGGCGTGGATCGAACATGACCCGCCCGAAAAGATCGACCGTCTCGGCTGGAGCGCGATCGTCACCAAGCGCGAAGCCTGGGCCTATGCGATCGGCAAATTCCTGACCGACCCGGTATGGTTCCTGATGCTCTTCTGGCTGCCCAGCTATTTCATCGCCACCTACAACGTGGACCTGAAGGTCGTGCTGCTCCCGATGATCATCATGTACCTCCTGTCCGATGTCGGCAGCATCCTCGGCGGCTGGGTGTCGTCGAAGCTGATCCAGACCGGTCACAGCGTCAATTTCGCGCGCAAGGTCACGATGCTCGGCGCCGGCTGCTGCGTCCTGCCTTTGCTGTTCGTCACCGGGCTCGACAATATGTGGCTGGCGGTGGTGCTGATCGGCATCGCGCTCGCGGGACATCAGGCTTTCTCCTCGACGATTCTGTCGATCCCGCCCGACATGTTTCCGAAGCGGGCGGTCGGATCGGTGATCGGCCTCGGCGGTTTCGCGGGCGGTGTCGGTGGCATGATCATGGCCAAGTCGACGGGGCTGGTGCTCGACGCGACGGGCGGCAATTACACGCTCATCTTCGCGGCGTGCACGACCGTCTATTTCCTCGCGGTGCTGGCGATCCACCTGCTCAGCCCGCGCCTTGCCCCCGTCACCGTCGAAAGCGAAGCTGCCTCCGCATGACCCGTCCGCTGCGCCTGAACCCCGATCGCCTCTTCCCGTCCGATCCGGGGCAGCGCGGCATCGCGCGGCGGCTTTATGCCGAAGTCGCCACGCTGCCGATCATAAGCCCGCACGGGCACACCGACCCGCGCTGGTTCGCCGGCAACGCGCCCTTCGGCAATGCCGCCGAACTGTTGCTGCATCCCGACCATTATGTGTTCCGGATGCTCTATTCGCAGGGGGTGTCGCTCGACGCGCTCGGCATTCGCAACCCCGATGCCGATCCGCGCGAGAGCTGGCGGCTGTTTGCCGAACGCTATCATCTGTTCCGCGGCACCCCGTCGCGGATGTGGATGGATTGGGTGTTCGCCGAGGCGTTCGGCATCGAGGTGCAATTCGAGGCGGCGACCTCGGATCTTTATTACGATCGCATCACCGAGGCGCTGGCGACCGACGCCTTCCGCCCGCGCGCCTTGTTCGACCGTTTCGGGATCGAGGTGATCGCGACGACCGAAAGTCCGCTCGACACGCTCGATCATCATGGCGTCATCCGCGCCGCCAACGCCAGCGGCGAATGGGCGGGCAGGGTGATCACCGCCTATCGCCCCGACCCGGTGGTCGACCCCGCGTTCGAGGGTTTCCGCGATAACCTCAAGCGCTTCTCCGAACTGTCGGGCGAGGATGCGTACAGCTACGCCGGTTATCTCGCGGCGCATCGCAACCGCCGCGCCTTCTTCGCCAGCATGGGCGCGACCTCGACCGACCATGGCCACCCGAGCGCGGCGACCGCCGACCTGTCGGAGGCCGAAGCCGAAGCGCTGTTCGCGCGCGTCACTGGCGATGATGTCAGCGCCGCCGATGCCGAGCTGTTCCGCGCGCATATGCTGACGATGATGGCGGGGATGAGCCTCGACGACGGGCTGGTGATGCAGATCCACCCCGGGGCCTTCCGCAACCACAACGCCTGGCTCTTCGCCAATTACGGCCGCGACAAGGGCGCCGATATTCCGATCGCCACCGACTATGTCCACGCGCTGCGCCCGCTGCTCGGAAAATATGGCAATGAAGCGGGGCTGACGATCATCCTCTTCACGCTCGACGAGACGAGCTACGCGCGGGAATTGGCACCGCTCGCGGGCCATTATCCGGCGCTGAAGCTCGGCCCCGCCTGGTGGTTCCACGACAGCCCCGAGGGCATGCGGCGCTTCCGCAGCCAGGTGACCGAGACCGCAGGCTTCTACAACACCGTCGGCTTCAACGACGACACGCGCGCCTTCCTGTCGATCCCGGCGCGGCACGACGTCGCGCGGCGCATCGACTGCGGCTTTCTGGCGCAGCTCGTCGCCGAGCATCGGATGGAAGAGTGGGAAGCCGCCGAACTCGCGGCCGACCTCAGCTATAATCTCGCCAAGGCCGCGTACAAGCTGTGAGACTGTCGCCCGAAACCATGCTGCCCGCATCGGTCGGGCACCCGGGCTATGACCGCGCCAGCCAGACGGCGGGCATCGTCCATATCGGTATCGGCGCGTTCCACCGCGCGCATCAGGCGGTGTACACCGACGATGCGATGAGTACGGGGGACCGCGACTGGGGCATTATCGGCGTGTCGCTGCGCTCGGGCGATGTCGCGAAGCAGCTCAATCCGCAGGGCGGGCTCTATACCGTCGCGACGCGCAGCATCGCGGGCAGCAGCTTGCGGGTCATCGGCGCGGTGCAGAAAGTGCTCGTCGCGGCGGAAGAGCCGCAGGCGGTGATCGATGCTATCGCGGCCTCGGAGACGCA
The DNA here is from genome assembly GCA_016793775.1 of Sphingopyxis sp. Taxonomy (GTDB): domain Bacteria; phylum Pseudomonadota; class Alphaproteobacteria; order Sphingomonadales; family Sphingomonadaceae; genus Sphingopyxis. Next base: position 119,500 of record JAEULK010000096.1, on the reverse strand, counting down.
TATCGTGAGTTTCACGGTGACCGAGAAGGGCTATTTGCGCGCCGCCGGCGGGTCGCTCGATTTTGTTGCGGCGAAGGGGTCCTCGAGCCTCTATCGCTTCGTCGGTGCGGCGCTGGCGGCGCGGCATGCGGCGGGATTGCCCGGGCTGACATTGCTCAGCTGCGACAATCTCGCGCACAATGGCGCGGTGCTGCGTCGGCTGATGCGCGAATATCTCGCGGCCGAATATCCGGACCTCACTGATTGGTTCGACGCGCGGTGCCGCTGCCCGGCGACGATGATCGACCGCATCGTCCCCGCGACGACCGACGCCGACCGCGCCGCGATCGAGGGCGAACTCGGCGTGCGCGACGAGGGCGCGGTGGTCACCGAGCGTTTCAGCCAGTGGGTGATCGAGGATGATTTCGCCGGGCCGCGCCCGCGCTGGGAGGCGGTCGGCGCCGAACTGGTCGCCGACGTCGCGCCCTACGAGACCGCCAAGTTGCGCATGCTGAACGGCGCGCATTCGGCGCTCGCCTATATCGGGCTGGGCGCGGGGCACGCGCTTGTGCATGAAGCGATCGGCGATCCCGCGATCCGCCCGGTGATCGAGGCGCTGATGCGCGACGAGGCCGCGCCCACGATCGACGCCGCGCCGGGGCAGGATTTGTCCGCTTACGCCGATGCTTTGCTCGACCGCTTCGCCAATCCGGCGCTGCATCACCGGCTGATCCAGATCGCGATGGACGGCAGCCAGAAGATTCCGCAGCGTTGGCTTGAAACGCTTGCCTGGCACCAGCGCCGTGGTGCGCGCTGCCCCTCGATCGAGGCAGCAATCGACGCCTGGATCGCCTTCCTGCGCAGCGGCGATCACCCCATCGACGACCCGCTCGCCGACCGGCTGCGCGCGGCGGTCGCGGGTCCCGGTGCGCGCCGGGCGCTGTTCGGGGCGGATGGCCTGCTGCCTTATGAGTGGATAGCCGATTAGGACTTGGGTTTTGCGGCGGTCGCCCGCATAGCTGGGGAAAGCCAGCGGGAGACACGCTTTGGAACAACTGGGAGAGGGGCAGGAGGCAGAGGCCCCCGCCGCGACGCGCGATATCGAACAGGACGAACGCTATAGGCGGCTGGTGACGACGCGCTCGCGTTTCGGCTGGCGGCTCACCATCGCGATGCTGGTCATTTATTTCGGTTACATCCTGCTGATCGCCTTCGAGCCGCACATCCTCGCGCGCCCGCTCGGGTCGGGGGTGACCTCGCTCGGCATCCCGCTCGGGCTCGGCGTTATCGTCGCGGGCATTGTGCTGACCGCCGTCTATGTCCGCCGCGCCAACAAGGTATTCGACCGCGACCTCGATGCACTGCGCAAGGATTATGGCGCATGAGCCGCCTTCCGATCACGCGCGCCGCGCTGATCGCGCTGGCGCTCGGCTGGCCCGCAGTCGCGGCGGCCGATGCGCTCACCGGGCAGACCGAGCAGCAGGCGGCGAACTGGCCGGCGATTCTGATGTTCTCCGCTTTCGTGTTCGCGACGCTCGGCATCACGCGCTGGGCGGCGGGGCGGGTGCGCAGCGCGTCCGATTTCTACACTGCGGGCGGCGGTATCACGGGTTTCCAGAACGGGCTGGCGATCGCCGGCGATTATATGTCGGCCGCCTCGTTCCTGGGCATTTCTGCGCAGATTTTCGCTGATGGCTATGACGGGCTGATCTATTCGACGGGCTTTCTCGTCGGCTGGCCGATCCTGCTCTTCCTGCTCGCCGAGCGGCTGCGCAATCTGGGGCGTTACACCTTCGCCGACGTCGCGAGCTTCCGCTTCGCACAGACCCCGGTGCGGCTGTTCGCGGCGTTCAGCACGCTCGCGGTCGTGCTCTTCTACCTGATCGCGCAGATGGTGGGTGCGGGGCAGTTGATCAAATTGCTGTTCGGCTTGCCCTATACCTATGCGGTGCTGATCGTCGGCGCGCTGATGACCTGCTACGTCCTGTTCGGCGGCATGGTGGCGACGACCTGGGTCCAGATCATCAAGGCGGTGATGCTGCTCGGCTGCGCCAGCTTCATGGCGTTCGCGGTGCTGTGGAACTTCGGTTTCTCGCCCGAGGCGCTGTTCGCCAAGGCGGTCGAGATCAAGACCGGGATCGCGGCCGCGGGCGGCGCCAGCCCCGACGAGGCGGCGGCGAAGGGCCTGTCGATCATGGGGCCGGGCGGCTTCATCAAGGACCCGCTTTCGGCGATCAGCTTCGGCATGGCGCTGATGTTCGGGACCGCCGGCCTGCCGCACATCCTGATGCGCTTCTTCACCGTTCCCGACGCGAAGGAGGCTCGCAAGTCGGTGCTGTGGGCGACGGGGTGGATCGGCTATTTCTATATCCTGACCTTCATCATCGGTTTCGGCGCGATCACCTTCGTGGCGTCGAACCCCGACTATCTGATGCCCGACGGCACGCTGAAGGGCGGGGGCAACATGGCGGCGATCCACCTTGCGACGGCGATCGGCGGCGACATTTTCCTCGGTATCGTCAGCGCGGTCGCCTTTGCGACGATCCTCGCTGTGGTCGCGGGGCTTACCTTGTCGGGCGCGTCGGCGGTGTCGCACGACATCTACGCCTCGGTCGTCAAGAAGGGGGCGGCCAATTCGGCCGACGAGCTTAGGGTGTCGCGCTACACCGTGCCGGTGCTCGCGCTGATCGCGATCATCCTCGGCATCGCGTTCGAGAAGCAGAATGTCGCCTTCATGGTCAGCCTGGCCTTTGCGCTGGCGGCATCGGGCAATTTCCCGGTGCTGGTGATGTCGCTGCTGTGGGACGGCTGCACGACGCGCGGCGTTGTCATTGGCGGTTTCGTCGGGGTGCTGCTCGCGCTGGTGTTGACGATATTGTCGCCGGCGATCTGGGAGGCGGTGCTCGGTTATGAGGGTGCGCCTTTCCCGTATAGTTCGCCGACGATCTTCTCGATGACTGCGGCCTTCCTGACGATCTGGCTGGTGTCGCTCGCCGACAAGAGCGGGCGCGCGGCGGTCGATAGGGCGGGCTATCCGGCGCAGCGCGTCCGCGCCGAAACGGGCATAGGCGCGGCGGGGGCTTCGGACCACTAGGGCCGATCGACATTCAGCCCTGACGGCCTGCAAATGGCGGCTTTCCGCGCTTCCGGTGCTCACATACTTCAAGTACGCTGCGCTCCGGGTCACGGAAAACCACCATTTTCGGCACGTCATCTTCTGAATGTCGATCGGCCCTAGGGGCGGCGCGCACGGCCAATCGCGCCGCCGCCAGACTGGGAGCCGCCCTCCGATTCTCGTCATGCTGAAACAAGTTCAGGATGACGAATCTGACGAGGCTGATGTTCCGTTCGACAACGGCCGCTCGTCCGCACGAAATCCCATGATTTCCGCCCCACTTCACTGACAAATCGCCCCTTTCTATAATATTCACACTCGTGAGAGTGAATATTGACTTGCTTCCGAACCATAGGCATAAAGTCCGCCATGCCGACATTCGATCGGCGCGATATGGGAGAGCGTGATGAGGGCAATGATGTTGGCGTCCGTCTGTGCGGGCGCGCTGTTTACCGTTCCGGCCATGGCCCAGGAAACGGAAGCCACCGCACCGCAGGCCGAGGGCCGCGACGACGACGGATCGATCATCGTCACCGCGACGCGCCGCGCCGAGCGCATCCAGGACGTGCCGCTCAGCATCTCGGCCTATTCGCAGGAAGAGCTGACCGAGAAGGGCATCGTCGGTTACGAAGGCATCGGGCGCGAAACGCCGGGCGTCGTGCTCAACAAGCCGACCGCGAACTTCAACAATTTCACCGCGCGCGGCATCGCGACCAACGGCTATAACGCCAACCTGCAAAGCTCGGTCGCGATCTATATCGACGAGCTGCCGGTCTCGACCATCGGCAACACCACCGTGGTCGATCCCAATTTGTTCGACGTCGAGCGCGTCGAATTCCTGCGCGGGCCGCAAGGGACGCTCTTCGGATCGGGCTCGCTGTCGGGCGCGATGCGCATCCTGCAGAAGAGCCCCGACCTCAATGATTTCGACACCGCGGCGCTCGTCGATTTCGGGCTGACCGGCTCGGACAGCTTCCGCCAGCGTTACAATGCGATGGTCAATGTGCCGCTGGTCGACGACCGGCTGGCGATCCGTGCGGTCGGCTTTTACCGCGACGAGGAAGGCTATCTCGATAACGTCGGGACCGGGGTGAAAAATTCGAACACGCTGATCGACTATGGCGGGCGGCTGGTACTGCTGTGGAAGCCGACCGATCGGCTGTCGATCAAGCTGCTCGGCAGCTACGAATATAGCAATCCCAAGGACAGCTCGCTGACCAGCCCTGGCCTGGGCCGCAACAAGCGCGTTTCGGACGAGCCCGACCGCTTTACCGGCAAACAGGCGATTGCGAACGCGACGATCGATTATGAGTTCGATTTCGCCAAGCTGACCAGCTCGTAGACCTATTCGGATTTCGACCAGCGCTTCTATGTCGACCTCGCCGGCACCTTCGCGCCGGGGTCGTTCCCGGGCGCGCCGATCGCCTTCGGGCTCGACGCCGATGGGTACGACAAGGTGTTCGTGCAGGAAACGCGGCTCGCATCGACGCTCGACGGGCCGATCGAGTTCGTGGTTGGCGGATTCTATCTCAACCGCCGCCGCGACGTCGATTTCTTCTATCGCTCGAACCTCGCTTTCCTCGCGGCGCGTGGGCTGACCGGGCTTCCCGACAAATATTTCCAGAAGGTCTATACCCATTCGATCAGCAAGGAACTCGCGGGCTTCGGCGAGCTGACCTATCGTTTTTCGGACAAATTCTGGCTGACCGGCGGCATGCGTTATGGCGAGACGTCGGCGCAGGGCTTTACCGAGGCGGGCGGCTATCTCGCGACGGCGTTCGGCTTCAACTATTATGACTTCGCCCTGCTTCGCATTCCGGTGAACTTCACCACCTTCACGCCCTATGCGGCGGTCGAGGGGGTCAAGGCCAAGGGATCGAAGCCGTCGTGGAAGGCGAGCGCGACCTTCAAGCCGAGCGACAGCCTGACCACCTATGCGACCTTCTCGACGGGTTTCCGCGCCCCGATCGTCAATGCACGCGCCGGGGCGGCGAGCCTGGTCGATCCCAACGACATCATCATCCCCTTCGGGGCGACGTCGGACAGCCTGAAAAGCTATGAAATCGGCGCCAAGGGTCGCTGGCTCGGCGGGCGGGTGTCGATCAACACCGCCTTCTACCTGATCGACTGGAGCAACATCCAGGCGCAGGCGAACCGCGTGTCGGACTCGGTCCAGTTCGCGACCAACATCGGCGCGGCGCGCAGCAAGGGCTTCGAGTTCGAGGTCAATGTGGTCCCGGCTACCGGCATAACGATCGGCTTCAACGGCGCCTATAACGACAGCAAGATCACCAAGCTGTCGCCCGCCGAGGCGGCGATTTCGGGCGCGGTGCTTGGGCACCGGCTGTCGGCGCCGCGGATCCAGGGGTCGGCCTATATGAGCTATGGTTTCAAGATCGGGTCCGACATCGACGCGCTGCTGGCGGTGAATGCGCAGCATATCGGGTCGTACAACAGCAGCTTCCCGAACACCCCGGGGCGGCCCAACCAGCCGCTGTCGACCTTCGGCAAGACCGACGCGTACAGCAACGTCAATATGAGCCTCGGGCTGAAGAAGGGCGATCTGTCGGCGCAGCTTTACGTCGAAAATCTCTTCGACAATCACTCGATCACCTACATCCACCCCGAAGCATTCCTCGTCAGCCGCTTCGGCACGATGCGCCCGCGCACCTTCGGCATCCGCCTTGGCTACAGCCTCTAGATCGTGACTACTGGCACTCTCCCGCCTTCTGCCACACAGCCGGTCGCGCGACCCGGTTTCGTGCTGGGCATGCTCTGCTTCGTCTATGTGCTGAATTTCCTCGACCGGCAGCTCCTGTCGATCCTGGCCAAGCCGATCCAGGACGCGCTGCAGATTACCGATGGCCAGCTTGGGCTGATCAGCGGGCTCTATTTCGCGATGTTCTATTGCTTCATCGCGATCCCGGTCGGCTGGTTCGCCGACCGGACGAGCCGCGTCGGGGTGCTGTCGATTGCCTGCGCGGTGTGGAGCGGGGCGACGGTCGCGTGCGGGATGGCGGCGAACTACACCCAGCTCGCGATCGCGCGCATGGTCGTGGGCTTCGGCGAGGCGGGGGGCGTGCCGCCCTCTTATGCGATCATCACCGACACCTATCCGCCGGGCAAGCGCGCCGCCGCGCTCGGCATCTTCAACCTCGGCCCGGCGATCGGCGCCGCTGCGGGGGTGGCGTTCGGCGCGGCGATCGCCGAGAAATTCGGCTGGCGCATCCCCTTCGTCGCGGTGGGAGCGATCGGGATCGTTACCGCGCTGGCGGTGTGGCTGACGGTGCGCGAGCCGAAGCGCGGAGCGACCGATGTGGCGGTGCCGACGTCCAGCGCGCCTTGGGATGGCAAGGCCGATTTCTGGCCGACGGTACGCATGTTCCTGTCGCACCCGATCTTGATGCTCGCGGCATTGGGCGGGGGCGCGACGCAGTTCGTGACCTATGGCCTCGGCAATTTCGCGGTGCTGTTCCTGATGCGCGAAAAGGGGATGGAATTGGGCGATGTTGCAGTCTGGTATGCGCTGGTGCTGCTGATCGGTATGGGCGGCGGGATGATCGTGTCGGGCCGCGTGATCGACAAGATGGTGCGCAAATCGCGCGCCGGGTACGCGACCGCTCCAGCGCTGTCATTGATCGTCGCGATGCCTTTTTATGTCGCCTTCATCTGGGCGCCGGGCTGGCCGCTCGCGCTTGCGCTGCTGACCGTGGTGATGGTGTTCAACTATTTCTACCTCTCGGCCTCGGTCGCGCTGGTGCAGGAAGAAGTGAAGCCAAACCAGCGCGTGCTGGCGGGCGCGCTGCTGCTGCTGATCATGAACTTCATCGGGCTGGGGCTGGGGCCGACATGGGTCGGTTTCGCGAGCGACTGGTTCAAGGCGCAGGGCGACGCGCATGGGTTGCAGACGGCGCTCTACACGCTGACGCCCTTCTATCTGGTCGCCATCACCCTCTTTCTCTGGCTCGCACGGCGCCTGCGCCGCGGGGAGGCTTCGGCATGAAAAAGGCAACTACGCTGCTCGCCGCCGCGATGCTGGTGGCGACGCCCGTCGTCGCCGCCGCGCCGGTGGTCGACGCCCCCGCCGGATCGGTCGAGGGCAAGGCGGTAGGCAAGGTCCGGATATTCAAGGGCATTCCCTTCGCCCAGGCGCCGGTCGGCCCGCTGCGCTGGAAACCGCCGATGGCGCTGCCGCCATGGCAGGGCGTGCGCAAGGCGCAGAGCTTCGGCGCCGCCTGCATCCAGCCCCGCTCGACCGCGATCGGCATTTACACCAACCCGTCTGCCAAGATGTCCGAGGACTGCTTGACGCTCAACATCTGGACGCCCGAAGCCGCCAAGGATGCCCCCGTGATCGTCTGGATCCATGGCGGCGCGCTGACCAATGGCTACAGCCATGAGGGCATGTACGACGGCGCCAAGCTCGCGGCGCGCGGCGCGGTGATCGTGTCGATCAATTACCGGCTCGGCGCGCTCGGCTATATGGCGCACCCCGAGCTCAGCAAGGAATCGTCCGATGGCGTGTCGGGCAATTACGGGCTGCTCGACCAGATCGCGGCGCTCGAATGGGTCAAGGCCAATATCGGCGCTTTCGGCGGCGATGCGGGCAATGTCACCATCGCGGGCGAGTCCGCGGGCGCGCTCAGCGTGATGTATCTGATGACCGGGCCCAAGGCGCGCGGGCTGTTCCACAAGGCGATCGCGCAGAGCGCCTATATGATCTCGACCCCCTCGCTGCGCGAGGGGCGGCATGGCGAAATCCCCGCCGAGACGATGGGCACCAAGGTCGCCGCCGCGCTCGGCGCCGCCGATCTCGCCGCGCTGCGCGCGATGGATGCGACCACGCTCAACGACGGCGCGCTCAAGGCAGGCTATTTTCCCTGGGGCACCGTCGACGGCAAGATATTGCCGCACCAGCTGGTCGACAGCTTCGACGCCGGCGAGCAGGCGCCGGTGCCGATGATCGCGGGCTTCAACATCGGCGAGATCCGCTCGCTGCGCATGCTCGCGCCGCCGGCGCCCGCGAATGCGGCGGTCTATGAGGCGGCGATCCGCGAGCGTTACGGCGACCTCGCCGACGGCTGGCTCAAGCTTTATCCCGCCAAGGAGCTGAACGAGGCGGTGATCGCGACGACGCGCGACGCGCTCTATGGCTGGACCTCCGAGCGGCTCGCGATCAAGCAGAGCGCGCTCGGCCAGAATGCCTATCTCTACCTCTTCGACCATGGCTATCCGGCGACGAGCGAGGCGGGACTGCACGGCTTTCATGCCGCCGAAATCCCTTATGTGTTCGGCACCGCGACCGACACGCCGCCCTATTGGCCGAAAATTCCCGACACGGTCGCCGAAAAGCGCTTCGCCGCCGCGATGGGCGATTATTGGGTGTCGTTCGCGCGCACGGGCAAGCCCGAGTCGGCGGGGCAGGCCGTCTGGAAGCCTTATGGCCGGGATGCCGCTTTCCTCGCCTTCGCGGATATCCCGCGCCCGGGTGTGCGGCTGATGCCCGGCATGTACAAGCTGCACGAGGCAGCGATGTGCCGCCGCCGCGCCGCGGGTAATGTGGCGTGGAACTGGAACACCGGCATCCTCTCGCCCGTGCTCGCGAAGGGCGCCGATTGTCCATGATCGACGGCAGCATGCAGGATTATCCGCTGACCCTGAACCGCTTCCTCGACCATGCCGCGCGCTGGCACGGCGAGGCCGAGGTGGTGAGCGCGCGCGAAGACGGCAGCGTGGCGCGTGTCAGCTACGCGGTTTTGCGCGAACGGAGCCTCGCGATCTCGTCGCTGCTGGCCGGGTTCGGGATCGGGCTAGGCGACCGCGTTGCGACGCTCGCGTGGAACAGCGCGGCGCATGTCGAGCTCTGGTATGCGGTGATGGGCATGGGCGCGGTGTGCCACACATTGAACCCGCGCCTCACCGGACCGCAGCTCGCGTCGATGGCGGTGCAGTCGGGGGCGAAGATCCTAGTCGTGAGCGGCGACCTGCTGCCGCTCGCCAAGCTGATCGCCGAGCGCGCGCCGGCGATCGAGCGCATCTTGCTGATCGACGGCGCTGGCGATGGCGGGGCGAGTGTACCTGTCGCCGCACTCGAAGACCTGATCGCCGATGCGCCGGGCGGCGCGGTGTGGGGCGACTTTGCGGAGACCGCGCCTGCGGGCCTTTGCTTCACCTCGGGCACCACCGGCGCGCCGAAGGGCGTGACCTACACGCATCGCGGCAGCTTCCTCCACACGCTGCGCAGCCTGCAGGCCGACGTCATGGCCTTCACCAGCCGCGATGCGGTGCTCGCGGTCGTGCCGATGTTCCATGCCAACGCCTGGGGGCTGCCCTTCGCGCTGCCCGCGGTCGGGGGCAGGCTGGTGCTGCCGGGGCGGCAGACCGATGGCGCGAGCCTGGCGCGACTGATCGCCGCCGAAGGCGTGACGATCGGCGTCGGCGTACCGACGGTGTGGCTCGGCCTCGTCGAGCATCTGGAAGCCGTGGGCGGCGAATTGCCGTCGCTGAAACGCCTGATCGTCGGCGGGGCGCCGATGGCGCCGGCGCTGATGGAGCGGCTCGAACAGAGGCTCGGCGTCACGGTGCAGACGAGCTGGGGGATGACCGAATTGTCGCCTCTGGGCGTGATCGCCCCGCCCGACGATGCGCAGCGAAATGCCGCGGTGTCGGGGCGGCCGGCGATCGGCGTCGACCTGCGGCTCACCGATGCGGAGGGCACGCCGCTTGCCGAGCAGCGCGGCGGCGAGGGGCATTTGTACGTGCGCGGGGCGTCGGTGGTCGATCGCTATTTTGGCGAGACGGCGCCAGCCACCGATGCCGAGGGCTGGTTCGCGACCGGCGACCTCGCGCGCATCGATGCCAAGGGAAATCTGATCATCACCGGCCGCGCGAAGGATCTGATAAAGTCGGGCGGCGAATGGATCAACCCCGCAGAGATCGAGGCGGTGGTAGGCGCGCTGCCGCAGGTGTCGCTGGCCGCTGTGATCGGCCGGCAAGACGCCAAATGGGGCGAGCGCCCGGTGCTGCTGGTCGAGATGCGTGGCGGCGAGGAGATCGACGACGCAGCGCTGCTCGCGCCGCTTGCGGGTCGTGTTGCACCCTGGTGGATTCCCGATGCTGTGGTGCGGCTCGCCGCCATGCCGCTGGCGCCGACCGGAAAAATCGATAAGATTCGCTTGCGGAACGACCATGGAGCGGGTTGAGCGGGCGTCGGCGCGGGGCGCCGAGGAACAGGGATCGGTGGGACCAGTGGCAGACGAGCCAAAAACGCGCCGGCGATCGACCAAGGCCGAACAGCGCGCCGAGACGATCGAGCAGATGCTCGACGAGGCCGAATATCTGTTCTCGAAGCACGGGCTGCACGGCGTCACGCTGAAGGATGTCGCCAAGCGCGTCGGCGTGCACCACACTTTGCTCAACTATTATTTCGAGGACAAGAAGAGCCTGTTCGACGCGGTATTCGCGCGGCGCGCGGTGGTGACCAGCGAGCGGCGGATGAAGGCGCTCGACGATTATGAGAAGGCGTCCGGCGGCAAGCCGACGGTCGAGGGCGCGCTCCACGCCTTTCTCGACACCGACCTCGACCTTTATATCCACGGCGGCGAGGGGTGGAAAAATTACGGCGCGCTCGGCGCGCTCGTTGCGAACACCCCCGAATGGGGCGCCGATCTGATGGACAGCCATTTCGACCCCGTGGTGCTGCGGCTGATCGACCTGCTCAAGAAAGCCCTGCCCGGCTGCGCTGAGCGCGATATCTTCTGGGGCTATCATTTCGTCACCGGCGCGCTGATGGTCACCCTCGCGCGCACCGGGCGCATCGATAAATTGTCGGGCGGCGTCTGCAAGTCCGAGGATTTCGAGGCGATCAAGGCGCGCATGGCGTCGTTCATGGCCGCGGGTTTTTTGCAGATCTGCAAGCCGACCTGACGCGTGCTGGCATATCGATAAGGGGGGAAAGCACAGCATCGGACAATGCGGTGCTGCACCGGCGCGTGCTAGCCTGACAGCATGACCGAACCGACTCCGACCGATATCATCGTCGCCACCGAGGCGGGCCAGGTCCGCGGCACCGCCGAAGCCGGCATCCTGCGCTATCTCGGCATTCCCTATGCCGCACCGCCGCAGCGCTTCGAACTGCCGCAGCCGGTCGCCGCATGGGAGGGCGTGCGCGACGCCCTCGATCCGGGGCCGACCGCGCCGCATGTGATCCGCGACTTTCCGGCGATCAATATCGCGCCGCTGGTCGGCAGTGGCTCGGACGGCGGCGACGGCGACTATCTGCGCGTCAATGTCTGGGCGCCGAAGGAGGCCAAGGGCGCGCCGGTGATGGTCTTCATCCACGGCGGCGGTTTCGTCGTCGGCAGCAAGGATGCGCCGGTCAGCGACGGCTCCGAATTCGCGCGCTCGGGGGTGGTGTGCGTGGCGATCAACTATCGGCTGGGGATCGACGGCTTCCTGCCGGTGCCGGGAGTGCCGACCAATCTCGGCCTGCGCGACATGCTCTTCGCGCTCGGCTGGGTCCAGCGCAACATCGCGGCCTTCGGCGGCGATCCGGCGAACGTCACGCTGTTCGGCGAGAGCGCGGGGGCGATGGCGATCGCCGACCTCGTCACGTCGCCGCTTGCCAAGGGGCTGTTCGCGCGCGCGATCGTCGAGAGCGGGCATGGGGCGATGGTGCGCGACATCGGGGTCGCGCAGCGGCTGGTGAAGAAGCTGGCGAAGCTGCTCAAGGTCAGTCCCGACGCCGACGGGTTCCGCGGCGTATCCAACGAAGCGGCGACTGCGGCGATCGAAAAGTTCGGCAAGCCGTGGGCGATCGATCTGCGCGATGCGGGCGGGCGCGAGCCGGTCTATGGCATCAGCCGCTTCATACCGGTGTATGGCGACGATATTTTGCCCGAAAAGCCGCATGATGCGCTGCGCAAGGGCGCGGGCGCCGGGGTCGAGGTGCTGATCGGCAGCAATGCCGAGGAGATGAACCTCTATTTCGTGCCGACCGGCGTGAAGCGGAAGATCGGCGGGCTGTTCGCGCGCTGGCTGCTCGGGCGATCGATGCCCGATGCCAAGGGGGCGCTGCTTGCCTATGGCTATAAGCAGAAGGGCGTGCGGCCGGGGCAGGCGCTGACCGATGCAATGAACGACCTCGTGTTCCGCTGGCCCGCGCGTCAATATGCCGCCGCGCATCAGGGCAAGACGTGGATGTACGAGTTCGACTGGCGCTCGCCCGCGTGCGGCGGCGAGCTGGGCGCGTGCCACGGGATCGAGCTGCCCTTCGTGTTCAAGACGCTCGCGAGTGCGACCGGGCCCAAGGGGCTGGCGGGCGAGGCGCCGCCGCAGGAACTCGCCGAGCGGGTGCACGCGATTTGGGTCGGCTTTGCCCGCGATGGATCGCTGCCCTGGGCCGAGTTCGGCGCCGACCGGCAGGTCTATCAGCTTGAGCGCGGCGAAGCGGTCCATGAGCCCGTGATGCCCGCCGCCGCTTTCGTTCCGGAGTAAGTCCTCATGTATCTCGACAGATTGCGCCTCGACGGGCGCACCGCCTTCGTCACGGGCGGCGCGCAGGGGATCGGCTATTGTGCGGCCGAGGCGCTGGCCGAAGCCGGGGCACGGGTGACGATCGCCGACCGCGACACGGCGGCGCTCGAGCGCGCGGTCGCCGACCTCGCCGCCAAGGGCCATGCGGTTCATGCCGAACGGCTCGACGTCACCGACAGCGCCGCCGTCGCCGCCGCCGCCGATGCGATGCTGGCGCGCGAGGGGCGCATCGACATCCTGGTGAACAATGCCGGCATCGCGCGCAGCGAGACCGCGGCCGAGGATGTCGCCGACGAACATTGGCTGCATGTCCTCGACGTCAACCTCAACGGCAGCTTCTGGTGCGCGCGCGCCTTCGGGCGGCACATGCTCGCGGCGGGGCAGGGGAGCATCGTCAATGTCGGGTCGATGTCGGGTTTCATCGTCAACCGCCCGCAGCCGCAGAGCTATTACAACGCGTCCAAGGCGGCGGTGCACCAGCTGACCAAGAGCCTCGCCGCCGAATGGGCGCCGCGCGGCGTGCGGGTCAATGCGGTGGCGCCGACCTATATCGCGACGCCGCTCAACGCCTTCGCCGACAAGGAGGGCGAGATGTACAAGCGGTGGATCGACGGGACCCCGCAGGCGCGGCTCGGCCAGCCCGAGGAGGTAGCGGCGGTGATCCTGTTCCTGGCGTCGGACATGGCGAGTTTGATGACCGGCAGCATCGTGCTGGCCGATGGCGGGTATAGCTGCTGGTGAAATAGTCCCGGCAAAATCCCTCTGCCGATCGGCACAATCGGCAACCTTTCATACAGGTCGAAAAGCTGTCAGATAGGTTCCCGCAGGGCGGCCATGACCGCCTCTTTTGGGGAAGATGCTGATGACCAATTTCCGTTTCGCCGTCGTTTCGTCGTTCGCGCTCACCACCATGATGGCCGCGGCGCCCGTCCATGCGCAGGAGACGCCCGCCGCGGCGACCGCCGAGGGCGAGGATGACGGCATCATCGTGGTCACTGCGCGCAAGCGCGACGAGACGCTGAGCGATGTGCCGATTGCGGTCACCGCGATCGACGGCGACACGCTCGTCGCGCGCGGCTTCAATTCGGTGCGCGAGGCGGCGGTGCTGTCGCCGGGCCTGAACATCAACAGCGACGGCACCGGCCGCGCCTTCGTGTCGATCCGCGGCGTCGGCGTGACGCTGGTGCAGTCGGTCCAGCCCGGCGTCGGGCTGTTCATCGACGGCATCTATCAGCCGAATACCGCCTATCTCAACAATCCGCTGACCGACGTCGAGCGGATCGAGGTGCTGCGCGGGCCGCAGGGCACGCTTTATGGCAAGAACACCATGGGCGGCGCGATCAACGTCATCACGCGCCAGCCGGGCAACGACCTCGAAGTGCGCGCCAACGGCAGCTACGCCGGCCCCGACAACAGCTGGATGGTGTCGGCTTCGGTTTCGGGTCCGATCGTCACCGACAAGGTGGCGCTGCGGGTCGCGGCGGCGCATCGCCAGCAGGACGGTTTCCTGACCAACAGCGTGATCGGCGGCAACGCCAACCCGCTCAACACCGACAGCCTCAACGCGACCTTGCGCGTCACCCCGTCGGACGGCTTTTCGCTGACGCTGAAGGGCTATTACGATAACGTCCAGGGCGTGAACGTGCCCTATTCGCGGGTCAGCGGCCCGACCGACTATCGCCGCGTCGTCCAGTTCAACACGCTGAACGAAGTGCGCTTCAAATATCGCGGCTTCAACGCGCGCGCCGAGGCCGACCTCGGCGGCGGATCGCGGCTCAGCGTCATCGGCGCCTATGACATGCGCAACGGCTTCACCCCCGATGGCGAGGGCGATTTCGGCCCCACCGATACGGTGCGATCGATCGGCCGCGACAGCCTGCGCACCATGACGCTCGAATCGCGCCTCGACAGCGAATGGTCGGACCAGTTCTCGACCCTCGTCGGCGTCTTCTACAGCAACGAGATGGTGCGCGCGCGCAGCCAGGACACGATCAATCTGGTCCATCCGATCCTGGGTCCGGTCAATATCGTGCGCAACACGACCGTCAAGAATGTCGGCGACACCATGGCCGCCTTCGGTACCGTTTTCTGGAAACCGACGAGCGAATGGGAAATCGCGGCGGGTCTGCGCTACGACCATGAGGATCGCACCGCGAACGGTTCGGTCCTGACCACCACGAGCAACGCGATTTTGGGGACGTCGACCGCCGGCGGCCTGGTCCCCACCGCCAAGATCAAGTCGAGCGAATGGCAGCCCAAGCTGTCGATCAGCCGCAAATGGACGCCCGATCTGCTGACCTATGTCTCGGTCGCGCGCGGCTATCGCGGCGGCGGTTTCAACGCCCCGACCGCACCGACGCGGACCTATCGCGGCGACTCGGCCTGGACCTATGAAGCGGGTGCCAAATATTCGTCGCCGGGCTTCAACCTGTCGGGGACCGTCTTCTACAGCGATTACAAGGACTATATCGGCCTCAACTCGATCGCTCCGGCGGCGGGCGGCGGGCTTGTGACCGTCGATCTCAACACCGGCGACGTCGAAAGCTATGGCGTCGAACTCGAGGCGCTGGTGCGCCCGGTCCAGAACTGGACGCTGCGCAGCGGCCTGACCTGGATGCATGCGCGGATCACCGACGACAGCGCCTATGTGGGCACCACCGGGCGCCGCCTGTCGTCGGACCGGCTGACCTTCCAGCCCGACTGGACCGCCAGCTTCTCGAGCGACTATCGCATCGAAACCGGCGGCGACAGCGACCTGACGCTGAGCGCGGGGCTGGTCGGCAAGGGCAAGCGTCTCGCCGCGACGCTCAACGAGACGACCCCGACCCTGCTCGAAAGCTATTGGCTGACCAACGCATCGATCGCCTATCGCACCGGCCCGGTCGAGGTCGCGCTGTTCGCGAACAACATCTTCAACACCGAATATTTTGAAAGCTATATCGAAAAGACGACGCTGGCGCTCGCGGGGCTGCCGGCCTCCGACCTCGGCATCACCGGCGACCGCCGCCGTTACGGCGTGCGCGCAAGCCTGAAGTTCTGACCATGGCGGGGACGGTTTACCCGGGGGGGCGCAAACCGCTCCCCGCCGACCTGGTGGGGGCGCTCGAACAGCGGTTCGGGGACCGCTTCGAGCGCGGTCAGGCGATGCTCGGGCAGCATGGCGCCAGCGAAAGCCATTTCGCGCCCGTGCTGCCCGACGCCGTGGTCTTTGCGCTGACCACCGACGATGTCGTCGCGCTGGTGACGCTCTGTTCGGCGGCCGACGTGCCGATCGTGCCCTTTGGCGCGGGGACCTCGATCGAGGGCAATGCGCTGGCGATCCACGGCGGCATTTCGCTCGACATGAGCCGGATGGACAGGGTGATCGCGGTGCACGCCGAGGATTTCGACTGCGTCGTCCAGCCGGGCGTGCGGCGCGAGGAACTCAATGTCCATCTGCGCGACCGGGGACTGTTCTTCCCGATCGATCCCGGCGCCAATGCCACGATCGGCGGCATGGCCTCGACGCGCGCGTCGGGCACCAATGCGGTGCGTTATGGCACGATGAAGGATGCGGTGATCAGCCTCGAGGTGGTGACGCCGCAGGGCAAGGTCATCCGCACCGCGCGCCGCGCGCGCAAGTCGGCGGCGGGTTATGATCTGACGCGGCTCTATGTCGGCTCCGAAGGTACGCTCGGCATCATTACCGAGGTGACGTTGCGCCTGCATCCGGTGCCCGACACGATTTCGGCGGCGGTATGCAGCTTCGATACGCTGCCCGGCGCGGTCGATACGGTGGTGCAGGCGATCCAGTGCGCGGTGCCGCTGGCGCGCGTCGAAATCCTCGACAAGAAGCAGATGGCGGCGGTCAACCGCTGGTCGAAACTCGACTATCCCGAGGCGCCGACGCTATTCTTTGAATTCCACGGCAGCGCCGCCAACGTCGCCGAACAGGTCGAGACGGTGAAGATGCTCGCCGAGACCAATGGCGGCAGCGACTTCGCCTGGTCGAACCTGCCCGAGGAGCGGACGAAGCTGTGGCGCGCGCGGCATGAGGCTTATTACGCGGCGGTCAATATGCGCGCCGGCGCGATCGGCTGGGCGACCGACGTCTGCGTGCCGATCAGCCGGCTCGCCGAGTGCATCGCCGAAACCTATACCGACCTCGAGGCGTCGGCGATCCCGTCGACGATCCTGGGGCATGTCGGCGACGGCAATTTCCATGTCGTCTTCTCGATCGATCCCAACGCCCCCGCCGAGATGGAGGAGGTGGAGGCGATCAACGCGCGGCTCGTCGAGCGCGCGCTGGCGATGGACGGCACCTGCACCGGCGAACATGGCATCGGTATCGGCAAGCAGCAGTGGCTGGTCGCCGAGCTGGGCGATGCGGTGGGGCAGATGCGGCTGATCAAGCGCGCCTTCGACCCGCAGAATCTGCTCAACCCCGGCAAGATTTTCGCGCTGTGATGGCGTCGCAGGCCGAATCGCTTGCGCCGCCCGCGCGGCTCTCCGCCGCCGCGGCACCCTTGCTGCTGTTGGCGCTGGTCACGACCGTGGCCTTCACCGCGCTCGGCAGCTTCGGGACGATCCAGGAAAGCGCCAAGGCCGAACTGGGGCTTAGCGACGATCATCTCGCGCTGATCCAGGGGCTGGGCGCGGCGGTGCCGATGGTGCTGTTTTCGATTCCGGTCGGCATCCTCGTCGACCGGCGCAACCGCGTGCGGCTCACGCTCGGGCTCGGCCTGTTGTGGACGCTCGGCACATTGCTCACCGCCTTCGCGCCCAATGCGGCGCTGCTGACCGCGGCGCGCATGCTCACCGGGATTGGGTCGACCGGGTCGCTGACCGCCGCGCTGTCGCTGTGCGCCGATTATTGCGCCGCCGACCAGCGGGGCCGGGCGATGCTGATCGTCAATCTGGGCAAGGCGCTGGGCGTCGCGCTCGGTTTTGCGCTCACCGGCTGGCTGTTCGGCTTTTTTACCGATTTCACCGGGCCGGGGTGGTTCGACCTGACGCCATGGCGGAGCGCGCATGTCGCGCTCGCGGCGATCAGCGCGCTGCTGCTTCTGCCCTTGCTGTTCCTGCGCGAGCCCGCGCGGCGCGAGGTCGAGGCGAGTCCCGATGCGCCGTTCAGGGTGGTCGCCGCCGAACTTTGGGCACGCCGCGCCTTCCTGATCCCGCTGTTCGCGGGGCAGGTCGCGGTGGTGATGGCCGATGTCGCGGCGACGGTGTGGATCGCACCGGTGCTGTCGCGCGACTTCGGTCTGACGCCACAGCAATTTTCGGGCTGGGTCGGCGCGTTGCTGTTCGGCACCGGGGTGCTCGGCGCGGTGATCGGCGGCTTGTCCGCCGACTGGGGGCAGAAAAGCGGGCGGCGCGGCGGGCTGTTGCTCGGCGCGGTGATCGCGGCCGGCATCGGTGTGCCGGCGGCGCTGTTCCCGATCATGCCCAGCGTCACCGGGGTCGCGATCATGCTCGGCATCATCGCGGCATGTGGCGCGGTGACCGGGTTGGTCGTGTCGGTGGCGCTCACCGTCTATATCCCGAACGAGTTGCGCGGGCTGTGCATCGGCGCCTTCATCGCGGTCGCGGGGCTGATCGGCTTCGGACTCGCGCCCTGGATCGTGACGCGGGTGAGCGCGATGATGGGCGGCGAGGCGATGCTGGCCGAGGCGCTCGCGCTGGTCGGCGTGATCGTCAGCGCCTTGTCCTTCGTCGCCTTCCTGCTTGCGATGCGCCGCGCCCCGGAACCTGTCAGATAGGTCTTGCCAAAGCTGTAAGATAGGTGTAAGGCGGCCATGGGAGAAAAGCCATGGCGACCAAGCATCCGGTTATCGTTTCGCATGAGATGACGAGCTTCGTGGGGCAGGGGGGCTGCGACCGCCGCCTGTTGCCGCCCGATGCGATCATCCTCGGTTTCGGGGCTATCCAGGACCCGGTGGTGACCACCCTAAGCTTCCGCGACCTCGACAGCGCCGCTGACGATCATCTGCTCGTCTTTGCGGTCTCGCGCGGCGCGTGCAAGCGCCTGTTCGGCGACCTGCCCGATCCCGCCGCGCGCTGGTATCTGCCGTCGGACCTGCGCGCGCTCGGCCAGTCGATCGTGTCGCCCGACAGCGACGCGCCCGCCGCCGACACGCTGCGCCTCGCGCGCTCGATCGAGCTGCTCTGCCAGTTTTTCGCCGCGCTCGCCGCCGGACGGATGGTGCCGGTCGATGGTCAGCCGAGCCTTTGCGAGAGCGACATCGCGCGCATCGCCGCCGCGCGCCGCATCGTCGACGAGCGCTGGCACGAGAAATTGACGCTCGACGACATCGCGCGCAGTTGCGGCATCAACCGCGACAAGCTGACTCGCGGTTTTCGCGAGCTCTATCATTGCACCGTCGCCGAGGCGCTCAGCGAGCGCCGTCTGCGCAACGCGCGGCAGATGCTCGCGGCGAGCGACCTGCCGGTGGCGAGCATCGGCTATCGCTGCGGCTATCTCAACAACGCCAGCTTCACCCGCGCCTTCTCGCGCCGTTTCGGCATGGCGCCGACGGCGATGCGCCGCGTCGGGGTGGCGGCATGAGCACGATGCTCGACGTCGCGGTGGGCGGCTCGCTGGTCGAGCGCGCGATGGAGTTCGTGCGTGACCATATCCGCACCCACGACCTGAAGGTCGGCGATACGCTGCCGGGGGAGGGCAGTTTTGCGACGCAGATGGGGGTCAGCCGGCCGGTGATGCGCGAGGCGTTCGGCGCGCTGGCCGCGCTGCGCCTCGTCGATGTCGGCAACGGCCGCAAGCCGCGCGTCGGCGCGATCGACGGGTCGGTGATGGCGGCGTCGATGGGCCATGCGGTCAACACCGCCCAGGTGAGCCTGGCCGACGTGTGGGACGTGCGCCGCACGCTCGAACTGCGCACCGCCGAACTCGCCGCGCTCAACCGCAGCGAGGAACAGGCGCGTGCGATTCTGACCGCCGCTCACGGCCTCGCGGTCGACCATGACGAGGCGGCGCGCACCGCCGCCGACACCGTCTTTCACCAGACGATCGCCGCCGCGAGCGGCAATCCGCTCTTCTATCAGATCGTGCGCTCGTTCGAGGAATTGATGGCGCTCGCCATCCCGCGCGCCTGGCAGGAACGCACGACGCCCGGCGAGCGCGAAGAGACGCTGGCGCTCCACCGCGAGGTCGCCGATGCGATCGCCGCGCGCGAGCCGGCGCGGGCGCGCATCGCGATGGAACAGCATTTCGCCAATTCGATCGGCGAGCGGCTGCGGGACGCGGGTTGATGACCGCGCCCGCACCGACCGGGCGCTTCGCGGGGGTCGAACTGGGCGGCACCAAGGTCGTCGTGACCCTCGCCGACGGGTTCGATATTATCGATCAGCATTATCTGCCGACGACCACCCCCGAGGAAACACTCAGGGCAGCCGTCGACCGGCTGGCGGCGTGGGATGCCGAGGCGCCGCTGACCGCGATTGGCATCGCCAGCTTCGGCCCGATCCGCGTCGATCCCGCCGCGGCCGACTATGGCACCATGCTCTTTACGACCAAGCCCGGATGGACCGGCGCGGGCGTCGTCGCCGCCTTTTCCGGTCGTTTCGCTTGTCCGATCGCGCTCGACACCGACGTCAATGGCGCAGGTATCGCCGAAGCCGCGCTGGGCGCCGGGCAGGGGTGCAACACGATCGTCTATCTGACGATCGGGACCGGTGTCGGCGGCGGGGTGATCGTCGGCGGACAGCCGGTGATCGGCCGGCTCCATCCCGAAATCGGCCATTTGCGGCTGCGCCGCGCCGCTGGCGATGGTTTTGCCGGGGCTTGCGCCTTTCATGGCGATTGCGTCGAAGGCCTGGTGAGCGGTCCGGCGCTCTGGGCGCGGTTCGGGCGCGATCCGGCGGCTATCGACGCCGCCGATCCGGGCTGGGACGCGGTCGCGTTGGACCTTGCCGAACTGTTCGCGGCGCTGATGCTGACTTTGTCGCCCGACCGCATCGTCGTCGGCGGCAGCGTGGCGCTCGGCCAACCCGATCTGCTGGCGCGTGCAACCGAATGCGCGGCAAGAAGGTTAATGAAATATATCGGCGATTATGACGTTACGGCATTGTCGTGTATCGTCGTTCCACCGGCCCTGAAACAAGATGCCGGTCCGCTCGGCGCGATTTTGCTGGCGAGCCGGGCGGCACAAGTCGGGACACCCGGTGTCACAACGGGCTTGCGTTCGGCAGCCCTTCGTGATTCAGCAGGGCATAGATAAAGTGGGTCGGGGGCCGCCGAGGGGCAAAGCAGCGAGCGGAGGCTAGAATGAAGCGATTTTACATCGGGTTGGTAACGGGCGGCGGCGATGCCGCGCTCGGGCTGTGGATGCCGCAGGCGCGCCTGCGAGCGTTCTCACCTAGTTAGCCAGCTTGATTCGGACTCGCGATGTACTATTCCCGACCCATGCAAGGCGATCCTGACAATTACATCAGCCTGCTGTCGGCCGCGCAAATCGAAACGTTGCGGCATGTTTTCGAGCATAAAAATTCCAAGGAAATTGCGCGGCTGATGGACGTGTCGCCGCACACGGTCGACGAGCGCGTTCGGCGATCCCTAAAAAAGCTTAATGTTTCCAACAGGGTGGAAGCCGCAACGATATTGGCTCGTAACGGTGTATTCGATGATGTTACTCCTTATCAGCCTTTGACATATCAACCGCTTCACCTTTCCGACGCCCCGCCCGCCGACGAAGGCAACCCGGGACACGGTTCGTTCTGGCAGATTTTCAACATCGGTTTGCCATTCCCGACCGCGTCCCAGCCGATCAATCGGCATGGGTTGATGGAAAGGATTATCTGGCCAATCTTGATCGCTTTCGTGACGATTTTGGCTTTCTCCGCTCTCTATTCGATCCTTGTCGGACTCGGTCGGTTGACTTGACGTTCGAACCGAATGCTGCGGGGGGGAACCGGTAGCATTCCTTATCCAAGGACCAATAAAATGCTGAATCAACGACTCTCCGGCGCAAAGAAGATCGCGTCCGAACTCCACCAGGCCGAGGATGCCATCGACGAAGTGATGATCCGCATCGCCAATCTCGCCGCAACGCTGCCCACCGTGCGCCGCGACACCAACATGTCGGCGATCGTCGGCCAGGAAGCGATGTCGAAGGTTGCGCATGCGCTCGCCGCCGCCGGCGAAGTCCGCCAGTTGCTGACCGACGCGCACCTCGCGCTCACCGTCACGCAGAAGCAGGTCGGGCTCGGTACCCGCATGTTCGGCGCCGGCGTGAAGCCCGCGGCGGCTTCGATCGAGGAAGGCAGCAACGATCGGGTTCATGCCGACGTCGTCGCAATGCCGCTGGCCAAGGCTTCGTAGGACCCGAAGGAAGGTTGACGTAGCAACATGTGGGCCGTTGCGATCTATTACAGCGTTTTGCTGATCACGGTGGCCGTCGCGATGAGGCGCGGCGGCCCCCTCGAACGCTGGGCGGCTTATACCGCGCTGATCGCTTCGGTCTGCTCCACTTTGGTGTCACCCGTTCCACAATGGACGAATATCGAAATCAATATCTTCGTCATCGACCTCATCGTTTTGCTAAGTTTCTGGTATATCGCCTTCAAAACAGAACGTTTCTGGCCCTATTGGATCGTCGGCTGGCAACTGATCGCGATTTTCGGACACCTGCAGAAGCTGATGTTTTCGGAGATAATGGCGCGACCCTATTCGCTGCTTTCGATATATATATCCTATCCGATCCTGCTCGTGATCATGTACGCGGCGGGATCGACCAAACGGACGGGTGACGTAAGGGTATCCGCATAGCGGAGACCCTGGGGGTCCCACCAATGCAGCAATTTTCGAATGTAGAAATTGCGGAAATCAAGTCGCGGATCGACCAGATTCAGGAAATGCTGGCCACCGGAGCCGGCGCCCATGCGCCCGACCTGTCGCAGCCTGACCGGATCGACGCGCCCGGCCTCGCCGACGCGGCGGCCCCCGGTCTGCTCGAACAGCTGAACTTCAGCCTGCAGATGCGGCGGACGCGCAAGTCGCATTTCGGCAGCAGCCAGCTGACCGGGCCGACCTGGGACATGCTGCTCGACCTGATGCTGGCCAAGACCAACGGTCGCGAATTGAGCGCCAGCGATCTGGCGACCGGGGCCGGCGTACCTTTGTCGTCGGGGCTGCGCATGATCGCGCTGCTCGAACAGCTCGACCTTGCCGAGCGTTTCGTCGACGAACGCGACCGCCGCCGCTCGATCGTGCGGCTGACCGACAATGGCATCGACAGCATGACGCGCTATTTCGAAAAAATGGGCAGTGCCTGGAGCAACCGCCAACGGTATCAGATGTGATTGTTTGAGCGGCGGGTATCGGGCGTTAGCGGGCGAGCTGCCCTTTAACTCCCGTTCGTGTCGAGCGAAGTCGAGACACCCGGAAGGCCGGCGCTCCCCAAACATGTCTCGACTACGCTCGACACGAACGGAAAGAGGGATCGTCTTGTCCCCACCCCAAAACCGACCTCCTCAATCCACTTCGGTAATCTCGCGCAGCATCCGGTCGACCCGGGCCATCGCATCGCGCTTGATCTGGCAGACGCGCGCCGCGCTGACGTCGAGCGTCAGGCCGATTTCCTGCAAATTCAGTTCCTCGAAGAAATAGAGCTGGAGCACCAGTTGCTCGCGTTCGGGCAATTTGGCGATGCACGCGCCCAGCGCTTCGAGCAGGTCATGCTGCTCGCACCGCTCGTCGGCGCCCTCTCCCTCATCGGCGAGGAGGAAGTTGCCGTCGTCGATCATCGCGTCGAGCGAGGTCGAACGTCCATGCGTCGCGCTGCGTTCGAGCGCGAAATATTCCTCGGCCGACATCTCGAACGCCGCGGCCATTTCGGCGGTCGTCGGCGCGCGCATCAGATTTTGTTCGAGCGCGGCGCGCACGCTGCCGATCCTCTTGCTCGCGACCATCGCCGAGCGGCCGACATCGGCCTCGCGGCGCAACTGGTCGATCATCGCGCCGCGGATGCGGGTCGAGGCATAGGTGGCGAAAGCGAAACCGCGCTCTTCATAATGGCGGCTCGCCTCGATCAGTGCGATCAGCCCGGTCTGGATCAGGTCGTCGAGGTCGCTCGTCCGCGACACCCGCGAAAACACCTGCCAGGCGATCTTGCGCACCAGCGGCGCATATTCGTCGATCAGCTGCTCGGCGCTGGCGCCATAGCCCTGCGGCGATGCGGCGCGCGCCGCCGTCCCGGCGAAGTGCGCGGCGGGCTCAATTTTCATGGATATGGTCCCTCATCTGGTCGGCGCTTTCGCCCGTGAGCCGCGGCACGTCGGCGCCGATCGTCGCAACGATCTCTGTCGCCTTGGTCGCGGGAATTTCGAGGTAGGAAATGACCGCGACGTCGGGGAAGGTCGCGCGGACCAGCCGCGACAGCGCGGGGCGGCAGATCGGCGAGGCGACCAGCGCGAAGCTGCGCGTCGACAGCAGCAAAGGTTCGACCGCCTGGCCGATCTGGCCGACGATCTTCATCGCCATGCCATGTTCGAACGGCCAGTCGGCGCCCGGATTGGCGCGCACCGCCTGATTGAGCAGCATCTCGATCTCGGGCGTGAAGGTCACGACGGGCAGCGGCATGCGGCTCGGCACGATCGTCTGGACGATCAGCGCGCCGATGCGCTGACGCACCGCCTCGATCAGCTCGCCCTCGCCAAGCTGCTGTCCGGCAAAGGCGACCATCGCCTCGGCGATCTTGCGGAAATCGCGCAAGGGGATGCGCTCGATCAACAGCGCCTTGCACAGGCTGGCGACGCGCGGCAGCGGATAGCCTGCGGGGGTCAGGCTGGCGGTCAGCTGCGGATAATGGAGCTTCAGATTGTCGATCAGCGCCTGCGCGTCGTCGATGCCGAACAGGTCGGACGCCGCGCCGACGATGCTATTGTTGAGATGCGTCGCGACGACGGTCGCGGGATCGACGACGGTATAGCCCGCCGCGATCGCGTCATTCTGCGACGCGCGCGGAATCCAGAGGGCGTCGAGTCCGAAGGTCGGATCCTTGCACGGGCGGCCCGTAACCTTGGTGACGAGATCGCCCGAGTCGAGCGCGAGCATTTCGTTGGGGAAGACCTCGTCCTCGCCGACGATCACCCCGGCGACCGAGATGCGATAGACGTTGCCGGGCAGCGACAGATCGTCGCTGACCTTCACCGCGGGGACGACGAAGCCGAGTTCCTTCGACAGCTGGCGCCGGATGCCGGTGATCCGGCCCATCAGCGGGGCGCCCTTGCGCTCGTCGACCAGGCTGACCAGCGCATAGCCGATCTCGAGCTGCGCCGCGCTCGAATCGCTGACGTCGGCCCAGTCGATCAGATGCGGGTCGGGCGCGGGCAGGGCGGGTTCGGGGGCGGCGGCGACCGCGGCGGCGGCCTTGCGCAATTGCCAGCCCATGACGAGGGACAGCGCGGCGGCGGGCAGGATCAGCATCTGCGGCATCGCGGGGACGAGGCCGAGGATGGTCAGGATGCCGCCGACCGCGAACCAGATATGCGGCGCCGCGAACTGGCTGCCGATCTGGTCGCTGAGGTTCATCGGCGAGGTGACGCGGGTGACGATCGACGCGGCGGCGATCGACAGCAGCAGCGCCGGGATTTGCGCGACCAGCGCGTCGCCGATCGCCAGCGTGACGTAGGTGCTGCCCGCTTCGGAGAAGCTGAGGCCATGGCTGAACACGCCGAGGATCAGCCCGCCGACGATGTTGACGAACAGGATCAGCAGACCCGCGACCGCGTCGCCCTTCACGAATTTCGAGGCACCGTCCATCGAACCGTAGAAATCGGCTTCGGTCGCCACTTCCTGACGCCGCGCCTTGGCTTCGTCGGGGGTCAGCAGGCCGGCGTTCAGATCGGCGTCGATCGCCATTTGCTTGCCGGGCAGGGCGTCGAGGGTGAAGCGCGCCGACACTTCGGACACGCGGCCCGCGCCCTTGGTGATGACGACCATGTTGATGATCATCAGCACGACGAAGACGAACAGGCCGACGACATAATCGCCGCCGATCAGCACCTGGCCGAAAGCTTCGATCACATGCCCCGCCGCCGCCGTGCCTTCATGGCCGTGGACGAGCACGACGCGCGTCGAGGCGACGTTGAGCGCGAGGCGGAACAGGGTGGTGAGCAGCAGGACGGTCGGGAAGGCCGAAAAGTCGAGCGGCTTTGCGGCCGACAGCGCAACCATCAGCACCGCGAGGCTGATCATGATGTTCGCGACGAAGCTGATGTCGAGGATCAGCGGCGTGACCGGGATGACCATCAGCGCGACGAGGATCAGCATCCCCACCGGCAGCGCGGCGGCACCGGCGAAACGGCCGGCGTCGCGCGGCGTGAAGCTCAGCTTCATGCGGTACCGCCCAGCGACGCGAGCCGCTGATAGGCCTGGGCGGCGAAGCCCATCGACAGTTTCTTGGGCATCGGCTGAATATCCATCATCGGGAGCGGGGGACGCCCGCCCTGGGTGCCGCTGGCGCTCGCCATCTGGACGCGCCAGCCGGGGTTGGTCGCGGGCATGGTGCCGCCGCCGGGCAGGAAGCCGGGCTCGCCGCCCGCGTCGAGCTTGGCGCGGAAGCGTTCGCGGATGTCGTTGAGGCTGCGCATGCTGCCGTCGCTGGCGTAGAAGATCGAGCGGTTGGCACCCGCGGCATCTGGCATCATCGGCGCCGCGGCCTGATCGGGATCGGCGGCCCAGGCGTTCAGGAATTTGACCGCGCCGCCGCTCCCCAGGAAATGGGCGAGGTAGAGGTCGACCGGTTCGGCGGTGCGGCCGGTGCGGCTTTCGACATAGGCGCGGTTGTCCGAGGTGAAGGCCGCGGCCATCGCGGCGGCGGCCGCCGGGTCGTCGCGCAGGTCGAAAATCTGCTGGCGCAATGTCGGGTCGGTGACGGTGAGGCGGCCCGAGGCGTCGCGGCCGATCGCATCGGCGGCCCAGCCGAGGCCATGGTCGGCGCCGTGACGGTCGAGCGTCGCGAGCCAGGTCGATTTGGTGAATTGATACAGGCCGCGCGCCGACGAGGTCGGGGCCTTGGCGGTCGGGTTGAACCCGCTTTCGACGCGCGCGACATCGACAAGATAGTCGAAATCGACCCCGGTGCGGCCCGACGCATCCGCCACCGCCGTCATCACGGGGGAGGCGGCGATGCTGGCTGCACTGTTGTTGATCGTCGTCATGGCTGTTGGTTCCGCTTCCTTCAGCGAACCAAAAGCAATCATCGTGCCATATTATGGAAAGACGCGGCTTTTCCTGGTTAATTAATAGCTTAGTGCGATGCCTTGCGGCGCGGTGCCGCGGATCTGGTGGTTTCTGTCAATCCGCTGACGCGTCCAGTCCTTGAGGATGTTGACGCGGATCGCTGCCGCCTCGAGCTTGCGCAGCACGCGGTCGGTCAGCATCCGGGCGTGCTCCTCGCGCCCCGGCGGGACCTTGCTGCTGCGGAACAGGATCACCGCGGTGGCGAGCGCCTCGGTGGCCGATATGATCGCCCCCGCATCATGCCCGTCGAGCGCCGCGACCAGCGCGTCGAGCTGGGCCTGCACCTCTTCCATCTGCATCATCATGCGTCGGCGCCGCGTCCGTGGAACTGCATCATCGCCCGCGCGGTGGCGGCGGGATCGAGCCGATAGCTGCCGTTGGCGATCGCGCCGCGGATCGCGGCGACACGCGCGCCGTCGATCGGGGCAGGCTGGCTGGCGATACCGGCGGCGAGGGTGATGAGGCTGGCGACCGGCACGGCATCGCTCGCCGGTTTTGCCGGAACCGCTGCGGGGCCGGCATCGGCGGTGGCGCCCGCAACCTTGCGCACGGCGCCGAGGCGCACGACGTTGCCGACCTGCAGCCCGATCTTGCCGTCTCCCGTCATATGCGCCTCCTTTCCTGGGGCCCGTCAGAAAAACGACGGCCTGTTCGAAGGGGTTTAACGGACGCGAAATCGGGCGATTAAGGCTGCCGAGGCAAAAAACCAAAGAAAAGGCCCGGCGGCGTCGGAAAACCGACAGCCACCGGGCCAGGGCAGGGCTCGGGACCCCGATCAGGAGTGACTTATAGGCTTTAGTCGGCGAGTCGTGCGCGGCCCGGACCGGTGACGACGGCGCTCAGCGCGCTTTTGGTATCGCTGCCGCGCAGCGCGATCAGGTCGCCGACGCGGCCGTCCTGGTTCGCGGTGGCGGCATAGCTGATCGAGAAGCTTTCGGTATCGATGGTGACACGGACATTGTCGCCGCGGCGGACGACGGGCGCAGCGGCGGCGGGCTTGGCGACGAAACCGCCCGCGGCGCTCGCGCCGCTCGGGCCGGTCATCGGCACGCGCAGCCGCCAGCCGAGCGATTGGCAGCGGACGGCGAGCGTCGAACTGTCGATCGCGGTCACCGACGCCTGTTCGGGGCAGCGCGCCAGCTTGATGCGGCGGTCGATCGGGGTCGCGGTGCGGCCCATGGCGTTCGCCACCATTGCGGTGAGCACGTCGATCGTCTGCCAGTCCTCGCTCGCGGCCTGTCCGGTCGCTTCGGCGGGCATCGCCACGGCGAGCGCGCCGATGGCAAAGACAAGATTGCTTTTCACGGGGCCATCTCCTTTGGTCCAAAATGGTCGCTCGCAGGATTGCAGGATGCGTGCCAGTCGCGCTTTGCTGCGGCTTTCAGGGGACCGCACGGGCGGGCCGTCAAAAATCTGACCGTCGATCCCATCCACGCCCCGCCGGTCCGCTGGGGCGATCGGGAAATGGCTGAAAACCGTCAGTAACTCGCATTTGGCACGCCGATTGCATCATGGCTTCTGTTTCGTGCGTCCGCGTCGGCTCCCGCCGGATCGGCCCCGAAGAAAGGAATGATGTGATGGCAGCAGACAAGATCTTCGGCATCCATGCCAGCGCGCTGCAATTGCGCAGCCAGCGGATGATGCTGCTCGCGTCGAACATCGCCAACGCCGCGACGCCCAATTACAAGGCGCGCGACCTCGATTTCTCGAAGGCGCTCGACCTCGCGCAGCAGGGCGGCTCGATGGAAGGGGCGATCGAATATCGCATCCCCGTCCAGGCCTCGCTCGACGGCAACACCGTCGAAATGGCGACCGAGCAGACGGCCTTTGCCGAAAATGCGCTCGCCTATCGCTCCAGCCTTTCCTTCCTCTCGGGCCGCGTCAACACGCTGACCCGCGCGCTGAAGGGCGAATGACCATGAACGGCTCGCTCTCGGTCTTCGACATCAGCGGTCGCGCCATGTCGGCGCAGCTCGTGCGCCTCAACACCACCGCGTCGAACCTCGCCAACGCCGGCACCATCGCCGGCAGCGAGGCTGGCGCCTATCGCGCGATGAAGCCGGTGTTCCGCACCGTCATGGACGACAGCGGCCGCGCCACCGTCGCGGTCGACCAGATCACCCAGACGAAGATGGCGCCGGGCAAGAAGCACGACCCCAACAACCCGCTGGCCGACAAGGACGGCAACGTCTGGGAAGCCGCGGTCGATAGCGCCGCCGAGCTGGTCGAGATGGTCGAGACCGCGCGCCAGTATCAGAACAACGTCCAGGTCCTCGAAACCGCAAAGGGCCTGATCAACGAAACCCTGCGGATGGGACAGTAAGATGGCCGTGAACAGCATCACCAACAACAGCAATCCGGTGCTCAACCCGCCGGGCACCGCGAACCAGATGGGACAGGGGGATTTCCTGCGCCTGATGACCGCGCAGCTCAGCCAGCAGGATCCGTTCAACCCGGTCGATAACCAGCAGATGGTGGCGCAGATGGCGCAATTCTCCAGCCTCGCCGGGATCACCGAGACCAACACCACGCTCCAGCAGATTTCCGAGCAGCTCACGGCGCAGACCAAGCTGCTGCAGGACATCAAGGCGGCGACGCCGACCTCCCCGACCACCCAGCAGTAAGGATCAGCTCCATGTCTTTCTACACCTCGCTTTCGGGCCTCAAGGCCGCGCAGACCGACATGTCGGTCGTCTCGAACAATATCGCCAACGCCGGATCGATCGGCTTCAAGCGCAGCAAGGCGCAGTTCGGCGACATCTTCGCCGCGTCGCCGAACCAGTCGACCAGGACGGTCGCGGGGCAGGGTACGCGCCTGAGCGGCATCACCCAGCAGTTCACGCAAGGCTCGTATGAATCGAGCGAAAAGACGTTCGACATGGCGATCATCGGCGACGGCATGTTCGTCGTGAAGGGCGAACCGCCGCGCAACCAGGTCACCTATACCCGCAACGGCGCCTTCTCGCCGCTCGAGGATGGTCGCGTCGTCGACTCGACCGGTGCGGCTTTGCAGCTGCTGCCCGTCGATGCCGACGGCAATGTCACCAGTCGCGATCTCGCCTCGACGACCGACTTCGTCGTGCCGCAGAATGCTGCGGGCAATCCCGATGCCGCGCTCGTCAATGTGTCGATCGGCCAGGACGGTCTTGCCACCGCGACCTTTGCCGATGGTTCGAACCAGAAGCTCGGCAAGATCGCGATGGCGACCTTTCCCGCGATGGAGGGCCTGCGCCCCGTCGGCGATTCGCATTGGCAATCGACGGGTAACAGCGGTCCGCCGACGATCGACGCCGCGACCAACGGGCCGATGGGCACGCTCCAGTCGGGCGCGCTCGAACGCTCGAACGTCGACATCACCGAGGAGCTCGTCCTGCTGATCGCCGCCCAGCGCAATTTCCAGGCCAATGCCAAAGCGATCGAGGGTGCGTCCACGCTGACCCAGACGATCATCGGCCTGCGCTGATACCCCGCTGATCGCCGCCTGCCAGGAGTAGCCATATGGACCGCGTCATCTATACCAGCCTTACCGCGATGCGGGACAGCGTGGCCCGGCAGACGGCGATCGCCAACAACATTGCCAATGCACAGACGCCGGGCTTTCGCGCGGATATCGCACAGGCGCAATCGCTTTGGCTCCAGGGCGGGGCACTCGATTCGCGCGCGGTGTCTTCGGAGGAAGTCGTCGGCGCCGACATGCGGGTGGGCACGATCACCGCGACGGGACGCGACCTTGACATCGCGATGGCCGGCGACGCGATGCTCGTCGTCCAGGCCCCGAACGGCGAGGAAGCCTATACCCGCCGCGGGGACCTCCAGATCTCGCCTAGCGGGCTGCTCACCACGGGCGATGGCCATCCCCTACAGGGGGCGCAGGGTCCGGTCACGATCCCGCCCGCCGATTCGATCAAGATCGATCAGGAAGGGCGCGTGTTTGTCGTGCCCGCCGGCGGCGACGCGCAAAACCCGCAGGAACTCGACCGGCTCCGTCTTGCGACCCCAACCGGGTCGGACATCGTTAAGGGGCTCGACAATCTGTTCCGCGTGAAGGGTGGCGGCATCCTGCCCGACGACCCCGAGGCACGCGTCATCACCCGCTCGATCGAGGGCTCCAACGTGACCGCGACGGTCGCCCTCGTCGATATGATCGAGGCCAGCAAGGCCTGGGATTCGCAATTGAAGCTCATCAGCGACGCGCGCGACATGGACAGCGCGACGGCGAATCTGATGGCGCTGCCACGGTAAGGAGAAATCGAATGAGCTATGGCGCCCTGCAAGTCGCGCGAACCGGTCTGGATGCCCAAAGCTTCCGGATGCAGGTCATCGCGAACAACCTCGCCAACGTGAACACCACGGGCTTCAAGCGCGACCGCGCCAATTTTGAGACGCTGGGGTATCAGATCATGACCCAGGCGGGGGCGCCCTCGTCGGCGGAGAACCGCTATGCGACGGGCCTGAACCTCGGCACCGGCGTCGAACTTGCCGGCACGTCGCGCATGGACACGCAGGGCACGCTGCAGACGACGGGCAACGCGCTCGACGTCGCGATCGAGGGCGCTGGCTATTTCCAGGTCCAGATGCCCGACGGGCGCATGGGCTATACGCGCGCCGGCAATTTCAACCGCTCGCCCGACGGCACGATCATCACCCCCGACGGCAAGCCCATTCAGCCGCAGATCCAGATCCCCGAGGATGCCACCGGCATCTCGATCGGCGCGGACGGCACCGTCTCGGCGACGATCGCCGGGCAGTCCGAGGCGACCGAACTCGGACGCATCGAGATCGCGCGTTTTGTCAACCCTTCGGGATTGCAGGCGATCGGCGACAATATCCTGGTCGAAACGGCCGCCTCCGGTACCCCGCTGGTCGGAGCGGCGGGCGTCGAAGGCCGCGGCATGTTGCGCGGCGGCATGCTCGAAGGATCGAACGTCAATGTCGTCGAGGAACTCGTCGACATGATCGAGACCCAGCGCGCTTACGAGGTCAATTCTAAGATGATCCAGGCCACCGACGAGATGATGAAAAATGCAACCCAGACTCTCTAAGCTGGTCGTCGGCACGCTCTTCGTCGCCCTGCTCGCGGTTCCGGCCGCGGCGGAGGCGAAGAAGGACAAGATCGCGCCCGACGCCTTTTCGGTCACCTTGCCCGACCCGGCGCCGCCGGCGCCGCCGGCCAATGGTTCGATCTTCCAGGGCAGCTATGTCGCGCTCACCTCGGGCGCGCGGGCGGGGCAGGTCGGCGATATCCTGACGATCCAGCTCGTCGAACGCACGATCGGGACGAAGAGCAACAGCGCGGGTACCAACCGCGACGGCAGCTTCGGCCTGACCCCGCCGACCACCGGCCCACTGTCGCTGTTCAACCCCAGCGACGTTGCGATGGGCGGCGGGTCGCAGTTCAAGGGCAAGGGCGACGCCGCGCAGTCGAACATGCTGTCGGGCGAAGTCACGGTCACCGTCGCCGCGGTCTATCCGAACGGCACGATGCTGGTGAAGGGCGAGAAGCTCATCACGCTCAACCGCGGCGACGAGCGCGTTCAGATCGCGGGCCTCGTCCGCGCCGCCGACGTCACCCCCGACAACCGCGTGCTGTCGACCCGCGTTGCCAATGCCCACATCCGTTACACCGGGAAGGGCGAGATCGCCCGCGCCAGCCAGCAGGGCTGGCTGCAAAAATTCTTCTCGATCATCAGCCCGTTCTGACAGCCGCAAAGGGACCAACCAGTGCGCCAGCGTCACGCCTTTCTCACTTTCATCGCGCTCCTGATCGCCAGCCTTGCCTTTGCCGGCCCGGCAGAGGCGCAGCGCATCAAGGACATGGGCCAGTTCCAGGGCCTGCGCGCCAACCAGCTTACCGGCTACGGCCTGGTGGTCGGGCTCGCGGGGACGGGCGACGACAGCCTGAGCTATTCGACGCTCGGCATGAAGGGCGCGATGTCGCGGTTCGGCCTGACCCTGCCCCCGGGTGTCAACCCGGCGCTCAAGAATGCGGCGGCGGTGATGATCACCGCCGAACTGCCGCCCTTCGCCAAACCCGGCCAGCGCCTCGACGTCACCGTCTCGGCGATCGGCAAGGCCAAGAGCCTGCGCGGCGGCACGCTGGTGCTTGCGCCGCTCTATGGTGCCGACGGCCAGATCTATGCGATGGTGCAGGGCAATCTCGTCATCGGCGGGCTCGGCGTCGATGCCGCCGACGGGTCGAAGCTGACGGTCAATGTGCCGTCGAGCGGCCGCATCGCCGGCGGCGCCACCGTCGAGCGCGCGGTCGATACCGGCTTTGCACTCGGCGACCAGCTGACCTTCAACCTCCACCAGTTCGATGCGACCAATGCCAAGAGCGTGACCGACGCGATCAACGCCGCGTTGCCCGGCACCGCGACGATGCTCGACGGCGCCAGCATCGCGATCCGCGCCGCCGGCACCGGCGACACGCGCATGCGGCTGATGTCGCAGATCGAAAATCTCGCCGTGCGGCGTACCGACCCGCCTGCCAAGGTCATCGTCAACGCACGCACCGGCACGGTGGTGATCAACGGCGCGGTGCGCGTCGGCACCGCCGCGGTGTCGCAGGGCAAGCTGACCGTCGCGATCAAGGAATCGCCCCGCGTCGTCCAGCCCGAACCCTTCAGCCGCGGCGAGACCGCGGTCGAGCAGTCGAGCGACGTCGACGTGACCGAGGAATATCGCCCCATGATGCTGGTCCAGCCGACCGCGTCGCTGTCCGAACTTGTCGATGCGATCAACCGCATGGGCGTTCCCCCCGGCGACCTCGTCGCCATCCTCGAGGCGCTGAGCCAGGCCGGCGCGCTCACAGCCGAATTGGTGATCATATGACGACGCCCGTTTCTTCGATCGGCCCCACGCCCGCGGCTGCGGGCGGCGGCGACGGCGGTTTGCGCAAGGCGGCCGAGGCCTTTGAGGCCGTTATTCTCCGCCAGCTGCTGGCGTCGATGCGCCAGGGAAAGCTCGGCGACGATATCTTCGGGTCGAGCGCGACCGACAACTTCCGCGAAATGGCCGACGCCAAGACCGCCGACAGCATCGCCGCGATGCGCCAGTTCGGCATCGCCGACATGGTCGAGCGCCAGTTCCGCGGTGTGGCGGCAGGCGGCCCGAGCGGCCTTGGCGGAGGCGTCCAGTGAGTGATCTCCTCAGCATCGGCGCCAGCGGCCTCAAGGCCTATTCGCGCGCGATGTCGACGATCGGCGACAATATCGCCAATGCCCAGACGCCGGGTTACGCCCGCCGCCGGCTGGCGCTCAGCGAAATGGCGAGCGGCACCGGGTCCGCGCTGGTCGGCCGCAACGTCAGCCCCGGCGGCGTCACGATCAGCGGCATTTCGCGCTCGGTCGACAAATGGCTGATCGACGATGCGCGGGTGTCCGAAAGCGATGCGACGCGCGCCGCGACGCGCCTCGCGTGGATGAACCGCGCCGAGAATGCGCTGAGCGACGACAGCAACGGCATTTCGACCAACCTCACCAAGCTGTTCACCACCGCCGACAAGCTGACCGCCGATCCGAACAACCGCACGCTGCGCGCCGAATTCCTGCAGACCGCGAAGGATATCGCGACCGGTTTCCAGGGCACCGCGAAGGAACTGGCGTCGATGTCCGAGGGGATTTCGGGCGCCGCCGGGACAGCGGTGGGCGAACTCAACACCAACCTCGACGCGCTCGAGCGGATCAACGACGGGCTGCGCAAGGCGCGGCCGGGTTCGACCAACGAAGCGAGCCTGCTCGACGAGCGCGACCGGCTGGTCGATCAGATTTCGACGCAGATGCCGGTGAGCGCGAGCTATGACGACAAGGGCACGGTGACCCTGCGCGCCGCGCCGTCGGGCGACACGCTCGTCGGCAATGCGACGGTAACCCGTGTCGCGGTGGCCAGCGCCGCCGACGGTCGCCTGTCCTTTTCGGTCGGCGGCGCCGCGATCGATCCGGGGTCGGGCAATCTTGCCGGTCTTTCCCAGGCGGCCAATCATGTCGCCGACCAGCGCGCCGGGCTCGACGCCGCCGCGGTGCAGTTCGCAAGTCAGCTCAACGCCGCGCATCAGGCGGGCACCGATGCCAATGCCAATGCCGGCCAGACGCTCTTTTCGGGCACCGCCGCCGCGACGCTGACCGCGACGCCGCTGACGCCCGATCAGGTCGCGGCGGCGAATGCCAGTGGCTCGAACGGCAATATGCTCGCCATCGGCGGCAGGCGCGGCGCCAACGATCCCGAAGCCGCTTGGTCGGGGCGCCTTGCCGAACAGGCGCAGGCGACCGCCTCGGCGCGCGCGCAGGACTCTGCCGCATGGACGCGCGCCGATGGCGCCGCCGCGGCGCGCGACAATGTCAGCGGGGTCGATCTCGATCAGGAAGCCGCCGACCTGCTGCGCTTCCAGCAAGCCTATTCCGCCGCCGCGCGCACGATCCAGGTCGCGCGCGAGACGATGCAAGCGCTGCTCAGCGCGATCTGAAGGGGGCCGAAACGATGATCAACGCCGTCGGAAACCGCATGACGCGCGAAATCGCGCGCCAGTCGAAGCTGTCGGACCAGCTCGGCCGCACCCAGCAACAGATTTCGGGCGGCAAGAAATTGCTGCGTGCCTCGGACGATCCGGTCGCCTCGCGCCGTATCGCGACGATCGGCAAGGCGCAGGCGAGCACGACGACCTGGGCCGCCAACGTCAAGACGGCGTCGGCACAGGTATCGCAGGCCGACACCGCGCTCGGTTCGGTCGGCAATCTGCTGACGCGCGCGCGCGAGCTTACCCTGTCGGCGTCGAACGCCACGACCAACCCCGCCGACCGCGCGAGCATCGCCGCCGAATTGTCGGCGATCGCCGACGAGATCGATGGTTTCACCGCAACGCGCGATTCGAACGGCGAGCCCTTGTTCGCCGTCAATGCCAAACAGGTACGCTTCGACGCCGACATCAGCTTCGCGCCGGTGCCGGCGGCGGGCGACGTCTTTGCGATTGGCGGCAACAGCCTGTCGACCGGGCTGCGCGACGCCGCCGCCGCTATCGCCGCAGGCGACGGCGCGGCGATCGGCGCCGCGCTGACCACGCTCGGCACCGCCATCTCGCATGTCGCCGATCAGCGCGCCACGATGGGCCTTGCGGCCGGACGCCTCGTTCGCATCGGCGACAGCCTGGAGGCGCGCGGCATCGGCCTTGCCGACGAGCGCATGACGGTCGAGGACACCGACCTGTCGGTCGCGATTGCCGAGCTCAATGCGCAGAAACTGACGCTCGACGCGGCGCAGGCGGCCTTTGCGCGCATCAACCGGCAGACCTTGTTCGATATTTTGAGCTGACGCGGCTCAATCTTTCGTCGCCGCTGCCGTTAATCATCAAGACCTCCCCACTTGCTGGGGTTTCGCCCCAACAGGAGCCCACCGCGCATGTTTCCCGTAATCGGCATCGTCGTCCTGCTGGTGTTGGTGTTCGGGGGCTTCGCGCTGACCGGGGGCAACCTCGGTCCCGTCATGCACGCGCTGCCGCACGAGATGCTCATCATCGGTGGCGCCGCGATCGGCTCGCTCATCATCGGCAATTCGGGCAAGGAGCTGAAGGCGCTGGGCGGCGGTTTCGGCAAGGTGTTCAAGGGGCCGACCTATAAAAAGGCCGACTATCTCGACTGCATCCTGCTCGTCTCGACCTTGATGAAGATGATGCGGACCGAGGGACCGGTCGCGGTCGAACCGCATATCGAGGACCCGGCGAGCTCGCCGATCTTCCAGCAATATCCCAAGCTCGCCAAGGACCAGACGCTCGTCCACCTGATCTGCGACACGCTCCGCCTCGTCGTCGTCTCGTCGGGCACGCTCGACCCGCATGCGGTCGAGGAGGTTATGGACAGCGCGATCAAGAACCACCACCATCATGCGATCAAACCCGCCGACGGCTTGCAGAGCCTTGCCGACGCGCTGCCCGCGCTCGGCATCGTCGCGGCGGTGCTCGGCGTCGTGAAGACGATGGGCTCGATCGACAAGCCGCCGGCGGTGCTCGGCGGCATGATCGGCTCGGCGCTGGTCGGCACCTTTCTCGGCGTGTTGCTCGCTTATGGGCTCGTCGGTCCCTTCGCGACCCGCGCGCGCGCGGTGATCGAAAGCGACGCCGCCATCTATCACACGGTGAAGCAGCTCATCATCGCCTCGCTCCACGGCCATCCGCAGCCGCTCGTCATCGAGGCCGCGCGGTCGGGCGTCGACCATGACAACCAGCCGAGCTTTGCCGAGGTGTTCGACGGCATGCGGGGCCGCTGATGGCTGCCCGCCCCAACACCCCCTTACGCCCGATCATCGTCAAGAAGATCATCGAGGCGCCGCATGGCGGCCATCATGGCGGCGCGTGGAAGGTGGCCTATGCCGACTTCGTGACCGCGATGATGGCCTTCTTCCTCTTGATGTGGCTGCTCGGCGCGACGACCGAGAAGCAGCGCAAGGCGCTCGCCGACTATTTCGCGCCGACGCTCGTCCAGTCGAAACAGGATACCGCAGGCTCGAACGGGCTATTCGGCGGGGACTCGCTCGTCGCCGCCGACAAATATCCGCATGGCGCGGCGCAGACCGGCACCAAGTCGATGACGATCCCGCGCGATGCCACGGGCGGTCCGCGCGAAGCGTCGGGCCGCGAGATCCAGCGCGCCAATTTTCAGCGCCTCGCCAAGTCGCTGCTGCGCGAAGTGCAGGCGAAGAGCGAGATCCGCCGGCTGGCCCCGAACATCCGCTTTACCGAAACGCGCGAAGGGCTGCGCATCGACATCGTCGATGACGCCGATTTCTCGATGTTCGTCGTCGGCACCAACCAGCTGACCCCCGAGGCGGCGAAATTATTTTCGCAGATCGCGACGATCGTCGCCGAGGTGCCGAACCAGGTGATGATCCGCGGCCATACCGATGCCAGCCCATGGTCGGCGAAGGCGGGCAACAATAATTGGCGCCTGTCGGCCGAGCGCGCGGAAGTGGCGCGCCAATATCTCGCCTTTCGCGGCATCGGTTCGGATCGCTTCTCGCGCATCGAGGGCGCCGCGGATACCGAACCCTATGTCCCCTCCGACCGATTCGATCCGCGCAACCGCCGCATCTCGATCACCCTTGGCTGGGATATCGGGAGCAACTAGCGCCAACTATCAGTGCCAAGTTGGCAGCATTAAAATCCTTAACAACGCGGTTCCGCCACCATTGCTGCCAGATTGGCAATAAACCTTTGATTTGAAAGGGTTAGGTCTGTTTGGTTAGCCTTTTGTTTACCAGATTCCGCAATCTCTTGGGTCATCGAGAAGCGCCGATTTGGGGGGCGCGGTGGAGATCGAAATGACCAAGGTGGGGAATAGCGGCGACCAGGCCGCGCTCGAAATGCTGATCATCGGGAACAGCCCGGCGGCCGCGCAGCTGCGCGACATGATTCGCCGCGTGGCCCGCTCGAACGCCTCGGTCATGCTCTGCGGCCCCTCGGGCTCGGGCAAGGAACTGGTGGCTCGCGCCATCCACGACGAAGGCGCCCGCTCGGGCAAGGCCTTCTCCGCGATCAACTGCGGCGCCATTCCCGGCGACCTCATCGAATCCGAATTGTTCGGGCATGAAAAGGGCAGCTTCACCGGCGCCCATGCCCGCCGCATCGGCCATTTCGAGGCGAGCGAGGGCGGCACGCTTTTCCTCGACGAAATCGGCGACATGCGTTTCGACATGCAGGTCAAACTGCTCCGCGTGCTGGAGGAACGGACGATCGTCCGCGTCGGCAGCAGCGACGTGAAGGCCGTCGACGTCCGCGTCATTTCGGCCACCCACCAGGATCTCGGCGCCGCGATCGCCGATGGCAAGTTCCGCGAAGACCTGTTCTTCCGGCTCGGCGTGGTTGTCCTCCAGGTCCCGAGCCTGGCCAGCCGCGTCGAGGATATCCCCGCGCTGATCCGCCACTTCCAACGCAAGATGCCGGGCGAAGCCAAGTGCCGATTCGACGAGGACGCGATGCAGCTGCTGATGCAGCACCGCTGGCCCGGCAATGTCCGCGAACTGCGCAATTTCGTCGAGCGTGCCAGCGTGCTGCACGGCGGCGAAACGCTCGGCGCCGGCGACGTCCTCCTTCTTTTGAACCCCACCGCAGCGCTTCAGCCGCGACAGGCCATCCCCACCGGCTTTGTCGCGGCTGATGCCAGCGCGGACGACATCACGCCGGCGATGCCCTTCGCCAAGGCGCCGGCCCCCGGCCGCCCGATCGACCTGAAGCGCGAGATCGAGACGATCGAGCTCGAACAGATCCATGTCGCGCTCGACCTAGCCGACGGCATCATTTCGGAAGCGGCGCGTCTTTTGACGCTCAAGCGCACCACGCTCATCGAAAAGATGCGCAAATATGGAGTTCAGCAACAGGCAGCCTGACCGTCCCCACCCGTGTCAGTGCCGCTGAATCGGCACCGGTTCCTTCCTCCCCGTCGCCAGTCCCCACCTTGGCGACGGAACGGGAAGGGGCCGGTGCCGAAATTATTTGGGGTTTATGGTGTATGTGGATTGGATGACGGTTTTGGGGTGGAGGGCTGTTCTTAAATCTCGTCATGCTGAACTTGTTTCAGCATCCATGGCCTGAGCTCGAATTTAGCGCTGCGTAGAAGGAAACGGCAGGCCATGGATCCTGAAACAAGTTGAGGATGACGATGTTATGAATGCCGCGTTCCCGCCCGAAAGCGACCGCTACCTGAGCTGCCGCCACGCCCCGCTGACGGTCTTCACGCCGTCCAGCAATTCATCCAGATCCTCGGCGCTGTTCGCTGCGACCGCCTTGTCGAGCTTGCGGCGCATGCTGCCATAGACGCGCGACAGCGCGCCCGCGACGTCGCCGCCGGCCTGGTGGTCGAGCCCGGCGTCGAGCCCGATCAGGATCGCGCGCGCGCGGTGCGCGGGTTCGGTCGCCGAGACCGGCTGGCCCTGGCGGACCATCGCCGCGAGCACGCCGATCGCGATTTCCAGCTCGTCGTAGAGCATGGTGACCAGCTCGACCGGGTCGGCGCCCGCCGCGCGGCTTTCGCTCTGCATGCGGCGATAGGTGCCGGTCGCGCGGACCGTGGACGCGGTGGCTGCCATGGCGATCGCCCTCAATTGCTATTCTGGTTGGTCCACATCTCGATCTGTTGCTCGAGATAGGATTGGGTCGCCTTGAACGCCGCGAGTTTCGCATCGAGCCCGCCGAACTGCTTTTCGAGCCGCGCCGCATAGGCGTCCTCGCGTTCCTCGATCTTTTCGAGCGCGTCGGCGAGGCTTTCCTTCCGGGCGTCGAGCGATTTCGATACGCGGTCGATCGCCCCGTCGGTTGCGATCGCCTTGTCGCGGATCGCGTCGAGCGCGAAGGCGATGCCGGGGTCGCTGGTCTCGGTGTGCGTCGCGTCGCGGCGCGGGTTGAACAACGCCTCGACCGCGCCGGCATCGGTCGCCAGCGCTTTTTCGAGCTTCGCCGAATCGAGCGACAGCAGCCCGTCGCGCGTCGTCGAAATCCCGATGTCGGTCAGCTTGTTGATGCTGCCATGGCTGGTCAGCACCTTGCCGACGAGCGCCTGCAATTCGCGTTCGAGTTCGCGCAGGCCGGTGGCCGCCC
The DNA here is from genome assembly GCA_016793775.1 of Sphingopyxis sp. Lineage (GTDB taxonomy): Bacteria > Pseudomonadota > Alphaproteobacteria > Sphingomonadales > Sphingomonadaceae > Sphingopyxis. The sequence continues at coordinate 79,054 of JAEULK010000096.1, read as the reverse complement.
CTGCCTGGCCGCTCGCAGTTTCGAGGCTGTTTTTCAGTTGGTTATAGACCGAAACAAAGTCGCCGACGGTCTGCTTGATCAGGTCGAGCGGTCGGCTGGCGCCAATGTCGACCGGCTGGCCGGACGCGGCCTTTTTCAGCGTCAGCGACATGCCGGGCACGACATCGTCGACGATGTTGCTGGCGCGGCTGAAAGCGACGCCGTCGATGGTGAAATTGGCGTTGGCGGCGCTCTGGCCCAGCGTCATGCCGCCGCCCGTGCCATAAGCGAAGCCGGTGAGGGCGGGCGTCGCGGTTTCCAGCGTGAAGGCGTTGGCCTCGCCGGTCGGGCCTTTCACGATCATGCGATAGCCGCCGTCGTCGGCGACGATCGACGCGGTGACCCCGGCACCGCTGGCGTTGATCGCATTGGCCAGCCCGTCGAGGCTGTCGTTGGTGGCGCCGATGGTGATCGTCTTGGCGACCCCACCGATGGTCAGCGTCATCGTCCCCTGGCCGATCGCCGCCGCCTTGTCGGCGACGATAGCCGAATAGACCGTCTGCGCGCGGGCGAGCTGGGTCACTTCGACCGTCGCCGAAAAACTGTCGGCGGTCATGCCGGCGCGCGCGGTGGCGCCGAGTATGCTCTCGTCGGAGACGGTCGGCGTGCTGCGCAAAGTGCCGTCGGACACCATCTGGCCGAGCGAGTCGGCGAAACCGTCGAGGTCCGACTTGGCCTGTGCCAGCGCGCTGATCTTGGCATTATTCTGTTTGGCCAGCGTCGTGACGCGCTCGACCTTGGGTTCGCGCGACGCGGCGGCCAGGTCCTTCACCAATTGCTGGGTGTCGATTCCCGATCCGAAACCGAGGCTGTTGGCGATTGAGCTGACCATGCGCGATATCCTTCGCACTTGTTAACGGCAGCGCGCGGGGGAGTTTAAGCCTGTTTGCGCCCATCCGCATCGAACCAGTGCGATGCCGGCACATCGATGTCGGGCTGGGCCATTCCGCCCGCGACAGCTTGCTCGAGGCGGAACACGAAGGCGAGCACGGTCGCGACCGCGACGAACAATTCCTCGGGGATCACGCGGCCGGCGCGCGCGGTGAAATAGATGGCGCGGGCGAGCTGCGGATATTCGAGGATCGGGACAGCAGTGCCGCGTGCCAGCTCGCGGATCGCCAGCGCGACGTCGCCGCGGCCGCGCGCGACGACCACCGGCGCGGCGTCGATGCCGGGACGATAGCGCAGGGCGACCGAGAAATGCGTCGGGTTGGTCAGGATCACCGTCGCTTCCGAAACCGCCTTGCGCGCCGACCCGCTCAGCATCTCGTGCGCGCGCTGGCGCTGTGCCTGCTTGAGTTCGGGCGCGCCGTCGGACTGGCGGCTCTCGTCCTTGATTTCCTGCTTGCTCATCATCAGCCGCTTGCGGCGTTGCATCCATTGCACCGGCACGTCGATCAGCGCGATGACCACCAAGCCGCCCGCCATCACCAGCACCGAATGGCCGATCACCTGGCCCGCCATGCCGATCGCGCCGTGCAGGTCGCTCGACGCCATATACAGGATCGCGGGCAAATTTTTCGCGACGAGCCAATAACCGATGCCGCCGAGCAGGATGACCTTGGCGAGCGCCTTGCCGAGTTCGGTCGCGCCTTGCAGCCCGAACATGCGTTTCAGGCCGCTCATCGGGTTGATGCGGCTGCCCTTGAATTCCAGCGACTTGCCGCGCCAGCCCATCGAGCCCAGCAGCGCGGGACCGGCAAAGGCCGCGAGCAGCGCGGCGCCGAACAGGCTGGCGAGCGGCAGCAAGATGTCGACGCCGTTGCGCAGCAAGGCCTCGCCCGGGGCGAAATCGGTGATGTCGCCGCGGTCGAGCGTCAGACCGCGCGACAGGAGATTGCCCGACGACTGCACGAACCAGCCGCCCGCCGCGACCAGCCAGCCGCCCGCGACGAGCATCATCAGCGCGGTCGCCAGCTCGCGCGACTGCAGGATGTCGCCGTCGCGCGCCGCATCGGCGAGCTTCTTCGGCGTTGGCAGTTCGGTTTTCTGGTCCTTGTCGGTCGTGCCGGACATGGTTCAGATCCCCGCGACCATGCGCGCCGCGTCGAGCGCGTCGGACAGAATCATCGCCAGCCCCTCTGCCATCACCGGGGTCGCGACGCCGAGCAGGACGACGCCGGCGAGCAAGGTGGCCGGAATGCCGACCGCGAACAGGTTGAGCGCGGGGGCCGAGCGGCCGATCACGCCCATGATGATCTGGACCAGGATCAGAACGAAGCCGACGGGCAGGGCGATCGTCAGACCCGCCGCGAACATCAGGCTGCCGAAGCGCAAGATGCCGCCGATCGTGTTCCAGGAGGGAAAGGCGTTGCCCGGGGGCAGGGCATTATAGCTGTCGACGATGATCGAGATCAGCACAAGATGCCCGTCGGCGGCGAGAAAGATCGCGGTCGCGAGCATCGACAGGAACTGTCCGATCGCCGAACTCGACGAACCGCTCAGCGGATCGACCATCGATGCGAAGCCCAGGCCCATCGCGTTGCTGATCGTCTCGCCCGCGATCAACGCGGCGGCGAGCCCCATCTGGAGCACGAAACCCATGGCGAGGCCGATGACGACCTCGCCGATGATCAGGAAAAGGCCGGGGACCGACACGATGCCGTCGGGGGGCAAAGTCATGCCCGATGCCGCGACCGCGGGCACGCCGACCGCGAGCGCGATGACGAGGCGGAGCTGGATCGGGACGGTGGTCGCGCCGAACACCGGCGCCGCCAGGAAACAGGCGCCGGGGCGGATCATGCCGAGCATCCACAGCTGCAGCATCGCCTCCACATTCGGGATGTCGGCGGGGTTCATCGCCGGCTTATCGGACGAGCGTCGGAATCTGCGCGAAAATCTCGCGGGTGAAATCGGTGAGCAGCACGAGGATGCTGCCGCCGAAGATCGCGAGGCAGATCGCGGCAACGATCAGCTTGGGGACAAAGGTCAGCGTCTGTTCGTTGATCGACGTTGCGGCCTGTACCATGCCGAGCAGTACGCCGATGACCAGGATCGGGATGAGCAGCGGCGCGGTTGCGAGCGCGAGGATCCACAGCGACTGCTGTGCTACCCCGACGAAATAATCGGCTTCCACATCGGCCTCCCTAAGTGCCGAAGGAGGCGGCGAGCGAGCCCATCGTCAGCGCCCACCCATCGACAAGGACGAAGAGCAACAGCTTGAAAGGCATGGATATGATCGTCGGCGACAGCATCATCATACCCAGCGACATCAGCGCCGATGCGACGATCAGGTCGATGATCAGGAAGGGCAGGAAGATCAGGAAGCCGATCTGGAACGCCGTCTTGAGTTCGCTGGTGACGAAGGCGGGGAGCAGGATCGAGAAAGGCACGTCCTTCGGGCTGGCATAGCTGGGCGCCTTGGCGATCTTGGCGAACATCATCAGGTCGGACTTGCGCGTCTGGGTCAGCATGAAGCCATGAAGGGCGTCGCCCGAGCGCGACACCGCCGTGCCGATGTCGATCTGTTCCTGGCCATAGGGTTCGATCGCGACGCGGTTCACCTCGCTGATCACCGGCGCCATCACGAACAGCGACAGGAACAGGCTGAGACCCACGAGGACCTGGTTCGGCGGCGTCTGTTGCAGCCCCAGCGCTTGGCGCAGGATCGACAGCACGATGATGATGCGCGTGAAGCTGGTCATCATCAACAGCAGCGACGGCAGCACCGTCAGCAGGCTCATCAGGACGAGGATCTGGAGCGACAGCGATAGCGGGCGGCCATCGCCGCCGAGTTCGTTCACCGCGCGGCTGAGGCCGCTGGCCTCCTGCGCATAGGCGGCGGGCGCCGCAACGAGCAGCGCGAGGCCGCCGGCGATCGCCGCGGCGCGCAGCCAGGTCTTTTTAGTCGACATGGAAATCGCCCTGGCTGTTGTCGGCGAGCCGGGTGACGGTGCCGCGCGAGACCGACAGCAGGATGCGCTGACCGGCGAATTCGACGACGGTCAGCTTGGTTCCGGGACCCAGCGGCAGCACGTCGATCATCTCGATCGCGCGCGCGCGCTTCGCGCCCTGCCCGGGCAGCTGGAGCGTGCCCATCTGGACCTTTTTCCACAGCCACAGGCTGCCCCACGCCATGCCGCCGACCAGCGGCAGCAGGATGAGCAGGCGCAGGATATATTCGAACATCAGGCCCTCCGGTCGAAACCGGCGAGGCCGCGGTCGGGCGCGACGACTTCGGCGACCTGGATGCCGTAACGCCCATCGACATTGACGATCTCGCCGCGCGCGATCAGCGTGCCATTGGCATAGATGTCGAGCAATTCGTTGGCGGCGCGGTCGAGCTCGACGACGCTGCCCTCGGACATGGCGAGCAGTTCGGCGAGGGTCATGCTCGTCGATCCGACCTCGACCGAAACGCGCAGCGACACGCCCGCGAGCAGGTCGAAATTGGGCGCCATCGCCATATCCTTGGCGTCGCGGCGATCACGGCGACCGGCGCCTTCGCTCATGTCACTCATGATCCGATCCTTTTTCGATATGTTCGATCATTATGGCTGCATTCCCATTGGCTTCGCCGATGCTGCCGACCGCGAAACTGCGGCCGGCGACGGTTACCGGAACATTGCGCGGAATGGTTAACGGAATGATATCACCGACCTCCAAACCGAGCAGTTTGACCAAAGAAATTTCGGGCCGGGCCAGCACCGAGCGTACCGGAAGGCGAACTTCCTTCAGGGCGCCGCTCAGCGTCGCGGTCCAGGCCGCGTCGGCGGCGCTCATCTCGCGCAGCTCGGGGGCGGGTTCGGCGCCGGCGATGCCGCGCAGCGCGGCGACCGGATAGGCGCAGGTGACGGTGCGGCCGTCGAGCTTGCCGCCGCGCAGGACGAAGCGCTGGACGTAGATTTCGTCGTCGGCACGCACCGCGGCGAGCTTGGCCGGATCGCCGGTGACGCAGTCGAGTTCGGGTGCGATCGCCAGCTTGTCGCCCCAGGCCGCGGCGAGCTGCATCCCCATGTCGCGGCCGAGCCGCGCGGCGAAGCGTTCCTCGGCATCGGTCAGTTCTTCGCGTTCGGCGCCAAGCTGGCCCTTGCCGCCATAGAAGATGTCGACGAGCTGGAGGATCAGCGGGCGGTTGCCGGCGAGCAGCACCGGGCCCTTGAGCGGCGGCGTGTGATAGCGCCAGAAGATCGCCGGGGCCGAGGCCGCGGTCCAGTCGGCGAAACGCACGACTTCGGCCGCCTGCCGTTCGACCTGCACCGTCGGCGCGCCCAGCGCGCGGATCAGCTCGCGCAGCGATTTGGCGAACTGGTTGGCGACGCCGTCGAGCAGCGGAAAAGCGTAGCCGCCCTCCGACTTGCGCAGCAGCAGCGAGGCCTTGGCGTCATCGCCTACGGTCTCGGCATCCGGTTTTGCGGCGGGCGCCTTGGGCGCCTTGAAAGGGTTGGTCTTGGTGGTCACTGGATCACCAGGCTCGTGAAATAGACGTTGTCGATGCCGCCGAAACCTTCCTTGTCGCGCAACACCTGGTTGATCGCGGCGGTCAGCTGGCGCTGCAGCGACTGCTTGCCGTGCGAAGTCGACAGCAAGGCGGGATCCTGTTCGGCGAGGACCATCAGCACCGCCGAGCGGATCGGCACGTCCTGACGCTCGATATTCGCGATGACCTTGCCGTCATAATAGGTCGACAGGCTGATCCCGATCTGCAGGAAACCGGACCCGTCGGCGAGGTTCGTCGTGAACGCCTGGGTGATCGGATAATAGGTGATCTCATATTTGCGCGGATCGACCTTGAACTTGTCGTTCGGGACCGAGACGGTACCGACCTTCGGCGCCGCCGCTTCTTCGCCTTCCCCCTTCGCGGCGGGTTCGGCGGCGGGATCGCGGACGACCAGCTTGGGATAATGATCCTCGGGCTTGGGCGCTTCATGCGCCATGCCGACCCCGAAATACAGACCCGCGCCGACACCGGCGCCGATCAGCGCCACGGCGCCGACGGTGATCGTCAGCAGCTTCTTCATGCCGCCCTTCTTCTTGGGTTCGGCGGCTTCACTCTTGTCCTTGCTCATCACTCTGCTCCTGGTCAGGCAAAGCGGCCGCGGCGGTCGCCGGCGCGCTCTTGGTCACGGGTTTCGCGCGGGTCGCGCTCGGTGGCGGTTTCGATCAGATGCGCCGCGTCCTGGGCGGGGCTGCGGCCCTGGCCCTGCTGCGACTGGCGGCCAGCGTCGCTCGGGGTGCAGGTCACCTGCGTATCGGCAACGCGCACGCCCTGCTGACGAAGGTCGTCGACGAGGCGGACCTGCGCCGCGGTGACGATCGTCGCGGTGGCTTCATGCTGGGTGTCGAGTTTCAGCGACACGCCGTCGTCGCCGGCCAGCATCGACACGTCGAGCCGACCGAGGTGGCGCGGCATCAGGCGAAAGCTGATCTCGTTCGAGACCGACTTGGTCGCGGCGATGTCCGAGGCAAGCTGGTCGACCCAGGCGTCGTCGCTGGTAAGATCGAGCACACGCTCGGCGATAGTCGCGGCGGAGACGGACGCGCCGAGCTGGGCAGCGGCAGGCGCGGCGGCGGGCAGCGCGAACAACACGGTCATCGACGCGTCGGCGGCGGGTTTGGCGACCGGCAGCTCGGCGGCGACCGGAAGCGGCGTAGCGGTATCGCGGACCTTCGGGGCGGCGATCGGCGGGGTGGGCGCTTCGTCGCGGCGCGGCTGTGCGGCTTCGGCGGCGGGCTTTACGGCCGGGCGCGCCTCGACGGTCGTCTGGACCGCCGGGGTCAGGGTCAGAATGACGGCAGCGTCGGGCGTCGCGGCCACGTCGCCCGCAGTAGCGGTTTCGCCATCGCTTTTGGTTTCGCCGTCGCCTTCGACCGTGGCGGTCGGCAGCTTTGCCGGGGCGGGCTTCGCGGCGGGCGTGGTGAATTGTGCAAGTGTTGCGAGCAATTCGTTCGCGGCGACGATCGCCTTGTCGGGCGTCGGGGTTTCGGCCTTTACCGGCGCTTCGGACGCGGGCTGCGCGGCGGCTTCGGGTTGCGGTGCGGTGGCGCGGGGGAGGGCGGGGGCTGCCTTGCCCGGGGCCGGAGCGGGAGCGGGGGGCAGGTTGGTGGCGGGCTGCGTCGCAACGGGCAGGTCGGCCACTGGCGCGCCGGCAACCGACAGGGCGGCGGTCGGTGCTGCCGTGACAACCGGGCTGCCGGCGATGGGGTTCGCGATCGCCGGACGTTCGACAATAACCGGCGACACAATCGCTGGGGCCGCCACGATCGCCGCCTCGGCAACCGGCGCAGCGGACGCGGGAGGTGCCGCGGGCACGGTCGCCTTGGCTGCCCCTGCGACACTCGTCTGCACCGCGATAAGCTGCTCGAAGCCGCCCTCGTCGCCCGTCGCGGCGGGCGCGGCGGGCATCAGGCCGGCGAACAGCGGCGGCAGCGTCGTCATCGTTTGCGACAAGGCGCCCATCATGCGACGCCCCCGTCGATCAGGCGCAGCCGCATGCCGCCGCGCACGCGAAACGGGCGATTGGCGTCGGCGCGGCGTTCGCTTTCCTGCTCGGCCGATTTGCGGCTGCTTTCGTACAGGCGGACGGCGGACTCTTCCTTGACCATCGCGCGCTGCGCGAGCTCGCCCATCTGGTCGCGGCGCGCGCTGGCATTGCTCATCGGCGCGACCAGATTTTCCTTTGCCATGTCGAGCCGCACGCCGAGTTCGCCGATCGTGTTGAGCGCACGCCCCGCGACCGCGCCCTTCGCCATGGCAAGGTCGCTGCGCAGCACCTCGAGGCGCTTCGACAGCTCGACCAGATTGGCGAGCTCATTGTTGGCGCGCGCCAGGTTGGCCTCCGCCATCTGATGCTCGACGCCGCGAACGCGGATGATCCGTTTGCGACGCGCGGTGCGAGAGGTCATGCACTATATCCTTCAACGAGAGACTGGCGGGAGGTGGTGAAATCGACCTGCGCCTTGGCCGGCTGCGCCACATAGGCGAGCTGGTCGGCACGGCGCGCGATGGCGATGTCGAGCACTGGATCGGCGCCGGCGACATAGGCGCCCATCAGCATCAGGTCGCGATTCTCTTCATAGGCCGACCACAGCTGGCGAAAGCGCGCAGCCGCGGCGGCATGGTCGGGATCGACCGAGTCGGCCATGGTGCGCGACAGCGAGCGGGCGACGTCGATCGCGGGATAGATGCCTTGCTCCGCCATGGTGCGCGACAGGATGATATGGCCATCGACGATCGCGCGCGCGCTGTCGACGACGGGGTCGTCGATGTCGCCGCCGTCGGCGAGCACGGTATAGAGCGCGGTGACCGAGCCGCCGGTCTGCTTGTCGATGCCGGCGCGTTCGCACAAGGAGGGGATCAGCGCGAAGACCGACGGCGGATAGCCCTTCATCGTCGGCGGTTCGCCCAAGGTCAGCCCGATCTCGCGCTGCGCATGCGCGACGCGGGTCAGGCTGTCGATGAGCAGGAGGACCTTCTTGCCCTCGTCGCGGAACGCCTCGGCGATCGCGGTGGCGCGCATCGCGGCGCGCAGGCGGAGCAAGGGTGGATGGTCGGCGGGAACCGCGACGACGACCGATTTCTTGCGGACTTCGGGGGGCAGCTTGGTCTCGACGAAGTCGCTGACCTCGCGGCTGCGCTCGCCGATCAGGCCGACGACGATCACGTCGCATTCGGTGCCGGCGATCATCTGGCCCATCAGCACCGACTTGCCGACGCCCGAGCCCGCGATGATCGCGACGCGCTGGCCTTCGCCGACGGTGAGCAGACCGTTGATCGCGCGCACGCCCATGTTGAGCGGGCGGGTGACGCGGCCGCGGCGCAGCGGATTGACCTTGCGCCCGGCGAGCGGCCACAGGAACTGCGATTTGACCGGCGGGCGCCCGTCGAGCGGATTGCCCTGCGCGTCCATGATGCGGCCGAGCAAGGTCTTGCCGACCGGAACCATAGACGATGCGCCATGCGGCTCGACCGGCGCGCCGGTGACCAGCGGCTTGTTCATGTCGAAGGGCAGCACCAGGCTGCGATGGCCGCGGAAACCGACGACCTCGCCATAGACATAGTCGTTGTCGGCCGATTTGATGCGGACGTTGCTGCCCAAGGGCTGCGGGAACCCCGACACTTCCAGCATGATGCCCTCGTGCGCGACGAGCGTGCCGATGCGGCGCGGGCTCGCCTTGGCGATATCGACGGGGGCGAGCAATTGCTGCGCCGACAGGGCGAGGCGGCGGGTCATGCGGCGTCGTCCTCGCGGCCGAGCGCGGCGCGGAGTTCATTGAGATAGACGGCGCGGCCATGCTCGATCCAGCCGGCCGAGGTCTCGATACGCACCGTGCCACGCAGCATCGCGGCGTCGGCCGCGATCGGCAGGCGGATGTCGGCGTCGATCAGCAGCGCCGCGTCCTGCGGGTGGACCCACAAGGTACGCGCCTTGTCGGCCTCGGCGACGAGCGCGGCGGCGATATCGGCCTGATCCTTCAGCCATTCGGCATCGATCGGCGCGGTCACGACGATCTGGCGGACGAGGCGCTCGACGGTTTCGGCGATCAGCTGCGCCAGTTCCTCGCTCGGTTCGTCCTGCAGCGCCTCGGCGCCGGCGACGAGCGCGAGCAACTGGCCGCGTTCGGCCGCGAAACCGGCTTGGGCGAGGCGCTGGCCTTCGGCCAGGCCCTGCGCGAACGGATCTTCGCCGGGCTCGGCGACGAACGGGGGTTCGGCGGCCACGGCTTCGCGGGCGCGCACGGCGGGATCGAACGACAGCGGACGAAAGCCGGTGTCGCGCGCCATCGCCAGCGCCAGCGAGGTCGGGGCGAAGCTGTGGTCAGACATAATCGTCGCCTGCGCCCGCGATCATGATCTCGCCAGAGGCGGCCATCTGGCGCACGATCTGCATGATGCTCTTTTGCGCATCGTCGACATCGGTGCGCTTGACCATCGTCATTTCGGCCATGTCGTCGCGGATCGTTTCCGACGCGCGCTGCGACATCGTCGACAGGCACAGATCGACCATGTCGTCGTCGGCGCCCTTGAGCGCGATCGCGAGCTGCGACGCATCGACGCCGCGCAGGATGGTGCCGAGGCTCTTCATGTCGAGGTCGCGCAGATTTTCGAAGATGAACATCTCTTCCTCGATCGTCTGGGCGAGCTGGCGATCGGCTTTCTTGAGGTTGCGGATCGTCCGTTCGCTCAGCGACTTCGGCATTTTTTTCATGATCTTGGCGACGTCGCTCGGGCCGCCGATCGCCTGCTTGGCGACGCGCTGGCCGCCGATATTGGCCGAGGCGAGCACCGATTCCAGATCTTCGATCGCGGCGGCGGCCACGGAGGTCAGCTGCGCGGCGCGCAGCACCAGGTCGGCCTGAAGTCCTTCGTCGAGCGTTTCGATCGCGCGCGCCGCGATGTCGGGAACCAATACCGACAGGATCAGCGCGCCGACCTGCGGATGCTCGCTGGCGAGCAGGCCGCTGATCGCGTCGAGGTCCATCCAGCGCAGCATTTCGAGCGACGCGGCGCTCGACTGCGGCGCGACGGCGGCCAGGATATTGTCGGCGCGGACATTGCCCACCGCCTCGTTGATGACGCTGCGGATGCGCGTATCGGCGCCGATGCTGAAGGCGCTGACCGAGCGGCTGCGGTTCACGAAGCGGTCGAGCGCCTGCTCGATCTGGCCCTCGGTGGCGCTCGCGGCGTCGAACATGCCCTTGGCGAGTTGGCGCACTTCGTCGGGGTCGAGATGCTTCAGGATCGTCGCGGCATCGCTTTCGTCGAGCAGCATCAGCAGGATGGCGGCGGCGGCCGATCCTTCGACGGGGGCCTTGGCGGGCGGCGTGCCGAGCGCGGTGTCGAGATCAGCCACGGGCGCCCTCCTGCATCAGCTGGCGCACGACGATCGCGGCGCGCGCCGAATCCTGGCGGACGAAGGCGCGGACCAGGTTGGCGCGCGCCTCATAGCTCGGCGCTGCCTCGATCATCTCGAGCGTGATTTCGCGGCCGGCGCGCGGCGCGGCGAGCGACGATTGCGCGCCCGCGGTCGCCATGAGCGAGTCCTCGAGCGCGGCGTCGCGTTCGGCGCGCGCTGCGGCGCGGGCTTTCGCCGAACGGATCAGCGGACGACCGATGAAGAAAAAGGCGAGGATCGCGGCGAGCACCGCGCCGACCTGTTTGATCAGCGGCAGGAACCAGCCCTGTTCGTAGAAAGCGGGCGAAGTGTCTTCGATCTTGGCGAAGGGACGCTGGCCGATCGCGACCTGGTCGCCGCGCGCGGCGTCGAAACCGACCGCGCCCTTGACCAGCCGGTCGATCTTGGCGAGGTCGCCCTGGGTCAAGGCCTTGCTGCCCTGGTTCAGCGCGACCGCGACCGACACGCGGCGCAGCTGGCCCTGCGGGCGGTGCGTCACCGAAATCTCGCGCCCGACTTCATAGGCGCGCTGGGCGTTTTCGTTGCTCTGCGTCTCGGTGGCCGATCCCGCGGCGCCCGGCGCGGTGCCCGTCGGGGTCTGGTTCAGCGTCGAGGCGGGCGGCGGCTGGTTCGACAGCGCGCCGGGGATGCCGACCGCGGGGGCGTTGCCCTGGCCGCTGGACGAACGGGTGATCTGTTCGCTGGTGAGCGCGCGATCATTCTCGGGAAAGCTTTCGCGGGTTGCCTGGCTTTCGGACATATCGACGTCGGCATGGACCTCGACGCTGTAATTGCCGGCGCCCAGCATCGGGCCGAGCAGGCTGTCGAGCGCGCGGCGAAAGCGGTCCTCGATCTGGGTCTGGAGCTGGAAGGCCTGCATGTCGCTCGACGTCGCCGATTCCGACAGCAAGGCGCCGCGCTGGTCGATCACCGAGACCTGGTCGGCGTTCATGCCCGGCACCGACGAAGCGACGAGGAAGCGGATCGCCTGCACCTGACCGTCGCTGAGCGTGCGGCCGTTCTGCAGCGTCAGCATCACCGACGCGGTGGCGGGCTTGTCCTCGCGGACGAACAGGCTGGGTTCGGCGGCGGCGATATGGACGCGTGCGCCCTTGACCGCGTCGATCGCCTCGATCGTGCGGGCAAGGTCGGCTTCGCGGGCGCCGCGCAGCGTCTCGCCCTCGATCGCGCGGCTGGCGCCCATGGGAAGCGCGCCGAGCATCTCGCTGCCGTCGGCCGATGCCTTGGGCAGGCCTTGCCCTGCGAGCGCGATGCGCGCGGCGTGGAGCTTGTCGGCGTCGACCGTGAGCGCGCCGGTCGTGGGGTCGATGGTGTGCGCGATGCCCTGCGCGGTCAGCGCGTCGGCGACCGCCGATTTATCGGCGTCGGCGAGACCGGCGAACAACTGGGTCTGCGGCGCCGCGGCGGTCGCGAAATAGGCGAGCGCGGCGATGCCGATCGCCGCCGTGGTGGCGATCGCGGGCAGGGCGCGCTGGACGGCGGGCTGGCGGATGAATTGCTGGATGGGGGCCAGGCGGCCGCCCATGGCGCGGACGGGCAGGCGGTTCGCGCTGCCGTCGTCGACGGGGGTCAGGATCTGTGCGTCGGCCATCTGGGGTTACACCGGCATGTTCATGATGTCGCGGTAGGCCGAGAGCAGCTTGTTGCGGACCTGCAACGTCGTCTCGAAGCCGAGCGAGGCTTTCTGCCGCTCGATCATCACGCTGACGATGTCGTGGGTGTCGCCGCGCTCATAGGCTTCGGTGATCTCGCTCGCCTTGGTCTGCTGGGCGTTGACCAGTTGCAGCGCGGCCGAGATTGCCGAACCGAAGTCGGGGTTCGTTTCGCCGGCGCCGTCGATGCCGCCGACCGCACCGCGGCCCGCGGCGCGTTGCAGCGCCTGGTTCTGATTGAGGATCGAACTGCGCATCTGCAGCAGTCGGCTCGGGTCAATCGTGCTCATAAATCATCCGTCCTCGAGGGCAGCATCGCGCCGCACGCCAAGAGTACTGCAAAGCGCGTGCCAATAATTTTATTCGTTGTAAAACAGCGAATTAGTCCCGCTATGGGCAGACAATTGACCGCGTCCGGCGTTTTTTTGACGCGCCCCGCTTAAGCCGCCGGGGCGCCCGTCGTTACTGCAATCGTGAAGCTCGCCGAGCCTTACACCACGGGAATGGCCCTTGGGGGGCCGGAAAGGGAACAAAATGACTGTTATCAACACCAATGTGAGCGCCCTTCGCGCCCAGAATAGTTCGCGTGTTGCGAACCGCATGCAGTCGGAGGCGATGGAACGCCTGTCGAGCGGCAAGCGCATCAACAGCGCCAAGGACGACGCCGCCGGTCTCGCGATTGCGACCCGCATGGACGCCAACGTCCGCGGTCTGAACCAGGCGATCCGCAACTCGAACGACGGCATCTCGCTGTCGCAGACGGCGGAAGGCGCGATGGGCGGCATTTCGAACATGCTCGTCCGTATGCGTGAACTGGCTGTCCAGGCCTCGACCGGCACGCTGAGCGACGACGATCGTGCAGCCGTGCAGACCGAAGTCACCGCGCTGATCGCCCAGATCGACGACGTCGCGACCCGCACCACCTTCAACGGTACCGCGCTGCTCGACGGCACCGCCGACCTGAACATCCAGACCGGCATCAACGACGGCGAAGTCGTGAACATCGCCATCGCCGACATGCAGTCGGCCGGCCTTGGCGTCGACGGGCTCGACTTCTCGACCGATACCGGTGCCTCGGCTGCGCTCACCACGCTCGACACCGCGATCCAGACGGTCGCCACCGAACGCGCCAACCTGGGTGCCCAGCAGAACCGCCTCGAAGCCACTGTCGACAATTTGACGTCGACCGTCGTCAATCTGGCGGACTCGAAGTCGCGCATCGAAGACACCGACTTTTCGGCGGAATCGACGAAGCTCGCGGCTGCCGGCATCCTGGCCCAGGCCTCGACCGCGATGCTCGCCCAGGCGAACCAGAGCCAGCAGGGCGTGATGAACCTGCTGCGCTAAGACACAGAGTACCCGAGACTCAGGCTATATTTGGTTGGTCCCTTAATTAGCCTGATCGAGCGCCCCGGCCCCCCACGGCCGGGGCGTTCACTGTTTTCCGTCAATCGGCGGCGAAGGCCTTGCCCCGCCAGCGCAAATGATCCAACGGGTCCCCGACATATTGGGGAGCCAGGAAATGAGCCAGCCAACCGCCGCCGCGACCGTCTCGCAGCGCGCCCTCGACATCGGCGAACGCGTCGAAACCTTCGTCCGCACCATCGTCGCCCCCTATGAAAGCGACCCGCGCCGCGACCATCATGGCGCCCCGACCGACGACCTCGTCGACGAACTCAAGACCCGCGCGCGCGCCGCCGGCGTCCTTTCCCCGCATATCCTGGCCGACGGCGACCATCTGACGCAGGTCGAGACGGCCTATGTGCTGCAGAAGACCGGCCTGTCGCCGCTCGGCCCGCTCGCGTGCAACACCGCCGCGCCCGACGAGGGCAATATGTATCTGCTCGGCAAGGTCGGCAGCCCCGAGTTGAAAGAGCGTTTCCTGAAGCCGCTGGTCGAGGGTCATGCGCGCTCGGCCTTTTTCATGACCGAACCCGCCGAAGAGGGCGGCGCGGGCTCCGACCCCTCGATGATGAAGACGACCTGCCGGATGGACGGCAATCATTGGGTCATCAACGGCCGCAAATGCTTCATCACCGGCGCCGACGGCGCGAAGGTCGGTATCGTGATGGCGAAGGCCGAGGACGTCGCCGCGGGCGGCGGCGCGTGCATGTTCCTGGTCGACCTGCCCGATCCCGCGATCCGCATCGAGCATGTGCCGAACACGATCGACAGTTCGATGCCCGGCGGCCACGCCACCGTCGTCATCGACAATCTGCGCGTCCCCGCCGACCAGATGCTTGGGCAAGCGGGCGAGGGGTTCAAATATGCCCAGATCCGCCTGTCCCCCGCGCGCCTGTCGCATTGCATGCGCTGGCACGGCGCGTGCGAGCGCGCGCATGAGATCGCGACCGACTACGCCAATCGCCGCACCGCCTTCGGCAAGCCGCTGATCGACCATGAGGGCGTCGGCTTCATGCTCGCCGAGAATCTGATCGACCTGAAACAGGCCGAACTGATGATCCGCTGGTGCGCCGAAGTGCTCGACACCGGCGACCTCGGCACCGCCGAAAGCTCGATGGCCAAGGTCGCGGTGTCGGAGGCGCTGATGCGCATCGCCGATCGCTGCGTCCAGGTGATGGGCGGCACCGGGGTCACCGACAAGACGATCGTCGAACAGGTGTTCCGCGAAGTCCGCGCCTTCCGCATCTATGACGGCCCGACCGAGGTCCATAAATGGAGCCTCGCCAAGAAGATCAAGCGCGACTGGAAAAACGCGCAGGCTTAAGTGTCTATCCGCCCCTCGTCGCGCCCCGGCATCGGGGCGACGGCGTGGAGGATCGGCACCGACAGCGCCAGCCAGCCGCCGCCGGCCAGCACGGCCGCGGGCAGCGTCCACAGGTCGGCGATCATCCCGAAAATCCACGCGCCGAGCGCCAGCGCGCCAAAGGTCACCGCCTGATAGATCGACAGGCAGCGCCCGAGGATCGCGTCGGGCGAGCGCAGCTGCATCGCGACGTTGAGCGACGTCAGCGTGCCGACCCAGGCCATGCCGGCGAGGAAGGCGGCGGCGAGCACCGCCGCGACCTGATCGGTCAGCGCGACCGGGACCAGCGCCGCCGCAAAGGCCAAGGTCGCGACGCTGACCACCGTCTCGCTGCCCCAGCGCCGCCGCGCCGCGCCTACCCACAGCGCGCAGACGATCGATCCCAGCCCAAAGGCCCCGAGGCAAAGGCCGTAATCGAGTTCGCCGCCCTTCAACTGGTCGCGGACGAGCGAGGGCAGCAAAGCCTGAAACGCCGCCGCGCCGAAACCAAAGGAAAAGCCGCGCATCAGCACGCGGCGCACCGGGTCCGACTGCGCGCAGAAGCGCAGGCCCGTCGCGATCGCAGCGAGCATCGGGCTGCGCTTCGGCGGCTCGGTCTCGGGCTTCCAGCGCAGCAGCACGACGATCAGCACCAGATAGCTTAGCGTGTTGAGCGCGAAGGCCGGCGCCGGTCCGGTGAGCGAAATCAGCAGCCCGCCGAGCGCCGGGCCGACGCTGCGCGCGAGGTTGAAGGCGATGCTGTTGAGCGCGATCGCCTGCGGCAAATGGGCATGGCCGACCTGCTGGCGCACCGACGCCTGCCAGGCGGGCGAATTGACCGCGGTGCCGCAACCGACCGCGAGCGTGAAAAACAGCAGCGACAGGGGACCGATCGCGCCGACCCATGTGACGACCGCCAGCGCCGCCGACGCGGCGAGCATCGCGACCTGCGACCACAGCATCACCCGTCGCCGGTCGTAATTGTCGGCGATCGCCCCCGCGAACACGCCGAGCAGCAGGATCGGGATCGTCGCTCCCGCATTGACCAGCGCGATCAGCAGATGCGACTGGGTCAGCTCGGTCATCAGCCACGCGGCGCCGACCGACTGGATCATCGACCCCATATTCGAGGCGAGATTGGCGATCCAGATCGCGCGAAAGGCGGGGAATTGAAACGGCGCGAGCGGCGAGACGGGGGCGGGCCGAGGCTCGCTGCCGTCCGCCATCAGTTGCGGCCCCCGACGAGGCCGCGGGCGATCACCTGCGCCTGGATTTCGGCCGCGCCCTCGAAGATGTTGAGGATGCGCGCATCGCACAGCACGCGGCTGATCTCATATTCCATGGCATAGCCGTTGCCGCCGTGGATCTGCAGGCTGGCGTCGGCGTTCGACCAGGCCGCGCGCGCGCCGAGCAGCTTCGCCATGCCCGCCTCGATGTCGCAGCGCTTGCCGCCGTCCTTGGCGCGCGCGGCGGCGTAGGAGAGTTCGCGCGCGGTAACGAAATCGACGAGGCTCATCGCGATTTTGTCCGACACGCGCGGGAAATGGACGATCGGCTTGCCGAACTGCTTGCGCGTCGTCGCATAGTCGAGCCCGAGTTCGAGCGCGCGCCGCGCCACCCCGACGGCGCGCGCGGCGGTCTGGATGCGCGCGCCCTCGAAGGTGCGCATCAATTGCTTGAACCCTTGCCCCTCCTCGCCGCCGAGCAGTGCATCGGCGGGCGCGCGCAGCCCGTCGAACTGCAGCGCATATTCGCGCATCCCGCGATACCCCAGCACCTCGATCTCGCTGCCGCTCATGCCATGGGCGGGGAAGGGGACGTCCTCGCTGCCGCGCGGCTTGGGCACCAGCAGCATGGAGAGGCCGGCATAGCCCTTCGCTTCGGGCAGGGTGCGCGCGAGCAAGGTCATCAGGTCCGAGCGCGCGGCATGGGTGATCCAGTTTTTGGCGCCGTCGATCACCCAGTCGCCGCCTTCGCCGCGACGCGCACGCGTCTGCAACGAGCCGAGGTCGGATCCGACATCGGGTTCGGTGAACACCGCGGTCGGCAAAATCTCGCCGCTCGCGATCCGTGGCAGCCATTCGGCCTTCTGCGCCTCGGTGCCGCCGAGCACGATCAGCTCGCCCGCGATCTCGGACCTTGTGCCCAGCGATCCGGTGCCGATCCAGCCGCGCGACAATTCCTCGGTGACGATGCACATGACGAGCTTGCCGAGGCCGAGGCCGCCATGGTCTTCGGGAATGCACACGCCGAAGGTGCCGAGATCGGCCATGGCCGCGACCGTCGCATCGGGGATCAGCGCATTGGCGAGGTGCCAGCCGTGCGCGTGCGGCAATATCTCTGCGTCGGTGAAGCGGCGATATTGGTCGCGGATCGCGTCGAGATCGGCATCGTGCAGCGTCTCGCTCGGCCATTGCCCACTCGCAAGCAGCGCGGTCAGCTCGGCGCGCGCTACCGCCTGGCCGGCATCGAGCAGCGCCGCGCAATGCGTTGCCAGTTTCGCCGCGGCGGCCGCCAACCCCAGATCCGCGGGACGGAATATCTCATTCTGTCCCATCGGCAGCCCGCCGACGAGCTGCGCGATCCCTTCGGCGAAGGCGAGGCCGGTCACGAGGGCATCGACGCGCGGCCGCTCGCCCGCCTCATACCACGCCAATGTTGCGTCAAGCGCCGCCACGGTGGTGGCGACCCAGGCGAAGCCATGCGCCGCGCGCTGCTCGGCGTCGATCGGCGTCTGCTCCAGCCGTGCCGCGAGCGCGGCCTGCGCTGCGGTCCGATAATCCTGCGCGGCGGCCAGCGCCTGCCTCAAATCGCTCATTCGCTCATCCCGTTCGTCGCGGCGGCGATGCACCGAACGGCGGCACTCTGCAACCCTCAGTTAGTATACTATCTGTTTGCCCCGCTTTACCCGCCGCCTTCGCCGGGTTAGGGACCCGTTCAGCCACCATGCCCTATCCACACCGCCCATGGCCCTGATCGCCACCTTCGGACGCAGCCGCATCGGCGCCTGGTTTGCCTGGCTGGCCGTGCTGTCGGTCGGCGTATTGGCGACCGGGCGCGAGGCGCTGGCGGTCGAGGCGATCGGCAGCCCCCCTGAGCGGACGATCGCCCGCGCGCTGAAGGATGTGCCGGGACACGCGGTGCGCGCCGCCGCGATCAAGCTGACGGCGGCGACGCGGCTCGACGGACGCGATCATCGGCCCGCCGACGGACCCGATCCCGTCGTGCTACCGGCGACCATTGCGCTGGCCGCGCCGTCGGCGGTCGCGCCCACCTATCGTCTTGCGGCCGCCTTTGCCGCGCCGGGTTCGCGGGCCGCCCCCTATGCGGCGCGCGCGCCGCCCGCCCCTATCGTCTGACCATCGACGGCCGCCCGCCGGGCGGCCCGGCTTTCACCGGTCCTCCGCTTCGGGGGACCCGGACGATTGGATCTCTTATGACGAACGAAACAAAGGGGCTTTCCGCTCCGGCCGCGCGCGCGGCCGATATTTTTCGCCGCTACCCCGCCGTCTCGCCCGACGAGGAACGCGAGGCGCTGACCTTCCTGAAAACGGGACGCCATCTCGACATCGGACTCGTGACCGGCAATCCCGATCTGGCCGCCAATATCGCTGTCTTCCGCGACGCGCATGCCGGTGCGCTCACACCGGGCTTTGGCGCGAATCTCGCCTTCACGCTGATCTTCCTGCTGGCGGTCGGTATCCCCATCGCCATGCTGATGCGCTGACGGCGCGGCCGGTGCCGCGACCGCTGCTCCCTGCGGTTCGCGGCGCCGGCCAAAGGCGCGAAATAATCGCGTCCCGCCCACTGGCGCGCGCGGCGCCGACTGGTTACATGGGCCGCCACCAAACGAATCGCGTGTGCCGCCCCGTTTCGGGAGCCAGGCGCCGCCAAGAGCAGAAAGTGGCACCCCATGGAAATCATCACCGGCCTGACCTTCGACGACGTGCTGCTGGTGCCCGGCGCGTCGGACATCCTGCCGTCGGACGCCAATCTGCAGACCCAGCTGACCAGCGACATCACGCTCAACATCCCGATCCTTTCGTCGGCGATGGACACGGTGACCGAGGCCGACATGGCGATCCTGATGGCGCAGATCGGCGGCATCGGCGTGCTCCACCGCAACCTCACCATCGAGGAACAGGCCGCCGCGGTGCGCCAGGTCAAGCGTTACGAAAGCGGGATGATCGTCAACCCGATCACCATCACCCCCGACGCGCCGCTCTCCTACGCCACCGCGCTGATGGACCAGCACCGAATCTCGGGCATCCCGGTGGTCGAGACCGGCGGCAAGCTCGTCGGCATCCTGACCCACCGCGACGTGCGCTTCGCCGACAACCCCGGCCAGCCGGTGCGCGAGCTGATGACCGCAGAAAATCTCGCCACCGTGCGCCCCGGCGTCGGGCAGGACGAGGCGCGCAAATTGCTCCACCAGCGCCGCATCGAAAAATTGCTCGTCGTCGATGACGATTATCGCTGCATCGGCCTGATCACCGTCAAGGACATGGAAAAAGCGGTCAATTTCCCCGACGCGACCAAGGATGCCAGCGGCCGCCTGCGCGTCGCGGCGGCGACCAACACCGGCGACAGCGGCATCGAGCGCGCCGAGGCGTTGCTCGACGCCGAGTGCGACCTGATCGTCGTCGACACCGCGCACGGTCACAGCAAGGGTGTGGGGGAAACCGTCGCGCGCATCAAGAAACTGTCGAACCGCGTTCAGGTGCTCGCGGGCAATGTCGCCACCGGCGACGCGACCAAGGCGCTGATCGACGCGGGCGCCGACGGCGTGAAGGTCGGCATCGGCCCGGGTTCGATCTGCACGACGCGCGTCGTCGCGGGCGTCGGCGTGCCGCAGCTCACCGCGATCCTCGACAGCGTCGAGGCGGCGCAGAGGCTCGGCGTTCCCGTGATCGCCGACGGCGGCCTGCGCACCTCGGGCGACATCGCCAAGGCGCTCGCGGCGGGCGCGTCGAGCGTGATGGTCGGCTCGTTGCTCGCCGGCACCGCCGAGGCGCCGGGCGAAACCTTCCTGTTCCAGGGGCGCACCTACAAGAGCTATCGCGGCATGGGCAGCGTCGGCGCGATGGCGCGCGGCTCGGCCGACCGCTATTTCCAGCAGGACATCAAGGACCAGATGAAACTGGTCCCCGAGGGTATCGAGGGCCAGGTGCCCTTCAAGGGTCCCGCGAAGGACGTCATCCACCAGCTCGTGGGCGGGGTGAAGGCGGCGATGGGCTATACCGGCAGCCGCACCCTCAAGGATCTGCGCGAGCGCGCCAAGTTCGTCCGCATCACCAATGCGGGGCTGCGCGAAAGCCATGTCCACGACGTCGCGATCACCCGCGAGGCGCCGAACTATCCGGTCGGGTAAATTTGCCCGGCTGTCATTGCGAGCATAGCGAAGCAATCCGGGGCGGCCTTGCGCGGCGCTGGATCGCTTCGTCGCTTCGCTCCTCGCGATGACGGGGAGGAAAGGTTGAACCCATGACCCCCGCCGCCCGCGTCCAGACCGCCATCGAAATCCTCGACGCCATCGCCATCGCCGCGCGCGACGGCGGGCCGCCCGCCGACGCGATCTTCGCCGATGCGATGCGCGCGCGGCGTTATGCGGGGTCGAAGGACCGCCGTGCGATCCGCAATCATGTCTATGATGCGATCCGCGCCATCCGCTCGGTGCCGCCGTCGGGCCGCGCCGCGATGCTCGTCCTCGCCGATGCCGACCCCGGCCTCGCCGCGCTGTTCGACGGCGCCGCTTACGGGGCCGCCGTCATCGCCGCCGACGAACCGCGCGCCGAAACCGGACTGGCGTCGAAGGCGCTGCTCAAGCTGTTCGATCCGCTGGTCGGCAAGGCCGAGCATGACGCGATGCTCGCCCGCGCGCCGCTCGACCTGCGCGCCAACCGGCTGCGCTCGAGCCGCGACGAACTCGCCGCGATCTTTCCCGACGGCGAAGCGATCGACGGGCTCGCCGACGGCTGGCGCTTGCCCGGCGAAACCGCCGCGGTCCAGCATTCGGCCTATACCGAGGGACAGTTTGAAGTGCAGGACGCCGCAAGCCAGTTGGCGGCGGTCGCGCTCGCCGCCGAGGCCGGTCAGACCGTCGTCGACCTGTGCGCCGGCGCCGGCGGCAAGACCCTCGCCATCGCCTCGGCGACCAATGACGAAGCCGCCATCCTCGCCTGCGACACCAACCGCGCCCGGATTCAGCAACTGCCGCCGCGCGCCAACCGTGCCGGCGCGACGCGTATCGAGACGCTGTTGCTCAACCCGGGGCAGGAACCCACGATGCTCGCGGCGCATATGGGCAAGGCCGACCGCGTCATCGTCGACGCCCCCTGCTCGGGCAGCGGCACCTGGCGGCGCAGCCCCGAGCTGCGCTGGCGCCTGACCCCCGCGCGGCTCGACCGCCATGTCGCCGACCAGGCGAAGCTGATCGACCTCGGTGCCGATCTGGTGGCGCCGGGCGGCAAGTTGCTCTATGCGGTGTGCTCGATCATCGCACGCGAGGGGCGCGCCCAGGTGGACGAGTTTCTGACCCGGCATCCCGGCTGGACCGCCGACACCGACATCCTGCCCGGCGGTATCGGGCGCGCTGCGGGAGCCGGTTTTCTGCTCACCCCGGGGCATGACCGCTGCGACGGATTTTTCCTCGCCCGATTGACTTCGCCATGTTAGCGTCGCCGGCGATGAAGCGATGGGAGAATGCGATGCGCATCAGTTTCCTGGCCCTTGGTGCCGGTCTTGTCCTTGCCAGCCTGCCGACGGCCTCCGACGCGCAGCGCGCAGACAACGACATATTGCCGGTCTCGATCGCGCTGCAGGAACAGGGTGTGAAGGCGCAGGGGACGGGCAACCTCGTCGCGGCGACCGACTTTTATGAATCGGCGCTCGCCGCCGATCCGCGCAACCGCAGCGCGATCATCGCGCTGGCGCAGGTCGCGCGCGCGCAGGGCCTGCCGGGCAAGGCGATCGGCCTCTATCGCGAGGCACTGCTGCTCGAACCCACCGACATCGTCGCGCTGACCGGGCAGGGGGAAGCGCTCGCCGATAAGGGCGCACTCGAACTCGCTCGTGAAAAGCTCGCCGAGGCGAAGCGGATCTGCGCCGACAAATGCCCGCAGGTCGCGGCGCTCGAAAAGACGATCGGCGCGAGCGCGGAAAAGCGCGTGGTTGCTGCCGAAGCCTTGGTCCCCAAGACGGTGGTGACCACCAGCCAGAATTGACCTAGCGGCTCAGCTCCCGCGCCAGCTCGACCCATTCCGCGACGCGCACCGTTTCGGCGCGCCGCGTTGCCTCGATCCCGCAGGCCTCCAGCGCGTCGATCGCCCCCGGCATGCCCTTCAGGCTCTGCCGCAGCATCTTGCGCCGCTGGCCGAAACCATGCTCGGTGAGCTTCGACAGAATCCGCGGATTCACCCCCGCGGGCTGTTCCGCCGGGGTAACATGGACGATCGCCGACATCACCTTGGGCGGCGGGGTGAAGGCCGAGCGATGGACCTTCATCGCGATCTTCGCGGTCGATCGCCACTGCGCCAGCACAGCGAGCCGCCCGTAAGCCGAAGTATCGACCCTGGCGACGATGCGCTCGGCGACCTCCTGCTGGAACATCAAGGTCAGCGACAGCCAGGCGGGCGGCCATGCCGCCGGTTCCAGCCAGCGCGTGAACAGCGCGGTGCCGACATTATAGGGCAGGTTGGCGACGATATGATAAGGCCCGCCGACCAAGGCATCGGCGTCGATCGCCATCGCATCGTCGGGGACGACGGTCAGCCGTCCGCCAAAGGCTTCGCCGAGTTCGCCGAGCAACGGCAGGCAGCGGTCGTCGCGTTCGACCGCGATCACCGTCGCCCCGGCACGGAGCAGGGCGCGCGTCAGTCCGCCGGGGCCCGGCCCCACCTCGAACACGGTCGCGCCATCGAGGTCGCCGGCCAACGCCGCGATCCGGTCCAGCAACTGCTCGTCGAACAGGAAATTCTGCCCCAGCGCCTTGCTCGCCTGCAGCCCGTGCGCGCGCACGGTCTCGCGAAGCGGCGGCAGGACAGGATTGGTCACGCGGCAGGGGCGTAGTTGCGCTCGCGCATCGCCGCGAGCTGGGCTGCCATGCGGATCGCGGCGATCGTCGGACCCGGATCGGCGACCCCCGTGCCCGCGATGTTGAACGCGGTGCCATGGTCGGCCGAGGTGCGCACGATCGGCAGCCCCAGCGTGAGGTTCACCCCATCGTCGAAATGCAGCGCCTTGAACGGCGCCAGCGCCTGGTCGTGATAGCAACATAGCAAGGCGTCATAGCGCGTGCGGACATGCGGCGCGAACAGGCTGTCGGCGGCGAGCGGGCCTTCGACCGCGATGCCGTCGGCGAGCAATTGCTCGACCGCCGGGCGGATGATGCGGAGTTCCTCGTCGCCCATCTCGCCGCTCTCACCGGCGTGCGGGTTGAGTCCCGCGAGGGCCAGCAGCGGCGTCTCTATCCCGAAATCGCGCTTCAGCGCGCGCGCGACGATGCGGCCCTTGGCGACGATCAACTCACTGGTCAGCCGTTCGGGCACTTGGGCAAGCGGCACATGGACGGTCAGCGGCACGACGCGCAGTTGCGGCCCCGCGAGCATCATCACCGCATTGGTGGCGGTGACGCCGCAGCGCTCGGCGATGAATTCGGTCTGCCCGGGGTGGGTATAGCCGACGCCATAAAGCTGCGCCTTCGACACCGGTCCGGTGACGAGCGCGGCGGTCGCCTGGCCGCGCGTCAGGCCGATGCCGGTTTCGAGGGCGTGGAGCGCGCATGTCGCCCCAGCCTTGGTCGGCGATCCGGGGACGACGGGGCCGCTGTCCTCCAGATGCCAGACGGGCAGCGCATCGTCGAAAAGCCGCGTCGCGGCGGCGATGTCGCCGACGCGCTCGACCGGGCCGTCCCATACCGCCGCGATCGACGCGATATCGCCGATCGCGACAAAGGGCGGCAGATCATGGTCGCGGCGCAGCGCCCAGGCGCGCGCGGCGACTTCGGGTCCGACCCCCGCCGGGTCACCAAGGGTGACCGCGATCGGGAGCGGGTTTGGAGTGTCGGACATCAGCTGAAGTCGATCACCGCGTCCCGGCGCAAGTCGCGCAGATAGCGCTGCGCGCGCTTCTGCACCTTTTCTTCGAGGATCTTGGCCTCGATTTCCTCGAGATTGGGCGCGGCCGCCGTGTTCCGCTGCTCGCGGCCACACAGCACCAGGACGCTGACGCCCTCATTGGCGGCACCGAACGGCTGGGTGACCTGGCCGATCTGCATGTCGACCAGCGTCGCCTGGAGCGGCGCGGGCAAAGCGCGCATCTCGATGCCGTCGCGCGCGACGACCTGCGCGCCCAGGCTCTGCGCCACCGCGTCGGCGGCGCCGCACCCGGCAATGTTGCGCGTCGCCTCGGCGAACTGGCCGGCGAGTTCGGACGCCTTGGCCGGGGTCGTACCCGCCGGGAAATCGAGCGAAATCTGTTTCAAGCCCAGCACCGCGTCGCGCGGGTCGGCGGTCAGCACCTGGCGCCGGTCGACCATCAGCATGATCGACACGCCGCCCGGCACCTCGATCGGACCGACCAGCTGGCCCGGCTGCATCTGCAACGCAGCGTCGGCCATCGACTGCGGCAACTGGCCGGGACGCACCCAGCCGAGGTCGCCGCCGACGACCGCGGTCGATGCTTCCGAAAACTGGCGCGCATAGGCGGCGAAGCTGCCGCCCGCCTGCAGCGCCTGGACGATCTTCCGCGCGTTTTCGGCGACTGCCGCGATATTTTCGGGCGCCGCGGTCAGATAGATTTCGGCGAGATGGACCTCGGGCTGCCCCTTGGCGAGCTCGAGCCGGTCGAACACCGCCTTCACCTCGTCCGTCGACACGTTGGTCGTCGATTGGATGTTGCGCTGGAGCAGGCGGTCCCAGGCATATTCGCCGCGGATCTGCTGCTTCACCGCCGCCGCCGACGAACCCTTCGACGCCAGATAGGTTGTGAACTGCTCTGGGGTCTGCTTGTAGCGCGCCGCGAGCCGCGCGAATTGTTGGTTGACCAGATTTTCGTCGATGGTGATTTCGGCGGCCTTGGCCTCCTGAATCTGCAATTTTTCGTCGATCAGGTTGCTGAACACCTGCTGGCGCAGCCGCTGTTCCTCTTCGGGCGGCAACTCCAGATTGTTGTTCGCGACGCGGATCAGGCCCATGCGCTGTTCGATGTCGGTCGCGGTGATGATCTCGCCATTCACCGTCGCCGAGGGGCGATAGACATTGGCCTTGGCATCGCCGTAAAGCTGGACATTGCCCGGAATATTCAGGCTGGTGGTCGGCACGTCGTCGTCGGCGACGGTCTGCGCCAGCACCGGCGTCACGCCAGCCGCGGTGACCGCAAGCAGGCCGATCAAGGTCGAAAATTTGGTCATTTTTACCCTATGAAAGAGATTCCGGTCCGCTCCGTATCAGCGGACACGCCCGGTGGTCCAGCGCAAAGCGTCCAAATGCGCTCATAACTGCGGTGCTGCTAAACCCCAAACGCTGAACGCAAGCTGAGCGGACCTAGCGGGTGGCGGCTTTGGGGGGAAGGCATTCCCCTCCCTTTTAGGGAGGGGTCAGGAGCGCGTAGCGAGCGTAGCGAGCCATCGCCTTCGGCGGTTACCCACCCCCAGCCCCTCCCTTTCAGCGAGGGGAGGGTCTATGATCGCTCGTGCCCGAAACCTGCCTAGAACCCCAGATTGCGGAAGGCGACGCGGAAGGAAAAGCTGTTGCCGCGCCGCGCGTCGCCGGTGTCGATATAGTCGCGGCGCCAGGTCAGCGCGATCGACAGGCATTCATCGTCATAGGCGATGCCGACCCGGTGGCGGATCGGATCGAACCCGTCGGAGACGCTCAGCGGATCGTCGGCCTTGCTCGTCAGATCGATGATCGCCGATCCGAATATCGACCAGTTGCGGGCAAAGGCGACGCGGCCGCCGACGCGGGCTTCCTCGCGGTCCTGCAAATCCTCGGCCACCGTCGTAATGTCGCGGTTCAGCCGCGAATAGCCGAGCACCGCATAGGTCGAGCGGCTGCCGATCGTCGCGTCGAATTCATTGCGGCGCACCGCCAGATTGTCCTTGTCGAGCCGGAAACGGTGGGTCAGCCGCAGGAAATCCTTGTAGGCGACGGTGGTGCGCCCGACGACGTCGGAGGTCTTGTCGGTCAGGCCGGTGCCGTCGGGGAACAGGCTGGGCTTGTCCGACAGGCGATAGCTTTGGCCGACGATGCTGTTGATGTTGAAGCCTGGGCGGCTGTAATTCCATTCGGCGCCATAGGTGACCCGCGCGCCATCCTCGAAGCGGTCGTAGCCAGAGAAGCGATTGATCGCGAAGAGGTTGCTGTCCTCTAGGTCGAAGGCGCGGCTGTCCTCGTTCGGAATGTCCAGATTCTTGATCTGCGGCGTCGCGACGAACTGGATGCGCGGGGTCAAGGTCTGGGTGCCGCCCAGGAATTCGCCGACGAAGGGCCAGCGCAGGTCGGCGGCGATCGCGGCGATGCCGCGGCCTTCCCAGCCCGACTTGCCGCGATAGCCGGGAATGGCGGTCAGCAGATTTTCGTCGCTGTGATAGACGTCGCCGCGCACCATTGCGGTGAAGGTGACTTCCTGCCCCAGCGAGGTCAGTCGCCGCAGGTCCCAGCGCACCCCGGCAAAGGCGCGCTGCGTATCCTGTCCCGACGTGCGGCCGATCGCCAGCGTGTTGACCTGCAACTCGAACTGGCCGCCGAACACGGGGTCGGTCAGGCGCTGGCGATAGTCGAGGATCGGCAGCGCGATCGGTTGCTGCCCCTGCTTGTCGCCCGCGCGCAGCGTCTGCGTCGCCCAGCCGGCGATCGACAAATAGCTCTGGTTGCCGATACGCTCGACCTCGAAGGTCGAGCGCAGCCTGTCGTCACGGGTGACGTAATAGCGGCGAAGGAAGGTTCGGTCGCTGGCGATCCGCCCCGAATAGGCGATGCTCCATCGCGGACTCAGCTGGAACTTGCCGGCGCTTTCCAGATAGCCGCGGAAGTCATTCTCACCCACGGTGTTCGGACTGTTGAGCGGCACGACCGAACTGTAGGTGGCGTAACCGTTGATCCGGAACGCCCCGACATCGGTCAGCGCGCGGAACTCGCCTTCGATCATCGGCGCCGCGCCGGTGTAGATGTGCGGCGTGATCGTCAGATCGCGGTCGGGGGCGATGCGAAGATAATAGGGAACCGCCATTTCCAATCCGTTGGAGCGGTTGTAGCGTACTTCGGGCACCAGGATCCCGCTGGTCGCGCCGCCGCCGATCGAATGGGTCAGGCCGGGCAGCGGGATCAGCGGCAGGCCGAAAATCTCGACCCGCGCGCCCTTGTAGCGGACCTTGTCCTTCGCCTTGTCATAGATGACCTTGACGGCGCGAATCTGCCAGCTCGGGTTCTTGGCGCAGCCTTCGTTATCCTCGACCGGGCAGGGGGTGTAGGCCGCATTCTCCAGTTCGATATTGCCATTGTCGAAGCGCGTGCCCTTCACGGCCGCCAGGCGCGAGCCATTGCCGAGCACGACCAGCATATTTTCGACCACGCCGTCGCGCAGCGTGTCGGTCAACACGATGCGGTCGCCATAGGCGGTGTCGCCCTCGGGATTGGCGATCGCGACATTGCCCTCCGCTACGACTTCGCCGGTCTTGCGGTTCCAGGTCACCTTGTCGGCGCGCATCTGGACCGCCTCGCGGTTCATCTGCACATTGCCGTCGGCGACGACGATGTCGGTGTCGCTGTCGTAATTGAGGTTATCGGCGGCGAAACCGACCTGTTGCTCGCTTGCGACCACGGGGGCGTCGGTGGTCGCGGTCGACACATCGGGCGTCTGAAGGTCGGGTTCGCCAGGCGGCGCCAGCATCTTGGGCGGCTCGACGGCGTCCTGCGCGGCGGCGGGCGCCGTCAGCAACGCCAGCACGCTGGCGGTCGCAAGCCACAGCGGCCGGTTGCCCCCTTGGAACAAAGTCCCCGTCATTGAATCACTTTGTCCCACATCTTTGTCGCGTCCGCCCCCCGGTTGGACCGGCAGCTTTGTTTTTGCAACTCGCAAGCGAAACCCCTATCGGTCCGGCACGTTCCAATCAATCATCGCATAAGAAAGACCAAAGATGGACATTCAGTTTGTCGCGCAAATCGATGCGTCTGCCGACGTCGTCGCCTTTCCGGTCCGCAAGGGCGGCGCGGGGGCGCTCGACGCGCTGCTCGGCGCGGCCGCGGCGCAGGCGCGTTTCGACGGCGCGGCGGGCGCGATCGCCGAAACCGCGGCGATCGACGGCGACAAGGCGAAGCGCCTGCTGCTCGTCGGCATCGGCGAAGGTTCGGCGCACGACCTCGAACGCGCCGGCGCGGCGCTGACCGCCCGATTGCAGACGAGCGGCGTGACGGCGGTCAAGGTCGATTTTTCGACCGCGGTGACCAGCGATGCCGACGATGTGCTGGCCTTTGCGACCGGGGCGCTGCTGCGCAACTGGCGCATCGACACCTATCGCACCCGGCTCGCCGACAATGCGAAGCCCAGCCTTCAGACGATCGTGATCGCCTCGCCGCATGGCACGCCTGCGGGTTGGGCCGAGGCGCAGGCGATCGCCGATGGTGTCGCGCTCACCCAGACGCTCGTCGCCGAACCGCCGAACATCCTCTATCCCGAGACCTTCGTCGAACGCTGCCAGCATCTCGCCGACCTCGGCGTCGAGGTCGAGGTGCTCGACGAGCGCCAGATGAAAGCGCTCGGCATGGGCGCGCTGCTCGGCGTCGCGCAGGGTTCGACGCGCCCGCCGCGGCTGCTCGCGATGCGCTGGAACGGCGGCGAGCCGGGCGCGAAGCCGATCGCCTTCGTCGGCAAGGGCGTGACCTTCGACACCGGCGGCATCAGCATCAAGCCCGCCGCGGGCATGGACATGATGAAATGGGACATGGGCGGCGCCGGCGCCGTCGCGGGCGCGATCAAGGCGATCGCGGGGCGCAAGGCCAAGGCGAATGTCGTCGGCGTCGTCGGGCTCGTCGAGAATATGCCCGACGGCAATGCGATGCGCCCCGGCGACATCGTCACCACCATGTCGGGCCAGACGGTCGAGGTGCTCAACACCGACGCCGAGGGGCGCCTCGTGCTGTGCGACGCGATCAGTTGGGCGCAGAAAATCTACGACCCCAGCGTGATCGTCGATCTCGCGACGCTGACCGGCGCGATGGTGATCTCGCTCGGCCATGAATATGCGGGGATGTTCGCCAATGACGAGGGGCTGGCCGACCAGCTGATCGCGGCAGGCGAGGCGAGCAACAACAAGCTGTGGCGCTTCCCGCTGTCGGCCGCCTATGACAAGCTGATCGACAGCCCGATCGCCGACATGAAGAATATCGGCCCGCGCGAGGGCGGCTCGATCACTGCGGCGCAGTTCCTCAAACGCTTCGTCGACGAGGGCGTCAAATGGGCGCATCTCGATATCGCGGGCATGGCCTGGCACGACAAGGACGGCCCGGTCTATGCCAAGGGCGCGACCGGCTATGGCGTGCGCCTGCTCGACCGCTTCGTCGCGGATAATTTCGAGGGCTAGGCGGGGCAGGGGAGCATGGCGCGCGTCGATTTCTACCGGCTGACCCGCGATCCGGTCGAGCGCGTTCTCCCCGCGCTTGCCGGCCGTATCCTCGACAATGGCGACCGGCTGCTGATCGTCGCGGGCCCCGCGATGCAGCGGCAGGCGATCGACGAGGCGCTGTGGACGCTCCAGCCGGCGAGCTTCCTGCCGCATGGCGCCGCGGGATCGCCCGACGAGGAAGTCGAGCCAATCCTGATTTCGGGCACGCTCGACCCTTCGCCGCCCAACCGCGCCTCGCACATCGCGCTCGCCGACGGCGAATGGCGCGACGAGGCGCTGGGGTTCGCGCGCGTCTTCCTGCTCTTCGACAACAGCCGCATCGACGATGCGCGTGCGACCTGGCGCAGCCTCGCCGCGCGCGACGACGTCGACAACCGCTTCTGGAAACAGGACGAGCGCGGCCGCTGGTCCGAGGGCCCCTGACCAAGCTTGCCTTGCAGTGCAGCAAAAGCGCGGCTAGAGGCGCGCGCATCCAGAGCATAACAAAGCAGGAGCTTCCCTCATGGCGGTCAGCCGCACCTTTTCGATCATCAAGCCCGACGCCACGCGTCGCAACCTGACCGGCGCGGTCACCAAGATGCTGGAAGACGCCGGCCTGCGCGTCGTCGCGTCGAAGCGCATCCACATGAGCCGCGACCAGGCCGAGGGCTTCTACGCGGTCCACAAGGAACGCCCCTTCTTCGGCGAACTGGTCGAATTCATGATCAGCGGCCCCGTCGTCGTCCAGGTCCTCGAGGGCGAAGACGCGATGCAGCGCAACCGCGACATCATGGGCGCGACCAACCCCAAGGACGCCGCGCCGGGCACGATCCGCAAGGAACTGGCCGAGAGCATCGAGGCGAACACGGTCCACGGCTCGGATAGCGACGAAAATGCGGCGATCGAAATCGCCTATTTCTTCAAGCCCGAAGAAATCGTCGGATAAATTGAAAGAAAATGACCTTCTCTCCGGGTGGGCGACGATCGTCGATCGCATCATCCGGGGAGAAAAATTGGACAGGCCGACCGTTGTTATCTGCGGCACGCCGGACCTGCTGAAGAACTTTGGATTGCCCGCCGCAAGTTTCCAGATGACGGTAGCGAAGGTAGCTAGGAGGCGTTGACAAATTGGCGCATCCACAGGCGGATTGAGACGATGTGGATGAAGCCGAGATAGCTGTCTGCGGTTTTGTCGTATCGCGTTGCCAGCCTTCGGGCGTTTTTGAGCTTGTTGAAGCAGCGCTCGACCATGTTTCGCAGGGCGTAGATTGCGGCATCGACGGGGATCTGGATCAGTCGGTTGCGCTTGGTCGGGATCATCGCGACGCCGCCGCGCCTTTCCATATCTTCGCGAATGAAGTCAGCATCATAACCTTTGTCGGCGAGCAGCACCTTTGGTGCTGGTCCGTCCGCGTTCATGACTGGCAGATAGCCCTTGTAATCGGAGACTTCACCACCGGTCAGCGCGAACGCTATGGGCAGGCCCAGCGCATTGACGCGGAGATGGATCTTGGTCGTGAAGCCACCTTTTGAGCGGCCAAGACCCTGACGCGGAGTCCCCCTTTAGCGCCGGCTGAACAATGGTGCGCCCGGATTATTGTGCTGTCGATCATCTGCAAGCTGGGGTTGCCGCCGCCGCTGTCGTTGAACGCTTCAAGCAGCAACTCCCACAAGCCCGAGAGCGTCCAGCGCCGGAACTGGCGGTAAACCGATGACCATTTGCCAAAATGCTCGTGCAGGTCGCGCCAAGCAACGCCAGTCCGCGCAATCCAGAAAATCCCATCGAGAACAAGGCGATGATCCCTCGGACGGCGGCCACTGCGCGCACCCCGCTCAATCACGAACGGCTCAAGGCAGGCCCATTCTTCGTCGCTCATCAAACCACGGATCACGGCAGCCTCCCCAAAAGCTACCGTGAATCAGAAACTACTCCGTTTGGGAATCCCTTTTGTCAACACGGCCTAGAGCTCGAAAAGAGCATCCAGAAGTCCCTCTAGCTGTTTGGCATGATTTGCCGAATCTCTTGGAGGATCCCCTGGCTATCTTTCCCTCGCGCTGGCGGGACGGATCGATGGTGATGCTCTTGGTTTTCACAGATCGAAATGGTGATCCAATTTTGGTCGCTGCATCGCCGGGAGATGCGCAGCCCAACACGATACTCTCGATGTACGGGAAAGAAGCGGGATTAACGTGGGTCGCCAATGAGATTGCCGCGGCAAAAGCAGAGGGTCTACCGACCTATGAGAGAAAAGACTTCGCTGCCTCTTTGCCGCAGCCGCCAGTGGTCGAAACCACCTCCTCGTCGCACGGTCTAATTCCGTCTAACGGGACAGCGAAGCCAGAGAGGAAGATACTCTCACTTCGTAAAAATTCAACCAAAAGTTGAAAGTTTTTCAAAAAAACGTTTAAAATCAAAACTCCTCGGCAACCCCCATCAGTCCCGCCAGCTTCTTCGGCGCGACCGATAGCCAGCTCTTGCGCAGCCATTCGCCGATCGCGTCCCAGTCGGTATCGCCCAGATCGAGCCTTATGCCGACCCAGCCGTCGCCGAAATAGGCCGGGCGATAATAGCGGTCCTCGTCCATCTCGATCAACGCCGCCTGCTCGTCGGCGCCGCTGATCTTGACCAGTAGCGCGGTCTTGCCGTCGCCATGATGATCCTGCGAGACATAGGCGAATTTCTTGCCCTTCATAATGCCGAAGCATGGCATGCCGTGCGAACTCACCTCGTCGGCCTCGGGCAGTGCCAGCGCCAGTTCGCGCACCCGGCCGATCAGATGATCGGGGCTGCGCTTGCGCATCACGAAGGCGGCGAGGGTGGGGGGATAGAGCTGATGCTCGGCGATCCGCACGCGGGCGCTCAGGCTTTCGACAGTATCCCCCGGCATGATCGCGACCGGCGTCTGCGCGAGCACCGGGCCGTCGTCCACCCCGGCGGTGACGATATGGATGCTGCACCCGCCAAAGCCGTCGCCCGCCTCGATCGCCTGGCTGTGCGTGTTCAGCCCCTTGTAGCGCGGCAGCAGGCTGGGGTGGACATTGAGCATCCGCTCGTGCCAGCGGCCGACGAATTCGTCGCTCAGGATACGCATATAACCCGCGAGCGCGACGAACTCGGTCCGTGCGGCGCGCAATTGTTCGTCGATCAGCGCGTCGAAGGCATCGCGGTTCAGCCCCTTATGGCTGAGGCTCCAGGTCGGGACGCCCTCGGCCGCGGCAATCGCGAGCCCCGGCGCCTCGGGATCGTTGCTCGCGACCAGTATCACCTCATAGGGGCAGTCGGCGGCTTTCGCGGCATAGAGCAGCGCCGCCATATTGGTCCCGGCGCCCGAGATCAGGACGGCGACCCGCGCCTTCATCGGTCAGAACCCGAAAAATAGGGACAGTCCCTATTTATTGAACGAACGGCGTTGATGCCCGGCAAGTGCGCGCGACAATAAATAGGGACAGTCCCTATTTTTCTCTCACGCCGCATTGTGCGTCGCCGACCACGCGGCCATCGCGCTCCACGTCTCGGCTCCGCCCAACACGGTGCAGCCCTTCGCGCCTTCGCCGATGTGACCGATGCGGAACACCGTCTCGCCGGCACTTTCCAGCGCCGCCGTCACGTCCGCGACGTCGCCCTCGGCGACGACCACCGCCATGCCGATCCCGCAGTTGAAGGTGCGCGCCATTTCCTCGGGTTCGATGTTGCCCTGTGCCTGCAGGAAGGCCATCAGCCGCGGCTGGTCCCACGCGTCGGCATCGACGAAGGCGTGCAGGTTTGCGGGCAGGATCCGCGGGATATTCTCCAGCAAACCGCCGCCGGTGATATGCGCCAGGGCATGAACCTTGCCCGTCTTCACCAGCGGCAACAGGCTCTTCACATAGATGCGCGTCGGCGCCATCAGCGCGTCGATCAGCAGCAGCTCCTGGTCGAACAGGGCGGGGCGGTCGAGCTTCCAGCCCTTGTCCGCCGCGAGGCGGCGCACCAACGAAAAGCCGTTCGAATGCACCCCCGACGACGCGAGGCCGAGAATGACGTCGCTCGCCGCGACCTTGTCGGCGGTCAGCACCGCGTGGCGCTCGACCGCGCCGACGCAGAATCCGGCGAGGTCGTAGTCGCCCTCGCTGTACATGCCCGGCATTTCGGCGGTCTCGCCGCCGATCAGCGCGCAGCCGGCCTGCTTGCACCCCTCGGCGATGCTCGCGACCACGGCGGTCGCGACATCGTTGTCGAGTTTCGCCGTGGCATAATAATCGAGGAAGAAGAGCGGCTCGGCGCCCTGTACGATCAGGTCGTTGACGCACATCGCGACCAGGTCGATGCCGACCCCGTCATGCTTGCCCGATTCGATCGCGAGCTTCAGCTTGGTGCCGACGCCGTCATTGGCCGCGACGAGCAAAGGATCGTTGAACCCCGCCGCCTTCAGGTCGAAGAAACCGCCGAAGCCGCCGAGGTCGGCATCGGCGCCGGGGCGACGCGTCGCACGGGCGAGCGGGGCGATGGCACGGACCAGCGCGTTGCCGGCGTCGATCGATACGCCGGCCTGCGCATAAGTGTATGCGGCGGGTTGCCCGTCCGACTTGTTCTGCTTGGAATCCATGGCACGCGCGACTAACGGTTCCAGCCGACAAATGCCATGATTTCCTTGTCGCGGACGCGGGTTCGGGGCAGAGCATAGAGAAGTGATGATTTCGGCCGCGCCCCCCCGTTTCGCTCCCCGCTTCGACCTCGCCCGCCTCTGGCGCGGCGACCGGCGGATTAGCGCGCTTCTCGCGCTGCTCGCCGTCGCGCTCGTCGTCGGGGTGGTGCAGGGGCAGATCGGTCGCGGCGACCGTGGCATCACCCCGATCAACAGCAGCGGCGATTTCCTGACCAGCGGCATATTGGTCGACGTCACCGGCGACAATGCCGACGATGCGCGCAGCAAGGGCTGGCGCGAGGCACAGCGCCAGGGCTGGAAACAGCTCTATCGCCAGATCAACGGCAGCGACGGCCCGGCGCTCAATGATTCGGTGCTCGACGGCATCGTCACCGCGATTGTCGTCGAGGAAGAACAGATCGGCCCGCGCCGCTATGTCGCGAAGCTCGGCGTCCAGTTCGACCGCGTCCGGGCGGGGCAGATTCTCGGCGTCAGCGGCCGCACCCTGCGCTCGCCGCCTTTGCTCGTCATTCCGGTCTATTCGATCGACGGCATGCAACAGGTGTTCGAACAGCGCAGCGCCTGGCAGCGCGCCTGGGCCGAATATAATACGGGGCAGAGCGCGATCGACTATGTCCGCACCGCGGGCACCGGCGCCGACACCTTGCTGCTCAATTCGGGGCAGATCGGGCGGCGCAGCCGCGTCTGGTGGCGCGTGATCCTCGACCAATATGGCGCCGCCGACGTGCTCGTGCCGATCGCGCGCGTCGAATACAGCTATCCGGGCGGGCCGATCACCGGCCATTTCACCGCGCGCTTCGGCCCCGACAACAAGCTGATCGGCAGCTTCCGGATGACGGGCCCCAGCCCGGCGGCGCTGCCCGACATGATGCAGAAAGCGGTTGCGCAGATGGATCGGCTCTACACCGATGCGCTCGCCGCCGGCATCCTGCGCACCGACACCTATCTCGTGCTCGAAAAGCCGGTCGAGGTCGAGGAACTGCCCGAGGTCGTCGAAGCCGATGCACTGCCGACCGAAACCGACACCAGTGTGCCGACCGCGCCGGTCGTCGGCGTTGCGACCTTCACCGTCCAGTACAATTCGCCCGACGTCGAATCGGTGTCGGCGACCGAACGCAATGTCGCGGGCGTGGCGGGCGTCCAGTCGGCCTCGACCACCAGCCTTGCGCTTGGCGGCCTGTCGGTGATGCGCGTAACCTATCGCGGCGACATGGCCGCGCTGAAGGCCGCGCTCGAAGCGCGCGGCTACAAGGTTCAGGCGAGCGGGAGCACGCTCCGGATCAGCCGC
Source organism: Sphingopyxis sp. (assembly GCA_016793775.1). Classification (GTDB taxonomy): domain Bacteria; phylum Pseudomonadota; class Alphaproteobacteria; order Sphingomonadales; family Sphingomonadaceae; genus Sphingopyxis. The sequence goes on along the minus strand of JAEULK010000096.1, from coordinate 43,228 downwards.
TGATGGCGCGCTCCTCGGGACAGATCGCGCTTCCGCTCGACTGGAGCGCGGGGGGCAGCAACGACGGGCCGCTGATCGTCGGCACCAGCAACGCCGATGCGGTGCGCTACCTGCGCCATGTCGCGACCTGGCCGGTACGCACCGCGGTGGTCACCGGCCCGGGTGGGTCGGGGCGCAGCCTGATCGGCCGACTGTTCGCACGCGAAACCGGCGGGCGCGTCATCGACGGCCACGCCAGCGTGTCGGAGGAGGAGATTTTCCACGCCTGGAACGCCGCGCAGGCGAGCGGCACCCCCTTGCTGATCATCGCCGACGCGCCGCCGGGGGACTGGAATATCCAGCTTCCCGACCTGCGCTCGCGGCTCGCGGCGGTGCCGGTGCTGGCGATCGGCGAACCCGACGACTGTCTCGCCCGCGACCTGATCGAGGCGCTGTTCGCCCAGCGCGGCATTGCGCTCGCCCCTGGCGTCGCCTCCTACATCGTGCCCCGCATGGAGCGCAGCTATGCGATGATCCATCGTGTCGTGGCCGCGCTCGATGCCGCCTCGCTCGAACGTCGCGGGGGCATTGGCGTTCGTCTTACGCGTGAAACATTACTGTCACAGGGGCTGATCGATCCCGATCTCTTGGAGCGCGAATCCTGCTCCAACAGGCCCGAGGTTTGAAGCGATTTCGCTCAATGCTAGGAAGACAGGCGCAGATATATGCCGATATTTCAAGACTGGCTGACGACGCAGTGAGCGAAATCGATCAAATCCCTTCGGGACAGCGAAATGGCTTCCATCTCGTGCGAAATCGCCCTTGGAAAGGCAACCAGCCTTCCCTGCGGACGATTTCGCCCGATATGTTCGCCATTTCGCTGCCTCGGGCCTGTTGGAGCAGGATTCGCGCTCCGCAACGGCAGGATGCAGATACATGTCGATAGCCGGCGGCCCTCTACGCGCAGACAATGACCCCGACATGGTGGGTCCTACCTTCGGTCCCGAACGCTTTTTCAACCGCGAACTCAGCTGGCTCGCCTTCAACCGCCGGGTGATGGAGGAAGCGCGCAATCCCGCGCATCCGCTGCTCGAACGGCTGCGCTTCCTGTCTATCTCGGGCAGCAATCTCGACGAATTCTTCATGGTCCGCGTCGCGGGGCTGAAGGGCCAGCAGTTGCAGGGCATCGACGATCCCAGCGCCGACGGCCGCTCGCCCGGCCAGCAGCTCGCCGAGATCGAGGCCGAGGTGAACCGCCTCGTCGACCAGCAGCAGAGCGAGTGGCAATTGCTCCACCGCCTGCTCGGCGAGCAGGGCATCACCGTGCACGGCGAGGGGTCGGATGCCGACAGGTTGCGCGGGCTGCTCCGCCAGTTTTTCATCGACCAGATTTTCCCGATCCTCACCCCTCAGGTGCTCGATCCGGCGCATCCCTTTCCCTTCATCCCCAACCGCGGCCTCGGCGTCATCTTCGACCTCGAACGCAAGCTCGGCGGCGAGCATATCCGCGAACTGGTGATGATCCCGCCGTCGCTGTCGCGCTTCGTGTCGGTTCCCGGCGAGTCCGCCAGCTTCGTGCCCATCGAATATCTGATCGAATTGTTCGGCGACACCTTGTTCCCCGGCTATCGCATCCGCTCGCGCGGCGTGTTCCGCATCATCCGTGACAGCGACATCGAACTCGAGGAAGAGGCCGAGGATCTGGTGCGCCTGTTCCGTACCGCGATCCGTCGCCGCCGTCGCGGCCGCGTCATCCTGCTCGAACTCGAAGCCGACATGCCCGGCGAACTTGCCGCGGTGCTCAACGCCGATATTCAGGGGCATGAGGCGATCGTCGCCAAGATCGACGGCTTCGTCGGCCTCGCGGCGCTGTCGGCGCTGGTCGACGTCGATCGACCCGACCTCAAATTCCCGGCTTTTTCTGCGCGTTTCCCCGAACGTATCCGCGAACATGGCGGCGACTGTTTCGCGGCGATCCGGTCGAAGGACATTCTTGTCCACCATCCCTATGAAAGCTTCGACGTCGTCCTGTCCTTCCTGCGTCAGGCGGCGGCCGATCCCGACGTCGTCGCGATCAAGCAGACGCTGTATCGCGCGGGCAACCAGTCCCCGGTCATCCGCGCGCTGATCGAGGCGGCCGAGGCGGGCAAGTCGGTGACCGCGGTCGTCGAGCTCAAGGCGCGCTTCGACGAGGAGCAGAATCTGCTCTGGGCGAACCAGCTCGAACGCGCCGGGGTGCAGGTCGTTTACGGCTTCATCGAGTGGAAGACCCACGCCAAAATCTCGATGGTCGTGCGGCGCGAGGGGCAGGGGTATAAGACCTATTGCCACTTCGGCACCGGCAATTATCACCCCGTCACCGCGCGTATCTATACCGACCTCAGCTTTTTCACCGCTGATCCGCGCGCGGGGCGCGATGCCGCGCAATTGTTCAATTACATCACCGGCTATGTCGAACCCGAACGGCTCGACATGATTACCATGTCGCCGCTCAACATGCGGAAACATCTCAGCGAATTGATCGACGCCGAGACCGCGGCGGCGAAGGCGGGCCAGCCGTCGGGGGTCTGGGCGAAGATGAACAGCCTCGTCGATCCCGACATCATCGACAAGCTCTATGAAGCGAGCGCGGCCGGGGTGCCGATCGAGCTGGTCGTGCGCGGCATCTGTTGCCTGCGCCCAGGCGTTGCGGGGCTCTCCGAAACGATCCGCGTCAAATCGATCGTCGGCCGTTTCCTCGAACATAGTCGCGTCTGGGCCTTCGCCAATGGCGCCGCACTGCCGCACCAGAAGGCGAAGCTCTATATTTCCAGCGCCGACTGGATGCCGCGCAACTTCGACCGCCGGGTCGAATATATGATCCCGATCGAAAATCCGACCGTCCACGACCAGATTTTGGACCAGGTGCTCGTCGCGAACCTCATCGACAATGAACAAAGCTGGGTCCTGCTCGCCGACGGCACCTATGTTCGTTTAGAAGTGGGCGACAAGCCGTTCAATCTGCACCATTATTTCATGACGAACCCGTCGCTGTCGGGCCGCGGGACCGCGCTTCACCAGCGCCAGGACGTCCCCACGCTCGCCTTCAATATGCGCAATGATTGAAAAGTTGCCCTTCTTGCGTACCCCCAAATCCAAGGCCCACCGCTCCGCGGTCATCGACATCGGCTCCAACTCGGTCCGCCTCGTCGTCTATGAAGGCCCGCCGCGTGCGCCGGCGGTGATCTTCAACGAAAAAGTCGCCGCCGGCCTCGGCCGCGGCCTCTCGGTCGATGGGCGCATCGCCGCCGAGGATGCCGAACGCGGCCTCTATGCGCTGCGCCGCTACGCGCTGCTCGCGCGGCATATGGAGGTCAGGGACCTGCAATGCGTGGCGACCGCGGCGGTCCGCGACGCGCCCAACGGCCCGGACTTCATTGCCGGCGCCGCCGAGGCCGGGCTGACTATCCGCCTGCTGTCGGGCGCCGAAGAGGCCGAGGCGGCGGGTTTCGGGGTCATTGCGGCGATCCCCGACGCGCATGGCATCGCGGTCGATCTTGGCGGCGGCAGCCTCGAACTGGCCGCCGTCTCCCATGGCCAGGTCGGGCGCCGCTCGTCCTTCCCGCTCGGCGTGCTGCGCCTGCCGACGCTGCGCAAGGAGGGGCCGCAGGCGTTCGAGCGGACGCTGCGCAAGATGCTCCGCGCCGAAGGCTGGCCGGGCGATTGCGCGGGCCAGCCGCTTTATCTGGTCGGCGGTTCGTGGCGCGCGCTGGCGCGTCTCGACCTCGAACTCACGCATGATCCGCTCGCGGTGCTCGACCAGCACAGCCTGCCGCGCACGGCGCTGCGCCGCCTGCTGCGCGCGACGCAGCGGCTGAGCTTCGAGGAATTGAAGACGATTCCCGGCATGGCGTCGAACCGCGCCGCCTCGCTGCCCGATGCGGCCGCGCTACTCGCCGCGCTCGCCAATATCATCGACGTGCCCGAAATGACGGTGTCGTCGTCGGGCCTGCGCGAAGGCTTGCTCTACAAGGCGCTCGACGCGGAAACGCAGGCCCAGGATCCGCTGATCGTTGCCGCCGAATTCGAGGGCCGCCGCCTCGCGCGTTTTGCACCGCACGGCCCGGCGCTCGCAGACTGGATCGCGCCGCTCTTTGCGCGCGAAGATGCCGCCGACAGCCGCATCCGCCTCGCGGCTAGCCTGCTCAGCGACGTCGCCTGGTCGGCGAACCCCGATTTCCGCGCCGACCGCGGCACCGAAATCGGCCTGCATGGAAACTGGCGCGGGATCGATATTCCGGGCCGCATCCTGCTGGCGCGCGCGCTGCACGCGGGGTTCGGCGGCGCGGACGGCGATTTTCCGCCGATGGGGTCGCTCGTTGCCGAGGAACGGCTGGCCCGGGCGCGGCAATGGGGCCTTGCGATCCGGCTGGCGCAGCGGCTGACCGGCGGTGTCGAGGCACCGCTCAAGGCGAGTCGCATCGCGCTTGGCCGCGGCAAGCTGACGCTGTGTCTCGATCCGGGCTGGCATCATCTGGCGGGCGAATCGGTCGACCGGCGCCTGCGCTCGCTCGCTCAGGCGCTCGACGCCAAGCCCGAACTGGTACTGCTTTAAGTCTCGGGTGAGTCTACCGCGGCCGCGTCGATCGGGGTCGGCGCCTCGATCTTGCTCATCACCAATTTACCATGCTGGACGGCGAACCCCATCCGCCCCTCGACCAGGTCGAGCGCGGCATGGCCGAATACGTCGTAGCGCCAGCCCTGCATCATCGGAATATCGTCGCGGCGCCCCGCGGCGAGTGCCTCCAGATCGTCGCTGCGCGAGATCAGCCGGGCGGCGACGTTGAGTTCGCGCGCGCGAATCTTGAGCAGCAGCTTGAGCAGGTCGGCGACGAGGACGCCTTCCTTGCCGAGTCCCGGTCCGCGCGGCGCCCGGTCGGGCATGTCGTCGCGCCCCAGCGGCTTGGCGTTGGTCAGTGCGTCGATCAGCCGCCCGCCGATGTCGTTGCTGCGCCAGGTCGCCGACAGGCCGCGGACGCGGCCGAGCCCGTCCTGATCCTTCGGCGGATGCGCGGCGAGGTCGGCGAGCGTCTCGTCCTTGACGATGCGGCCGCGCGGCAGATTCTTCGACCGCGCCTCGCGCTCGCGCCACGCCGCCAGCGCCTGCAACCGCCCGAGCACATCGGGCTTGCGTGACGGAATCTTGATCCGGTGCCAGGCCTGATCGGGATCGACATTATAGTTCGACGGATCGGCGAGCTTTTCCATTTCCTCGTCGAGCCAGTGCCCGCGCCCGGTCTTGACCAGCTTTTTCAGCATCATCGGGAAAATCTTGGCAAGATGCGTGACGTCGCCGATCGCATAGTCGATCTGGCGCTTGTCGAGCGGGCGACGACTCCAGTCGGTGAAACGCGCCCCCTTGTCGAGTTGGATGCCGATCCATGCCTCGACCAGATTCGAATAACCGACCTGTTCCGCCTGGCCGAGCGCCATCTGGCCGATCTGGGTGTCGAAGATCGGGTGCGGGGTCTTTCCGGTCAGGTTGAAGATGATTTCGACATCCTGGCCGCCGGCGTGAAAGACCTTGAGCATATCCTCATTGTCAACCAGCAGGTCGAGCAGAGGCTTCAGGTCCATGTCCTTCGCCAGCGGATCGATACCCGCCGCATGGTCGCTGTTAGCGACCTGGATCAGGCAGAGTTCGGGCCAGAAGGTGTTCTCGCGCATGAACTCGGTATCGACGGCGATGAAATCACTGTCCTTGATGAGGTCGCAGAATTCGACGAGTGCGGCGCTGGTTTCGATTAACGGATGGACTTGCATGCCGCGCCTATACAGCTAGTTGATGCAGACGGGCAGGAAAAATTGCCCGCCTCTTCGGGGTCGCAGAGCCGGAACGTCGGCCGGAACGCACGAAGGGATTTGGGGCATGATGTGGGTCGGTTGGGCGCTCGCGGCGCTGCTGCTGTTGCTGCTATTCGGACAATATATGGCGGGGCAGGGCGACCTCTTCGTCTCGATCGCCAACCCGCGGCCGCTCGACGAAGAATCGATGGTCGTCACGCTGAAATACTGGGGTTTCGTCGCCGAAGCGCGGCAACCCTTCGTGACGCCCGAGGCCGATCACGGGCTGTGCGACCTGCGCGTCTATACGACGCGGCGGCAGATATTGACCGCGATCGTCACGCTGGGACTGAAGCGCCCGGTGACCGTCGCCTGGCGAGCGCATGCCGGCATCCAGCCGCTGGGAGACGCGTGATGCCGATCCTTCCCATCGGCGAGGCCGGGCGCTGGACCAATTATCATGGCACCGGGGTGTGCGAGGATGCGACGCGATTCGCGCTGCGCAGCGGCGACGCGGCCCGCGGGCGCGACGAGATCGCGATCGCCGCGGCGGCCGTGCAGGACTGGCTCGCGGCGGCGCTGGCGGCGGGCAAGCTGGCGCTGCGTGCGCGATCGGCTGATCCCCGATCCGGCGCACCGCGCGATGCTGCGCAGCGCGGTGCTCGACGGGTTCGGCCTGACCGGCTGACGCGCCACAAGCCTTGACAAATGGCGCGCCGCGCTGCCTTAGGCGCGGCCATGTCGGGGCGGCTTTCGCCCCGCGCTCCTCCGAATATCGAAAGACGAAAAAATGCACGCCTATCGCACGCACACCTGCGCACAGCTTCGCGCCGCCAATGTCGGCGAGGAGGTCCGCCTTTCGGGCTGGGTGCACCGGACGCGCGAGCATGCCAATGTGCTCTTCGTCGATCTGCGCGACCATTATGGCATCACCCAGATCGTCGTGGAGACCGGGTCCGAGCTTTATCCCACGGTCAATGCGCTCGGCCCCGAGTCCGTGCTGACCTTCACCGGCAAGGTCGCGGCGCGTTCGCCCGAGACGCTGAACCCGAAGCTCGCGACCGGCGAAATCGAAATCTATCCGAGTGCGGTGACCGTGCAGTCGGCCGCCGACCGCCTGCCGCTGCCGGTATTCGGCGAGACCGAATATCCCGAGGAAATCCGCCTCACCAACCGCTTCCTCGATCTGCGACGCGAACGCCTGCACAAGAATATCGTGCTGCGCTCGAACGTGATTTCGTCGCTGCGCCGCCGGATGATCGACCAGGGCTTCACCGAATTCCAGACGCCGATCCTGACCGCGAGCAGCCCCGAGGGTGCGCGCGACTATCTGGTTCCCAGCCGCGTCCACCCCGGCAAATTCTATGCGCTGCCGCAGGCGCCGCAGATGTTCAAACAGCTGCTGATGGTCGCGGGTTTCGACCGCTATTTCCAGATCGCGCCCTGCTTCCGCGACGAGGATGCGCGCGCCGACCGTTCGCCGGGCGAATTCTATCAGCTCGATTTCGAGATGAGCTTCGTCACGCAGAACGACGTCTTCAACGCGATCGAACCCGTTCTGCACGGCGTGTTCGAGGAGTTCGCCGATTTCGACGGCAAGGGACGCACCGTGTCACCGCTGCCGTTTCAGCGCATTCCGTACCGCGAATCGATGCTGAAATATGGCAGCGACAAGCCCGATTTGCGCAACCCGTTACTCGTCCATGACGTTGGTGATTTCTTCAAGGGATCGGGCTTCGGCCGTTTCGCGACGATGGTCGAGGAAGGGCAGGTGGTCCGTGCCGTCGCTGCCCCGGAAACGCATGAGAAGAGCCGCAAATTCTTCGACGAGATGAACAGCTGGGCGCAGTCGGAAGGTTTCCCGGGTCTTGGCTATGCGACGCAGAAGGACGGCGTGTTCGGCGGCCCGATCGCCAACAATCATGGCCAGGACGGCATGAAGGCGATCGCTGATGCCATGGGTCTCGGCCCGAACGACGGCATCTTCTTCGCCGCCGGCGTCGAGGCGAAGGCCGCGAAGCTTGCGGGTCTGGCGCGCACGCGCGTCGCCGATCAGCTGGGCCTCATCGACAAGAGCCGCTTCGAATTCTGCTGGATCGTCGACTTCCCGATGTTCGAGGCGGACGAGGACACCGGCAAGATCGATTTCAGCCACAACCCCTTCTCGATGCCGCAGGGCGAGATGGACGCGCTGACCGGCAAGGACCCGCTCGATATCCTCGCGTACCAGTATGACATCGTCTGCAATGGCGTCGAACTGTCGTCGGGCGCGATCCGGAATCACCGTCCGGACATCATGTATAAGGCGTTCGAGATCGCCGGCTATTCGCAGGCGGATGTCGATACGAACTTCGCGGGCATGATTAACGCTTTCAAGTTCGGCGCGCCGCCGCACGGCGGGTCGGCGCCGGGCGTCGATCGCATCGTCATGCTGCTCGCAGACGAGCCCAATATCCGCGAAGTGATCGTCTTCCCGATGACCCAGAAGGCCGAGGATCTGATGATGGGCGCTCCGGCATCGGTCAGCGAAAAGCAGCTGAAGGAACTGAGCATCCGCCTCGTGGACGGGCCGAAGAGCTGATCCCGATGGGCGGGCCGCGCGAACACCGGCTCGCGACGCCGGTCGGCGACATCTGCTGGTTCGAATGGGGGGCGCCGGCGGACCGGCCATCGGCGCTGTTGCTGCATGCGACGGGTTTCCATGCCCGGCTGTGGGACCAGGTCGTCGCCGCGCTACCCACGGGGACGCATGTCGTCGCCCCCGACCATCGCGGCCATGGGCGCAGCGCCAAGCCGGCGTCCTTGTTCGACTGGGCGGCGACGTCGGATTTCCTGCTGCCGCTCGTCGACCGCTTCGCCGGCACGCTGCTGGTCGGTTGCGGCCACAGCATGGGCGCCTATGTGCTGACGCGGCTCGCGGCGGAACGACCCTCGGCGTTTCGTCATCTCATCCTGATCGACCCGGTGATCATGCCGCCCGAATTTTATCCGTTCGACGAGCAGCCGGTCCCCGATCCCACCGAGCATCCGGTGGCGCGGCGGAGGAACCGCTGGGATGGCTGGGAGGCGATGAACGCGCATTTCGCGGCGCGCCCACCCTATGCCCATTGGCGGCCCGAAGCGCTCGCCGACTATTGCCGCTATGGCCTGCTGCCGGCCGCTGACGGTGCGGGGTGGGAGCTCGCCTGCCCGCCGCAACTCGAGGCGTCTGTCTATCTCAATGCGCTCCGCACCAAGCCGCACCTATGGTTCGACCGTATCGTCGCACCGGTCAGTGTCATCCGGGCGAAAACCGGCGAGCGCGCAGGCAATCTCGATTTCTCGGTCAGCCCGACCTGGCCCGGCCTCGGCGCGGCGCTCGGCGCGAAACGCGACGAGCAATGGGCCGACCTCAGCCATTTCATTCCAATGGAAGCGCCCGAGCGCGTTGCGGCCCTGATCGCCGCACAGCTTTGACACGCCCGCCGGGCTGCGATAGCCCCGCTGCCGGGTCGAAGGGCATCGGGGGGTGTGATGAGCCATTTACGGTGGATGCTGGGTGCGGTGCTGGCCTGCGGAGCGGTGCCGGCGGCGGCGGAGACGCTGACCGTTTCGGGGAGCTATCCGGCGGGCAACGGCAATATCAACGACCTGATCAGCATCGCGGTCGACCGCTTCGAGGGCGAAGACGGCAGCGCGCTGTCGCAGGCGCTGGAGGGCGAACTCACCGGTGTGCGCTTCGGCGGCCAGCCCTATTTCCGCGTCGTCGCGCCCGAATCGGGGGTGCCGACCGACGCGCTGGTGACCGGCAGCGTGCGCACCGGCGTCGAGGAATCGGGCTATACCGAAAAGCGCAGGCGCTGCGTCGAGCAGGACCCGGCCGACAAGAATAAATGTCTGAAGGAAGAGGAATATGACCTTCGCTGCCGCCGCCGCGTCGCGACGGTCAGCACCAATGTCCGGCTCGTCGCGATGCGCGACGGCAGCATCCGCTACACCCGGCCGCTGAGCGCGCGCGACGAACAGACCTTTTGCCCCGACCGCAAGGCGAACCGGACGGTCGAGGCCTTCGTCGATCAGACGCTGGAGGCGCAGGTGCGGACGATCCGCGGCGACCTCGCGCCGCGCGACTTTTCGGACAATGTTCGCATCGACGAGAATCGCAAGGGACTGCCCAAAGCCGCATCGGAAGCATTCAAGAACGCGATCCGTCAGACCAAGAGCGACCAGGCGGGGGCGTGCGACAGCTGGGCGGCGATCGCGCGCGATGCCGAACCGACCGCGGCGCTTGCCTTCAACCTGGGCCTTTGCGCCGAGGCGCGGGGCGATTTTACTGTGGCGATCGACTGGTATGGGCAGGCCCAGCGGCTGGGGTCTAAAAACCGCGATATCGGTGAGGGGCTGACGCGGATCGACCGCCACCGCCGCTCGCTCGCCGACTGGGACGCGCGCAAGGCGATGATGGGTTACGACTGATCGGTCCGCTGTGCCAAAGCGCGACAGGGCGAAGCCAGGCTTGGCGATCACGCGCCGACCGCGCTAAGATGGGTTCCATGACCATCGACCTGTCCGACTTCGAATCCGGCGCCAAATATGGCGGCGATTATGGCGACGATCTCGTTGCGCTCCAGCAGCGGCTCGAACGCATCCAGGCGGCGCATATCACCCATGGGCAGCGCAGCGTCATCATGTTCGAAGGCTGGGACGCCGCGGGCAAGGGCGGGATCATCACGCGGCTGACGGCGATGCTCGATCCGCGCTATTTCGAGGTGTGGCCTATCGCGGCGCCGAGCGACGAGGAAAGGGCACGCCATTTCCTGTGGCGGTTCTGGAAGCGCCTGCCCGGCAATCGCGAATTGTCGATCTTCGACCGCAGCTGGTACGGCCGCGTGCTCGTCGAGCGGGTGGAGGGCTATGCGAGCGAGGGCGAGTGGCGCAAGGGCTATGACGAGATCAACGAGTTCGAGGCGCAGCTGACCGGCAGCAAGACGCACCTCGTCAAATTGTTCGTCCACATCACGCAGGACGAGCAGGACAAGCGTTTCGCCGACCGGCTCGACGATCCGTGGAAACGCTGGAAAACGGGCGCCGACGATTATCGCAACCGGGCGCGGCGCAAGGAATATCTGGCCGCGATGCACGATATGTTCGCGCAGACCGACACGCGCTGGGCGCCGTGGAAGGTGATCGACGGCAACAACAAGAAGGCGGGGCGCATCGCCGCGCTGACGCATATCGCCGACACGCTGGAGGCCGCGGTGCCGATGACGCCCCCCGAACGCGACCCCGCGACGGTGAAGCTGGCGCACAAGGCGTTCGGATATTCGCCGAAAGACTAGGTTTTTCCGCCCGCTCGGCTAGCCAATTCGCGCCCCAATCGCTACATGGGGTCGAATGAGCCGCGCCAAGAGATCCGACGACTGGGGTTTTCCCCGCTGGCGACCCTATGGGTCGTCGCGCGAGGCGCAGCAGGTCCGGATCTGCGACCGGCATGGTTGCACCAACCCCGGCAACTGCCCCGCGCCCAAATCGCCGAACAGCCCGGACCGCTGGTATTTCTGTGAAACCCACGCCGCCGAATATAATCGCGGCTGGGACTATTTCGAAGGATTGAGCGCCGAGGACGCCGCCGCGCGCGCCGCCGAGGAAGCGCGCGGCGCACGCAGCTATGCCCGGGCGCAGCATTATGCCTGGGGCGGGTCTGGCGACGGCAGCCGCAGCGCCGACGAAATGCGCGCGCTCGAACTGCTCGGGCTCGACCCCGACGCCGATTTTGATGCGACCAAGAAGGCCTGGCGCGCCTATGCGAAGGAGTGCCATCCCGACGTGAAACCCGGCGATGCCGAAGCGGCGAAACGCTTCGCGGCGGGGCAGGCGGCGTTCGAGGTGCTCAAACAGGCCGAGGAGCGGAAAAGCTGGAAACCGGCCTGACCAGCGGCGCACAGGCGGCGGCAATGTAAATCCTCATTGACTCTATGTTATATATTTTTTACATGGAGTCGCGCAGACCGAACATTTGTTTGGGGGGGATGATATGCGAAAGATGATAGCAATGCTGCTTGTCGCGGCGCTGACGACGCCGGGCTTCGCGCAGTCGGCGGGCTTTCGCGATCAGGGTCTCGGCCGCACCGAGGGCATCGTCGGTATCGGCTTTACGCTGCCCTTGGGCGGCGGCCGGCAGGCGGCGGCGCCGCGCCTCGAGCTGCGCCTGTCGCGCGACACCATAAACTTCGACGGCAGCCGCCGGTCGGATCGCGAAGCGCGGCGTTTCGAAAGCCGGATTGGCCTGTCGCTCGACGGCGAACAGCGCCTACTCCTCAACGGCCGCCCGATCGAGCGGCAGCAACGCAACAACCTGTCGACCGAGGCGGGGATCGCGATCGGCGTCGTCGCGGTGCTGGTGATCGGCGGACTGCTGGTCGCCGACGCGGCGCGCGATGCGTCGGAATAGCAGCTCAGTTATAGATACAGCCGTCCAGCCCGTCGCGCTTCACCTGGCCGATGCGCGCGCGGATCGTGTTGCCGTAGCGGCGCGTGAAGCCCCCCGGGCTGATCGCTTCGCGCTTCTTGGGGAGCGGCAGGATCGCGGCGATGCGCGCCGCCTCGGTCGGGGTCAGACTGGCCGCGCCATGCTTGAAATAGCGTTGCGCCCCCGCCTCGACGCCGTAGGTGCCGAGTCCGGTTTCGGCGACGTTGAGATAGACCTCCATGATCCGCCTTTTGCCCCAGATCGTCTCGATCAGGAAGGTGAACCAGATTTCGGGGACCTTGCGGACATAGCGCGTCCAGCCGCTGCCCTGCCACAGAAAGACATTCTTGGCGGTCTGCTGGCTGATCGTCGAGCCGCCGCGCAGGCGCTTGCCCTTGGCGTTGCGTTCGATCGCTTCCTCGATCGCATCGCGGTCGAAACCGTTGTGGCTGCAGAATTTGCCATCCTCGGCGGCAATCGCGGCGCGGGCCATGTTGCGGTCGATGTTCGAGAGGCTTTCCCAATCCTTGGTGATGCCGTTGCCGTCGGTCAGCATCGTTACCGTTACCGGCGGCGGCACGACGGCATAGATCGCCACCCAGACGACCGACGCGATCATCAGGTAGAGCGGCCATTTGACGATACGCCAGGCGAGGTTCGCTTTCGCCTTTTTTGGTTTTTTGGTGGTCGGCATCGTCGTTGCATAACCAGAGCGGGCGAAGCCACGCAAGCTTGAGTCGTATCCATCCAATATCCGCGGGTCCGGCGGCGCTATGCTGTCGCGATCGAGGCAATGGGTGGAGGGATCTATGAACGCGATCGTTGACCAACGCATAGCTGAGGAAGGCTCGGCCCGCGTCCTTGTCAGTCTGAGCACGACAAGCGCCTCGGCCTCGAAAAAGGCCGGGCGCGACATCAGCAAATATTTCGCCCCGGTGAAGAAATGGCAGAAGGAGAGCGAGCCGGGCTATCTCGACTCGCTGCCCGTGGTCGAAAATCGCAGCAGCGGCGCGACCCCGCCGGACGAGGCGTTGTCGCCGACCGCGCCGACCCAGAAATTGCGCGTCTTTCCGCTGCTGGGCCTCGCGATCGGTGTGGTGACGCGCGCGGGCGCCGATGGCCTTGCCGCCTCGGCGGCGGTTTCGGACATGGTGCCGGTCGAGGAACTCCGGCTGATCCGTCCGGTCGCCGCTGAGCTGGCGGCTGTCAGTCCCGAGGTCAGCTGGGGGCTGCAGCGGCTCGAGGTTCCGGCGCTGTGGAACCAGGGCCATTTCGGCCAAGGCGTGATCGTCGGCCATGTCGATACCGGGATCGACGGCACCCATCCCTCGCTCGCGGGTGCGATCCATCGTTTCGCGCGCGCCGAGCTCAACGGCGACATCGTCGAGGATGTCGCGGCGGTCGATTCGGGGGATCATGGCACGCACACGGCGGGCACGATCGCCGGGCGGACGACCGCCTTCGGCACCTTCGGCGTCGCGCCGCAGGCGACGCTGGCCAGCGCGATGGTCATCGAGGGCGGCGACGTCATCACCCGCATCATCGCCGGCATCGAATGGGCGATCGCGCAGGGCAGCGTGATCCTCAGCGCCTCGCTCGGCCTGCCGGGGACGTCGCCGGTGTTCCGCGCGCTGATCAACGGCATCCGCGCCAACGGCGTGCTGCCGGTGATCGCGGTCGGCAACGAAGGGGTGACGAGAACGCGCTATCCGGGCAATTACGATACGGTATTGTCGGTCGGCGCCGTCGACGACAGCGATGCGGTCGCCTGGTTTTCGGGGAGCCAAGCCTTCGGACCGCCGAACCGGCGCACCGTTCCGCATCTGTGCGGTCCGGGGGTCGCGGTGGTCAGTTGCATCCCCGGCGGCCAGCTGGCGAAGATGGACGGGACGTCGATGGCGACGCCGCATATCGCGGGACTCGCCGCCCTGCTGAAATCAGCCGAACCCAATGCCGACATGGCCGACATCGAGACCGCGATCCTCGGCAGTTGCACCCTGCCGGGCAGCTGGCCGGTCGGCCGCGGCGGCAAGGGCATCCCGAACGGGGTGCGCGCATTGGAACTTTTGCGCGGTTGATCTGTTCGCGCGGCGCCGAATCGCGTATGGAAGAGCCATGGCCCAACCTCCCAAAAAGGCGAAAGCCGCGCCGCCGCCCGAGACGCTGAACGTCCAGGTGTTTCTCGACGACGCGATCGCTCCGTCCGATATCGAGCCGACGATCCAGGCGCAGGTGAAGGTCGCGCAGGACAGCGCCAGCCCGGCGTCGGCAGGTGCAACGCCCGACGTGGTACTCGGCCGCATCTCGAAGCTGGCCAAATCCTATAATCTGAAGGCGTCGAAGCAGGCGATCGACGCGATCCGCGGCATGTCGGGGGTGGTCGGCGTGCTGCCCGAAAATTCGGATGCCATGCTGAAACCGATCACGCGCCGCGTGTTGCCGAAGGACAAGCTGTCCGAATAGGCGCTAGTCGACGACGATCCGGCCGGTCATGCCCAGCGCCGAATGGCCGAAGTGCGAGCAATGCACCTTGTAGGTCCCCGCCTTCGGCACCAGCGTCACATCGGCGCTCTCGCCCTTGCCGAGCGAGACGCGGCCCTTGGTCCCGCCGACATGCGCGCGGTTCGCCGCGTCCATCGACGCAGCGGCGAAAAATTCCTCGGCGGTGAAGTCGTGCCCGCCTGAGCCTTCGTTGACGAAATGGATCGTCACGCTGTGCCCGGCATGGAGGTGCAGGTCGGCGGGCGCATAGCTGAAATTGGCCATCGTCACCGTCACCTTCGCCGGACTTTCGGCGGCGGTGACGGGCAGGGCGATGGCGAGGGCCGCGGCGGCGACTAAGGCAAAACGCATGGCAAACACTCCTTCATCCGGGCAAACCCGGCCGTGTCGCCCCGTATGTTCCCCGATCAGGCGCCGACGAGCCGGCGGTCGCCCGCCAGCTTGAGCATCGCCTTTTGCAACTTCTCGAACGCGCGCACCTCGATCTGGCGGACGCGCTCGCGGCTGACGTCGTAAACCTGGCTCAGATCCTCCAGCGTCTTGGGATCGTCGGTCAGACGCCGTTCGGTCAGGATATGGCGCTCGCGCTCGTTGAGCGTGTCGAGCGCCTCGTTGAGCAAGGAGTGGCGGATGTCGCGTTCCTGCGTCTCAGCGACACGCTCGTCCTGCAGCGGACCTTCGTCGCCGAGCAAATCCTGCCACTGACTGTCGCCGTCCTCGCCCATCGGCACGTTGAGCGACGTATCCCCGCCCATCGCCATGCGGCGGTTCATGCTGGTGACCTCTTCCTCGGTGACACCGAGGTCGGTCGCAATCTTGGTCAGATGTTCGGGCGACAGGTCGCCGTCCTCGAACGCCTCTAGGTTGTTCTTCATCCGGCGAAGGTTGAAGAACAATTTCTTCTGCGCCGCGGTGGTGCCCATCTTGACGAGGCTCCATGAGCGCAGGATGAATTCCTGGATCGAGGCGCGGATCCACCACATCGCATAGGTGGCGAGGCGGAACCCGCGATCGGGATCGAATTTCTTCACCCCCTGCATCAGCCCGATGTTGCCTTCGCTGATCAGCTCGCTGACCGGCAGGCCATAGCCGCGATAGCCCATGGCGATCTTGGCCACGAGGCGCAGGTGCGACGTGACGAGCTGCGCCGCGGCTTCATTGTCGCCATGTTCCTGGAAACGCTTGGCGAGCATGAATTCCTGCTCGGGCGTGAGCAGCGGGAATTTGCGAATTTCGGACAGGTAGCGGTTGAGGCTGGCTTCGCCGCCAAGCGCCGGCACCGTCGCGGGAACATTGCTTTTGTTAGCCATTGGAGAGCGTCTTCCCTAAAATCCTTGAACCATAAGATGCCGCAGTTTGCTTCCGCGGTCAAAATAGATTTTCATTCGAAACCTAAACGCGCAATATATCGATCAGTTCCCGCATATCGGGGGGTAATTCGCTGTCGAGCGCGATGGCGTTACCGGTCACCGGATGAATAAAGCCCAAATGGGCGGCGTGCAATGCCTGCCGCGCGAAACCCCTTGCTTTCAGCACGTCCGACAGCGGTTTCTTGGCGCGGCCATAGACCGGATCGCCGACCAGCGGATGACCGATATGCGTCATATGCACGCGCACCTGGTGGGTGCGTCCGGTCTCGAGCCGGCATTCGACCAGCGTCGCGCCCTTGAGCGGCTCGATGGTGCGATAATGGGTGATCGCATGTTTGCCGCGGCCCTCGGCGACGACCGCCATCTTCTTGCGGTTGGTCGCCGACCGCCCAAGCACAGCATCGACGGTGCCATTCGCCGGGATCGGGCGCCCGGTGGCGAGCGCCAGATAGCGGCGGTCGATGCTGTGCGCGGCGAATTGTTTCGCGAGCCCTTCATGCGCCTTGTCATGCTTGGCGGCGACGATCAGCCCGCTGGTGTCCTTGTCGATGCGGTGGACAATGCCCGGCCGTGCGACCCCGCCGACGCCCGAAAGCTGGCCGGCACAATGATGGAGCAGAGCGTTGACGAGCGTGCCGTCGAGATTGCCCGCGGCGGGGTGGACGACCAGCCCGGCGGGTTTATCGACGACGATCAGATGCTCGTCCTCATAGGCGACGACCAGGTCGAGATCCTGCGCGACATTGTGTGCAGGCGCTGGTTTCGGCAGCCGGAGTTCGAGGGTCGTGGGCGCGGCCTTCGCCGAGGGATCCCAGAGGGTGGTGCCGCGGGCGTCGCTGACGCGACCGCCCTTGATCAGCGACTTGAGCCGCTCGCGCGACAGATCGGGCAAAGCCTCCGCCAGCGCCCGGTCGAGGCGCAGCCCGGCGGCGCTATCGCCGAGCGCCACGGTCAAAACTTCGTCGTCCCCCTGCATTGACCGGAATGTGGTTTTGCGGCCCTGAAATTCAAGGGGTGGGAGAGGCGCTATGAGGTTCGGCTTTGCCGGCCAAGTCGCCATTTTCGGAAGATCACAAGTCCTGTCATGATCGACACAACGACATAAACGGCCATCAGGAAGACATCCAAGCCGTTCAACGGTGTCGACTGCGTAGCCAGGGTGAACAGCAACAACAGGAACATGGCCAGCATAATGAAGGACTGAATATCGCTGGTTTCAGCCATCAGGATGACACGCATTTCCGAACGTGATCGTTCCTGACCGACGGCCGGACGGCGCTCCAGCGCCCGCGCAGGCGCGTTCCACATCCGGCGATGGATCATCAGGAAGACCACCAAAAAGGTACCAACCGCGGCATAAGTGACAGGTTCTGGCAGATCCCCCTCGACGACCACAGCTATCGTGACCATGCCCAATATCACAAGCATGGTGACGATCATCGTCACCCGATACGCGCGCGTGTAGTTCCGGTCGAAGGCGGCCACGAAGTCATCGCGTTCCCGCGCACTGACACGCACAGGCGCGTTCTTTCGGTTCTTGCGGTAGAGGTAGCCGTCACTATCGGCCTCGAACTGCGCCGAAAACATTTCGCGAATGGGATCGAGCCCGCGGCCTTTGAACATGGGCGCTATTTCGCATTGTCGCGGACGCAATACAAGGTTGGCCGTCCGCACAAGCCTTGCGCAGCTAGCCATGCCTGCCCTAACAGCAGCGCACACCGGAAACTGCCGGACTGCGGGGAGCTTTACCATCCATGTCCGACGATCGCGTCGATTTCGCCTCCATGCTGGCCTCGCGCCTGTGCCATGATTTGCTGAGCCCCGTCGGCGCCTTTGCCAACGGGCTCGAACTGCTTGCCGACGAGCGCGATCCCGAGATGCGGGCGCGCTGTATCGACCTGCTCGAACAAAGCGCACGGACGTCGGCGAACAAGCTGAAATTCTTTCGCCTCGCTTTCGGATCGGCGGGTGGTTTCGGCGAGCTGGTGCCCGCCGACGAGGCCAAATCGGCGATCCAGGGGATCATCGGCGACCGCGCGATCGACCTCAACTGGATGATCGGGTCCGAACCCTTGCCCAAGCCCGCGGTGAAGATCGTCCTCAACCTTGCACTGCTGCTCGTCGATGCGCTGGTGCGTGGCGGGCGGCTCGACATCGGGTGCGAAAATCAGGGCGGCGGCATCGAAATCGCGCTGCATGTCGAGGCCGAGCGCATCTTCCTCGACGGTGATGTCGAACGTATTTTGGCCGAGGGCGAGGGCGCGAGCCCTATGACGTCGCGCACGGCGCCGGCGATCCTTGTCCAGGCGGTCGCGGCGCAAAATGGCGGCACCGTCATGCTGGCGCGCGAAACTCCGACATCGCTGCTCGTCGGGGCCGTCCTGCGCGGCTGATTCCGGGGGCGGGCAAACGCTCCGTTAACCATTGTCGGTCATGGTGGACGCTACGAATTTAGGGGCGCGCCGATACCGTGATGGACGATCTGCTGAACGATT
Organism: Sphingopyxis sp.; assembly: GCA_016793775.1. Lineage (GTDB taxonomy): Bacteria > Pseudomonadota > Alphaproteobacteria > Sphingomonadales > Sphingomonadaceae > Sphingopyxis. Next base: position 24,611 of record JAEULK010000096.1, on the reverse strand, counting down.
TTCTCGCCGAAACGGCGGAGATTCTGGCCGAAGCGGGCGGGGCGCTCGTCGCGTGGGAGGCAGATCCCGCCGATCGCGCGCAGCTCGATGCGATTTTCCGCCTTGTCCACACGATCAAGGGCAGTTCGGGTTTCCTGTCGCTGCCGCGCGTCACCGCGCTGTCGCATGCCGCCGAGGATGCGCTCGACCAGGTCAGGCGCGGCAACCGCCCCGCCAATGCCGCGCTCGTCACCGCAGTGCTCGCGATCGTCGATCGGCTGTCGAGCCTGTGCGGCGTGCTGGGTAGCACGGGCCAGGAACCGCAAGGCGACGATAGTGACGTGATCGAGGCTCTGGCGCTCGTCGATGACCGTCCGGCGGCCAAGGCCGCTCCGGTGGTGGCCGAAACCGCGCCGACCGATGAAGATATTAACGCCGAGTTGCAGAGCTGGCGCTCGATCCGCGTGCCGCTGCCCCTGCTCGACAGCGTGATGACCGGGGTCACCGACATCGTGCTGGCGCGCAATGAATTCGCCCGGCTGCTGCGCGAATCGGGCGCCGACGCGTCGGTGATCGCCTCGTTCGACCGCCTCTCCGACTCGATCGCCGGGATGCGCCAGTCGGTCAGCCAGATGCGGATGCAGCGGTTCGACATGCTGTTCTCGCCGCTGGCGCGCTTTGTCCGCGATCTGGCGCTGGATTTCGGCTATAAGGTCCGCTTCTCGACGAGCGGCGGCGAGGTCGAACTCGACCGCGAGATGATGGAGAATATCCGCGATCCGCTGATCCACATCGTGCGCAACGCGATCGATCACGGCATCGAGCATCTCGACGAGCGCGTCGCCGGCGGCAAAGGCATCACTGCGCATATCGACGTGTCGGCGCGCCAGTCGGGCAACCAGATCGAGATCATGGTGCGCGACGACGGCCGCGGCCTGTCGCCCGACGCCTTGGTCGCCAAGGCGATTTCGGCGCGTATCGTCACCGCGGCCGAGGCCAAGGCGCTGACGCCCCGCGAAAAGCTCGAACTCATTTTCCGCCCCGGTTTTTCGACCGCCGCCAAGGTCACCTCGATCTCGGGCCGCGGGGTCGGCATGGATATCGTCAAGGCGAACCTAGAAAAGATCGGCGGCGTCGTCGAATTGCGCAACGACGAGGGTCGCGGGCTGACGATCGCGCTCCGCGTGCCGATGACGCTGACGATCATTTCGGGCCTGATGGTCCGCGCCGCGGCGCAATATTTTGCCATTCCGCGCGGTTCGGTGCGCGAGATCCTGCTCGAGACGAGCGACTCGGTCCGTATCGACCGGGTCGGCGGCGGCGAACTCGCCACCGTGCGCGGCGAGCAATTCCCGCTGCTGCGGCTCGAGCATGTGCTCGGCGGCGCGATCGACGACACGGACGATCAGGACGACCGCGCGATCATTCTCGTCCGGCCGGGGCAGGGTCACAGCTATGCGCTGAGCGTCGCAGCGATCCACGACCATGAGGAATTGGTGATCAAGCCCGCCGCGCCGATGATCATGGCGACCGGTCTCTATGCCGGAACGACGCTGCCCGACAACGGCCGCCCGGTGTTGCTGCTCGACGTCCAGGGGCTGCTTGCCGCGGCCGGGGTCGATGCGTCCGAGGCCGGCCGCAGCCACGACGCCAACGCCGAGGCCGAGGCCGAAGTCGCAGCCGCGCGCGACGTCGCGCAACTGCTGCTGTTCTGCGATGTCGGGGGCCGGATGCGCGGCGTCCGCCTGTCGGTGATCGAGCGCGTCGAGGAGGTGCCCGCCGCGGCCTTGTTCGAAACCGCCGGCACGGTGCAGGCCAAGATCGGCACCGACATCTTCCCGGTCCACGCCGCCGCTGCGCCGAAGGGACGCGATGCGGTGAAGCTGCTGCGCCTGAACGATGGGCAGTCGGTGCTCTGCTACCCGATCGAGGCGGTGATCGACATCGTCCGGCTGCCCGATGTGGTGCAGGCCGCGCAGGAACCCGGGCTGATTGCCGGAGTGGTGCTGATCGGCGGCCAGCCGGTCGAACTGATCGATCCCTTCTGGCTGATGGCGCAATATGGTGCCGAACAGGCCGTGCCGTCGTCGCGCCAGCCTTTGTGCCGACTGTCTGATGACGTCGATGGATGGGCGGACAATTTTCTCGCGCCGATCCTGCGCAATGCCGGGTACCGCGTCGTCAGCGGCGACAAGGTGGTCGAGGGCGAGCGTCCCGACGTCCAGCTGTGCTTCGTCGACGGACCAGCGGCGCCGGTCGCCGGCGACGTTCCGCTCGTGCGTCTGCGCTCGTCGGTCGCCGCCACCGGACCCGACGACGACAGCATCTATCGTTACGACCGCGGCGCGCTGCTCGAAGCACTGCGCAGCCGCGTCGCAGGAGCCCGCTCATGATGGAAAAACTCTACCTTATCGCCCGCATCGCCGACACCCGCGTCGCGCTGCGCAGCCGCGCGATCAACTCGGTGGTGACCGTGGGCACGCCCGTCCATGTCCCCGCCGCGCCTCCGCATGTCGCGGGCCTGTTCGCGCTCAGGAGCCGCGTCTTCACGCTGATCGATCCGCATGTCGTGATCGGGCTTCCCGCCGTCGCTGTCGCGCCGGGGCAGCGGGTGATCGTCGTCGACGTCGCCGACCATGGCTATGCGCTGCTCGCCGACGCGATCGAGGACGTCTGTTTCATTGATGCTCCCGAAACGCGCGTCACCGGTCGCCTGCTGCCCGGATGGGCGCGCGTCGCCGATGCGATGATCGAGTATGAGGGCGCTTCGCTGCTCGTCGTCGATCCCTCACATTTCATCACCTTGCCCGTCGCGAAGGCGGCGTGACATTAACGGCCTGAACACCCCTTTTGGTTATTCCCCCAGCATTACCGGGGGCACGGAGTAAATTATGTCGAAATCCTGTCTGGTCGTCGATGACAGCAAAGTGATCCGCAAGGTCGCGCGGCACATTCTTGAAAGCATGGCCTTTTCGGTCGACGAAGCCGCCGACGGGCAGGAGGCGCTGACCTTTTGCCGCGCCAACCGCCCCGATGTGATCCTGCTCGACTGGAACATGCCGGTGATGAGCGGCATGGAGTTCCTCGGCGCGTTCAACGATCTCGACTATGGTCATGAGGAACGGCCGCGCGTGGTTTTCTGCACCACCGAAAACAGCATCGACCATATCCGCGCCGCGATCGAAGCGGGGGCGGACGAATATGTGATGAAGCCGTTCGACCGCGAAACGCTTGAAGGAAAATTGCAGCTCGTCGGCGTCGCTTGAGGCGGCGCGGGTGGCGGCTTCCCAATTTTTGCCCCGCGACAGCGTCGCCGATGATGCGATGCCGGCGGCGCGCAGCGTTCGCGTCATGCTCGTCGATGACAGCCTGGTGGTGCGCAGCATCCTCGAACGGATCATCGACCAGACCGACGGTCTGACGGTCTGTTCGTCGGTTGCCTCGGCGCATGACGCGCTCGCCTATCTCTCCTGCGAACCCGTCGATGTCGTGGTGCTCGACATCGAAATGCCGGGGATGAACGGCATCACCGCGCTGCCGTTGATCCTCGACCGCGCCGAAAAAGCGCGGGTGCTGATCCTCTCGTCCAACTGCATTGAGGGCGGTCCCGCCGCGATCGAGGCGCTGGCGCTGGGCGCCAGCGACACGCTCGCCAAGCCGGGGCGCGGCAGTTTTTCGGGGCGTTTTGCCGAAGTATTGACCGAGCGCATCCGGTCGCTCGGGCAGCGGCAGCCACATGGTGAAACCGTCGTCCGCGCCGCGGCGCGACCGGTTCCGGCGCCAGCCCCGATCACGATCGACACCGACCAGCCGCTGGAATGTATCGCGGTCGCGGCATCGACCGGGGGTATCCCCGCCTTCACCAGTTTCATCACCCATCTCGACCCGCGTATCACCGCGCCGATCCTGCTGACCCAGCATCTGCCCGATGCCTTCATGGAATTTTACGCCAAGCAGATCGCGACGATGACGGCGCGCAAGGTCGTCGTCGCGGCGGCGGGCATGGTCGTCGAGAAGAACCACATCTATCTCGCGCCGGGCGACGCGCATCTGGTCGTCGTCGGCCAAGGGCGCCGCCGCGAAATCGCGCTCGATCGCCGCCCCGTCGCCAACGGCTGCTGCCCCTCGGCCGACCCTATGTTCGACTCGCTCGCCGCCGCCTATGGCGCGCGCGCGGCGGCGGTGGTGCTGAGCGGCATGGGCCGCGACGGTGCCGACGGCGCCGCGCGGCTGAAAGCCGCGGGAGGCACGATCTTCGCCCAGGCGCCCGAAAGCTGTGTGATCTGGGGCATGCCCGGAGCGGTGGCCAAGGCGGGGATCGCCGCGGCGACGCTCAACCCCGACGCCATCGCGCTGATGCTCGGCAGCTTCCTAAAAGGGCGGGCCAAGACATGATGGGCGGAACGGCGAGTGAATCCGCCTATCGCGTGCTGATGGGCGTGCTCGAATCCCGCACCGGCCAGACGCTGTCCCCGAGCCGCATTTGGCGCATCGAAATGTCGCTCAAACCGGTGATGCAGCGGCACGGTATTGCTGATCTCGACGCTCTGGTTGCGGCACTCGTGACCTCGACCAGCCGCCAGTTGCTCGACGATACTGTCGATGCGATGCTCAACAACGAAACATTTTTCTATCGCGAACACAGCGTGTTCGACGACATAGCGAAGACCGCGCTCGAACAATTGCGCGTTATCAACACCGACAAGCGCCGCATCACCATCTGGCATTGCGGGGTATCGACGGGGCAGGAAGCCTATTCGATGGCGATGCTGCTTGCCGAGGCGCCCGAGAAATGGGCGGGGTGGCAGGTCGATATCGTCGGCACCGACGTCAGTTACCACGCGATCAGCCGCGCCCGCGTCGGCCTATACAGCCAGTTCGAGATCCAGCGCGGGCTGCCGGTGCAGCGCATGGTGCGCTGGTTCGACCAGACCGAGGGCGGCTGGCTGGCCAAGGCGGATTTGCGCCGCCGGATCGATTTTTCGGTGCAGAATATGCTTACCGATCGGCCGCCGCTGGCGAGCCCCGCCGACCTTATCTTCTGCCGCAACCTGCTCCTCTATTTCTCGCTGCCGATGCGGCAGAAGGCGTTCGGGCGGCTGCGCATGGTCGCGGCGCCGCAAAGCTTCCTCGTGCTAGGCGCGGGCGAGACGGTGCTGGGCCAGACCGACCAATATGTCGCAAGCCCGCGGCTGCGCGGACTCTACGAACCCGCCGATCAGCAGGTCCGCCGGTCCCAAGCCGCCTGACGCCCGCCGGAACCCGCCTTGCAATTTGTGCGGGGCTGGCGCAGGTGAGGGCAGGTTTTCCACGATCGGGCCGCTGCACGCATGAACGATTTTATCGAACGCTGGTCTCCCAATTACGACGAGCGCGCGTTGCCCATCTCGATGATCGTGCTTCATTATACTGGCATGAAGAGCGGAGCCGAAGCCATTGATTGGCTTGCCAATCCGGAGGCGAAGGTGTCGGCGCACTATGTCGTCAGCGAGGATGGGCAGGTGACCCATATGGTGCCCGAGGACAAGCGCGCCTGGCATGCCGGCCGCTCGCATTGGCGCGGGACGAGCGACATCAATTCGGCCAGCGTTGGGATCGAGATCGTCAATCCGGGGCATGAATTCGGCTATGTGCCCTTTCCCGATCCCCAGGTCGCCTCGGTCGTGCGGCTCGTCCATCTGATCAAGGACCGGCACGAGATCACCCGCGGCAATGTCGTCGGCCATTCCGATATCGCGCCGACGCGTAAGCAGGATCCCGGCGAGCTGTTCCCCTGGGGCGAACTCGCGCGCCGCCGACTCGCGCTGCCGCGCCCGACCAAGAAGCTGACCGATCCCTTGTGGACCGACGCGGGCTTCCTGCTCGCATTGGAGCGCTTCGGCTATGACGTGACCGACGGCTTCGCAGCGACGGTGGCGTTTCAAAGACGCTTCCGGCCCGAACTGATCGACGGCACGATCGACGGCGAGTGCCGCGCGATCCTGCTCGCGTTGCTGCTGCCGCAACCCGAGGGGGATTGATCTCCCGTCGCCCCCGCGCAGGCGGGGGGCGTTGGCAACCTTGCGCTACGCCGATAGCGGCCCCCGCGTAATTGTCGCAAATTGTGATAGAACCTGCTATACGCGCACGTGCCAGAGGGTCGGGCGATCGCCGCCGTGTCAGCGGGGGAGGAAAGTCCGGGCTCCACGGAAACCACGGTGCCGGATAACGTCCGGCGGGTTCTTCTCCGGAAGGGCTTAGGGAAAGTGCCACAGAGAGCAGACCGCCCAGGGCTTCGGCCCGGCGAAAGGTGAAAGGGTGCGGTAAGAGCGCACCGCGCGGACGGTAACGGACGCGGCACGGCAAACCCCACCGGGAGCAAGGTCGAATAGGGATGGCATGAGGAAACTCAGGACCGGTTCCGGTCCCGTCGTCCGGGTTGACTGCTTGAGCGTTCGGGCAACCGCACGCCTAGAGGAATGATCGCCCATCCCCGGCAACGGGGTGGACAGAACCCGGCTTACAGACCCTCTGGCAATTCTCTCCCCCTGGTGCGCGGGAACCGCGTGCGGTCGCCCGCGTTTGATGCGGAGATAGGAGACGAACCATGAAAGTCGTCGAGGACCATGTCGAAGTGACCGAGACCGAAGCGAGCAGCGGGGTCAAGGGTCACAATGTGCGCTATGTGTTGGCCTTTTCGCTGATCGCAGCGGTCGTCATACTGTCGCTCATCTGGATTGTGCCGGCGCTGCTCCAGCCCTGACACGGCGCGTTATTTGGCCTTGGTGACCCCCACCAGCTCATATTCGGGCTCTGGGGTGTCTTCCATGAAGATCGTTCTAGCCGGGCGCTTGAATTTCCGCGTGTAGAGCGTCTCGTAGCTCGCATCCTCGCCGCTGCCCTTGACCTTGAGGTGGGAGGTTACGGTGTCGCCGGTGACGACGTTCCAGCTCATCTCGTCGCCGTCATGGGCCCAGGTGCGGCTGTAGATCGTCACGTCCATGCCGATTAGCTGCATGCGCGGCTGCGCTTTGGCGACGCGGTAACGGTAGGTCGCCGACATCGCGGTGGTGCCGCCGGTCAGATCCTCGATGACCAGCACGCCCTGCTTGATCGACAGCCCCGCGCCGCCGAGCCGGTCGGGCTGGAGCTTGAAAGTGCCGCCGAGCGTCTGGCCGGCCTCATATTCGGAGCGAACGCTGAGCACGACATTGACGGTGCGTTCGTCGGGGCTGGCGACGACATAGACGGTGTCGAGGTCGCCGTCGCCGTTGAGGTCGCCATCGACCCGCGCCTCGATTTCCTGCCCCATTTCGAGGCCGGCATTGAGCTGTTCGTCGGTGATCGGCGGGATTTTCATGGTGCGCGGTGACGGTTCTGACGCATGCGCGGCCCCGCAAAGCAGCAGGGCGGTGGTCAGGAGCAGGCTTCGCATCATCCGGGGTGATCCTTTGTTCAATCGAGTTGGCGGCCCCTTAAGCTGTCGCCGCATCGCTGTCGGTGACGGCGCGCACAGGATAGGCGATGGCGATGATTTCCCAATCCTTGGCGCCCGCGGGCAGGTGCACCGTGCGCAGATCGCCCACCGCGGCACCGCGGAGGGCGCGGGCGAGGGGGCTGTTCCAGCCGATGCGGCCTTCGCCCGCCTCGGCCTCGTCGTCGCCGACGAGGGTGACGGTGCGGCGCGCATCGTCGTCGTCAGCGATTTCGGCGGTGGCGCCGAACCAGATGCGGCTCTTGTCGGGCTGCGCCGCCGGATCGACGACGCGCGCCGCCTTCATCCGGCGCGCGAGGAAAGACAGGCGGCGGTCGATTTCGCGCAGGCGCTTGCGGCCATAGATATAGTCGCCATTTTCGCTGCGGTCGCCATTGCCCGCGGCCCAGCTGATCACCTCGACCAGCTTGGGCCGCTCGTCGCCCAGCAGCGCGTCATATTCGGCGCGCAGCGCGGCGAATCCCGCCGGACTGATGATATTCGCCTTTTCCCCCGCCACGGCGGTCAGCCGGGGGTTCGCTTGCCGAGGTAGAAGCTCAGCGGGGCGCTCGGCAGCGGCCGGTCGCGCAGTGTGTCGTACACGACGGCATTTTCGAGCACGCGCTGGACATAGTTGCGCGTCTCGAAGATCGGGATCGCCTCGATCCAGTCGACCATCTCGATCGTGCCATTGCGCGGATCGCCGTTGGCGCGCAGCCATTTGTTCACATTGCCCGGCCCGGCGTTATAGGCTGCGACCGCGAGCGGGTAGCTGCCGCCGAAATAGCTCAGCATTTGCTGGAAATAGGTCGAACCGAGCGTCATGTTGTAATTGGTGTCGCTCGTCAGCAAGGCGACGTCATAGCCGAGCCCCAATTTGCCCGCGACTTCGGCGGCGGTGCCGGGCATCAACTGCATCATGCCGCGGGCCTTGGCCGAGCTGATCGCCTGGCGGTCGAACTGGCTTTCCTGACGGGTGATCGCGTGGATGAAGGTCCAGTTTCCTTCATGGCCAACCGGCACGCGCACGGTCGGGAAACCCGACACCTCGACCGCGTCGAGGCTGTTCGCCTGCGCGCTGCGGCCGATCATCACGCCAAGGTCGGGGCGACCGATTTGCGCGGCGAGCTGGCCGGCGAGCACATGATCGGACGGCGAGCGCGCGCGATTGGCGAGCGCGCGGAGGAACTGCGACTGCTCGCGCCATGCCCCGATCTCGCCCAGCGCGCGCGCGGCGCGGACCAGGCGATCATCCTCAAAATTGACCCTCTCCGACTGGCTGACCTCGATCGTCGGCACGGGGTTCGGTTTGGGCTGCGCGCGTCCCAGCCGTTCGAGCGACAACTGGCCATAATATTGGTCATAATGCTGCGCGGCGTCGGCGAACTGCGCCTCGGCGGCGGCGCGGTCGCCCGCGGCGAGCGCGGCGCGCCCGGCCCAGTAAAAGCCTTTGGTGCGCGTCTGCGCCGAACGCGCTGCCTCGCCATAGAGGCGATAGAGCTGCGCGGCTTCGGCGGGGCGCCGCAGGTCGCGGAAGGCGAGCTGGCCGGCGAGCCAGGCGAGCGAGGTATAATCGTCGCGCACGCTGAGCGGCGTTTCGCGGACGACCGTGCCGGGCGGGAAGGTGTCGGTGAACTGGCGCGCGATATTATAGGCGGTCAGCTTGTCGCCGGCGCTGTCGGCGGCGCGCGCGTTGGTCAGCAAGGTCTCGAGCCATTCCTCGGCGTCGGTCGGCGCGCTGGCCAGGCTGCGCGGGGCGGCGAGCAGCGCGCGCGCTTCGACGACGCGGTTGGCCTTGCGCAGCCAGGTCGCCTTGTCGGTGATATAGCCCGCATCGCTGCGGATCAGCGACGGGCTGGCGCTTTCGACTGCCGCGGCCTGCAGCGCGGCATCGACCGCGCTGCTGCGCATGGCGAGCCGCGCAGCGAAGATCGGGCGCCTTTCGGGCGAGGTATAGACGAGCTGGCGGCTGGCGGCGCCGGTCGCGCCCGACCAGAGCAGCCGGTCCATGCGCGCGTCGTGGTCGGCGGGCGTCAGCGTGCCCGAAAAGAAGGAGAGGGCGCGGCTGGTCTCGACCTCGTCGAGGGTGCCGCCGGTCCAAGCGCGGCGCGCCGCGGCAATCGCCTCGTCGCGCCGCCCCGTCGCGTTGAGCGCGAGCGCGAGACGCAGGTGGCCGCTCGCGGTCTGCGGCGGATAGGCCTGAAAAAAGGCGAGCGTGCGGGCGGGATCATAGCTGTCGATCGCGATCGCCTTTTCGGCGCGCACGCGCATCTTGTCGGCGTCGGGCCAGCCCTTGTTGGCGAGCAGGAAGCGCGACAGCTGATCGAAGGAGGCGCCGGTGTTGGCGGTCAGCCGCCGCCATTCCATCACCGCGTCGCCGACCGAACTGGTCGTCTGCGGCGGCGAGGCGGACGCCGAGGCCAGCCCCATCTGGGCGCGGTACCAGGCCATCTGGTCGGGAGTGAGTTCGCTGGCGTGCGCGAGGGAGGGAAGGAAAAGGGCCGCGGCGAGCGCGAGGCGCGAAACGGGTAGCAGCGAATTCATAAGGGCCATGCTAGTGGCAAACTCCTTGCGGGGCGCTGAATAGGCGTTCAATAGGCGGCGCGCCGAGGCTGTCTATCGGCCACGTGGAGTCTTTGTAAAGGAGCCGAGCATGTTTTCCGGGTCGATTCCCGCCTTGGTGACACCATTTCGCGACGGTGCGTTCGACGCCCCGGCGTTGAAACGGCTCGTCGACTGGCAGATCGGTGAGGGGACGAGCGCGCTGGTTCCGTGCGGCACGACGGGCGAGAGTCCCACTCTCGGCTTCGACGAACATTATCAGGTCATCGACACCTGCCTTGAGGCCGCCGCCGGTCGGGTGCCGGTGATCGCGGGTTGCGGTTCGAACGACACGGCGACCGCCGTCCGCCACATGCGCTATGCGCAGGCCGCCGGCGCCGCCGCGGCGCTGGTCGTTGCGCCCTATTACAATAAGCCGACGCAGGCGGGGCTGCTCGCCCATTTCGCCGCGCTCGCCGATGCCTGCGACCTGCCGATCGTCGTCTATAACGTCCCCGGCCGCACCGTCGCCGACATCAGCGCCGAGACGATGATCGAACTCGCCCAAATGCCGAGCGTCGTCGCGATCAAGGATGCGAGCGGCGACCTCGCCCGCGTCACCATGCACCGCGCGGGGGCGGGCGCGGCTTTCTGCCAGCTCAGCGGCAACGACGATTTGTGGCTGCCGCACGCGGTGTTGGGCGGCGCCGGCTGCATCTCGGTCTCGGCCAATGTCGCGCCGCGGCTGTGCGCCGATTTCGCCGCCGCCTGTGCCGCGGGCGACTGGACCCGCGCGCTGGCGCTGCACGACCGGCTGTTCGACCTCCACAAGGCGATGTTCAGTGACGCCTCGCCCGCGCCGGCAAAATATGCGCTGTCGCGCATCCACGACTGGTTTTCGCCCGAAGTGCGCCTACCTATCATCCCGGCGTCCGATGCATCGCGCAAAGCCGTCGATGCCGCGCTGTCCGCGGCGGGGGTCCTATGAATTCGCGTTACGACGAAAATTGGTCAGATGAAGAGCTTGAAGCCTGCGTGTCGCAGTATGCCGATGCTGTTCGACGGTATGGATTTGAGCGTGCAGTTGCCAAGGATCTTTTTGTATCTCGGGCACTGAAGCAGGTGCCGGGCCGAACTGAGGGTGCCGTTCAATATCGAATGGGTAACATCAGCGCCGTCCTAGAGGCGCGCGACAAACCCTATTTATCGGCTTGGAAGCCGATGCGGAACGTTGGCGCTGGTTCGTCGGAACGTATTGCTGGAATTTTGAAGAAGTACGATTTGATTTAATATGGCCCGTCCGCAGTCCGCCGCCGAATTCGACAAGAAGAAGATCGTCGCCGAGAACCGGCGCGCGCGCTTCGACTATAGCATCGAACAGGTGTTCGAGGCGGGCATCGCCTTGCAAGGCACCGAGGTGAAGGCGCTGCGCTTCGGCGAGGGCACGATCGCCGAAAGCTATGCCGAGGTGACCGGCGGCGAGGTGTGGCTGATCAACGCCAACATTCCCGAATATAGCCATGGCAACCGCCTGAACCACGAGCCGAAACGGCCGCGCAAGCTGCTGCTCAACTGGCGCGAGATCAACAAGATGCATGCCGGGGTGGCGCGGCAGGGCATGACGCTCGTCCCGCTGTCGGTCTATTTCAACAGCAGCGGCCGTGCCAAGGTCGAGCTCGCGCTCGCCAAGGGCAAGAAGGCGCACGACAAGCGCGAGTCGATCAAGGAACGCGACTGGAAGCGCGACAAGCAGCGGTTGATGAAGGACCGCGGATGAGCGGCGGCAAGCCCAAAGATAAGGCGGCGGTGATGAACTGGATCCGCCGCAACTCGCCCAGCCGCGAGGAATTGCTGGCGAGCCGCTTCATCAAGCCCTTTGCCCACCGGGTCGCGCATAGTCACTTGTGGCGCTTCACCCGCACCTCGGTGCCGCGCGGGACCGCGCTCGGGCTGTTCGTCGGCATCTTCTTCCTGATCCCCGGCGTCCAGATTCTCGGCGTCGCGCTGCTCGCGCTGCCGTTTCGCGCCAATATCCCGATCGGCGCGGCGATGACCTTTTTGTCGAATCCGTTGACCACGCCCTTCATCATCGCGGCGTCGGTGTGGCTCGGCGACCGGATTTTCGGGCTCGAGGCCAATGTCTCGACCTTCTATGTCATGATCGAAAGGGGCGCGTCGGTCGGCGACTGGTTGCGCTGGCTTTTGTCCGATGCGGCGCCGGCGCTCGTCGCCGGATTGTTCGTCATTTCGGCGGTGTCGGCGGTGGTCGGCTATGTGCTCGCGGCGCTGTTCTGGGACAATTGGATCCGACTGCGCTGGCGCCGGAAATTGCACCGCGCGCGCGACAAACGACTTGAGGCTTCGACGAGCGACACCGCGACCCGTTGAACGCGCCGCGCGCAGGTCTATAGCTTTCCCATCGCAGACCGCTCCGCGCCCGGCGCGGGGCCCTATACGACCGGGGAATATCATGACACGTCTGACTCACAACTCGCGCCTTTGGGCGACCGCGGCGCTGGGCGCCCTGCTCGTCGCCGCCACGCCCGCCATGGCCGAGGACAAGCCCGCCGCCGCTGCTGCGCCGGCCGCCGCCAAGCCGCAGATCGGCGATTTCGGTTTCGACCAAGCCGGTATGGACACCGCCGTGAAGCCGGGCGACGATTTCTACGCCTTCGCCAACGGCACCTGGGCGAAGAACACCCAGATTCCGAACGACAAGTCCAATTACGGCATGTTCACCGCGCTCGCCGACCTGTCGCAGGCGCGCACCCGCGAAATCCTCGACGTCGCCAAGGACGATCCGAACAGCATGATCGGCCGCGCCTATGCGTCCTATCTCGACGGCGCGGCGGTCGAAGCCAAGGGCCTCGCGCCGATCCAGCCCTGGCTTGCCAAGATCAAGGCGGTCGACAAGCCCGGCCTCGCCAAGCTGCTCGCCGAGGCCGATCGCAGCGGCGTCCAGCATTTCTTCGGCGGCTATGTCGGGCAGGACGACAAGAATCCCGACGTCTATATCTATACGATTTTCCAGGGCGGCATCGGCATGCCCGACCGCGACTTCTATCTGAAGGAAGGCGATCGCAACGCCAAGCTGCAGGCGGCCTATCTCAAGCATCTCGAAAATGTCCTGACGCTGGCCGGCGAGACCAATGCCGCGGCGCGCGCGCAGGCGATCTATGACTTCGAAAAGCAGGTCGCGGCGGTCCATTGGGACAAGAACGACAGCAGCGACGTGACCAAGGTCTATAACAAGATGACCATCGCCGAGCTGGCCAAGGCCGCGCCGGGCTTCGACTGGTCGACCTTCATCCGCGGCATCGGGGTCAACGAGGATTCGCTCCTCGTGTCGCAGCCGAGCGCCTTCACCGGCGAAGCCAAGTTGCTCGCCGACGCGCCGATCGGCGTGATCCGCGACGCGCTGATCGTGCGCAGCCTCGACGGCTTCTCGGGCGTGCTGCCCGATGCGGTCGCGCAGGAAGCCTTCTCCTTCTATGGCACCGCGCTGTCGGGCACGCCGCAGATGCAGGAGCGCTGGAAGCGCGCGGTCGACTTCACCACCGGCAATCTCGGCGAAGCCGTTGGGCAGGACTATGTCGCGAAATATTTCCCGCCCGAAACCAAGGCGGCGATGGACGTGCTGGTCAAAAATGTGCTCGCCGCGCTCGACACCCGCATCGGCCAGCTCGAATGGATGCAGCCGGGTACCAAGGTGAAGGCCAAGAAGAAGCTCGCCAATTTCACCACCAAGATCGGCTATCCCGACCGGTGGAAGGATTATAGCAAGCTGGAGATCAAGGCCGGCGACCTGTTCGGCAACGCGCTGCGGTCCAATCAGTTCGCGCATGACGACAATGTCAGCCGCCTCGGCGGTCCGATCCGTCGCTGGGAATGGGGGATGACCCCGATGGAAGTCAACGCCTATGCCAATTTCGGCATGAACGAGATCGTCTTTCCCGCCGCGATCCTGCAGCCGCCCTTCTTCGATCCCAAGGCCGACGCGGCGGTCAATTACGGCGGCATCGGCGCGGTGATCGGCCACGAAATCAGCCATCATTTCGACGACCAGGGCGCGAAATATGACGAGACCGGCAAGCTCGCCGACTGGTGGACCCCCGAAGACGTCAAGGCGTTCGAGGCCGCCGGCAAGGCGCTGGTCGCGCAATATGACGCCTATGAAGTGCTGCCCGGCGAAAAGCTCGACGGCACCTTCACGCTCGGCGAGAATATCGGCGACCTCGCCGGCCTGACCATCGCCTATGACGCGTACAAGAAGTCGCTGGGCGGCAAGGATGCGCCGGTGATCGACGGGCTGACCGGCGACCAGCGTTTCTTCCTCGGCTGGGCGCAGGTGTGGCGGCGCAACTATCGCGAACAGAATCTGTCGCAGCGCATCACCACCGATCCGCATTCGCCCTCGATCCAGCGGACTTGGGTCTCGCGCAACCTTGACCCTTGGTATAAGGCCTATCAGGTACAGGAAGGCCAGAAGCTCTATCTGACGCCGGAAGAGCGCGTCCGCATCTGGTAACGCCATAAAGGGAAATATCGTTGACCACCACGAGCCTGCCTTCCGCTGATTCCGACATCGGCAGGGGGGCAGGCCCGGGGGCGTCGGCGATGCTGCCCGGCGGGCTGTCGCGTTTCGACGCGGGGCTGATCGGCGGGCTGGCGATCCTGTCCGCCGCGCTGCTGTTCTGGGCGACGCGCGACGGCGTATTGGCGGCGGGGTTCTTCGCCGGACTCGCGCTCGCGGGCGGGGCGGTGGTTTTGCTCCGCCGCCTGTTTCCGGCGGTCGCAACCGGCGAAGCGGCGGCGCCCGACTGGACGATGCTGCGCGCCGCGGTCGACCATGACGATGTCGGTATCGCGGTGACCGACCGCGCCGGGCGGCTCGTCTGCGCCAACGACCTGTTCGCGACCTGGATGGGCGGTTTCGTAACGCCGCCCGGACTGCCACTCGAAGGGCGCGGCGCCGAGCTGCTCAAGAACGCTGGCCGCACCGCGTGGCGCGACGGCGAGGGCGGGGCCGACGACCTGCTGGTCGGGACGCTGCACTTGCGCGCGCAGGTGGTGCGGACGGGCCTTGCCGAAGATTATCTGGTCTGGCGTTTCTCGACGGTCGAACGGCTCGACCTCGTCACCGAAATCAGCCGCCATCTCGACGGGCCGGCCGGGCGTACGCTGGGGCAGGCGGGCATCATGGCGGCGCTGGTCAATGCCGAAGGGCGGCTGCGTGTCGCCAACCACGCCTTCCTGCTGCGCGCGCTCGGCGAGAGCGACGCCAGCCACTATGCCGGGCGCGACGTTGCCCCCCTGCTCCGCCTCGACGATGCCGGGACGCTCTATTTCGGGCGCGAGGGCGAGCGCGCGACCCCGGTCCGCCTGTTGCAGATTCCGCTGATCCCCGCCCACAGCCACGGCCCGATGCTGCTCGCGCTGATCGACGAGGAGATCGGCGCCGCCGACCGCGGCACCGCGCAGACCTATGTCGAAACCTTGCTGTCGCTGCTGCCTTTCGGGCTCGCGATGGTCGATCGCGACGGGCGCTTCCTTTACATGAACCGCGCCTTCGTCCGCGCCGCCGGGCTGACCGAGACGAAGATGCCGCGTTACCCGGGTGACATCGTCGTGGGCGAGGACAAGGGGCCGCTCGCCGACATGATCCGCCGCCACAGCAGCGGGCAGCAGGTCGGCGGCGACCTGTCGATCCGGCTGGCGGGGCAGGGCGACGAGCCGGTGTCGATGCGCGTCGTCGGGGTGCGCGGGCTGGGCGAGGCGGCGGTGCTGCTCAGCCTTAAAGACTCAAGTGAGGAGTCGCGGCTCAAGCGCCAGGTCGCACAGGCATCGAAGATGCAGGCGGTCGGTCAACTCGCGGGTGGCGTCGCGCACGACTTCAACAACATTCTGACCGCGGTGCTCGGCAGCTGCGACCTGATGCTGATGCGGCATACGCCGGGCGACAGCGATTATGACGATATCCAGCAGATCCGCAGCAACGCCAATCGCGCCGCCAGTCTGACGCGGCAATTGCTCGCCTTCTCGCGCCAGCAGACCCTGCGCCCGCAGATTTTGCAATTGCCCGACGTGATTTCCGAAGTCTCGCACCTGCTCAAACGGCTGATCGGCGACGCGGTGCAATTGTCGGTGCGCCACGGCCGCGGGTTGGGTGCGGTGCGCGCCGACCCGGGCCAGCTCGAACAGGTGATCATCAACCTGGCGGTCAACGCGCGCGACGCGATGGCGGGGCAGGGCACGCTGACGATGGAGACCTATCCGGTCACCGCCGCCGAGGTGCGCGCGATGGGCAGCGATGTGATGCCCCCCGCCGATTATAGCGCGCTCAAGGTCAGCGACACCGGCGGCGGCATCCCCGCCGATGTGCTGCCCAAGATTTTCGAGCCCTTTTTCACCACCAAGGATGTCGGCAAGGGAACCGGGCTCGGCCTCTCGACCGTCTATGGCATCATCAAGCAGTCGGCGGGCTTCATCTTCGCCGACAGCAGACCGGGCGAGGGGGCGAGCTTCACCATCTACCTGCCCGTCCATCGCGCCGAAAAGGACGCGCCCGCCGCCGCGCCGCCGCCGCCCAAGCCCAAGAAGAGCCAATGGGGCACCGGCACGATCCTGCTGGTCGAGGACGAGGATATGGTGCGCGCCGTCGCCGAGCGCGCGCTGACCCGCGCGGGCTATACCGTTGTCACCGCGTCGCAGGGCGAGGAGGGGATCGAACGTTTCGGCAAGATGGAAAAGGTCGACCTGATCCTGAGCGACGTGATGATGCCGACGATGGATGGTCCTGCGATGGTACGCATCTTGCGCGGTCAGCGTCCCGACGTGCCTGTTTTATTCATGTCCGGCTATGCCGAGGAACAATTGCGCCAGTCGATCGATATTGATCATGTGTCCTTCCTGCCCAAACCCTTTTCGGTCGCGCAGCTGACCGAGGCGACTTCGGCGGCGCTCGACGCCGCGCAGCGGGCATCGTGATGGCGGAGGGGCGCCGCATACTGCTCGTCGAGGACGATGTGCTGATCGGCATGATGCTCGCCGATATGTTCGACGCGCTCGGCTATCCCGAACCCGTCCAGGCGGCGAGCGTCGAGGATGCGCTCACGGCCATCGCCGCGGACCCAATCGACGCGGCACTGGTCGATATAAACCTTGGCGATGCCAAAGGCTGGCCGGTCGCCGATGCGCTCGCGGCGCGCGATATCCCGTTCGCTTTCACTTCGGGCGGCGGCGACGTGATTCCCCCGGCGCACGCCGAGCGCAAGCTGGTGTCGAAGCCGTTTCGATTGAGCGAGATCGAGGCGGTGCTGGACGGATTTTTCGGCAGTTAGTCGCCGACTATTGCCGTTCCAAATAAAGGCGATTATCCCCTTTACATACGTAACAAACGTGCCATATACTAGGGCATGAGCAAGAAGCCCCTCACCACCACCCAGTTTTTCCGTCTCTTTCCGGACGATGAAACCTGTCTGACGCACCTGTTCAACGTGCGCTTTGGGCAGGGCTTCGAATGCCCGTCGTGCGAGCGTCCTTCGAACTGGTATCGCATCAAGGCCGAGCGCGCCTATTCGTGCCAGTGGTGCGGCCACCACCTGCACCCAACAGTCGGCACCCCGTTCGAGCAAACCCGCACGCCGTTGCAGCTTTGGTTTTATGCCATCCACCTGTTCACGACGACGCGGCACGGCGTCAGCGCGAAGGAATTGGAGCGCCAGCTAGGCGTGACCTACAAGACCGCATGGCGCATGGCGGGTCTTATCCGCCAGCACATGGCAGACGTTGACGGCGATAGCCCGCTTGGCGGTTTCACAAAGCAGGTGGAAGTCGATGAAACCTTGGTCGGCGGCTATCGCCCCGGCGGACAGGGCGGTAAAGGCAAGACCGTCGTCATCGGCATGATGGAGCGCGGCGGCAACGTGACGACACAAGTCGTTCCGAACCGTCGCAGCGGCGCCCTGCTTCCTGTCATTCGCGACAACGTCAAGCGCCACAGCATCGTCCACACCGACGAACTAAAATCTTACGGCGGACTGCAAACGATGGGCTATTTCCATCACGAAGTGAACCACAGCGCGGGCGAATATGTCAGCGCGCAAGGCTCATCGGTGAACAGCATCGAAGGCTTTTGGCGGCACCTGAAATGCTCGATCATGGGCACTCATATCAGCGTTAGCCCCAAGTACCTTGGTCGCTACGCCAAGGAGTTCGAGTTCCGTTTCAATCGTCGCAATGATCCGGCTTCGATGCTTCCGGAACTGCTTTCGACTTTCCGGCCATTGACTCCAAAGTCGCGATAAGCGCGGCTTCATCGCCGGGGGGATCGGCGTCATGATCGGCGGCGAACTGGTCCAGCTTGCCGTCTTTACGGGCTTGGCGGAGATTCTGCATCATACACCTTCTGCAAATAATAGAGGCTCGGAGTATACTCCCCGTCTTGATCCAGCACGGATGTTACCAGCACGTCGGCCCTGACCTCCTTGCGATCAAAAAGCTGATCTGGCCGCACGTCTGGCGCCAGATGCAACGGACGGCGATTCGGTGAAATATCTTCGATCGTGGCAGCCCAAGCCTTGTTTTTATCAAGGTCGTGGGCGCGGAATTTAACGACGACATTTTCAAGCTGCTCAAACTCAGTAGGCGGCTCATATTGTGCTAGTTCGATATCTGAAGGCATGGCAGCAATCGCCCGCTCGCCAATCTCCGCACCAGCCACGCTAATCGATCTAGCCTTATGTTTTTTTGCAGGCTCCATGAAATCGGCTGCGGCCTTCATGACGGACCGCTTGTGCTTTTTGAGCGCCTTTTCGATGGCTTCTTCCATTTGGTCTTGGGTGACAGACGCCTTGTTAGATGCGTCCGCCAGAAGGCGTTCACGTTCCGCCGTAAGGTCAGGTTCTTTCTTACCTGGGAATAGCTTCGCGCGCACCCAATCGATGCCCCAAATGGCAATCAGCAACACCAGCACCGACACAATGCTATCGTAAGAATCAGGGACGTCGACCCCAAACAGGGTGTTCAAAATGTCGGGCATATCTTCACCGAGCGAGGTGGCATAAGCGCCAACGACAAACGCTTCCATGCGAGTAGAAAGCGGGCTGTTTTGAAGAACCTCACGTAATTCAACGCGTGTACCTTCGAATGTGAGATCGGGAAAAACCTCTTCCAAAACAGCAAGGGCTTCGCGCACAAGCCTCTCTTGCGCGACCAACGACTTTGCGACTTCTGAAACAGTAGCACGACCATCAAAATCATATCTGACGCTGTGCGGGATAACCAAATCCATACACTATCCCCCCTGAAACCGAGGGGACGTAAGCACTTCTTGCTCCATACGTCAAAGAGAGTGTCCCAAGCGCGATACATGGGGCGCGCTTAGCATATCCACGAAAACCGATTCACGTATGCGAAGGGGATAGACGCCCAAATAAATTCTGTTCCACTCTTGTTCTATAAGAACAAATGATGTACACAGGTCCGGCGTTGCGATGCTTCTGCCTTCGCGATAGAGCAGGAAAGGGACGGTCATGGCCGGTCAATTGTCACTCGTGGATGTGGGGAAATCAGTGAATAGCTCGGACAGGCAGAAGGCGCTCGACGCCGCCTTGGCGCAGATCGATCGCGCCTTCGGCAAGGGGTCGGTGATGAAGTTGGGCTCGAAGGAGACGATGCAGGTCGAGTCGATCTCGACCGGGTCGCTCGGGCTCGATATCGCGCTCGGGGTCGGCGGCCTGCCGCGCGGCCGCGTCATCGAAATTTACGGTCCCGAAAGCTCGGGCAAGACCACGCTGGCGCTGCACACGCTCGCCGAGGCGCAGAAGGGTGGCGGTACCGTTGCTTTCGTCGATGCCGAACATGCGCTCGACCCGGTCTATGCCAAGAAGCTCGGGGTCAATATCGACGAGCTGATCGTGTCGCAGCCCGACACCGGCGAACAGGCGCTCGAGATCGTCGATACGCTGGTGCGCTCGAACGCGATCGACGTGCTCGTCGTCGACTCGGTGGCGGCGCTCGTGCCGCGGGCCGAAATCGAGGGCGAGATGGGCGACAGTCATGTCGGCCTGCAAGCGCGCCTGATGTCGCAGTCGCTGCGCAAGCTCACCGGTTCGATCAGCCGCTCGCGCTGCATGGTGATCTTCATCAACCAGCTGCGCATGAAGATCGGCGTGATGTATGGCAATCCCGAGACCACGACCGGCGGCAACGCGCTCAAATTCTACGCGTCGGTTCGCTTGGACATCCGCCGCACCGGCCAGATCAAGAATGGCGACGAGATCGTCGGCAACACGACGCGCGTGAAGGTCGTCAAGAACAAGGTCGCGCCGCCGTTCAAGCAGGTCGAATTCGACATCATGTACGGCCAGGGCATTTCGAAGATCGGCGAGATTCTCGATCTGGGCGTCAAGGCCGGCATCGTCGAGAAATCGGGCGCCTGGTTCAGCTATGACTCGATCCGCATCGGGCAGGGCCGCGAGAATTCGAAAACCTTCCTCAAGGACAATCCGGAACTGATGGATCGGCTCGAAGCCGCGATCCGCAGCCGCACCGATGCGGTGGCCGAGGAAATGATGGCCGGCCCCGACGACGAGGGCGCCGAGGACTGATACGCTTCCGGCCGTCCCGGTCGTGACGACCGGGACGGCCCACCAACGGCGGCGGGTTCCTTGCCCCTCGGTCCGCGCCCTCTCGCGGACCGGCCCGCCCGCCGTTGGCCTTGCGCGGCCCTTGTCAGCGGCTACAAGCACGCGATGCCCGCGATCCGCCTCTTTGGCCTGCCCACCGATGTCAACAGCAGCTTCGAACGCGGCGCTGCGGCAGGCCCGGCCGCGATCCGTGCGGCGCTGTGGAGCGACCGCGGCAATATGGCGAGCGAACTCGGGCCCGAACTCGGCACCGACATCGCCTTCACCGACGACGGCGACCTCGCCCTCACCGAAGACACCCCCCGTGACGACGCGATGATCCGCCGTCATGTCGCACTTGTGCGTGAAGATGGTGAAATTCCGCTCGCGCTCGGCGGCGACCATGCGGTGACTTTCCCGCTCGTCGAGGCGGCGGCTGCCTGCTTCGGCCCGGTCAACATCCTACATATCGACGCGCACCCCGACCTTTATGACGATTTTGAAGGCAATCCGCGCAGCCATGCCTCGCCTTTCGCGCGCATCTGTGACAGCGGCCATGCGGCGCGGCTGGTGCAGGTCGGCATCCGCACGCTCACGCGCCATTGCCGCGAACAGGCTGATCGTTTCGGGGTCGAGATCATCCCGATGACGGGCTTCACCCCCGACGCGGTGCCCGTGCTCGAAGGCCCGCTCTATATTTCGATCGACCTCGACGGGATCGATCCGTCGGAGGCGCCCGGCGTCGCGCATCCCGAACCCGGCGGGCTGACGGTGCGCGAACTGCTCGCGGTGCTGCACAAGCAGCCCGCGCCGATCGTCGGGGCCGATATCGTCGAACATCATCCCGGTCGCGACGTCGGCGACCTTACCGCGATCCTCGGCGCCAAGCTGGTACGCGAACTCGCGGCGCTGATCGATCGCAACGGGCAGTATGAATCACAAAGGAGAGCGCCATGAGTCTGATCGTCCACCATCTGAACAACAGCCGTTCGCAGCGCATCTTGTGGCTGCTCGAGGAACTCGGCGCGCCCTATGAGATCGAACATTATCAGCGCGACGCGGTGACCAACCTCGCGCCGCCCCAATTGAAGGCGATCCACCCGCTCGGCAAATCGCCGCTGCTCGAAGATGCGGGCCGGGTGATACAGGAATCGGGAGCCATCGCCGAATATCTGTGCGAGAATTACGGCGGCGAAACGCTGGTCCCGGCGCGCGGGACCGACGACCATGTACGGCACCTCGAACTGATCCATTTTGCGGAAGGGTCGGCGATGACGCCGATCCTGCTCAACATCTATCTCGGCCGCCTCGGCGACGCCGCCGCGCCGGTCAAGCCGCGGATCGACGAACAGCTCGACGCGCATTTCGCCTATCTCGAGGGCGAGCTCGGCAAGACCGGCCATTTTATCGGCGATAGCCTGTCGGCCGCCGATATCATGCTGAGCTTTCCTGCCGAGGTCGCGGCGATGGGCGGGGCGGCGCGCTATCCGAAGCTCGCGGCGTTCGTCGCCGCGATGCACGCCCGCCCGGCGTGGCAGGCGGCGCGCGAGAAAGGCGGGGCCTATTTTGTTTTCTGATGTTCTCTTGCGGATCGCCGCGCTGCTGATCACGCTCGGCCTGGCGGCGCCCACCGCCGCCGAGCCTACTTCGCTCGACCCCGCGGTCGAGCGCAGCGTCGAGACCTTCGGCAAGGCGATCTTCGCGCCGACCCCGGACGACGAGAAATCGGCGATGGCACGCCTCGCCGATTATACTCTCGCGCTCGAAAAGCGCGACTTCGCCGCGGCCTATGCGATGCTCAGCCTGACCCGGCAGGCGGCGACGCCGCGGCTCGAATGGGAGGGGAATTTGCGCAAGCAGGACGGGCTGTGGGCCGACGGGCGCATCCGTATCCTGCGCCTGCAATGGTATTTGGACCCGCCGACGCAGATCCTGGGACTCTATGCCGCGTTCGACTTTCGCGGCGACCGCGCCGACGGCACGATGGACTGCGGCTATGTCGTCGTCCAACGCGCCGCGCCGGGCGGCGCCTTTGTCGTGGCGAGCAGCAATGTGTCGGTCGTGCCGCCCGACCTGATCGAGGATGGCGTGCCCAAGGCCGATGTGCTGCAACAATTGCCCTGCTATCTGGGCAAGGGGATCGCGACCGCGCTTTGACCCGACCGCGCTGAAAGCAAAGGAATTTCCGCTTGCCGAGCGCGCCGCCGCCCGGCAAGGTCCGCGCGCCGCCACGGGGCGGTTTCCGGTGGGGGAAATTTGATGGCGATCATGGCACTCGCATTGCTGGCGGCCGCGGCGGGCCAGCCCGAGATCAAGGTCTCGCCCGTGCCCGGCAAAGGTTTGTAGCGACGGTGGCGCTGATCGACGCCGATCAGTACGACCCGACCATCGATCGGGTGAAGATACTGGCGACGCAGCGCTGCGGTTCGCTCAAGGTCCGCTTCGGGCGCTATTATTTCGACAATCAGATCGACGTCGATCGCGGCGTCACGGTGATCAAGGATTTCCGCCAGAATTTCTCCTGCTTCGATCCCGCGACCGATCCGTACAAGCCGGTGCCGGCCGACTGGAAGGCGAGTCCGGCTGAGGTCACCGCGGCGACGAGCTTCGCCAAGACATTCGTCGATAGTCTGGATGCGGGGAATGGCGCCGATCTGGCGAGGATGATGGACCCCGCGCTCGAGGCGACGACGGCGGAGATGAAGCGTTTCAGCGACGAGGCCAAGTTGCACCAGACGGGGCCGGGCGCGTTCAGCGTGCGGCTCGACGGCTGGCTCAACAATCCCGAGGATGCCGCCTATCCGGGCGCTTACGCCTATTTCGCGGTCATCAGCAGCCATGAGGGGATCGCCGGGACGTGCGGCGGGCTGCTGCTCTATCGCGAGCGGACGGGCGTCTATAAGGTGTCGCAATATGATGTGCGCTACATCTCGCAGGCGCTGATCGACGACGCAGGCTATAGCGACGAGGAACTCAATCGCCTCTGCCAGCGCTAGCGGTTTCACCCAAGCATCGTGCTTGAGAAAAGCCGCGTAGCGCACTAGATCGCGCGCATGACTTCGACCAACGACATTCGCCGCTCGTTCCTCGACTATTTCGCGGGAACCGGCCACCATATCGAGCCGTCGGCGCCGCTGGTGCCGTATAACGACCCGACGTTGATGTTCGTCAACGCCGGGATGGTGCCGTTCAAGAATGTCTTTACGGGCCTCGAAAAGCGCCCGTACAGCACCGCGGCCTCGTCGCAGAAATGCGTGCGCGCCGGCGGCAAGCACAACGACCTCGACAATGTCGGATATACGGCCCGCCACCACACCTTCTTCGAAATGCTCGGCAACTTCTCCTTTGGCGATTACTTCAAGGAGAACGCCATCGAGCTTGCCTGGAACCTGATCACCAAGGAGTACGGCCTCGACGCCAAGCGCCTGCTGGTGACGGTCTATCACACCGACGACGAGGCCTTTGACCTCTGGAAGAAGATCGCCGGCCTCACCGAAGACCGCATCATCCGCATTCCGACCAGCGACAATTTCTGGGCGATGGGCGATACCGGTCCCTGCGGCCCGTGCTCGGAAATTTTCTATGACCACGGTGACCACATCTGGGGTGGTCCGCCCGGCTCACCGGATGAGGATGGCGACCGTTTCATCGAGATCTGGAACCTCGTCTTCATGCAATATGAGCAGGTGACGAAGGAAGAGCGCGTCAACCTGCCGCGTCCCTCGATCGACACCGGCATGGGGCTGGAGCGTGTTGCTGCCCTGCTGCAGGGCAAGCATGACAACTACGATATCGACCTGTTCCGCGCTCTGATCGCCGCTTCGGTCGAGGCAACGGGTGTCCCGGCCGAGGGCGAACGCCGCGCCAGCCATCGCGTCATCGCTGACCATCTGCGTTCTTCGTCCTTCTTGATTGCCGATGGCGTGCTGCCGTCGAACGAAGGTCGCGGTTATGTCCTGCGCCGCATCATGCGCCGCGCCATGCGTCACGCCGAACTGCTCGGTTCGCGT
>JAEULK010000069.1 GCA_016793775.1 Sphingopyxis sp. | reverse complement strand
GCCCGGGGCCGTCCCCTGCGGCCGCGCCTGCCGGGCCCGGTCCTCTTGTATATCCCTCCTTCCTCCTTGGCCGCCGGGGGGGGGGGCGGGCCAGCAAAGGCAAAACTGGGGTCAAAAAAAGAGGGAGGGCCGGCAAGCCGTCCCTCCCCCAATGCTCCCTAGGGAGCGCCCTGTGGTCCTCAGAATTTGAAAGTTCCGGTCACGCCGTAGCGACGCGGTTCATTGTACGAGGTGCCGATGTAGATGTTGCTCAGCAGCAGCGTATATTGCTGTTCCTGATCGTTGGTCAGGTTCTTGCCCCACAGCGCCAGTTCAAAATTCTTCTCGGGCCCGAAGCTGACCGCGACGCGCGCGTTGAGGATGCCGAGCGAGTCAGCCTCCGATACCGCGAGCACCTGGGCCGCCTGCGCCGGCGTCAGGCCAAGGCCGCCGACGCCGGTCGAGGTCAGCAGCCGCTCGGGAATTTCGAGCTGCGGCAATTTGCCCTGCCAGGCATAGACGATGTTGGCATCGAGCCCGACATTGCCGATATCCTTTTTATAGGTGGCGCCCACCGAGAATTGCTCCTCGACGATACCGGCGAAGCGGAAATCGGTCTTGTCGATCGGGACGATCACCTGGCTGCCGAAGGCTCCCGACACACCCTTGCCCTCATATTTGGTATATTTGGGATTGGTGAGCGCGCCATTGGCGAAAACGGTGAAGCCGTCGGTGATTTCAAACGCCGCATCGACCTCGACACCCCAGGTTTCGGTGTCGGCGTTTTCGATCACCGTCTGGCTGAGACCGTTCGGCGCGAGTACCGGGCTGCGCTGCGCACCCTTGACGACGTTGTGATAACCCGCGACGTTGAAATGGGCGCGACCGTCGAGGAAGCTCGTCTTGATGCCGAGTTCCTGTTCATAGACCAGTTCGGGCTGCGACGGGATCGAGTCCGCCAGCGTCAGCGTGCGCAGTTGCAGCGCGCCCGAACGATAGCCCTTGCTGTGCTTGGCATAGACCAGGATGTCTTCGGTCACGTCATAATCGACGCCGATGGTGTAGGACAGGTTGGTGAAATTCTCCTTGTTGGTGCGCAGACACGGAATGGGCGTCCCGATCGGGCTGCAGCGGACGAAGGTGTCGCTGTTGTTCGCGACATCGCCCGACTGGGTGGTCACGCCCTTGTCGTCGATCGAATAGCGCAGCCCGCCGATGATGCTGAGCGCATCGGTCAGCTCGTAATTGAGCTGGGTGTACATGCCGAAGCTGTTGTTATCGATCGTGCCGCTGAAGTTCGACCAGTTGGTCGCGCCGACGAATTGCGGCGGAACGGTCGGACCGGCGGTGAAGGTGGCGCCGAACAGGTTCGAGCGCGACTGGTCGAAACCCGTTTCCTTGAAATAGGTGAGGCCCGCGGCGAAGTTCAGCCGGTCGTTGAAGCCGGTGCCGGTGACCTGGAGTTCGGACGAATATTGCTTCAGATCCTGCGTGCCTTCGGTGAAGTGGGCGGCGAAGCTGGAGCCGTCCAGATCGACGAGGTTTTCGCTCTGGACCCCGCGATATCCGTTGATGAAGCGCACCTGGCCGAAGCTGGTGTCGAGGATGAACTTCGCGATGTAGGTCTGGGTGCGCGTGTCGTTGAAGATACCGCGCGGGTCGGCACCGAAGACCGCAGTCGGCGGCGTCACCGAAACGCGATTGGGATTGCCGTCGAACTGCGCGCGATCGGTCGCGGCGATGCCGTCGACGATCGGCTTGGCGGCCCCGAAGTTCGGCGGCGCGTTGAAGAAGAGGTTCTGGCGCGCCGGGCCGTCGATGAAGGTATCATACCATTCGCCCGACAGGATCACCTCGAAGGTATCGGTCGGCTTCCAGCCGAGCTTGACGCGGCCGTTCCACGTCTCGCGCCCTTCATATTTGCGCCCCGTATCGACGTCGGTCTTGTAGCCGTCGCGCTTCTGATAATAGAGCGATCCGCGGATCGCGAGCTTGTCGCTGAGGCCGAGGTTGAGAACCGCCTGGCCGGTGCGCTCGTCGAAACGGCCATAGGTCGCGCTGACCTTGCCCGAATATTCGCCGTAGCGCGGATTGGCGGTCTGGATCAGCACCGCGCCGGCCGAGGTGTTGCGGCCGAACAAGGTGCCTTGCGGACCCTTGAGAACCTGGACGCTCTCGATGTCTGTCAACTCGACGTTGAGGCCATAGGCGCGCGCAACATACATTTCGTCGAGATAGGTGCCGACCGACGGTTCGAGCGTCGCGAGGTTGTCGACCTGGATCTGGCCGCGCATCGAAAAGGTCAGCGCGGTCGGATTGTTGCCGGCGCCGCGGATGTTGAAACCGGGGGTGAAGGTCGCGATTTCGTCGACCTTGTTGATGCCCTGATCGGTCAGCTTGTCGCCGCTGAAGGCGGTGATCGCAATCGGGGTGTCCTGGATGTTGGCGTCCTGCTTGGTGACGCCGATCACGACGATCGCGTCGTCGTCATATTCGGATTCGTCGGCAGGCGCGGCGGCATCCTGGGCAAAGGCCGGGACCGAAGACAGCGCCATTGCCGCCATCGAAACCGCAACGAGCAAGCGAGCCGAATCGCGCTTTTGCTTGAAAATCATGGTCAACATCCTCCCCGCGAGGCTTCCTGGCGTCCTCGCTGGCCAGTTATATAACTAAGTCTAACACGTCAGACAAGTGGATTGCGTCAATTTGTCATGAAACGCTACGGAAACGGTGTCAGTCGTGGTTTTCGGGCAACATCGCTGCGAGCGGCGGGATATCGGCCAGCGCGCGCAGCACATCGTTGAGATGGGTGCAGCCGATCGTGCCGACGAGCGTGTCGAGCACCGCCTGGCGGAATTCCCCGACATTCTGCCCGACCATGCGCGCCGCCTTCATCGAGGCGCCGGGGCATTCGCGGAACGGCAGGATCAGCGGCAAGGCCTGGAGCGCGAGCAGGGTGCCGCTCGCCTCGTCGATTTCGGCATAGACGCGATATTCGTGGATCGCGGTGCGCGTGCCCTGCGGGTTGGGGCCGCTGTCCTGAAACCCCGCGTCGACCTTGATCACCCCCTCGGCGCGCCAAAGGTCGATGCGGCGAGCGCGGCGGGCGAGCGGGCGCCCCTCCTGCACCGGCAGCTCATGCCAGCCGGCGGGATCGTCGGGGTTGGCGAGCGGGCCAACCTCGGTCGCCGACTGATCGCTATGATCGACATCGCCGTCGTCCGAGAGCGAACTGCCGCCCTCGGTGAAGCCGGTGCAGATATTGACCATCCGCCCCTTACTGCCCGCTCCCAATTTCTCACGGTTCGCACGCATCCGCTCGTGCCAGTCGGGCGCCCAGCGCGACCATATCCACCCGGCGACGAGGCTGGCGCCGGCAAAATCGTCGAGCAGCTGGAACAGCGGCGTCCCGCGCAGGTCGCCGAGCGTCGCCGCCAGCGCCTGCCGGCTCGCGCCCCCTGCCCGCACCCCGACCATCTCCTGCGCGCGCGCATGATGCGGCGCGACGTCGATCTCCATGATCTCGCGGATCGGCGAGGTGCGGATACGGAACTCGCCGCTGGCGAGCGCGACGGGTTTTCCTTCGAACGGCGTCAGCAGGTCGCGCACGCACCCCGACATGATCCATGGCTGGCCGAAGCCGTCGGGCCAGTCGGAATCGATCGAGCTGGTGCGGCGGATCGAGCCCGGGCGGCGGAGCGGGGCGGGCCCCGCCGAGTGGCGCGCGAAGGGGAATTGCTGGGGTGCGTTCAAATCATCGATCCTATTTGGGGGGCATGCGGATCGCGCCGTCGAGGCGGAGCGTCTGGCCGTTGAAATAGCCGTTGCGCGCAAGTTCGAGCACGAGGCTGCCGAACTCGTGCGGATGGCCGAGGCGTTTGGGGAACGGCACCGAGGCGGCAAGACCCTCGAAGATCGCGGGCGCCTTGTCCTTCACCGCGAGCATCGGCGGGGTGGCGAAGATGCCGGGCATGATCGAATTGACGCGGATGCCGAGGTCCATCAGGTCGCGCGCCATCGGCAGGACGAGGCCGTTCACCCCGGCCTTGAGCGAGCCGTAACCGACCTGCCCGATCTGCGCGTCCTGCGCCGCCGCCGAGGCGGTGAGCACGATCGCGCCGCGCTCGCCATCCTCGTTGAGCGGCTCGGCATTCGCCATGCCGAGCGCAGCGAGCGAGGCGAGCCGATAGCTGGCGATCAGGATGCCCTGCGCCGAGAAGGCATAATCCTCTGTCGCGTAGCGGACATAGCCCCCGGTCGTCTTGTCGAAGCGGACGGTCTTGCCGCCCTTCGAGATTTGCGCGCAATGGACGAGGATATGTTCCTGGCCGTGCGCAGCGCGGGCGGCATCATAGCCCGCAACGACGCTGTCTTCGCTGGTTATGTCGACCTTGCAGAATATGCCGCCGATCGCGTCGGCCACCGCCTTGCCGCCCTCTTCGTTGACGTCGAAGATCGCGACCTTGACGCCTTCGCTTGCCAGCGCCTCGGCGCTGGCGCGGCCGAGGCCCGAGGCACCGCCCGTCACTACCGCCGCAATGTCACTTCCCAATTTCATATCGGTTCCTTTGATAGCTAATTATTGCAGAACTTCGAGATTGCCACCATCGATCACGAGAACCTGGCCGGTGATGAAGCCCGCACGATCGGAGCAGAGGAAGGCCGCGGCGGCGCCCATATCCTCGGGCGTGCCCATGCGCGGGATCGGATAGGCGGCAGTGCGCTGGGCGATATGCTCGTCATAGGTCTGGCCCTGCGCCTCGGCGATCTTCGTGAAGACGTCCCTGAACTGCGGCGTCGCGATGGCGCCGGTGCCGAGCCTGTTGACGGTGATGCCCATCGGGCCGAGCTCGGCAGAGATCGTCTTCGACAGCGCGAGCGCGCCGACGCGGTAGGTGTTCTGCGCGGCGCGCGCGAGCTTGCGGTGCGGCGCCTTCACCGAGTTGGTGCCGATGGTGAGGATGCGGCCCCAGCCCTGTTTCTGCATATGCGGGATCACCGCCTGCACCGCCCAGCGGAACGCCATGACATTGTTGGTGTTCGCGGCGGCGAAGGTGTCGTCGTTAACCTCGAGGAAACTGCCCTTGGGGCCGGAGTCGACGTTGAAGATCAGGATGTCGGGTGGAGCGAAGGCGGTGGTCGCCGCCTGCACTGCCTGGCCGATGCCGTCCTTCGTCGTGCAGTCGGCGGAGATGCCGATCGCCTGCCCGTCCGCGGACTGTACCTCGGCGACCGCAGCGTCGATGGTGGATTGGGTGCGCGCGGCGATAACGACGCGACAGCCCTCGCGCGCAAATTCGTGCGCGCAGCCGAGGCCGATGCCTTTGGAGCCGCCGAATACCAATGCGACCTTGCCCTTGATCCCGAGGTCCATGTCAGGGGGCCTTTCCGTGCTGGAGCTTGAGCCGATCCTGCAAAATGTCGTTGCGTCCCGGCGAAGCCGCGACGGTCGAGCCGCCGTCCATCTTGATCGTGGTGCCGGTGATATAGTCCGAGCGCGCCGAGGCGAGGAACAGCGCGGCGTGGGCGATGTCCGCGGGCGTGCCCGCGCGGCCGACGGGCACGGTCGCGCCATAAGCGGCGAGGCCTTCGTCGCCGAGCACGGCCTTCGCGCGGTCGCTGGCGACGAGGCCGGGGTTGATCGCATTGACGGTGATGCCCTCGCCGACGACGTCGCCCGCGGCGGCGCGGATGAAGGCATCGAGCGCGGCCTTCGCCATGCCATAAGCCGTCATGTTGGGGACGACGTTGAAGGTGCCGTTGATCGAGCCGATCGCGATAAAGCGCCCCCCGTCGCGAGCGTTTGCCAGATGTGGGCGCGCCGCATCGAGCAGCCACCAGGCCGCCTTGGCAATACTCGCGAAGCCCGCTTCGAGCCGCTCGTCGTCGACATGGCCGAGTCCGCCGTGCGGGATGTCGGCGGCGGCGTGGACGACGATATCGACTCCGCCAAACGCCTCGACCGTCGTCGCGACGAGTGCGCGGCAATCCGCATGTTTCGCGATATCGGCGGCGAAACATTCGGCGATGCCGCCCGCCTTCTCGATCCCCGCCTTCACATCCTCGGCGTAGGAGATGGTCCGTGCGCCGAGCATCACCTCGGCCCCGGCGGCAGCGAAGGCTTCGGCGATACCGCGCCCGACCCCCTTGCCGCCCCCGGTGACGATCACCGATTTTCCGGCGAAGCTTTCCATCAGCTCTCTCCTGCAAACAGTTCGCGCAGCCCGGGTGCCGAGGGTTTCATCGATGGGGTGCGCGGGAAGTCGGGGACGATGCGGATAAGGACCGGGACCTGATAGGCGATCAACCGGTCCTTGAGCCACGCCTTGAGGTCGTCGGGCGCAGGCGCGGGGACGCCGTCCTTGAGGATGATCGCGGCGGCGGGGACCGCGCCGAGGCGCTCGTCCGGGACGCCGACGACGGCGGCTTCACGGATCGCCGGATGGTCGCCCAGCGCAGCCACGACATCGTCGGGATGAATCTTGAAGCCGCCGCGGATGATCGCATTGTCCGCGCGCCCCTTGATGAAGAGGAAGCGGTCCTCGTCGAGCAGCGCGCGGTCGGTGGTGCGCAGCCATTGCAGGGCGTTGCCCAGTTGCCGCCCCTTGATCTCGAGCAAGCCTTCGGCGCCGTGCGGCAGGATCGCGCCGCTTGCGGCATCGACGATGCGCGCCTCGATATCGGCGTGGACGCGGCCGACGGCGCCGCGCTTTTCCGGCCAGAGCGCGCGGAAATCGTCGATCGTCCAGCCCGCGATCGCGCCGGCAAACTCGGTCGCGCCGTAATTGCTGCAGATCGGGATGCCATATTTGGCCATGAAGGCGTCGACGAGATCGGGCGCGAGCGGCGCGGTGCCGGTGATCAGCGATTTGAGGCTGGCGAGGTCGGCGGGATCGACGTCGGCGTCGAGCAGCATGCGCACCGCCGACGGCACCGCCGAGGCGACCGCGGGGCGGTTGCGGCGCACCGCCGACACCCAGGCCTCGACGCTGAATTTTTCGAGCAGCGCGATCCGCCGTCCCGCCGCGAGCGCGCCGATGCAGCCATAGATGCCGCCGATATGGGTGAGCGGATTGACGACCATCGTGCAGCCCGAATTGAGCCGCGGCGGATCGTCGAAGCTGCGCCCGCGTTCATATCTGGTGAACCCGCGAAAACTGGCGTCGAAGGCGTCGCGGCTCAGGGGCACGCGCTTGGGCGGTCCGGTCGTGCCGCTGGTGAGCATCTCGATCGCTACGCCCGGAGATGTCTGGATATGGGTGCGGACCGCGCCCTGCACGACACGAACGCCGGCCAGATGCGGATCGATCTCGATGATCGCGGAACCGGCGCGGGCGAGCGCTTCGGCAAGGCCGGCGCGCGCGAAGTCGGTGGCGTCGGCGATGATCGCCGGCAGGCCGAGAGTTTCGACGTCGGCGAACAGCATCGCGTCGGGCAGGATCGGATTGAGCGTCACGAGGCAGCGATCGGTCGAGAGCACCGCGACGATCGCCGCGACATGGCCTGGGCGGTTGCGCAGCATCACGCCGATGCGGGCATCCTCGGGCAAGCCCATCGTATCGAGCGTGGCCTCGATCGCGCGGACCGTGTCGGCGATCTGGCGCCAGCTATAGTCGGTGCCGCCGAAGTCGATCTGCGTCCGGTCGGGATCGAGCGCCATGATCGCGCGCAGTTTTTCGGTCATCAGCGCCATCAGAGCGCGAGCCCTCCGCTCGCCTCGATGACTTGCCCGGTAACCCAGCGCGCGTCGTCGCCGAGCAGCATCATCACCGCGCCCGCGATATCTTCGGGCTCGCCGAGACGGCCCATCGGGGTGTGCTTGGCGGTGGCCTCGTCCCAGCCCGGCTGTTCGCGGAGCGCCGCGATAAATTCGGTCGCTACCGCGCCGGGGGCGATGCAGTTGCAGGTGATCTGGCGCTTGGCGACCGCGAGCGCGGTCGAAAAGGTCAGGCTCTGAATCGCGCGCTTGGTCATCGCATAGCTCGCGGCAAAGGGCTGGCCGACCTTGCCCGACATCGAGCCGATATTGACGATGCGCGCCCCGTCGCGCAGCCGCGGCAGCGCGGCCTGCGTGACGAAATGCGGGCCCTTGACGTTGACCGCGAACAATTCGTCGAACAGCGCCTCGCCCGCGCCCTTGAGCGTGCCGTCGCGTCCGCCGCGGCCGACCCCGGCGTTGTTGATCAAGATGTCGAGATTGGGCGCACCGCCGAATTCGCGGTCGCAGGCGGTGAACATCATCTCGATCCCCGACAGCGACGAAACATCGGCCTGGATCGCGAAAGCCTTGCCGCCCGCCTGTGCGATCTCCGCGACCAGCCCCAGGGCGGCGTCGCGGCTCCCCGCATAGTTGACCGCGACATGCGCGCCCGCTTGCCCCAGCCGCCGCACGATCGCGGCGCCGATGCCGCGCGAGCCGCCGGTGACGAGCGCGGTCTTGCCATTGAGTTCGGTCACAGGAACAGCCCTCCGCTCGCTTCGACGATCTGGCCGGTGACCCAATGCGCCTCGTCGCGGCACAGCATCATCACCGCGCCCGCGATATCCCCGGGCACGCCGAGGCGCTTCATCGGGGTGAGCTTCGACGTGGCTTCGGCCCAGCCGGGCTTTTCGGACAGCGCCTTGTTGAATTCGGTATCGACCGCGCCCGGCGCGACGAGATTGCAGGTGATGCCGCGCGGGCCGACGACGACCGCGGTGGACATCGTCAGGCTTTGTAGCGCGCGCTTGGTCGCGGCATAGGCGGCGAAGGGCGGCAGCGCCGAACGCCCGCCGAGCGAGCCGATGTTGACGATGCGGCCATTGTCGCGAAGGCGGTCGAGGCAGAGCTGGGTGATGAAATGCGGCGCCTTCTGGTTCACCGCGATCATGCGGTCGAACAGCGCCTCGTCGCATTTCCTGAGGCTGCCTGTGTCGCCTTCGCCGCCGACCCCGGCATTGTTGACGAGGATATCGAGATTGGGGGTGCCGCCAAAGGCCGTGTCGCAGGCCGCGAGCATGGACTCGATGCCAGCCATCGTGCCGACGTCGGCCTGGACCGCAAAGGCCTGGCCGCCATCGGCGACGATCTCGGCGACGAGCGCGTCGGCGGCATCCTTGCTGCCCGCATAATTGACCGCGACATGCGCGCCCGCCTGTCCGAGTCGGCGCGCGATTGCCGCGCCGATGCCGCGCGACGCGCCGGTGACGAGCGCGGTCTTTCCGCTCAGTTCGGCCATTTCGTCTCTCCCCATGCCGTTCGACGTAATTGACTTAGTTATATATGTCGTGCAAGCCCTGTCACAAAGAAAATGGGAGTGGAGATGGCCGAGCTGATCCAAAGCGAGCGCGAAGGCGCCTTGCATATCCTGACATTGAACCGGCCCGACCGGCACAATGCCATGGACGATGATATGTCCTCGCTGTTCCAGAAATTGCTCGGCGAGGCACTGGAAGAAACCGAGTCGAGCACGATCCTGATCCGGGCCAACGGCAGCAGCTTCTGTTCGGGGCGCGACACCAATGTGCTCGGTCACCGGGCGCGCGACGAGAGCGATTTCCACTTCGTGCGGCGGCATCAGGAGGGGCGGCTGCGCATGCAGGAATCGACCAAGCCGATCATCGCGGCGTTGAAAGGCGGCGCGATCGGCGGTGGGTGCGAACTGGCGCTCGCGGCCGATATCCGCATCAGCGACACGACGCTGAAGATGGCGCTGCCCGAGATTTTGTACGGCGTGCTGCCCGACACGGGAGGCACGCAGATGATGACCGCGCTGATCGGGCCGTCGCGGACCAAATATATGGTGATGTCGGGGCAGAAGATCGATGCCGCGACCGCGCTCGAATGGGGCGCGGTCGATTTCGTCGTCGCGCCCGACGAACTCGATGTGAAGGCGCTGGAGATGGCGCGCGATATCGCCGCGAAGCCGCCGATCAACCTCGCGCTGGCGAAGGAGATGATCAATCTGATGCACGGCCCGACGATCCGCACCGGCACGCGCGCCGAGCTTTATGCGCAATCCTATCTGTTCAAGACCGAGGATTATCAGGAAGCCCGCGCCGCCATCCGCGAGAAGCGCGCGCCGAGCTACAAGGGGAAATAAGATGGCGCTCCCTTCCCCTCCGCCGCTTGGCGCCAAGGCCCTGCCCGACGGCACTTACAACGGACAGGTCGTCGCGGTCACCGGCGGCGGCACCGGGCTCGGCAAGGGCATGGCGATCGAGTTCGCGCGACTGGGCGCGAAGATCGCGGTGCTCAGCCGCAAGCCCGACCATCTCGCTGCGGGCATCGCCGCGATCGAAGCGGTCGGCGCCTTGGGGCTTGCGGTCGCCTGCGACGTGCGCGATCCCGACGCGATCGCGCGCGCCTTCGACGAGATCGAGGCCAAGCTTGGCCCGGTCGACGTGCTGATCAACAATGCCGCGGGGAATTTCCCGGCGCCGGCGGAAGAAATGACCCCGAACGGCTTTCGCACCGTCGTCGATATCGTGCTGGGCGGCACCTATAATTGCAGCCGCGAGTTTGCGCTGCGGCGGCTGGCGGCGGGGCTACCCGGCGCTATCCTCAACATCGGTGCGACGTACAGTTGGACCGGCGGGCCGGGCACCTCGCATTCGGCGGCGGCGAAGGCAGGGGTGACGAACCTCACGCAGAGCCTGGCGGTCGAATGGGCGCCCGACGGCATCCGCGTCAATTGCATCGCGCCGGGGCGCTTTCCGCACGACGACCTGCCCGACCATATGACGCGGCACCGCGTCGGCGAGCGCGGCGACAATACGATCCCCGGTATGCGCGTCGGCGAAGTGCGCGAACTGGGCTGGGCGGCGACCTTCCTCTGCTCGCCCTATGCGACCTATATCAGCGGGCACACTTTGGTGGTCGATGCGGCCAACTGGCTGCGGCGGTCTTTGGTGATGCCCGAGTTCGTTCCGATCCGCGAACAATTCGGCCATCGGGCGCGAGCCGACGGGACCGCTGCGGCGGCGATCGCTAAGGCGCGCGGGGACGGGTCATGAACGAGCCGCTGGTCCTGCGCGAGGATGCGGACGGCGTCTGCACGCTGACGCTCAACCGGCCCGACAAGCGCAACGCGATCGACCGCGCCCTGTTCCGCGAATTTCGCGCGCATATCCGCAATATCGAGGAGGGCGTCGGCGACGCCGGGCTGGTGGTGATCACCGGCGCGGGCGGGCATTTCTGCGCCGGCCACGACCTCAAATCGCCGCCGCACGCCGACGCGCTCGGCTGGCTGCGGCAGGAGATGCTGATCGTCGAGCGGCTGACCCGGCTGCGCCAGCCGGTGATCGCGAAGGTCCGCGGAACTTGTTACACCGGCGGGCTCGAACTCGCGCTCGCGGCGGATTTCATCGTCTGCGACACGAGCGCGCGCTTTGCCGATACGCATGGGAAGTGGGGGCTCGTGCCGGGCTGGGGGCTGTCGCAGCGGCTGCCGCGGCGGGTCGGTCAGGCGAAAGCGCTCGAGATGATGCTGACGTGCCAGCCCTATGCGGGTGAGGACGCTGCGGCGATGGGGTTGGCGAACTACTGCGTCGCCGATGACGCCCTCGACGCGAAGGTCGCCGAACTGGCGGCGCTGATTCTCGGCAACAGCCGGCACAGCAATGCCGAAAACAAGCGGCTGATCTACGACACCGACGGCATGGGCATCGCCGCCGGGCTCAATCACGAGCTGATGCGCAACGCGGGTTTCGACCCGGCGATGCGCAAGAAGGGCGAGCCGATCGCGGCCGCCGCGAAGGCGCCCGGCTGATGGACATCGGATTTTCGCCCGAGGAGACGCACTTTCGCGAAGAGTGCCGCGACTGGCTGCACGCCCATGTGCCCGCCGAGAAGCGCCCGCTCGACGCGGCCGATGCGATCGGGTTCGACAAGGCGTGGCAACGGCGGCTGTTCGACGCCGGCTGGGCGGGGATCAACTGGCCGACCGATTATGGCGGGCGCGGGCTGTCGATCGTGCAGCAGGTCATCTGGCTCGAGGAATATGCAGCGGCGCACGCGCCGTGGATCGGGGCCAATTTCGTCGGGGTCAACCATGGCGGCCCGACGCTGATTTTGAACGCGAGCGAAGAGCAGAAGGCGTATCACCTGCCCCGCATCCTGAAGGGCGAGGCGATCTGGTGCCAGGGCTTTTCGGAACCCGGCGCGGGGTCGGACCTTGCCGGCATCAAGACGCGCGGGCGGATCGAGGGCGACGAACTGGTCATCAACGGGTCGAAGATCTGGACGAGCTTCGCGCATGTCGCCGACTGGCAGGAACTGGTGCTGCGTACCGAAGAGGGGTCGCTGCGGCACAAGGGGCTGAGCTGGGCCATTTGCGACATGCACGCGCCCGGCATCACCGTCCGACCGATCCGCAAGATGTCGGGGCAGACCGAATTCGCCGAGGTCTTCTACGACGATGTCCGCATTCCGCTGACCAATGTCGTCGGCGGGCTGGGCAACGGGTGGAAGGTCGCGATGTCGACCTTGAGCTTCGAGCGCGGCACGGGCTTCATCGCCGATCAGGTCAAGCAGAGCCACGAGATCGAGGAACTGATCGCGGCGGCGCGCGCCAACGGCATGATCAAGGACGACCGGATCGCGGGCCATCTGGCGCAGCTGCGCGCCGAGGTCGCAGCGGTGCGCGCGATGACCTATCGCAATATATCCGAAGTCGTGCGCACCGGCCAGCCGGGCCCCGAGGCGTCGGTGATCCGGCTCTTCACCTCCGAACTCGGGCAGCGACTCGAGCGCATGGCGGTGCTGCTGATGGGCGAGGCCATCATCGACTTCGCCTATGGCGACGACGATGCCGTCGGCGATTATCTGCGCGGTTTCGCCGCAACGATCGCGGGCGGCACCGCGCAGATCCAGCGCGACATCATCGGCGAGCGGCTGCTCGGCCTTCCCAAGTCGAGGTGAGCGCATGGACCTGACCCCGAACGACGAGCAGATCGCTTTCCAGACCGCCACGACCGACTGGTGCCGCGAGCATATGGCGCTGGAGGCGGCGCGCGATCGCCCCGACGGCCTGTGGGATCAGCTGGAAGCGATGGGCCTGCCGCGCCTCACCGCGCCCGAGGCCAATGGCGGGCTGGCGCTCGATCATGCGACCGAGGCGCTGGTGTTCGCCGAGCTGGGGCGCTTCCTTGCGCCGATCGGGCTGCTCTCCTCGGCCGTCGCGAACCGCTGGTTCGCGGAGCCGTTCGACGGCAAGGTCGCGCTGGCGCTGACGGTCGAGGAGCCCGGGCCGCTGCGTGTGCTCGACCCGGTGGATTCGGCGGCGGTGCTGTTGCTCCAGCCGGGGTCGGTGCGGGTGTTCGACATTCCCGACCGCTTCCTGAACCAGATGACGCGCCAGCAGCATGTCACCGCGCATCGCCCGACGATCGACCTGTCGACGATGCAGAGCGAGCAGGGATGGGCGACGACCGCGGTGTGGACCGAGGACGATGTGCGCCCTCCCCTGCATCTGCAATTGCTGGCCGCGGCCTATGCCGTCGGCTGCGCCGATGCGGCGCGCGACATGGCCGCCGATTATGCTAGGCTGCGCGAGCAGTTCGATCGCCCGATCGGCTGGTTCCAGGCGCTCAAGCATATGTGCTCGGACATGGCGGTGCGCGCGGCGGCGGCGCGGTCGCAGCTCTATTATGCGGCGTGCGCGCTCGACGAAAATGCTGCGGACGCCGCCTTCCATGTTGCAGCGGCGAAACGGCTCGCCGACCAAGGGGCGCTCGACAATGGGCGGGCGAATATTCAGGTCCATGGCGGCATCGGCATGACCGACGAAGCGGCGGCGCACCTGCCGCTGAAGCGTGCGCATCTGTTGCAGTTCATCGCGCCCGCGGCGCGCGAAGCCCTGCTGGCCTGATGCGATGTCAGTCGTCGACGATGGCCTGGAACTCGCATTCGAGCCATTGCCGCAGCCTCGGTTCGACGCGGCCGGCGAATTCGGCGAGCGGGAGCTGGTCGCGGTAGGCGAAGAAGCCGAGCGAGACCATCATGAAGCGCGCCGTCTTCACATCGGCGTCGCCGCCGCCGAACCAGTGCTTGAGCGGCTCGAACACGCGCTCGCGGAGCAGGCGCTGCGCGATCGCGCGCGCCTCGCTGTCGGCAGCGGCGCTGAACATCATCGGCAGCGGACTGATACGGTCGTCCTCATCGGCGAAGCGCGCGACGATCATCTTGCCGAACTCGTCCTTCGGCAGGTCGGTCATCAGCCGCGGGTCGAGCGCCGCGTCGAGCGCGGCCTCGAACAATTTCAGCTTGCCGCCGAAATAGCGGCTGACCAGCGACGGGTTGACCCCCGCGAGCGCGGTGATGTCGCGCACCCTCGCCTCGGCAAAGCCTTTCGCGGCAAAGACTTGCTGCGCAGCACGAAGAATTGCTGCGCGGGTGCGGTCGGCGTCGCGGGCCGGTGCTTCGATCATCGTTTCCATAAACTCTCCCCGTTGACTCACTATGTAAACCATCGTTTACTTACGTCAATGGGAGAGAGAAGATGACCGAGTCGCAGATTGCGGAGCGCACGCCCGTCTTTGAGTTCGACTATATCGCCGACCCCGGCGTGCTGGCCGATTGCCACGACCGCTATTGGGAGCTGAAGGAGACCGCACCGCCGGTGTTCTGGACCAGCGCGCATGGCGGCCATTGGGTGTGCAACACCGGCGCGACGGTGCAGCATGTCGTGCGGCATCCCGAAATCTTCTCGAGCCGTTACCTCTCGATCCCCCCCAACCCCGACCAGCCCAAGATGATCCCCGAGATGCTCGACCCGCCCGAGCACCGGTCGTACCGCCAGATGCTGCGCCCCTTCTTCGAATCCAAGGCGATCGAGCCGCTCGACGGGCGCATAACGGCGTGGACCGACCAGTTGCTCGATGAGGTCGCCCAAAAGGGCGAATGCGATTTCGTCGAGGCGATCGGCTCGCGGCTGCCCGTCGCGGTGTTCATGGAATTGTTCGGCTTTCCGATGGAGAAGTTCGAGGAATTTCGCGG
Organism: Sphingopyxis sp.; assembly: GCA_016793775.1. Taxonomy (GTDB): domain Bacteria; phylum Pseudomonadota; class Alphaproteobacteria; order Sphingomonadales; family Sphingomonadaceae; genus Sphingopyxis. The sequence continues at coordinate 41,987 of JAEULK010000069.1, read as the reverse complement.
CCTCGTTACCGGCTTTTTCCATTCGCAGGCGAGCAACGAGAACCGCAACCAGCTCGCGCAGGCGATCGTCGGCAACCTTGCCGAACTGATCCAGCAGCGGATGGCCGAGCCCAAGGACGACATGATCTCGAAGATCATCGCGGGCGAGGTCGATGGGCGCAAGCTGAGCTTCGAGGAGCTGATGTCGATCGGCTTCCTGATGTTCCTCGCGGGGCTCGACACAGTGACCAATGCGATGAGCTTTGGCATGCGCCACCTCGCGCATGACGAGAAGCTGCGCCAGCGCGCGATCGACGATCCCGCGGTGATCCCGAACATGGTCGAGGAACTGCTGCGCCGCTATGCCTTCGTCGCTACGCCGCGCTATGTCACTGCGGATACCGAACTGGGCGGCGCGCAGCTCCGCGCAGGCGACTGCATCCTCGCGCCGCTGCCGCTCGTCGGCTGGGACGAGGTGCTGACCGAGGACCCGAAGGCGGTGTCGGTCGAGCGCCAATTCTACCGCCACGCCGCGTTCGGATCGGGCATCCACACCTGCCTGGGCCTGCATCTCGCGCGCATGGAGCTGATCATCTTCTACCGCGCCTGGTTCGACCGCATCGGCCATTTCCGGCAGGTCACCAAGGGCGACGAGACGTGCCGCGGCGGCAGCGTGATGGCGCTCGAACATCTGCATCTGGCGTGGGACGCCTGAACAACTTCGTTGGGAGATAGAGACATGGCAAGCGCAGCACCCGCAGTGCATCTGCATCTGGGGCACGAACAACGGTCGAGCGGTAGCGGCGGGACGCATCCGCATCTGCACCCGGTCAGCCAGCAGACGCAGGCCGACATCCCGCTCGCGGGCGCGAAGGAAGTCGAGGAAGCGGTCGCCAAGGCCGTGGCGGTGCAGGAGTCATGGCGCCGGACCGCGCCCGAGGTGCGGCGCGACATACTGAACCGGCTTGCCGACCTGCTCGAGGCAAACAAGACCGAACTCGCGCGCATGGCGGCGCTCGACGGCGGCACGACGCTGATGGTCGGCGAGCGCGGGGTCGATACCGCAGTGGGGTGGACGCGCTATTATGCCGGCTGGTGCGACAAGATGTCGGGCGAACTGATCTCGACCTTCGATACACGCGGTGAGCTCAGCTACACCGTGCCCGAGCCGATCGGCATCGTCGGCATCATCATCACCTGGAACGGCCCGCTGATTTCGCTGGGCATGAAGGTCGCGGCGGCGCTGGCGGCGGGCAATTGCGTGATCTGCAAACCCGCCGAGATCACCCCCTTCGCGCCCGAGATGTTCGCGCGGATGTGCAAGGAGGCGGGCGTCCCCGACGGCGTGCTGTCGATCTTCCCCGGCACAGGCGAGGCGGGCGACGCGATCGTGCGGCACAAGAAAATCCGCAAGATCAGCTTCACCGGCGGCCCGATCACCGCGCGCAAGATCCTGACCGCCTGCGCCGAGGAGATCAAGCCGTCGGTGATGGAACTCGGCGGCAAATCGGCGAGCCTCGTCTTCCCCGATTGCGATATCCAGGCGGCGGCTGAGCGCGCGGTGTTCTGGACCGTCGGCTGCCTGTCGGGGCAGGGCTGCGCCCTCCCCACCCGCCAGCTGGTCCATGCCAGCGTCTATGACGATTTTGTCGCGCGGCTGAAAGCGATCATCGGGCAGTTCAAGGTCGGCGATCCGATGGACCCGACGGTCGCGGTCGGGCCGGTGATCAACAAGGCGGCGGTCGACCGCATCCTCGGCATGTTCGACCGTGCCAAGGCGGACGGCGCTGCAACCTTCCTGCTCGGCGGCGGGCGCTGTGGCGGCGAATTGGCCGTTGGCAATTTCATCGAGCCGACGCTGATCGTCGATGCCGATCCCGATCACGAGATCAGCCAGGTCGAGATTTTCGGGCCCGCGGTGGTGGTGATGAAATTCGAGACCGAGGAAGAGGCGATCGCGATCGCGAACAACAGCGAATATGGCCTCGCCGCGATGATCCAGTCGAACGACCTGCAGCGCGTGCACCGGATTTCGGAGCGGCTGAACGCCGGCGGCGTCTATGTCAACGGCGGGTTCCAGATCAATCCCTACACCCCATTCGGCGGTATCGGCATCTCGGGCTTCGGCAAGGAAGGCGGCAAGGCGGGGATCGACGAATTCCTGCATTACAAGACCGTGACCATCGGGGTCGGCGCGCCGATCTTTCCGAAGCAGGAGGCGTGAGCATGGCCGATTTCACCAACGACCAGTTCCGACTCGACGGCAAGGTCGCGATCGTCACCGGCGCGGGCGGGCGCGGCAACTCGATCGGGCGCGCCTATGCGGTCGGGCTCGCCAATGCGGGCGCGAGCGTCGTCGTCGCCGACCTCAACCGGGAAGGCGCCGAGCGCGTCGCGGGCGAAATCAATGATGCCGACGGCAAGGCCATCGCGGTGCAGGTCGATATCGCCGACGAGGCTTCGGTCGCGGCGATGATGGAAACAACGAGCACGGCCTTCGGCGGGCTCGATATCCTCGTCAACAACGCGGCGCTGATGGTCGAGGCGGTCGGCACCCCCGCGATCCAGACCGGCATCGCCGATTTCGACAAACTGATGCGCGTCAACCTGACCGGGGCGCTGATCTGTTCCAAGGCGGCGGTGCCGTTGTTCCAGGCGCGCGGCGGAGGCAAGATCGTCAACCAGCTGTCGGCTGGCGGCTTTCCGGCGCAGACGACTTACGGGATCAGCAAGGTCGCCTTGCTCGGGCTGACGACGACGCTTGCGACCGAGCTCGGGCGGATGAACGTCAATGTCAACGCGATCGCGCCGGGGATGACGATGTCCGACGCGGGCAAGGCGCTGACCCCCGAGGAAAGCCCCTTCGTGCAGGCGGCGATGGCGCGCGTGGTCAAACAACCGCGCGGGGAGCCGCAGGATCTGGTGGGCGCGTTGCTGCTACTGTGTTCGCCGGCGGGGGACTGGATTACGGGGCAGGCGCTGAACGTCGACGGCGGATTCATCATGCGCAACTGAAGCACCTCGGCATTGCGAGGCGCGAAGCGACGCGGCGATCCGGAGCAGGCGCAAACCGGCCTGGATTGCTTCGCTTCGCTCGCAATGACGAAGTTTATGAAGTCCGCCGCAGTTCGTGCTTCAGCACCTTGCCCGATGCGTTCCGCGGAAGCTCTGGCAGGATGCTCAGCCGTTCGGGCGTCTTCTGCTTCGCGATGCCCGCCGCGAGGAAATGATCGCGCACTTCGTGCAGCGCCAGCGTCGCGCCCGGCGCGAGGACGACACAGGCGCGCACCACCTCGCCCATGCGGTCGTCGGGCGCGGCGACCACTGCCGCATCGGCCACCGCCGGATGGCCGAGCAACACCGCCTCGACCTCCTTGGACGAGATATTCTCGCCGCCGCGGATGATGATGTCCTTCTTGCGGTCGGTGATCAGCAGATAGCCGCCCTCGTCGAGGCGGCCGATGTCGCCGGTGCGGTACCAGCCGCCCGGCAGGAAGGCGGCCGCGTTCAGCGCGGGGTCGAGATAGCCCATGAAGAGCTCCGGGCCGCGCGTGCAGATTTCGCCGTCTTCGCCCGGCGCGACGTCTCTGCCGTCGTCGTCGACGAAGCGCATTTCGGAGCCGAGGATCGCGCGCCCCTCGGTATGGAGCTGCTTGTCGAGCGGGTCGTCGACGACGCCCGAGGTCACTGTGGGATGCTCGCTCGACCCGTAGCAGTGATAGACCGCCAGGCCCAAGGCCTGGCAGCGTTCGATCAGCGACGGCGGCACCGGCGCGGCGCCGACAAGATATTGGCGGAGCGAGGTCAGGTCATAGCCCTGCGCATCGGCGGCCGCGATCATGCCCGAGAGGTGGAAGGGCGTGCCCGACGACGAGGTCACCTTGTGCCGGTCGATCAGCTCGGCCGCGAGCCGCGCGTCCCATTGATCCATCAGAATCAGCGGCGTCCCTTGGCAGAGGAAACGGTACATCGACAGCGCGCCCGCGACATGGCCGGGAGGCCAGGGCGAGATCACCGCATCGTCGTCGGTGCCCGCGCGCATCAGCCGCATCGTTTCCATCTCGGCAAGGAAACCGCGCGCGCTGTGCATCACCCCCTTGGGATCGGCGGTTGTGCCCGAGGTGTAGACGAGCAAAGCGAGATCGTTTGCGTCCATCGGAACCGGATCGGCGATCGGGCCATCGGCCTCGAGCGCATCGAAATCGGGGCCGGTCGCGACATGACGTTCGAGAGCCGGCAGGTCGCCGCAATCAGCCACGACTTGGCGATAGTCGACATTGCGGAAGCGGTCGGGCGTGAACAGCCATCTGGCGCCCGACTGGCGCAGAATGAAGCCCAGTTCCTTGGCGCCATAAATGGTGACGATGGGCAGCATCACCGCGCCCGCCTGTGCCGCGGCTACCGCGACGACGAGCCATTCGCGCCAATTGGCAAGCATGCAGGCGATGATGTCGCCCCGGCCGATGCCCGCGGCGGACATCCGCGTACCCATGCGGCGCCCCGCCGCGACGACTTCGCCGAGTGTGGCGGTGCAAGCCAGGCTGTCCGATGCAACGACCAAATAGGCGCCCGGCGCACGCGCCGCGGCGGCGATCATCGCGTCGGCGAAATTCATCCGTGCAGGGAGTCGACGATCCGCTCGCCCTCGCCGCGCGCCGCCCAGGTGTCGTTGGCGTTGCGCAGGTGGAGCCGCCAATGGTTGACCGCGCCCTCGACATCGCCCGCCTCGATCAAGGTGACGAGCTTTTCAAAGGATTTGAAGCCCGCGCGCAGGCTCTTATACTTGTCCTCGGTCGTGCGCGGGTGGCGGCGCTGATAGTCGTTCTGGTGATGGCGGCCGAGATTGAGCAGCATGCGGTTCATCAGGCTCAGCGTCTTGTTGCCCGTCGCCTCGACGAGCGTCTGGTGAAAGTTGGAGACATTGTCGACGAACTCGGCATAGCCTTCGCTGTTGAGCATCTCCCGTAGCTCGGCGAGCATCTGCCGCACCTGCGCGAAGCCCGGCGTCTGCCCCTTGGCGGTCGCAAGCCAGCGCACCACCGTCGGCTCGATCGCGAGCCGCGCCGCATAAAGATCGGCGATCGTCGTTCCGCCGGCTTCGAGCAGATAGCCCGCGTAACGCGACACAAGCTCGACCGACGGCTGGTGCACCCGCGCGCCGCTGCGCGAGCCGCGCACGACGCTGATCAGGCTTTCGGCCTCAAGGATACGGAACGCCTCGCGCAGCGTCGGCCGCGAAATGCCGAGCGTCGCCATCAGCGTCCCTTCGGGCGGCAGCGAGTCCCCTTCCTTCAGTTCGCCGCGCACGATCTGGGCCCGGATCTGGTCGGCGACCAGTTCCGACGTCTTGGGCACCCTGATACGTGCGGCGTTATTTTCCATATTCACAAATCCTGCCCCTGCCCGGCGTTGTTTGACTTTTCTCTAGCTGCGTCTTTACGGCCTTTGTCGCAACCCCGCAATGTTCCCGATATTTCCTCCATTTAGGCGCCGAAAGACAATCCTTCGTTGAGCGTCCATTTGCCGTCGCGCCCGCGTATCCAGCCCGACGATCCCCAGGTACCGCCGTCGATGGGCAGCAGCACGCCGGTGATATAGCTCGCCATCGCGCTCGACAGGAATAGCGCGGCGTCACCGCATTCCATATCGACGCCTTCGCGGCCGAGCGGGATAAGACGGTTCATCGCATCGACGGCTTCGGGGCCATGCTGCTTCCAGGTCGCCGGATCGACGGGACCGGCGCGATTGCCCTGATTGCCGGGGGTGATCGTGTGGTCGGGGGCGATGCAGTTGACGCGGATGCCGTGGCCCGACAGTTCGACCGCCATCGATTTGGTGAAGCTGAGCATCCCAGCTTTGCACGCGGCATAGACCGCGAAATTGGGCGCGGCGCGGCTTGCCTCGATGCTCGCGACATTGACGATAGAGCCGCCCCGCCCGCCCGCGACCATATGCTTGGCCGCCGCCTGCGTCGCGACGAGCATCGATATCAGGTTGATGTCGATATGCTTGCGCATGCTGCGCTCGCTCTGCTCGAGGAAGGGGCGTGCGGAGACGCCGCCGGCGTTGTTGGCGAGGATATCGAGGCGGCCGAACTCTGCCGCCGCCCGGTCGATCGCGGCGCGGAGCGCGTCGCTGTCCATGACATCGCCCGCGATCGCCAGCGCCCGTCGGCCCGCGTCGCGCACCCGTTCGGCGGCTTCGTCGGCGCGTTCGGGAAAGATGTCGAAGATCGCGACGTCGGCGCCCGCTTCGGCGAGGCGGATCGCGATCGCGCGGCCGATGCCGCCTCCTCCGCCCGTGACGAACGCCGCCTGCCCGTCAAGGCGGATACGGTCAGTCATCGAGGGTGATGCCCATGACCGCGCCGGTGACATAGGCGGCATAATCGCTGGCGATATAGGCGGCGATATAACCGAGCGTGTCGCCGGTCTCGTGCGTCAAAATGCTATTCACGCGAATGCCGTCGCGTGCCCATTCGACCCCGAGGGTCTTGGTGAGGTTGCCGAGTGCGCCCGCCGCGGCTGCCTGATCGGCACCGAGCGCCTGTTCGGGGGCCCCCACGAAGAGCACCGCACCGCCCTGTCCGCGCGCACGGCATGATGCGGCGAAGTCCTTGGCACCGAGGAAGCGGCGGTCGAGGCCGGCATCCATGCTGGCGCGCCATTCAGTGTGCGTGAGTTCGTGCGCGGGCTTGGTTGCGGTGGGAGGCGCGACATGGACCCAGATATCGGCCTCGTCCTCGACAAGCGTCGCGCCTGCCGCCTCGAAGGCCGAAACGATCGCCGGGCTGTCGCCCTCGATCGCCACACATTTGCCCGCCAGCCAGCCGTTCATTTCCACCCCCAGGGGCCGTCCGCACGTTCGCGCGGTGGCACATAGTCGGGCATCATCAGCGAGCGGCGCAGGCTTTCACCGCCGTCCTGCACGATCACCTGCCCCGTCATCGCGCCGAAGATCGGCGTACAGGTCATCGCCGACAGCCAGCCGAATTCCCAGATGCTGCCGGTGCGGCCGGCGGGGATCATGTTCTGCAGCGGTTCGGTGCCGCCTTCGCGGTTGCCGGCGGTCGAACTGGCGTGCGGGAAGAAACCCGCCGCGATCGCGTTGACGCGAATGCCATGGGGCGCCCAGTCGGCGGCCAGCTTCTTCGTCATCGTCGCCTGCGCGGTCTTGGCGGCGGCGCTGTGCGCGTCGCCGGGAAAGCCGGTCCAGACATATTGCGCGCTGTTGTTGACGATCGCCCCGCCCTTGCCCGCCCTGATGCGGCGGCGCGCATATTCGGTCGAGCAGAGGAAGGTGCCGTCGATCGCGATGCGCGTGACCGCGTTCCACGCATTGGGCGAAATATCCTCGGCCAGCACCGGGAAATTGGCCCCGGCATTATTGGCGAGCAGGTCGATGGGACCGAGCGCTTCCTCGGCCTCGTCGAACGCGGCCGCGACCGCTTCGGGCAGGCGCACGTCGCCGCTCATCGCATGGGTGCGCACGCCGAGCTTCGCGATTTCGGCGGCGCCTTCCTGCGCACGCTCGATGCTGCGCCCCATCACCACGACATTGGCGCCGCCCTGCGCGAACGCCTTGGCCATCGCGAGCCCCATGCCAGATCCGCCGCCGGTGACGAGCACGGTGTGGCCCGCGAAGATGTCGACCGGATAGGGCGGCGCGTCGAAAGGCGGCGGCGTCGCCACGATATGATGGGCTGGTACTGGCATCGTCTCTCCCTATGCACAGGGTTGCGCCCCGAGCCGGCGCGTGTCAAGACATACATAACTAGGTTATACAGGAGAGGTGTATGGAGATCGTCGCGGAAGGCCTCGCCTTTCCCGAGGGGCCGGTGGTGTTGGCCGACGGGTCGGTGATCGTCGTCGAGCTTGCCGGCGGGCGGGTCACCCGCTGCTGGAACGGCCGGACCGAGACGGTCTGCGAGATCGGCGGCGGGCCCAACGGCGCCGCGATCGGCCCCGACGGCGCGCTCTATGTGTGCAACAATGGCGGCCTCGACCTCGTCAAATTCCAGAACGCGCGCGGGCCGGGGCACGAGGGGCGCGTCGAGCGCGTCGACCTGGCGACGGGCCGGTTCGAGCGGCTCTACGATCGCTGCGACGGCATCGCGCTCGAGGCGCCGAACGACATCGTCTTCGATGCCGAAGGGCGGCTGTGGTTCACGGACCTCGGCAAGAGCCACGACGGCATCCGCACCGCGAGCGGGTTGTTCAGCGCGCTGGCCGACGGGTCATCGGTCGCCGCGATCAACCGCCATGCGATGTCGTATAACGGCGTCGGATTGTCGCCCGACGGCACATATGTCTATGTCGCCGACACGCATCAGGCGCGGCTGTGGCGCTATGATCGCAAGGTCGAGGCCCAGCGCCCGACCTGGATCGCGACGGCGCCGGGGCCCGTGGGTTTCGACAGCCTCGCGGTGACCGCGGCGGGGAATATCTGCGTTGCCACGCTATACGACGGCGGGATCACGACGATCACGCCGGATGGCGGGGTGAGCAAGCACGACATCGCCGGCGAGCCCTATGTCACCAACATCGCCTTCGGCGGCGGTGATCGCCGCGATGCCTATGTCACCCTGTCGCAGACGGGGCGGCTCGCGAAAATCCGCTGGGACGAGCCGGGGCTGGAGCTGCATTACAATGGCTGACCTCGCTAGCGACCGCGACGCGATCCGCGACCTACTCGCGCGTTACACCTATAATGGCGACCGCGGGCGGCTGGGCGACATGACCGCCTGTTTCGCCGACGACGGCGTGCTCGAATATCTGGGCAAGGCGCCGCAGGGGCCGGCCGCGATCGAGGAGGCGCTGTCGTCGGGGACGCGCGATACGCGACTGACCTTCATCCGCCACCATATCACCAACCCGCTGATCGCGGTCGAGGGCGATGATGCGACCGCGCGCAGCTATTTTACCGTGCACAGCAATTTCGGGCCCGATCATAGCGGCACCTATGACGACCGGCTTGTGCGCGCAGGGGACGGCTGGCGCTTTGCGCACCGGAGGGTGCGGATCGACTGGCAGGCCGAGGGATCGCTGTTCGAGCGGATGACCTCGCGCTGATCGATATTGACACTATGGTGTCAATTTGACATCTGAGTGCCATGTCCGAGCGCTTCCCCGATTTCGAACGATTCGCCGACGAGGTCGCGCGGCTGCGTGGCCGGATGCGCGTGCTGTTCGCCGAGACGCGCGCGATGAGCGGGCTGCCCGAGATGGAGCTGATGGTGCTGACCGCGGTGGTCAACGCCGCGACGCCGCCGACGGTCGCGCAGATCGGTCGCAGCCTGGGGCACCCGCGACAGGTGATGCAGCGCGCCGCAAACCGGCTGGCCGAAATGGACCTGGTCACCTTCGCCGACAACCCCGACCACAAGCGCGCCTCGCTGCTGGTCGCGACCGAAGCCGGACGCGCGCTGAAGGCCGCCGATCACGCCCGCGCGCAGGCGGTGACGCGCGCGGTGATGGCGCGGATCGACGCCGCGACCTTTGCCGACGCGGCGGCGCGGATGCACGCGATCCGCACCGAGATCGAAGCCCATCTGCGGGAGCGCGAGGGATGAGCGACGAACTGGCGGCGCTGGCGAACCGTGAACGGCTAGCGGCGTGGCTCGACGCCCATATCCCGGCGCTCGGCGACGGGCCACTCGAGATCGCGAAAATCCATGGCGGAACGTCGAACGTCATCCTGTCGCTCAATCGCGGTGGCGAAACGCTCATCCTGCGCCGTCCGCCTGCCGTGCCGCCGCCTGGCAGCGAAAAGAGCGTGCTACGCGAAGCGCGGGTGCTCACCGCCTTGAATGGCACGTCTGTTCCCCACCCTGTCTGCCACGGCAGCTGCGCCGACGCCGACGTCATCGGCGCGCCCTTTTATGTCATGGATCTGGTCACCGGCTGGCCCGCCGACCTGACCGACGGCAGGATCCACGACCGCCCGCCCTTCGACAAACCGCCGCACGCCCGCGAGGTGCCTTTCGCGATGGTCGACGGGCTGATCGCGCTCGCCAATGTCGATTACAAGGCGGTCGGTCTCAAGGATTTCGGGCGGCCCGACAACTTCCTAGAGCGCCAGGTCGATCGCTGGGAAGGCCAGATCAAAAGCTACAAGCAGCTTTATGATTTCGAATGGCGCGAGTTGCCCGGCTATGCGCTGGCACGCGACTGGCTGCGCGCGAACCGGCCCGCCGATTTCCGCCCCGGCATCATCCATGGCGATGTCGGCACGCCCAATGCGCTCTTCGCGTTCGACCCGCCGTGCCGCCTCACCGCGCTGATCGACTGGGAGCTATCGACGATCGCCGACCCGATGCTCGACCTCGCGTGGTTCTGCAACGGCATCCGCGACGCGCGTTTCCCCGGCCACATCCCCGAAAAGTCGCTCTACAATGTGATGGACTGGCCGACGCGGCAGGCGCTGATGGCGCATTATGCCGCAGGCACCGGCCGCGACATGGCGAGCTTCGACTATTATCTGATCCTCGCGATGTTCAAGGGCGGCTGCATCCTCGAATATAAGGTCGCGCAGGCGGCCAAGGGCATCCTCAGCGCCGAGACCGGGCGCTTTTTCGACCGGCTGGTGCGCGGCAATTTCGCCGAGGCCGAAAAACTCATCCGCCTCATCGGCTGATCCCTGCATAAGGAACCCCCATGATCGATTTCCGCATCGAACCCGAATTGCAGGCGAAGCTCGACTGGATGGCGAAGTTCGTCCGCGAGGAGTGCGAGCCGATGGACCTGCTCTTTCCCGGTCATGGCGCGCCCTATGATGTCGCGAACGCGGAATCGCGCGCCCATATGGCGCCGTTGCAGGAGCAGGTGAAGGCGCAGGGGCTTTGGGCGTGCCATCTGGGTGCCGAGCTCGGCGGGCCGGGCCATGGCCAGCTGACCCTCGCGCTGATGAACGAGATTCTCGGGCGCAGCTATTGGGCGCCGACCGTCTTCGGCACCGCAGCACCCGACACCGGCAACGCCGAAATCCTCGCGATGTTCGGCACCGACGAACAGAAGGCGCGCTACCTTGGGCCGCTGATGGACGGCACGATCGTGTCGACCTTTTCGATGACCGAGCCGCAGGCCGGCGCCGACCCCAAGGAATTCGCGTGCCGCGCGTATCAGGATGGCGATGAATGGGTGATCGAGGGCGAGAAATGGTTCTCCTCGAACGCGCGCTACGCCGCCTTCCTGATCGTCATGGTCGTCACCAATCCCGACAACCCGCCCTATAACCGGATGTCGATGCTGATCGTGCCGACCGACACCCCGGGGGTCGAATTCATCCGCCATTCGCAGACGATGGGCGACAGCCGCGGCGAGGACGACGGCACCCACGCCTATATCCGCTATAACAAGGTGCGGGTGCCGCTCGATGCGATGCTTGGTGGACCCGGCGAAGGGTTCAAGGTCGCGCAGGCGCGGCTTGGCGGCGGGCGCGTCCACCATGCGATGCGAACCGTCGGCAAATGCCAGCGCGCGATCGACATGATGCTCGAACGCGCGGTGTCGCGGCGCACGCAGGGCAAGCAACTCAGCGAGCATCAGTTCGTGCAGGGCGCGATCGCCGATTCGATCATCGAGCTCGAGCAATTCCGCCTGCTCGTGCTCAAGACCGCATGGATCATCGACAACGAGCCGCATGGCGCGGCGCGCACGCATATCGCGATGTGCAAGGTCCAGATGGCGAAGGTCTATCACGACATCGTCCAGCGCGCGATCCAGCTCCATGGCAGCCTGGGCGTCACGCTCGAAACGCCGCTCGCCGATATGTGGATGGGACTGCCCGCGATTGCGCTGGTCGATGGCCCGACCGAAGTGCACAAGGTGCAGGTCGCCAAAGCCTATCTGAAGAATGCGACGCCCGCGCCGGGGCTGTTCCCAAGCGAGCATATCCCGACCTGGCTGGAGGCGATCCGGGCGCGGCAGGGCTGAACGGAGAGAGATTGCCATGACCACTCGCCCCCTCGTCGATCGCGAGATCGCGCCGCTGCTCGACATGTTCCCGCCGGTCGACCTCGCCGGAACGCCGATCGCCGAGGTCCGGGAAAAGGCGGGCACGGTCTATGCCTTCATGCCCGCGCCGGCGATCCTGCCCGAGGTGGTGACGGTACCGTCGGCGCATGGTGGGCCGGACATCGCCGTCTATCTCTATCGCCCACTGGCAACGAAGCCCGGCGGCGGTGCGATCCTGCACATCCATGGCGGCGGCATGGTCATGGGGTCGGCAAGCCAGATCCAGACCGGCCCGGCCACGCTCGCCATGGCGGCGGAGGTTCCGGTCGCGTCGGTCGAATATCGGCTCGCACCCGAACACCCTTTTCCCGCCCCGCAGGAGGATTGTCATTCGGCGCTCGTCTGGCTCGCGGGACAGGCCGACGCCCTCGGCTTCGACGCAGGCCGGATCGTCGTCGCGGGCGAGAGCGCGGGCGGCGGGCTGGCAGCGGCGCTGGCGATCATGGCGCGCGACCTCGGCGGGCCGGCGATCGCGGGGCAGCTTCTGACCTATCCGATGCTGGACCATCGCACGGGGAGCGACGCCTGCCCCTACAATAATCCGACCACCGGCGAGTTCATCTGGACGCGCGCGAGCAATCGTTTCGGCTGGGGTGCGCTGCAGGGCGATTATGCCGCCGACGATGATCGCAAAGGCTGGTTCTCGCCGAGCCTCGACGATGACCTTTCCAACCTGCCGCCGGCCTATATCGCGACGGGCAGCCTCGACCTCTTCTTCGACGAGAATCTCGATTATGCGCGGCGGCTAACCGCGGCGGGGGTGCCCGTCGAGCTACACAGCTATGCCGGCGCGATCCACGCCTTCAACGCGGTGCCCGGCGCCGTGATCGCCGATCGCTGCAACGCCGGGCTGATGGCCGCCGCGGCGGCGATGACCGCCCCCACAGGAGACTGACATGACCCCCGATCCGCTTTTCGATTTCACCGGCAAGGTCGCGCTCGTCACCGGCGGCTCGCGCGGGCTGGGCTATCGTATGGTCAAGGCGCTCGCGACACGCGGCGCCGACGTGATCGTCGCGAGCCGCAAGCTGGAAAATTGCGAGACCGTCGCCGAGGAATGCCGCGCGCTCGGGCGCAAGGCGATGGCCTATGGCGTGCATTGCGGGCGCTGGGACGAGATCGACGGCCTGATCGCGGCGGCTTATGCGAAGTTCGGGCGCGTCGATATATTGATCAACAACGCCGGCATGTCGCCCGCCTGCCCCAGCCACGAAATGCCCGAGAATCTCTTCGATTCGGTGCTGAACTTGAATTTCAAGGGACCGTTCCGGCTCGCGAGCCAGGTGGCGCACCGGATGAGCGAGGGCGACGGCGGGTGCATCATCAATATCAGCTCGACCGGTGCGCTGATGCCGCTGCCGATGGTCATCCCCTATGGATCGGCGAAGGCGGCGCTCAACGCGATGACGGTGTCACTGAGCCGCGAATATGCGCCCAAGGTACGCGTGAACACGATCAGCCCGGGGCCGTTCCTGACCGACATCGCCGAAGCGTGGGACCCGAGGAAGCGCGAAACCCAGCCCGTCGCGCTCGGGCGCCCGGGGCGTCCCGAAGAGATCGTCACCGCCGCGCTGATGCTCGCGAGCCCCGCGTCGTCCTATACGACGGGGGCGCTGGTGCGCGTCGATGGCGGGCAGCAATAGCTCAGGTGCGGAAACCCGCGAGCCGCTGGTCGAGGATTGCTTCGGCCTCCGAAATGATCCGGTCGATCAGTTCCTGACAGGTCGGGATATCGTGGATCAGCCCCTGGACCATGCCCGCCCAGAAGACGCCCTTGCTGAGGTCGCCGGTCTGGAGCAGTTCGCGGCCCGCGGTGCCGGCTACCAGTTCCTGCACATCGCTGAACTTGGCGTCGGGTTCGGCGAGACGGCGGACGACTTCCTCGCTGACCGGGCTCTTGCCGACGCGCGCCGTGTTCTTGAAGTTGCGGAAGATCAGGAAGCTGCCGCGCTCGTCGTTATCGACATAGGCCTGCTTCACATTGTCGTGGACCGGCGCTTCCCTGGTGGCGCAGAAGCGCGTGCCCATGTTGATGCCCTCGGCGCCGAGGCTGAGTGCGGCGATCAGTCCGCGCCCGTCCCCGAAGCCGCCCGACGCGAGCATCGGGATCTTGACCTTGTCGGCGGCGGCGGGGATCAGGATCAGCCCCGGGATATCGTCCTCGCCCGGGTGCCCCGCGCATTCGAAGCCGTCGATCGAGATGATGTCGCAGCCTGCCTTCTCGGCCGACAGCGCATGGCGCACCGCGGTACATTTGTGGAGGATCGTCACCCCGTGCGGCTTCACTCGCGCCCAGATCTCGCGCACAGCTGGGGTGCCGGCGGTCTCCATGATCTTCACGCCGCTTTCGACCACCGCGTCGGCATAGGCGTTGTAATCGGGCGAGTTGATCGTCGGGAAGACCGTCAGATTGACGCCGAACGGCTTGTCGGTCAGCGAGCGGCAACGCTCTATTTCGTCGCGCAGCGCCTGCGGGCTCGGCTGGGTCAGCGCGGTGATGATACCGAGGCCGCCGGCGTTCGACACCGCGCTCGCCATGTCGGCGGTGCCCACCGCCTGCATGCCACCCTGAACGATCGGATGCTCAATGCCCAGCATTTCCGTGATCCGCGTCTTGAAACCCATCTGCCCATCCTCCAATAGTTATATAACTTGGTTATACTTCTAAGCTCGCAAAAACAAGAGGTGTCCGATGATCGCTCCCCTGCCCCGCGCCGTTCGTACCGACGAACTGGGTCCGCCCGAAAACTACATCCTCGTCGAGCATGATCCGGGTCCGCCCTCGCCCACTCAAGTGAGGATTTCTATCAGGGCGGCAGGGATCAGCTTCGTCGACGTGCTGACCGCGGGCGGCGGCTATCAGGTGAAGCCGCCGGTGCCCTTCATTCCGGGCAGCGAATGCGCCGGGGTGATCGCGGCGGTCGGCGCCGAGGTGACCGGGCTGGCGGTGGGCGACGAGGTCGTCGCGAGCGGCTGGGGCGGCATGTTCGCCGAGGCGGTGAACCTGCCAGCACGGGTGGTGCGCAAGATGCCCGAGGCGCTGTCGTTCGAGGAAGCCGCAGTCTTTCCGGTAAGCTATGCGACCGCCTGGCATGCGCTCGTCGATCGCGGGCAACTCAAGGCCGGCGAGACCTTGCTGGTGCTCGGCGCGGGCGGCGCGACGGGTTATGCGGCGGTGCAGATCGGCAAGCTGCTCGGCGCGCGAGTGATCGGTTCGGCATCCGACGAGGCCAAGCGCGCGCTGGCGACGGCGGGCGGCGCCGATGCGGTGGTCGATGCGCGCGGCGAGGACTGGCGCGAGGCGGTCAAGGCCGCTAACGGCGGCAAGGGTATCGACGTCGTGTTCGATTCCGTCGGTGGAGACGCGACCGACCCGGCTTTCCGCTCGCTGGCATGGAACGGGCGGCATCTGGTAATCGGCTTTCCGGGCGGGATGACGGCGCTCAAGACCAATCTGCCGCTGCTGAAGGGCGCCAGCCTGATCGGCGTCGACGTGCGGCAGTTCGGGATTTTCGAGCCCGAGAAGAGCGAGGCCAACCGCGATCAAGTGTTCGCGCTGGCGGGTGAAGGCAAGCTGCGCCCGGCGGTGGCGCGCACCTACAAGCTCGACGATTTTCGCGCGGCGATGGCGGATGCGGCGGCGGGCAAGAGCGCCGGGCGGACCGTGCTGGTCATGGACTAGGTCCAGTCGGCGTCGATAGCCTATGGACTAGGTCCAGTCGGCGTCGATAGCCTTCAGTCGCGCGCGCCAGTCAGGCCCGACTGGCAACGCCTCGAACTCACCCTTCAGCCGCGCCGCCAGGTCCGCCACCGGCTCGACCCCATCGATCAACCCGACGCTCTGCCCCGCGCTCCAGATGTCGCGCCAGGGCATCACGCCTTCGGGCATCGGCGAACGGGCATGGGGCAGCGTCTTGGCGTCGAGCCCGACCGCCTCGATCGATTGGCGCATCCAGTGCGCGGGGACGCCGTTCATCGCGGCCGAGGCGACGATGTCGTCGGCGTTGACGGTCGGGATCATGCTGCGATGCCCCTCGACCACGCCGCTTTCGGGCGTGGCGATGAAGCGCGTGCCCATGCAGGCGATATCGCCGCCGAGCGCGAGCGACGCGGCGACGCCATGCGCGTCGGCGATGCCGCCGGCGACGATCAGCAACCCGCCGAACATCCGCCGGACGGCGGGAACGAACGCCATCGGGGTCAGGAACCCCGTATGCCCGCCCGCGCCGGCGCAGGTCAGCATCAGCCCGTCGGCGCCCGCCGCGATCGCCTTTTCGGCGTGCTTCATCGTGGTGACGTCGTGAACGACGCGTCCGCCCCAGCCATGCACGCGTTCGACGAGCGCCGAGGGATCGCCGAGGCTCGAAAGGACGAGCGGGACGCGGTAGCGTTCGAGCAGCGCGAGCCGGTCGGCACCCGCAGGGTCACTGCCCCAGCGCGCGGGCATGTTGACGATCGGCGGCGCCCCGCCCGTATCGGCAAGCGCGGTCAGATAGTCCTCGAACAGCTCGAAGGGCGTGATCGTCCCGCCCTGCCAGCCGCCGATCACCCCGGCTTTGCAGCACGCGGTCGCGAGCGGCACCGACGAGGCAAAGCTCATCGGCGCGCACATCAGGGGAAGCGCGAGGTTCGAAAAGATCGTCATTCGCCCGTCTTGGCAGATTTCTTTGCGTCCTGCGCCTTTTTGAACGCCGCCTTGTGTGCCGCCTGTTCGTCGGTGGTGTAAACGCGCTGGTGGATATCCTGGTAAAAGACGATCTTGCCGTCCTTGACCTGATAGACGCCGACCCATGGCTGTTCGTCGCCCGGCGCGTGCAGCGTCCAGAAGGCCCAGCCGACATTGCCGTCGGTCACCAGCCGGTCGAGCGTGCAGCAGCCGTCGCCCGCGCCCTCGAATTGCGCGAGGAATTTGGTTGCGGCCTCCTTGCCCTCATAGCGGCCCCAGATCGGGTCGATGAAGACGATGTCGTCGGCGAGCAGCGCGCCATTGGCGCCGAATCGGCTGGCTTCGGTATTCTTCCAGAACTCCTCCATCACCGCCTTGGCATCGCGCGCGGGCGCCGCCGTTTCGGCTTTGGGTTGACACCCGGCGAGCGCAATCGCCGCCACAAGCGCGATCAGGATGTTCCGCATATCCGCTCCCCTCTTTTTTGCCTGATGTCAGGTGGTCGCCTTCAGCGCGTCGAGCATCCGGACATAATGGACCGGGTTCCACACATCCTGATCCTCGCCCCAACCGATGCCGCCGTCGATGTCCCAGCGCATCAGCTGGTTCACGCCATAACCCGCCTCGCTCATCGTGCTGACGGTGAAGCCTTCGCTTTTCATCTCGCGGCCATGCTCGTCGACGAGTTCGACCTGCATATGCGTGCTCCAGCCGGTCTGCGGACTGCGGAACACGCGCATGCGCGATTTGGCGGCGTCTAGGCTGCCGAATTGTCCGTCGCGGCGGATCCAGCCGGCGTTCATCGGCGACCAGCCGCTGGCGTCGCCGTCCTGCACGCGCGCGAAACCCAAGAAGCCGGTGCCGTCGCGGCGGTGGCCGAAGATATACTGGATGCGGCCGCGCCCGCGCTCGCGCTCGATCTCGCGCCAGCGTGCGCCGCCAGGGTTCTTCACGCGCTCCATGTCATTGGCATAGACTTTGGGGCTCGCCGCATAAGGCCCGCCGCGCGGGCCCCAGGTGCGGTCGCGCACGCCAATGCCGTCGATACGGATCTTCTCGCCGCGCAAGGTCATCCAGCCCTCGACATGGCCGAGCTGGTCGTAATGCGGCGTCGCCATGAAGGGCGGCTTGCCCGGCGGAAAGCGGTGCGGTTGGTGGAGGCCCGTGTGGGTGAAATCGAGCGCGAAGCCGCGCGACGGGTCCTCGTACTGCAGACGATATTTCATGCCCGGTTCGAGCATCTTGAGGCTGTAGCCCGCACCGTTCCTGTCGCCGGGAAAGACGATGTCGGTGAGGTCGGGGGCGTCAGGCATCGGCGCCTCCTCGACCTTGCGGTAATAGGCCATGCGCGCCTGGTCGTATCCCTCGTCGTCCCACGCGAAGATGCGCCAGGTGACCGCCTTGCGGTTCGGATAATAGGGTGCGTGAATCCAGCAGCCGATCTTGCGTTCAGGGATGTTGAACGACCACCAGTTGGTCTCGGTCTCGTAAGCGTCGTCCGAAAGCTGGTGGTAGCGATCATCGTCGGGCTTGAACGTCAGATCATTGGTCATGCGAGGGACTCCAGTTCGTCGAGCGCGGCGGTGAACAGCGCGGCGATGCGACCGACATCGGCCACTTTTTCGGCATCGGCGATCACACCCATGTCGAGATTGCCGCCGTTGCGCCGCGAGGTGATGTTGAGGAAACGGCCCGAGCCGATGATCGGCACCGGATAATTGTGGCGCTGGGTAAAGCCCGCATAGCTGCGTGGCCCGGTGGGACCGGGCACGTTCGACAGGGTGAGGTTGCCGGGGATCAGCCTTTTGCCGCCCGCGAGGCGATCGGCGAAGGCGGCGCGGCGATCGCGCGCGCCGAACGGCTTTTCGGCGGCGTCGAGGAGGGCTTCGTCGTAGCCGGTGCGTCGCATTTCGGCGGCCATGGAGGCCTGGATCGCGCGCAGCCGCTCGACCGGGTCGGCGAGGTGCGTCGCGAGATGCGGGTGGAGCGCAACGATGCGGTTGCCGAAATCGCCATGTTCGGGGCGGCGGTACGAGCGCGCCGAGTTGACGACGAGCGGCGCATCGGGGAGATCGCCGGTTTCGAGCAGATAGTTGCGTAGCGCGGTGCTGGCGAGGGTCAGGAAGATGTCGTTGATCGTTGCATCGAGCGCCTTGCCCACCGCCTTCACGCGCGCGAGCGGCAGGCTGATCGTCGCATAGCGGCGCTCGGCGGAGGTCGGACCCGAAAGCGCAAATTCGGGGGTCGGTTCACGGTCGCCCTTATAGGCTTCGAGCGCGGCGAGCGCTTGCTTGCGCTGTGCGGATTGACTGGCGCGCAAGTCGGCTTCGGCTTCGAACCGCGCATCGGCCTTTTCGCGCCATTTCTCGGGCTCGGGCAGGCGCGCGTCGGCAAAGCGTGCGGTCGCGGGCGGGGCGGCGTCGCTGAGCAGGCCCATCACGGTCTGGAAACCGATGCCGTCGGCGACGCCATGGTGCATCTTGAGGTAGAGCGCGCTGCCGCCCTCGGCGAGCCGCTCGAAGACATGCACGGCGAAGGGCAGCCCCGACAGGCCGAGGCGGCGCATATTGAGCCTGGCGACCGCAGCGTAGAGGTCGGCTTCGCTCCACGCGCCGTCGTGCGGTTCGACCGCGATCAGGCTGTCGAGGTCGGCGCTCGCGATATCGGCCCACACGTCGCTGTCGTAACCGTCGGGCGCCTCGTGCAGCCGCACCAGCAACGGCGTCGCGGGCAGCCGGTCGGCGAACTGGCGGCGGAGCGCGGCGGCGAGCTCGCCGTGCCGGTCTTCGGGCACGTCGAGCAGGATCAGCGCCCCGACATGCATCGGCGACGCGTCGGTTTCGGACAGGATCATGAAATGATCGTCGGGGCGCAGGCGGCGGACGCCTGGCGCGAGCCGCAACGGATCGGATGCGCTCACCGTCTACCAGCCAGCCAGCGTCGCGGCGCGCGCGCGATGCTCGGCGGGGCTGCCGAGCCACGCGCGATCGGCCATCGCGCGGCGGAACCAGTAGCCCAGGCCATATTCCCACGTATAGCCGATGCCGCCATGCGCCGCGACCGCCGCGCGGGTCGTGCGGACATAGACGTCGCACAGATGCGCCTTCGCCATCGCCGCGGCGCGCGGCGCATCGGGAAGCTGCGCGTCCCAGGCATAGGCCGCGTACCAGACGAGCGCGCGCGCCGGTTCGACATCGAGCGCCATATGCGCGAGTTGGTGCTTGAGCGCCTGAAAGCGCCCGATCGGCTGGCCGAACTGCTCGCGTTCCCTGGCATAGCCGACGCTCATGTCGGTGACCTTCTGCGCGCCGCCGAGCGCGTCGGCGGCGACCAGGACGAGCGCGGCATCGGCGAGGCGCGCGGTCATCGGGTCGGCTGCCGAGAAGAGTGTTTCGCCTGCATTGTCGGGGATGGCCACTTTCGACATCGGGCGGGTACGGTCGGCGGCCTTCACCGGTTCGATGGTCGCTTCGGCGGCGGGAACCAGGCGCACGCCCTTTTCCCGGTCGACGATCAGGAACAGGTCGGCTGCGCGCGCACTGGGTGCATAATCGCTGCCGCCATGCACCAGCGTCGCGACCTGCGTGCCGCTTACCAGCGCCTCGGCATCGCCCTTGCCGCTCGCCGCGACTGCCGCGACCGCCAGCAATTGCCCGATCAGCGGACCCGCCGCCGCAGCCTCTCCCGCGACCTCGCACACAAGCGCGGCGTCGAGCAGTCCCATACCGCTACCCGGCGTCAGCATCCCGCCGAGCCCGAGCGCCATCAGCGCGTCCCAGCTCGCGCGGTCGAAATCTTCGTCGCCATCGGCAAAGGCGTGGATGCGCTCGATCGGCCAGATGTCGGCCAGCGTGCCGCGCACGGCGCCCTGGATCGCCTGCTGCTCCTCGGTCAGGTGGAAATGCACGTCAGCGCTCCCCGCCCATCGCGAGGTCGCGCGGCAGGCCGAGGCCGCGTTCGCCGATGATGTTGCGCTGGATGTTCGACGCGCCGCCGGCGATCGAATTGCCGAGGCTGCCCATGATCTGGTCGAGCCATTTTTCGGGACCGCGCCGCCCGCGATTGCCGCGCCCGCCCGCGCCCGCGGGCTCGAGGAAGCCATGCTCGCCGATCAGCTCCTGCGCGAGCAAAGCCATCTCGTGGCCGATTTCGGTGAGCAGCAATTTCATCATCAGGGTCACTGGGCCGGCATCCTCGCCCGCGGCGGCGCAGCTGAAGATACGGAAGCTCGAATAGCGATGCGACAGGACCGATCCCTCGATCTGCGCCAGCTTGTCGCGGACGATCGGGTCGTCGATGCGGCCGACCTCCTTCGCGAGATCGACCAGCTTGGCGAACTGCTTGCCGAGGCCGTCGGCGCCGCCGATGCTGGCGCGTTCGTGCTTCAGCGTCGTGCGGCTGACGGTCCAGCCCTGCCCGCGCTCGCCGACCTGCCACGACACGGGCGTCTCGGCATTGTCGAAGAAGAATTCGCAGAAAGTGTGATCGCCCTTCTCGCCGGTCATCTGACGGATCGGACGGCGGGTGACGCCGGGCTGGTCGAGGTCGATGAGCAGATAGGTGATGCCGTCGTGCTTGGGCGCATGGGGCTCGGTGCGCACGAGCATGAACATATGCGTCGACTGCATGCCCTGCGAGGTCCAGATTTTCTGGCCGTTGATGATCCATTTCGTCCCGTCGGCCGAAAGTTCGCCCTTGGTCCGCACGCTCGCGAGGTCGCTGCCCGAGCCGGGTTCGGAATAGCCCTGCCCCCAGATATAGTCGCCCTCGACGGTCTTCTGGATGAAGAGCTCCTTCTGCTCCTCTGTGCCCTTTTCGATCAGCGTGGGCACGGTCATGTTCATGCCGTTACCGCCGACCTCCATCGGCGCGCGGGCGCGGGCGAATTCCTCGCGGATCACCTGCGCCTTGATGACATCGACCGGCTGTTCGGAACCGCCGTAGATTTTCGGGATCGCGCGATAGAGATAGCCTTCGCCGGTTGCGAGCGCGCGGAAGGTGCGGATGAAGGCTTTCAGGTCGGCGCCGCGCATGTCCGACGGCGGCGGCCAGTGCAGCGACAGGAAGGCGCGGACTTCCGCGCGAAAGGCTTCGGCGGCCGCGCCATAGCTCAGGTCCATCGCTCGCTCTCCCTTGTCGTCGGCGAATCTATGCTTGAGTTATATAACTACGTCAACCATGTTGTGCAGCGAGACAAGCATGATATGGGGCGCCGATGAACGACCCGACCGATCCGATCCCGCATTATTTCGTAGCCACCGCCGGGGGTTTCGACCCGACGGGCCTGTCGCGCAACCCCTGGTTCGCCGATGCCGTCGCGGGCGGGCCGGTTTCGGCGCTGTTCGGGCATGTGATCGAGCAGGCGGAATACGACGCGGGGTTCGAGATTTGCCGCGTGACGATAGACATTTTGGGGGTGGTGCCGCGCGCCTTGCTCACCCCGCGACAGGTGCCCGTGCGTCAAGGGCGGCAGGCGCAGTTGCACCGCATCGAGTTGTTCGCGGGGGAGAAAATGGTGGCACAGGCGCATGTGCTGCTCGCGCGCGCGATGGACACGCCCGAGTTCCCGGCGCCGCAGCCGCATCCGGCGCCCGCGAACGTCGCGGAAGATAATTTCCTCATCGGCGCGAGCATGGCGGGCGCGATCCGGACGCGGCCGATCATGGGCCGGGCGCGCGAGCCGGGGCGCGGGGTGGCGTGGCTGTGCATGAACGGCGAGGTGGTGGCGGGCGTGCCGACGTCGCCCTTCGTCAAGGCGTGCCTGTTCGCCGATTTCGGCAATGGCGTCGGCAGCGCGACGCACGCGCATGAATGGAGCTACGCCAACCTCGACATCTCGATCCAGTTCTTTCGCATGCCGCGCGGCGAGTGGTTCCTGCTCGACTGCCATACCGAGGGCGCGGGCAATGGGCATGCGGTGGCGCAGAGCATGTTCGCCGATGGATACGGGGTTTATGCGAGGGGGACGCAGACGGTGTTCGTCGGGCCGGGGCGGCCCCGATAGCCTATTCCCCGCGAAAACCCGGCGCGCGCTTCTCGGTCATTGCCGCCAGCCCCTCGCGATGATCCCGGCTGCCGAGCAGCAGCGCCTGATTGGGCAGGTTCGCCTGCCATTCGGCCTCCATGCTGCTTTCGAGCGCGCGCTGGATCGACTGTTTGACCGTCGCATAGCCGAGCGGCGCTGCGGCGGCGAGTTCGCGGGCGAGGTCCATCCCGCGTGCCGCGAGATCGTCCTTTGCGACCACCTCGCTGACCAGCCCGATGCCGAGCGCCTCCTCGGCGCGGACCTGCTTGCCGCGCAGGCACATTTCCATCGCGCGGCCGAGTCCGATAATGCGGGGCAACAGGAAGGTGCCGCCGAGCGGGGGCATGATGCCGAGCTTGATCCAGCTTTCCTGGAACATCGCGCTGTCGGCGGCGATGCGGAAGTCGCAGGCGAGCGCGAGTTCGCAGCCCACGGTCACCGCCGCGCCTTGCACGAGCGCGAGCGTGGGCTTGGGGCACCGATAGATGGCGCGCGCGGCGCCCTGGAAATTGGCGTAGACCGTGTCCTTGATTTCGCTGGCCGACATGCCGGTCAGCCGCTGCAGGAAAGCGAAATCGGCGCCGACCGAGAAATGCTTGCCCTCGGCGGCGAAGAGTATCGCACGCACCTCGCGATCGGTGGACAGCGCGGCAAAGGCATCGCGGATTTCGCCGAGCATCTCGGGCGAGGAGGCATTGCCGATATCGGCGCGCGCGACGACGACCGCCGCGATGCCGCCATCGTGGCGGTCGACGCGGATATGCGCGAACTCAGCCATCGGGATTTTCGGCCTTCTTCTTTTCGCGCCAGATCATTGCCGTGGCGCTGGTCGAGAGGGTCATATTGAGCGCCTCGGCATCGAGCGCGGCCTCGAAGGCCCAATCCTCGGCATTGTTGAGGTTCGCCTTCATATAGCGATAGCCCATGCGCGGACCGTCGGCGAGGCGGCGTGCGGCCTGCATCGTTTCTTCGCGCAGCGCCTCATCGTCGAACAGGCGCGTGTAGAGGCCTTTCGCATAGGCCTCTTCGGCATTCAGCTTCTCGCCAAGCAGGAAAAGTTCGCGCGCGACGCCGGTGCCGACGATCTTGGTCCAGAACCAGGTCGAGCCGAAATCGCCGCCCGCGCCGATGCGGTCGAAGGCGGTCAGGAAGCTCGCGCTCCGACCCGCGAAACGCAGGTCGCACGCGCCCGCGATGCCGATGCCCGCGCCCGCGACGGGGCCGTTGACCATCGCGATCGTCGGCTTGGGCATTTCATGCAGCAGGCGCGATGTTTCCATGAAGCTGCGCAGGCGCACATGGCCCTGTTCGGTACGGCTGCCGACCTCCGGATTGGCGGGCACGACCGCCTTGTCGGCGCCGCCTTCCTTGAGGTCGCCGCCGGCGCAAAAGCCCCGCCCCGCGCCGGTCACAACGACGCAGCCGACCGACGCGTCGCGCGCGGCGTCGGCGCAGGCGTCGGCGAGCGGCGCCATGATCGAACTGGTCAGCGCGTTCAATCGGTCGGGCCGATTGAGGGTGATGAAACGGACGCCCGCATCATCGTCGATCAGGATTTCGTCTGCCATATTTCCTCCCCGGCCGTCGCCTTTTTCTCGTCATGCTGAACTCGTTTCAGCATCCATGGCCGGACTTCGACTTGGGCGCAGCGCCGAAGGAGAGGTCGGGCCATGGACCCTGAAACAAGGTCAGGGTGACGAGATAGGTAAAGCTGCGCCCGGTCAATCCCCGCCGAGTTCGCGGTGGCGCGCCAGCATCGCGACCGCCTTCTCGGCCAGCTCCTCGGGCACCGCCGGATAGAGCGGCTGCGGGCGGGTCTTGCTCGGCAGCGCGATCGTCGCGGTCGCGCGCACCGTTTCCTCGTCGCGCTGGTTAGTGAATTTCACCGCAACGTCGACCAGGCTCTGCCCGCCCTCCTGCCGCTTCGCGAGCACCTCGCCGGTGACGCGCTGGACGTCGCCCATATAGTTGAACTTGCGAATCTCGTCATGGATATGGGTGATGACGGCATCGTCGCCGGCCCAGTCGCTGAGATATTGCCACAGGTAATTTTCGCGCATGACCCCATAGTCATAAGCCATCGGATTGCCGATCGCCTGCGCCCATAGCGGGTCCCAGTGCAGCCGCTGCGCGACGTCGGGGATGCCATGCTCGTTCTTCACATAGAAGGCGGGGATACGCTGGCGGTTCTTGTGCGCGAGGCGGTTGGCGGTCGGCGCATAGGGCACGAAGCCATAGCCGCCGGCGTGGAAGCAGATGACGTCGGTGACGGTCAGCGGCCCCTTGGCCTGCAATCCCACCGAGTCGCCCTTCTCGACGCTTTCGAACCAGCGCTTCTCGGCGCCCTGCACGCGTTCGGCGGCATAGATGTCCTCAATCGCCTGCATTTCCTCGTCGGTATAGCTGGCGGGTTCGATCGCCGAATATTTGCCCTTCTTCACCGCGGTCTTGCGCTCGGTGAGCACGCGCAGGATGCGATAGACCGCGACGACCTCGCCGCGCTGGTTCATCTTCACGTCGCGGCGCACACCGATCACCGAGCGGCCGGCGAATTCGGACTGCTTGACCTCGACGCTCTCGTCGCCGTTGAAGCTGTAGATCGTGTCGCCCGGAAAGATTGGGCGATAGAAGTCCCATTGCGATCCCGACACGAAGACGTGGACGCCCTTGAACAGGGACTTCTTGAGCGCCTTAATCTCGTCGGGGACCGGGTCGCCCTTCATCGGCTTGTTGATGATGCCCGCCATCATGCCCGGTGCGATCACGCTGCCCCAGCGCGTGCTTTTCGCATAGTTGGGATCGGTGTAGAGCGGCTTGTCGTCGCCCATGCCGTGCGCGAAGTTGCGGATATTGTCCTCGGTCGCGGTCTGGATATATTCGCGCGTCTTCGCCGCCTGGTCGAATCCCAGCAATTTGCGCTGCCGCTCGATATCCGCGTCGGTAATCTCGTAGGCGACGGCCTTTTGCCACTCATCGCTCTCTTTGATGTCGGTTTTCGCCTCGGCCATCTTTATCTCCCTTGTCACGAGTTATATAACTAGGTAATACATCCCCAAGAGTGACGCAAGGGGATTAAGCCGCAATGGAAGTTCGCCGCATCAGCGATGCCTTGAAGGTGCGCGCCGGCCATCAGGCCGACGACATCGCGCACGACGATATCCGGCGGCAGATCACGTTCGCGCAGTGGGATCGCGAAGCCGACGAGGTGGGCGGCGGGCTGGCGGCGGCGGGGCTGGTTCCCGGCGACCGCGTGTTCCTGCCGATCAGCAACGCGCACGCGGTCGAGATGGCGATCGCGGTGTTCGCGGTGTTCCGCGCCGGTGGCATCGCCTGCCCGATCAGCCCGCGATTGAGCCCGCGCGAGGTCGCCGATTATGCCGCGCTGTGTGCGCCGCGCTTCTGCATCACCGACGCGCCAGATCTGGTCGCGGGGCTCGACCTCGCGGGAAGCTGGCACGTCGCCGACATGCCGCGCGACATTGCCGCGCTGCCCGACCAGGCGAGCCTCGACGCCAATGCCGACGCCGAAATTCTCGGCACCTCGGGCACCACGGGCAAGATCAAGGGGGTCGTCGTGTCGCACCCCGATTTGATGACCAACGTCACCGGCTATAATATGGACCGTTCGCGCTCGACGCTGAATGCGTTGCCGCTCACCGGATCGGGGGGCAATATCGGCATCGTGATGCTGCCCGCACGCGGCGGCGCAACCGCGATCACCCAGCAGAAATTCGACCCCAAGGGCTTCCTCGACCTCGCGCGCGCAAAGCGGCCGAACCTCGTCTATCTCGTGCCCTCGATGCTGCGCCTCGTGCTCGATCACCCCGACGTCGGCGATTATGACATGGACGGGGTCAAATATCTGATGACCGGCACCGCGCCGTTGCCGCATGATTCGGTCAAGCGCGCCGCCGAGCTGTGGCCGCATCTGCGCATCCGCAACAGTTACGGCATGTCCGAAGGCGGGGTCGGGCTGGGCACCACAAGCCAGGAGCAGGTGCTCAAACCCGGCTGCGTCGGCAAGCTGCCCGCGCATATGCAGATCCGCGACGAGGCGGGCGAGATCGTCACCGAAGCCAATGTCGTCGGCGAGATTTACGGCTGGCAGAAGCACACGCGGCGATACTGGAACGATCCCGAGGCCACCGCGACGAGCTTCAAGGGCGGCTGGACCAAGACCGGCGACCTGGGCTTCGTCGACGACGACGGCGACCTGATTATGGCCGGCCGCTCGAAGGAACTGATCATCCGCGGCGGCTACAACATCACTCCGCTCGAGATCGAAACCGTGCTGCACCTGCACCCAGCGGTACAGCAGGCGGCGGTGGTCGGCGTGCCGCACGAGGTCCTGGGCGAGGATATCGCCGCGGCGGTGACGCTGCGCCCCGGCTGCGGCGAGGCGACCGCGGACGAGATCATCGCTTTCTGCAAGGCGCATCTGGGGGACAACAAGGTACCGCGGACCCTGGTCGTGCTCGACCATATGCCGCTCAACCCGAACGGGAAGATCCTGAAGAAGGATCTGGCGGGGCCGCTGGCGAAGGCGGCGGAGGCGCGGCGCGCGGCTTAGGCACGCTTATCCCTACCCTTTAGGGGAGGGCAGCGAGACTTGGCGGCTTGCCGCCTAGTCGCAGCGGGTGGGGTCCTGCTGCCTCGCGCAACCTCGACATGCCCCACCCCGACCCTCCCCTAAAGGGGAGGGAGTTTTCAGCCCTTCAACGTCTCGAACGGCACATCCTTGTCCATGCGCACCTCGCCGGGCATGCCGAGCACGCGTTCGGCGATCTGGTTGCGCAGCACCTCGTCGGCGCCGCCCGCGATGCGCATCACGGTCGAATAGATATAGTCGTACTGGACGTCGGTCGTCGCGGTATCCCCCGACTCGGGCGCGATGCCTGCGAGGCCGCGCAGTTCGAGCGCGAGGCCGTTGGTCTTCTGATAGCGGCCGGCATAGGCGAGCTTGACCATGCCCGCGAGCGCGCCGGGGTTCTCGCCCTTCGACACCATCGTGCGCAGCCGCGCCTGGAAAAAGCGTTCGCCCTGCTCGTCGGCCAGCGCCTCGGCGAGCAGCTGGCGGATCGCGCGGTCGTCGAGCATGGTTCCGCCATGGCCGTCGGGGGTCGACGCCGCATAATCGATCAGCGGTTCGACTCCGCTGCGGTGCGCGCCCGAACCGAGCCGCTCGCCCATCAGCACGGTCATGCAGCACGCCCAGCCCTCGCCCTCGGCGCCGAGGCGGTTGGCGTCGGGGATGCGCACGTCGGTGAGGAAGGTTTCGTTGAACTCGCTCGCGCCAGAAATCTGGCGGATCGGGCGCGTCTCGATCCCCGGCGTATTCATGTCGACGACGAAGAACGTCAGCCCCTTGTGCTTGGGCAAGGTCGGGTCGGTGCGGACGACGAGGATGCCCCAGTCAGTCAGATGCGCCCAGCTCGACCAGACTTTCTGGCCGTTGACGATCCAGTCGCCCGAGCCATCGTCGGCGCGCACCGCCTTGGTGCGGAGCGCCGCGAGATCGGAACCGGCAGAAGGTTCGGAGAAGAGCTGGCACCAGGTGATGTCGCCCTTCAGCGTCGCCTCGATGAAGCGCGCCTTTTGTTCGTCGGTGCCGTGCTTCGCGATGACCGGGAGCGCCATGCCGGTGCCGATCGACGTGAACGGCCCCTTGGGCAGATGATATTTGCCCTCCTCCTCGGCGAAGATCACCGCCTCGGGTCCCGACAGCCCGCGGCCACCGAGCGCCTTGGGGAAAGTCAGCCCCGACCAGCCGCCGGCGTAAAGCTCGCGCATCCACGCGCGGCCGCGGTCGGCTTCCTCGGTATCGGAGATTTTCCCGCCGGGGGTGAGTATATGCGCGGGAGCATGGGCGGCGAGCCAGGCACGGGCTTCGGCGCGGAAGGCGGCTTCGGCCGGGCTGTCGTTGAAATCCATCTTACGCCGCCTTTCCCTGGCTGCCGGGCTGCGCGTTCAGCAGACGATCGGCCCAAAAGCCGCGATTGCCGAGATGCACCGCGAGCATGCGTTCGCGCCGGTAATAGAAATGGCAGTTCGCCTCGAAGGTATAGCCGATGCCGCCATGGACCTGGAGATTCTCGCGCGCCGCCATTTCGAGGCATTTGATGCCCGAAAGGCGCGCAGCGGCGGCGGCGGCGGGCAGGTCGTCGGGCGAAGATTCGGCCGCCCAGCCGCCGTAATAGGCGTTGGAGCGGGCGAGCTCGGTCGCCACCGCGACATCGGCGAGCTTGTGCTTGATCGCCTGATAACCCGCGAGCGGACGCCCGAACATCTGGCGCTCCATCGCATAGTCGCGCGCCATGGCCAGGCAGGCCTCGGCAGCACCGACGGCCTCGAACGCGGCCTGCACCGCGGCCTGGTCGATCAGCCGGTCCAGCTTGCCGGTGCCGGGCATCGCCTCTGCCACGGCATCGGCGAAATCGAGGCGGTAGTGGGCGCGGAGTTGGTCGAAGCTGTCGAGCTTTGTGCGCGTCACCCCCAACTGGTCGAGTTCGACCAGCGCAAAATTGCCGTCGGCGACGAGCACGACCGCAATGTCGGCGATCCCCGCATCGGCAACCGGCGTCTTGCTGCCGCTGATCCGGCCGCTGTCGATGCTTGTGCCGCCGGGCGCGAACACCGGCCCCGGCCCCTCGGCATAAGCGAAGGTCGCGACCGCCTCGCCGCTCGCCAGCTTAGGGAGCCACGCCGCCTTCTGCGCCTCGCTGCCCGCCAGCCGGATCGCTTCGGCGCCGAGGATGATCGAGCTCATGAAGGGCACCGCGGCATTGGCGGCGCCGAGCGCCTCCATGATGACGCCGAGGTCGAGCGCGCCGAGACCGAGACCGCCATGCTCGTCGGGGATTGCCGCGCCGAGGAAGCCCATTTCGGCAAGCGCGCGCCATAGCGGCTCGTCCCATTCGGCGCCCGAATCGATCAGGCTGCGCAGCCGGTCGAAGGACGACAGGTCCGAAAGCAGCGCCCGGGCTTGCTCGCCGAGCATTTTCTGTTCATCGCTAAGGTCGAAATTCATCGCAGGCCTTGCCCCTCCATATGGGTCTGTGTCATAGCGAGTTGTATAACTAGGTCAACCATGACAGGTGCCGGGAGAGGAAGCAGCCATCATGCAGTATGAAACCATCCTGGTCGATGTCGCCGACCATGTCGCGACGATCACGATCAATCGGCCCGAGGCGATGAACAGCTTCACCAAACGGATGATGGACGAATTCGAGCATCTGTGGAAGTGGATCGGGCGCGAGGACGACATCCACTGTTGCGTACTGCGCGCGGCGCCGGGCAAAGCCTGGTGCACCGGGGTCGACGTCAAGGAATCGCAGAAAGAAGGCGGCACGGTCGTCGACCTCGACAATATCTGGCACTGCGAGGACCCCGGCAATTATCTCGGCCCCAAGTCGATGAAATGCTGGAAGCCGGTGATCGCCGCGGTGCACGGCATGGCGGCGGGCGGCGCCTTTTATTGGCTGAACGAAAGCGACATCATCATCTGTTCGGAGGACGCGACCTTCTTCGACCCGCATGTCACTTACGGCATGACCAGCGCGCTCGAGCCGATCGGCATGACCTATCATATGCCGCTGCACGATGTGCTGCGCATGGTGCTGCTCGGCAATGACGAGCGCATCGGCGCGGGCACCGCGCTGCGCATCGGGCTGGTCAGCGAGATCACCACGCTCGACGATCTGTGGCCGCGCGCCGCCGAGCTGGCTGCCACCATTGCTGCCAAGCCGCCGGCCGCGACCGCGGGGTCGGTCAAGGCGATCTGGGAATCGCTCGACCTCCCGCGCTCGGTCGCGCTGCAGCAGGGCCTGAAATATTGCCAGATCGGCAATCCGGTCGGCGTGCCGCAAGTCGACCGCGCCGCGCTGATGGCCGACAAGGCCAAGAAATTCAGCGTCCGCTAGATGCAAAGGGATGCAGATGCGCCGTCGGTGCGAGGAAAATAAGGACAGTCCCCACTATCGGACGGAAGGCGAGTTTCCGTTGGTGGCGCTTCCCAATCTTAGCGGGCATGTCCCAATTTTCCCATCGACGGCGGTTTGGTCGATCCATTTTTCCAGCAGCCGTAGCGGCAATTACACTTGACGTTTACGTCAACGTCCGGTTGGATGGCCACAACATATAGAGGGTGAGGACTCGAACGCGCATGTCGATTTTGTACGACGAGGGCCAACAAGCGATCGCGACCGAGTCGCGGCGCGTGCTCGAAGCCCGGGTGAACAAGGACGAGCTGCTGCCGCTGCTCGAAGTCACGGGCCAATTCCACAACGGTTTCTGGACCACCGCGAAGGAACAGGGCTGGACCGCCCTCGCCCT
This sequence comes from Sphingopyxis sp., assembly GCA_016793775.1. Lineage (GTDB taxonomy): Bacteria > Pseudomonadota > Alphaproteobacteria > Sphingomonadales > Sphingomonadaceae > Sphingopyxis. Next base: position 10,972 of record JAEULK010000069.1, on the reverse strand, counting down.
CCCCGAAGCCTATGGCGGGCTCGACCTAGGGCTCGTCGAGCTGGGGCTGATCGCGCACCAGGCGGGCCGCAGCCTCAGCGGCGCGCCCTTCCTCACCGGCAGCTTCGGCGCCGCCAAGGCGATCGAACTCTACGGCAGCGACGAGCAGAAGGCCAAATATTTGCCCAGCCTCGCCAGCGGCGAGACGATCGGCGCGATCGCCTTCGCGTCGGGATCGAACGCCCTGCCCGTCCTGCCGAGCGTGACGGTCACCGACAACCGGCTGAGCGGCACCAAGACGGGCGTCGCTGGCGGGCTCGCCGCCGATATCGCGGTGGTCTACGCCAACGGCCCCGGCATGCCGGTGCTGGTCATCGCCGAGCTGGCCGATGTCACGCGCAACGCGATCGACAGCTTCGACAACAGCCGCCTCTATGCCGACCTCGTCTTCGACGCCACGCCGGTCGAAACGCTCGTCCTCGGCGGCGCGGCGCGCGATGCGGCGCTGCATATCCTGGCGCTGCAGGCGGTGATCGCCGCGCACGAACAGACCGGCGGCGCCGAGGCGATGATGGAGATCGCCCGCGACTATGCGGTCACCCGCCGCGCCTTCGGGCAGGTCATCGGCGCCTTCCAGTCGATCAAGCATCGCATCGCCGAGCTTTATGGTTTTGTCGAGCTGGCACGCGCCAACTGCATCCATGCGGCATCGCGCGAGGGCCAGGCCGATTTCATCACCGCCGCCGCCGCCGCGCGCATCTCGGCGACCGAGGCCTATGATAGCGCGTCGCGCGACTGCGTGCAGATCCACGGCGGCATGGGCGTGACATGGGAGCTGGGGCTGCATCTCCACACCCGCCGCGCGCGCAGCCTCGCCATCGAACAGGGCAATCTGCTGTTCTGGGAGGATATCCTCGTCGACCGCCTGACCGGAGAAGCTGCATGAGCGATCTCGATGCCTATCGGACCAAGGCCGCGGCGTGGCTGGAATCGATGGTCCCGGCCTATGGCAAGGAAGCCCGCAAGGGCCTGTCCGAAGCTGACGACCTCGCACTCGGCCGCCGCTATCAGCGCGCCAAGTTCGACGCGGGCTATGCCGGCATCAACTGGCCGACCGAATATGGCGGCCAGGGCCTTGGTCATCTCGAAAAGGTCACCTTCGACGGCGAGGAAATGAAGCACGGTTTCCCGAGCTTCTATTTCGGCATCTCGCTCGGCATGCCGATCCCGGTGCTGATGCAGTTCGGCAGCGACAAGGAGTTCGTCAAGGAGCGTGTCCTCAAGGCGCTGAAGGGCGAGGAAATCTGGTGCCAGCTCTTCTCCGAACCCTCGGGCGGGTCGGACCTGGCGGGCCTGCGCACCAAGGCGGATATCGACGGCAACGGCTGGAAGATCAACGGCCAGAAGATCTGGACCAGCTGGGCGCAGTACAGCGACTATGGCGTCATCGTTGTGCGCACCGACCCCAATGTGCCCAAGCACAAGGGGCTGACCTATTTTTGGGTCGACATGAAGGCGCCGGGAGTCACCGTGCGCCCGATCAAGCTCGTCGGCGGTGACAGCCACGTCAACGAGGTGTTCTTCGACGATGTGAAGATCGGCGACGACCACCGCATGTCGCCGGTCGGCGGCGGTTTCGCGGTCGCGATCGCGACGCTGATGATCGAACGCTATGTCGCGACCGACAGCGCGGGCTTCGGCCCGCATCTCGACCTGTTCGTCGATCTGGCGAAAGACACCGAACTCAACGGCAAGCCCGCGATCGAGGACGGCCGCATCCGCCAGCAGATCGCGCGCAACTATGCGATGCGCAATGGCCTGCAATCGATCACCGCGCGCGCGATGGCGATGATGCAGGCGGGAATGGTCCCGGGCCCCGAGGGCTCGCTCAACAAGCTCGTCGCGGTGCGTTCGCGGCAGAAATTGTCCGAACTCGCGATCGACCTGCAAGGCTCGGGCGGTTTCGCTTACGACGACCATGCCTCGCAGAAGGAGAATTGGACGTCGAGCTGGATCAACGCCCCCACCGGCCGCATCGCGGGCGGGTCGGACGAGACCCTGCTCAACACCATCGCCGAAAAGATCCTCGGCCTGCCCCAGGACCATCGCCCCGACAAGGGCGTGCCGTTCAACCAGATTCCGGCCTGAGGAGGCGCGCGCATGAAGATCGACAATGATATCGCAGCCGTCGTCACCGGCGGGGCGTCGGGCCTCGGCCGCGCGACCGCCGAGGCGCTCGCCGCGTCGAGGGTGAAGGTCGCGATCTTCGACATCAACGACGCGCTCGGCGAAGAGGTCGCGGCGGCGTTCGGCGGGCTGTTCGTTCATGTCGACATCACCGACGAACAATCGGTGCTCGATGGTTATGCGGCCGCACGCGCCGCGCATGGGCAGGAACGCGTCTGCGTCCATTGCGCGATGACCTCACGCCGTGGCAAGACGCTGGCGTTCGACAAGGCGAGCGGCAGCTTCCGCCGCACCCCGACCGAGGATTATGCCTATGGCGTCGCGGGCATCCTGACCGCGAGCTACCGCATCGCGTCGATCTCGGCCGAGGGCATGGCGACCCTGCCCGAACTCGAGGACGGCGAGCGCGGCGCGATCATCCTCACCGCCTCGGTCGCGGCGCAGGACGCGCAGATCGGCCAGGTCATCTACGGCTCGGCGAAGGCGGGGGTGAACGGGCTAGTGCTCCCGATGGCGCGCGACCTGATGGACCTCGGCATCCGCGTCAATTCGATCATGCCGGGCGTGTTCAGCACGCCGCTGGTCGCGGGCCTGCCCGAACCGGTTCTCGCCAGCCTCGGCGCGTCGGTCCCCTTCCCCAAAAGGCTCGGCAAGGCCGAGGAATATGCCAGCCTCGCGATGGAGATGGTCCGCAACAGCTATTTCAACGGCCAGGCCGTCCGGTTGGACGGCGCGATCCGCATGGCCCCTCGCTAATCCCCTCTGCATAAGGAAACCCGTGATGTCCGAAGCCTATATCATCGACGCCGTCCGTACCCCCCGCGGGGTCGGCAAGCCCGGCAAGGGCGCGCTCTCGCACCTCCACCCGCAGCATCTCGCCGCGACGGTGCTGAAGGCGATCAAGGAGCGCAACAATCTCGACACCGCGACCGTCGACGACATCATCTGGTCGACCTCGACCCAGAAGGGCAAGCAGGGCGGCGACCTCGGCCGCATGGCCGCACTCGCTGCGGGCTATGACACCAAGGCCTCGGGCACGACGCTCGACCGCTTCTGCGGCGGCGGCATCAGCAGCGTGAACTTCGCCGCCGCGACGGTGATGTCCGGCATGGAAGATTGCGTCATCGCCGGCGGCACCGAAATGATGAGCTACACCGCCACCATCGGCGCCGAGGAAGCCAATGCCGGCCTCAAGCCGCTCGGCATGGGGTCGGGCAACGCCGCGCTCGACGCGATCCACCCGCAGTCGCACCAGGGCGTGTGCGGCGACGCGATCGCCGCGCGCGAAGGCATCAGCCGCGAAGCCGTCGATGCGCTTGCGCTGGTCAGCCAGCAACGCGCCGACCGCGCGATCAAGGAAGGCCGCTTCGCCAAGTCGGTCGTCCCCGTCTATAACGAGGACGGCAGCGTCGCGCTCGACCGCGAGGAATTCCCGCGTCCCGAAACCACCGCCGAAGGCCTCGCGGGCCTCAAAGCCAGCTTTGCCGCGCTCAAGGACTTCGACCTCGGCAACGGCGTCACCTTCGCCAAGCAGATCCAGCGCGTCTATCCCGATCTCGAATGGGAAGGCGTGCACCACGCCGGCAACTCGTCGGGGGTCGTCGACGGCGCCGCGGCGCTGCTGCTGACCTCGAAAGACTATGCGGACAAGCATGGCCTGAAGCCGCGCGCGCGCATCGTCGCCTATGCCAACCAGGGCGACGATCCGACGCTGATGCTCAACGCCCCGGTTCCGGCGGCGAAGAAGGTGCTCGAAAAGGCCGGACTGACCACCGACGACATCGACGTCTGGGAAATCAACGAAGCCTTTGCCGTGGTCGCCGAAAAGTTCATCCGCGACCTCGAACTCGACCGGGAAAAGGTGAACATCAACGGCGGCGCGATGGCGCTGGGCCACCCGATCGGCGCCACCGGCTCGATCCTGATCGGTACCGCGCTCGACGAACTGGAACGCTCGGGCGGCCGCTACGGCCTCGTCACCATGTGCGCCGCCGGCGGTATGGCGCCGGCGATCATCATCGAACGGATCTGAAGATCAGAACAGGCCTTTTCTCTCCCCTCCCGCTTGCGGGAGGGGTCGGGGGAGGGTCTGTTTGTGGGCGGCTTGTCCTTTTGACATGCCCTCCCCTAACCCCTCCCACAAGTGGGAGGGGGACTTTAGAACGGCCCGCGCACCGCGATCGTCCGTGCCGGATTATAGAGGTTCAGGAACATCGTCTCGCCATCGGGCGCGAAGCAGACGCCCGATACCTTGGTCGCCGCGCTGACCCGCGCGAAGGGATAGACTTTCCCTTCGGGCGTCACACCGCGCAGCCAATTGTCGGGCCGGCTGCCACGCCGGTCCTCGCAGACCATCAGGTCTCCATTGGGCGCGACGCTCAGATTGTCGCCGAAGCTGAAATGCTCGGGATCGGTCGTTTCGACAAACAATTGCAATTGCCCCGGTGCCGCCCCCTCGGCTGCCGTGCCTTCGGCCGGCGACGGGCGATAGCGCATGATCTGTCCGCGCCGCGCCGGACCGCCCGAGGTGCAGGTAAAATAAATCTCGCCATCGCCGCTGTGTACGCCCTCGCCGCGCGCGAAGATCGTCGCGCCCGCTTTGGCGCCGCGTTTGCGCAGATCGTCCTTCGGACTCTCGACTTCGTCGAGATCGATCCAGCGCGCATCGTGCCAGTCGCCCGTCGCCAGCACCGGGCGCGTCCAGTTGCGCGTATCCGACAACGCCGGATCGACCAGCGCCAGCGCCTGCAGCCGCCCGCTCTTGTGGAGCTGGCCCGGCACGGCGGGCAGGAAGCGGTAGAAGAGGCTATCCTGCCGGTCCTCGGTCATATAGATCGCGCCGCTCTTGGGATCGACGACCGCGGCTTCATGGTTGAAGCGGCCCATCGCCTTGATCGGCGCGGCGCTGACCAGCCCCCCCGGCGAGACGGGGATTTCGAAGACCCAGCCATGGTCCTCCTTGTGCAACCCGCCCGCGCGCGAGACATCTTCCTCGCAGCTAAGCCAGGTGCCCCAGGGGGTGATGCCGCCCGCACAGTTATAGATGGTGCCGACGAGCGAGAGATATTGCTCCTCGACGGCGAGGTTCGCGGGATCGAGAATGATCGTCGAGACGCCGCCCGGCAAAGCCTCGCCGCTGCCGCCCCGGTAGCAGTCGAACGCCGCCGCGTCGCCGCTCGTGCCCACCGGGCATGCGCCGTGCTTCAACTCGTCGGTGCCGAGTTCGTGGTTGCGCATCAGGCAGAGCCGCCCGTCGGGCAAGGTCGTGCAACCCATGCCGTCGGCGCTGTTGGGTACCTGCCGCCCGTCGCTCATCGGCTGGCCATATTGCGAGACGATCTTGTACGAAAAGCCTTTCGGCAGATCGAGGAGGCCCGCGGGATCGGGGATCGGCGCGCCGAACCTGTTTTCGCCCGCCAGCATCGCTGCGGAGACATGGCGGCTGTGAAGCGCAAGCCCGGCAAAGGCGGTGGCGATCAGCCCCCTGGCGAAGCCGCGGCGATCGAGTGCGACGGATGCCCGTTCCATGGCCGCGCGATAAGGGTGCGGGGTGACAGGCGGACTGCAAAAGCCTGACAGTTCCGCGACATTTTGAAGTTATCTGGCACATTAGTGCAACATTCCGCTTCGCGGTTTCGATCGCCCCGGCGGCGACAGCTTGGCCGCAAAGAAATCCTATTCCTCCGCAGCACCGCTTGACCCTTGCGCTGCCCGTTTCGCGTCGGCATGGCCGAGGGAGCAAGATGGGAGAAAAAGACATGGCAGGTCCGCTTCAGGGTATCCGCATCATCGAATTCGCGGGCATCGGCCCCGGCCCCTTCTGCGGCATGATGCTCGCCGACCATGGCGCCGAAGTCATCCGCATCGACCGCCCCGGCGGCTTCATGGACCCCCGCGATCCCTTGTCGCGGAACCGCACCTCGATCTCGCTCGACATGAAGAACCCCGACTCCGTGCAGATCGCGCGCGACCTCTGCAAGAGCGCCGACGGGATCATCGAGGGCTATCGTCCCGGCGTGATGGAGCGGCTCGGGCTCGGGCCCGATGTGCTGCTCGGCGACAATCCCAAGCTCGTTTACGGCCGCATGACCGGCTGGGGCCAGTTCGGCCCCTATGCGCAGGCCGCCGGTCACGACATCAACTATATCTCGCTGTCGGGCGTGCTCCACACGATCGGCCTCGCGGGGCAAAAGCCGGTGCCGCCGGTCAACTATGTCGGCGACTTCGGCGGCGGCGGCATGATGCTCGCCTTTGGTATGTCGAGCGCGTTGCTTCATGCCGCGAAGACCGGCGAGGGCCAGGTGATCGACTGCGCGATGACCGACGGGTCGGCTTTGCTCGCGGGCATGAGCTGGTGGTTCCACGGCGCCGGCATGATCCAGGATCAGCCGGGCGTGAACCGGCTCGACGGCGGCGCGCCCTATTACGACACCTATACCTGCAGCGACGGCAAGTTCATCTCGATCGGGTCGATCGAACCGCAATTTTACGCGCTGCTCCGTTCCAAGACCGGGCTCGACGACGACCCCGCTTTCGACGTGCAGGACGACCAGGAAAATTGGCCCGCCAAGAAAGCGACGGTCGCCGCGCTGTTCGCGACCAGGACGCGCGACGAATGGTGCGAGTTGATGGAGATGACCGACGTCTGCTTCGCGCCCGTGCTGTCGCTGACCGAAGCGCCGCACCATCCGCACAATGTCGCGCGCGAGACTTTCGTGACCGTCGCGGGCGTACCACACCCTGCCCCCGCGCCGCGCTATTCGGCGACGATCAACGACACGCCGCGCCCAGCCCCCGCGCCGGGCAGCGACGGCGATGCCGTGCTCGCGGGGCTCGGTTACGATACCGACAAGATTGCGGCGCTGCGCAGCGGGGGCGCGGTGCGCTGAACTTGCACGCGGCGGCGGCGAGGCGTAGCCTGCCGCTGCCGATAAGGAGACGAGAATGGGCGAATTTCTGAGCGTCGAACGACGCGGCAAGATCGCGATCCTGACGATGGTCAAGCCCGAGAGCATGAATGCGATAGGCACGCATGCGGATTGCGACGACATCATCGATACGATGCGCGACCTCGGCGCCGACCGCGGCGTCAGCGCGATCATCCTGACCGGCAGCGGCAAGGCGTTCAGCGCGGGCGGCAATCTGAAAGGCATGCAGGACCGCACCGGCATCGGCGTGCTCGACCAGCCCGATTCCACCCGCGCCAATTACCGCCGCGGCGTGCAGGCGGTGATCCGCGCGCTGATGGACTGCGAGGTGCCGATGATCGCGGCGGTCAACGGCCACGCCATCGGGCTCGGCGCCGACCTCGCCTGCACCTGCGACATCCGCATCGCGGCGGAAAGCGCCAAATTCGCGTGCAGCTTCATCAAGGTCGGCATCGTTCCCGGCGATGGCGGCGCTTGGCTGCTGCAGAAGATCCTCGGCTATCCGCGCGCCGCCGAACTGTTCCTGACCGGCGATCGTTTCGACGCGGCGCAGGCCAAGGAATATGGGCTGGTCACCGAAGTGGTGCCCGACGCGGAACTGCTGGGTCGCGCGATCGCGATCGCCGAGCGCATCGTGTGCAACCCGCCGCGCGCGCTGCGGCTCACCAAGCGGCTGCTCCGCGAGGCGCAGCACGGCCGGATGAGCGACATCCTCGAACTGAGCGCGGCTTACCAGGCGATCGTCCACGAAACCGCCGACAACCGCGAGGCGATCAACGCCTTTGTCGAAAAACGCCCCCCCGTTTTTACAGGAGACTGACCATGCTCGCCGAGCGCGTCCTGCCGCTGTCCGGCATCCACAATTTCCGCGATTATGGCGGTTACGACGTCGAGGGCGGCGGCAAGCTGCGCAGCGGCTTCTTGTGGCGCTCGGCGCATCATCAGGATGCGAGCCCGGCCGACCTCGACGCCATCGACGCACTGGGGATCGAGACGGTCATCGACCTGCGTGGCGACGACGAGCGCGCCGCGCACCCGTGCAAAAGGTCCGACGGCTTTTCGGCGCGGGTGCTGTTCGCCGACGGCAATACCGCGGGCCTTGCCCCGCATCTGCAGGCGGCGAAGGGAACGATCGACAACGAAACCGCACGGACGCGGATGATCGATACTTATGCCGGGATGCCGTACCGGCCGGTGCTGGTGGATACGCTGCGGCTCTATCTCGCCGCGCTCGCCGAATATGATGCCCCCAGTCTGGTGCACTGCGTCGCGGGCAAGGACCGCACCGGCTTTGCGGTGGCGATCGTCCACCGGCTGCTCGGCGTGCATGAGGACGATTTGATGCAGGATTATCTGCTGACCAACAGCGCCGGCAAGATCGAGGAGCGGATCGCGCAAGGCGGCGACGTCATTCGCGCGCGCTATAATGCCGAAATCCCCGACGATGCGGTCCGCACCCTGATGTCGGTCAACCCGATCTTCCTCGACGCCGCGCTCGCCACGGTGCGCCGCGACCATGGCGATGTCCCGACCTATGCCGAGGCGGTGCTGAACCTGACCCCCGAAATGCGCGAGGCGATGGTGGATAGGTTGGTGGTGTAAAAAGCCGTCGCCCCCGCGAAGGCGGGGGCCGCGGGCCGCCTTGTTCTGCGGCGCTGCGCAAACCGACAGCGGCCCCCGCCTTCGCGGCGCCGACGCTCCTCAGCTCCCCTTCACCAGCACCCCGCCCTTGACCACCGCGTCGACGCTTTCGAGCTGGCGCACGTCGGCCAGCGGGTCGCCGTCGATCGCGATGATGTCGGCGTAGCGACCGACCGCGATCGCACCGACGTCCTTTTCGCGGTCGAGCGCCTGCGCCGCGTTGCGCGTTGCGGCCTGGATGGCCTCCAGCGGGGTCATGCCGTACTGGACCATGACCTTGAACTGGCCGCCGACCAGACCGTGTGGCATCACGCCGGCGTCGCTGCCGAACACCATGCGCACCCCGGCCTTGTGCGCCTTCCTGAAATTGTCGCGCTGCGCCTGCGCGATTTCGCGGTCCTTGCGCAGATTATCCTCGAGCACGCCGTTCTTCGCGCCCTCGGCCTGGGTGTAATCGGTGTTGTAGATATCCATCGAGAACCACACCGGCCGCTTGCGCGCCACCGCCATGCGAATGCCCTCGTCATCGACCAGGCTGGCATGTTCGATCGTGTCGATGCCGGCGCCGATCGCGGCGCGAATGCCCGATGCGCCATGCGCGTGGGCTGCGACCTGCAGCCCCCATTGATGCGCTTCGTCGGCGATGGCCTTGAGTTCGGCTTCGCTCAGCTGTTGCTGGCCGGGTTCGGTGTTGCGCGAAAAGACCCCACCTGTCGCGCAGACCTTGATCGCCTCGGCGCCATATTTGCGCTGGCGGCGGACCTGATAGCGCAGCTCGTCGGGGGTATCGCCGATCCCCTCCTTCTTGGCATCCTCCTTCTCGAAGCTTGGCGGGAAGAAGGTCGAATCGCAGTGGCCGCCGGTCGCACCGAGCGCATAACCCGCGCCGATGATCCGCGGCCCGACCGCATAGCCCGCGTCGATCGCCTGTTTCAGCCCGATGTCGTTGCGGTCCGAAGAGCCGACGTTGCGGATCGTCGTGAAGCCCGCGTCGAGCATGTCGCGCGCATTCTTTACCGCGGTCATGCCCCAGAAGCTGTCGGTATATTCGAGTCCGTTATAGCCGCCGATATCGGCGGGGCCGTCGATATGGACATGCATGTCGATCAGACCGGGCAAGAGCGTCTTGTCGCCGAGGTCGATATGCTTGACGTCCGATCCCCAGCGCACGGTGCGCGCATCCGCAATGCCGGTGATGCGGCCGTCGGCGCCGACGAAGATCGCGGGATAGTCGACCGTCTTGCCGCCGAGCACGTCGATGTAACGCGCCGCAGTGATGACGGTGCTGCCGCTGGCCTGTGCATGCGCCGTCGTGGCCGCAAGAAGCGCCGCACCGCCGACAGCGATTCCCCGCAGAAAACTGCCGAACTTCGTTCGCGATTGCATGATCTCTCCGCCCTGTTGCTAGTGCCCGGTAACTGGATGGCAAATCAGGACTTATTAGGACAGCGGAATCTTGTGCCGCGCCAGATAGTCATAATCCGGGCGGCACGCATCGGCGACCACCAACCCCTGCGCGTCGAGTTCGGGCACGGGCTTGTCGGGCGCGCCGAAGCCGGTGCTGGTCATCACCGCGTCGTACCAATGCGACGCCCAGATGCCGTCGGTGTCGCGCAGCCCGGCTTCCCAGCGCAACATCGCGGGATCCCATGCGATGCCGAGCGCCGCGCAGAGCTTTGCCAGCATCGCGGGCGGATCGCGCAGGATGTCGGCGCTGTCGATCACCGGCGGGGCATGGCCGAGCCGGTCGGCCTCGCGGTCGAAAAATTCGACCTGCTTGTCGGTGCCGAGATGGTCGGGGCGCACCATCACGCGCTTCGCGGCATAGCTCGCGACGACGCGCGCCGGGTCGCGGATCAGGAAGGCGTGGCGCAGCCCCGGCAGGTCGTCGTGCCTTATGGGGCCGACCATATGGTGCGCCATATGCTTCTGGTACCAGATCGGCGTCGCGGCGGGATTCGGGCCGGTCATGCTGCGTGCGACGCCAGACCAGTCGCAGTCCATCGACGCCATCACCTCATCCATCATCGGCTGCGGATCGCCGCTGTGCTGGAGGTAGGCGCCGTAAAAGGGCTCGTCGCTGACATGGGTATCGGCGCGGGCGCCGAAGCTGCGCATCATCGCCGTCGACAGGTTGCGCGGGCCCGACCACATGGCGATGCGGATAGTCATTGCGACCTTTCCCTTCCTCCGCTTGTGTCGAGCGAAGTCGAGACACGCTGGCGCCAGACGTGTCT
>JAEULK010000021.1 GCA_016793775.1 Sphingopyxis sp. | reverse complement strand
AACGGAAAATGCGCTTCGATCCGGCGCATCTGCGACTCGCTCAGCAACAACAGATCACTCATGGCTGCACCTCCTGCAACCTTGAATCACCCTGCCAACCGTCGCGCAAACAATTTAATAGGTCCTGAGCCTAGTCGCAGCGGGGAGGGTTAGCGACAGGCCCTCCCCTAACCCCTCCCGCAAGCGGGAGGGGAACATCAGCCCGCCGCCTCGGCGATCATTTTCTGGATGTCGAGCACGCCCGTGGCAAGGCCGCCCGCGAGGCCGGCGTCGACGGGCAGGCACACGCCGCTAATGAAGCTCGCGGCGTCGCTGTTGAGCAGGATCAGCGGCAGCGCCTGTTCCTCCGCGGTCGAATAGCGGCCCTTGGCCTTTGCGAAGGCGCCGAGCACCGCGTCGCCCGCGACCTTGCGGAATTCGCCGAGCATCGGGGTGTCGATCGGGCTGGGCATGGTGCAGTTGATGCGGATGTCGCGGCCGATCAGGTCGGGCGCGCGGACCTGGGTCCAGGTGTTGATCGCTTCCTTGGCGAGGCTGTAGGGATCGCCCACTTCCTCCTTGCGGTCGAGATACCATTGGCGCGCCTCGGCGAAATCCTCGAGTCCGATGAATTCGCGGAGCAGCGGCTGGCGCGTGAGCCATTTCATGCCGCCGAGCGACGACACCGAGACGATCGCGGCGCCGGGGTTGAGGTGCGGGACCCAGCCCTCGGTCCAGGCGCGGATGCCGAGGAAATTGACCGTGACGACATCCTCGCCGGGGAAGGTCTGCGGCAGGCCCGAGACGTTGAATACGGCGTCGACCTTGCCGCCGATCTTGTCGATGCCTGCGGCGATGGCGTCGGGGTCCTTGAGGTCGACGGTGGTGAAGCTCGCGAGGTTCACCGACGAGGGCTTGATATCGGCGCCGTGCACTTCGGCGCCGAGGTCGACGAGCGCGCGCGCGCAGGCCTCGCCGGTGCCCGAGAAGCAGCCCATGACGACGACGCGCTTGCCCTTGTAGCCCAAGATATCTTTCGACATGTCGCTCAACCTTTCCTGATGTCTATTGCAGCGGTGCGAATTTGGTGTCGGCGAGGCCGCCCATCGCGTCGGCCATCAGCGCCGCCTCGCGGGTTTCGTGGGCGTTGCAGAGGATGATGGCGGCGTCGGTGGCGATACGATCGCCCGCGACGGCGTCCCGGAAGGCCGACCAGGCGGCGCGATAGTCGGCGAATTCGAGCCCGAGCGCGGTTTCGATCTCGGCCTTTTCGGCGGCGTGGAAGCCGGGTTCGAAACGTTCGATCGCACGCCACCATTTGATGAGACGCGCCATGCCCTTGGCCTTGACGGCCGCTTGCTGGTCGGCGAGGCGCGGAACGATGGTTTCGCGGATGTCGCCCAGCGCGATGGCGAAGCTCTTGTCGTGCGCGCCGACCGCCGCGTCGGGCAGGGTCACGGGCGGCAGCGTGATGGCGGCGGCCTCGGCCAGCGCGTTCGACAGCACGCGGCGGTGAATCGTCGAATAGACCAGGTTCATGCCGAGATTGGGCGGCGGCGGCGCATCGGGATCGTCGTAGCGCGAGCGGCGCGCGAAGCTCGTCTGGAAGAGCAGGCGCCAATAGCGGATGCGCGCGAGATCGATCTCGTGGCCACCCGCGGCTTCGTAAGCGGCGAAGGCCTGCGGTAAGGGCACGAAACCCTGAAACAACATGCGGATCGCGAGCATCGCGAGATCGGCCATCGGGTCGCCATAATGGACGAGTTCCCAGTCGAGCAGCGCGGTGACCTTGTCGCCCTCGTAGAGGAAATTGCCGGGACCGGCGTCGCCGTGGACAATGACGGGGGCGGGCATGTCGGCGGGGATATTGGCTTCGAGCCAGTTCAGCGACAGGTGGATCAGCGGGTCCCAGCCCCTGCCGCTGTTGCCCGTGCGCAAGTCGGCGATGCGGCGGCGGATGAAGGTCTCGGCGGGTTCGACAGGGCCCATACCCTCGACGGGGTTCGCCGCGACGTCGATACGGTGGAGCGCGGCGAGCTGGGCCATGAAGTCGGCGGCGAGCGTGTCGCGCTGCCCGGTGTCGGTCAGGCCCCCGAAGCGATCCTTGCCCGCGATCATGCCGCAGACGAGCGCGCGCTGGTCGGGGACCGATGCGTAATAGGGGGCGACGCGAACGCCGGCGGGCACGAGCGGGCCCGAGAGCGCTCGGAGGACGGCGGCTTCGCGCAGGAAGGCGGCGTCGTCGCCGGCGCCCGCCTTGTGGACGTCGTAGTTCATATAGGCGCTGGCGAGGCGGCCGTCGGGCCATTGGAGGTCGAGCTCGGCGCCTTCGCGCGAGGCACCGCCGCCGCCGCGCGGGCGCACCGCAGTGACGCGCGCGCCGCTGGCGGCTTCAACGGCCGTGACTAGTCCGTCGGGGAGGAGGTCGTGTGGGTTCATCCGACGATCTTCGCCTCACGGAAGGCGGCGATTTCTTCGTCCGAATAGCCGATTTCGCGGAGGATCTCGTCGCTATGCTGACCGACGGCGGGGCAGCAGCGCTTGAACACCACCGGGGTATCGCCGAAATTCCAGAAGGCGCCGGGCTGTTCGACGATGCCGTAGAGCGGCTGCGGCAAGACCGAGATCAGGTTCAGCTCGCGATTCTGAGGATCGTCGAAGAAGCGGTGCATCGCATTTTCGAAATTGACGATGTCGCAGGGCACGCCGGCGGCCTCGAGCGCGGCGATCAGTTCGTCGGCGGTGCAGCCCTTGGCGGCGTCCGCGAAACCGTCCTCGTCGCTGCCCATCGCCTCGCGCATCGCGGCCTGCTGGTCGGGCTTGTGTGCCGCAACCGCCACCCACGCACCATCGGCGCATTCATAGATACGGTGGTACGGCGAAAAGCCGGTCTGGTCGCTGGTCAGGTGATAAGTTTCGGTCAATTCGCCATCGGCGCCGATCAACCGCTCGCCCTGGGTGAAGGCGGCCATGCCGAGCAGCGAGGTCTGCGTCGTATAGCCGCGGCCGGTGGTGCGCTTGGCATAGAGCGAGGCCATCAGTTCGACGAGGCAGCTTTGCGCGGTCGAGACGTCCATCGTGCCGGGGCGGTTGAAGACGGGGCGATTGCCCTCGCCCGCATTTTCGAATTCCCAGCCGGCGATCGCGTTGAAGATCGAGTCATAGCCCGGCCAGTTGCCGCGCGCGCCGCGCTGGCCATAGGCGCTCGAGTAATTGAACGCGATGTCGGGGTTGTATCGGCGGATGCCTTCTTCGCTGAGGCCGAGCTTCGCGGCGCCCTTGAAGCGCATATTATGATGAACGAGTTCGGCCCACTGGAGCAGCCGTTCGAGGATCGGCTGCGCCTCGCGCTTGGTCAGGTCGAGCGCGAGGCTGCGCTTGCTGCGCGCCGCGGCCTGATAATAGCGGTGCATGAAACGGATGCGGTCGCCGGTCAGCGCCTCGACCTTGATGACGTTGGCGCCCATGTCGCCCATCATCGACGGGCCCATGGGACCTGCAAGGAACATGCCGAGGTCGAGGACGCGCACGCCTTCGAGGACTTCGGCGGGGGCGGTGCCGGGGGCAGCGGCTGGTTTCGCGGGCCAAGCGGTTTCGCCGCCTTCGCCGAGGCGCGGGGCCGGGCGGCCCTGCGGCAGGTCGGCGTCGCTGTGGAAGGGCGTGTTGGGCTGGCGCGTCTGGCCGAGATCGGGGTCGTCTACTTCGATCACATAGCGGTTGGCGATGGCATCGTCGTGGCGCAGCACCTCGCCCATCGGGAAGGCGGGTTCGGCGGCGATGTCGGCGGCGCGGAGGTCGGCGAGCCAGCGTTCGAGCGGGCGGCGCTTGAAGGCTTCGGCCTGGCCCGCCTCGGTTTCGAGATCGACCTCGGTCTCGGCCATCACGTCCCACATCGTGGGCATGGTGGCGTAATCGAACTGGCGGGTCGGATCCATGATCTGGAGCCAGTCACCCCCCGCGCATTGAAACAATTGCTGCGCGATCGGGCGGGCCCCGAGCGGATAGGTGACCGGGTTCGGCATCGGCCCTTCGCTGTTGCGCGCCCAGACGAGCGGCAGCGTCGCGAGGAAGCCTTGGAAAATGGACGTGTGCGCGGGGCCGCCCTGCCCGGCCTGGAGCCGCATCACGAGGCGCGCGAGCAGGCCCGCGGCGGCGAGATGCGCGGCGGACCAGCTTCCCTGCTGGTAGCGATAGGCGATCGGGCCGGCGCGGTGGCCGTCATTCTCGTACATCGCGCCGACGCGCGCGGCGACGAGCAGTTCGTCGTCGCTGCGCTCGACATCGGGATGGTTCGCGGGCGAGCCGGTGATCGCGGTGACGACGAGCTGCGGGTAGCGTGCGGCGAGGCTCGCGTCGTCGAGGCCGAGCGCCTTGGCGCGCGACGGGGTAAATTGGTGCAGCAAGGCGTCGGCGCCGGCGAGGCGCTGATTCAGCGTATCCAAAGCTTCGGACGTATCGAGATCGAGAACGAGACTCTTCTTGCCCCGGTTCCAGTTGGAGAAAGGGGCGGTGCCGCGCGCGGGGTCGCCGCCGGGACGCTCGACCTTCAGCACATCGGCGCCGAGTTCGGACAGCATCAGGCCGGCGACCTGCACCGTCATGCCCTGCCCGATCTCGACGATGCGAAGGTCGCCCAGCATCGGCTCAGGCCTTGAAGTTGGGGAGGACCCAGCCGTCCTGGATCGGGGTCCAGTCGACGCTGACCTTCATCCCGATATGGACATCCTCGGCATCGCAGCCCGACACATTGGCGTTGAGGCGCGTGCCGGGGGCGCCGTCGAGGTCGACGACGACGGGGACATAGACATAATCCTCGCCATTTTTGGGGTTCTTGTTGCAGATCGCGTAGCTGAACACGGTCGCGGTGCCGGGGAGCGTCGGCCAATTCTTGGCGCGGCTGCCGCATTCGGGACAGATCGCGGTCGGCGGCATGCGGAAATGGCCGCACTCGCCGCACTGGCAAGCCGTCAGCTTGCCCTCTCTCGCCGCCTGCCAGAAGGGCTCGGTATCGGGGTTGGTGGTGATGCGGATCTGGTCGCCGGGGAGCGCGCGGGCGGGGCCATAGGTCATGTCGGTCAGTCCTTGCGCAGGATGAGGCTGGAGACGGGCAGCGACGCCGGGCCGCCCGAGACGAGCGCGAATTCGGCGTCCTTGACCTGGTTGATCGCGGTGCCGCGCACCTGTTCGACGCCCTCGACGATGTGCGTCATGCCGATGATATAGGCTTCGTTCAAATTGCCGCCGTGGGTGTTCACCGGCACGCCGCCGTTGACGCCCTTGCCGGTCGCGGGATCGTAGCGCAGCTTGCCCGAGAGGACATAATCATTGCCCTCGCCCTTCTCGCAGAAGCCATAGTCCTCGAGCTGCATCAGCACCATCGGGCTGAAATGATCGTAGATCAGCGCGACGTCCATGTCCTTGGCGCTGAGACCCGATTGCGCCCAGACGCGGTCGGCGGTGAACTTGTGGCCCGAGCTGGCGAAATGCGGGTCGGGCATGCCCATCCAGGCGAAGGCGCGGCCCCATTCGCGCTGGCCGCCATGCGCAGCGGCGTGGACGACCGCGGGTTTGTGTCGGCAGTCCTTCGCGCGGTCCATCGTCGTCGTGATCACCGCGACCGCACCATCGGTTTCGAGGCAGAAGTCGAGCCGGCGCAGCGGGTCGGCGAGCATCACCGAGGCGTCGTACTGCTCCTTGGTCAGCGGGTCCTTGCGCACCGCCTTGGGCCGGTTGTGCGTGTTGGCGCGCGTCGCCATCACCACCTCGCCGAACGCGTCCTGGGTGGTGCCGTAGAGGTGCATGTGGCGGCGCGCGAGCACCGACATCAGGTGGCCGGGACCGACGAGGCCCGAGGGCTGCAGGAAACTGTTTTCGGGATTGGGCGCCGCTGCGCCGAACACGACACCGAGGCGATGCTGCGGCAATTGCTGCAGCGCCATCAGTGTGACGGTGTAGGTGCAATCCTCGTTCATCAGCCCCGCGGTCGCGAGGCCGATCGCGCCGGGGCAGCCGCCGCCGCCGCTGGTCAGCGTCGCCGACCAGCTGATGTGCGGCATGCCCAAGGTTTCCATCAGGCTGGCCGTGTCGAACTTGTCGAGATAGCCCGCGCCCGCAGTCGAATAATAGGAGAAGCCGTCGATCTGCTTGTGGCTGATCCCCGCGTCGGCGCAGGCGTTCATGATCGCCTCGGCCGCCATATCGTTGATCGTGCGCGGCCAGCTCTTGCCGCGCACATAATAGTCGGTGGCCCCGACCCCGACGATCGCGCATTTGTCCTGATTGACCCAGGCCATCCGCCTCTCCTCCGATTCTAGTTATATAACTAGGTTGGATATGATGCTGACGGCTGCTTGTCCAGTCGTCAAGCGAAATGGAGTTTGCGATATTTGCCGCGGAAGTAGAGCAAGGGGTCGCGGCGCGGTTCGAAAATCGCCTTCAGCACCCGTCCGACGAGAATGAAATGGTCGCCGCCGTCGTGCACCGCGTCGCGCGAACATTCGAAGCTCGAAAGCGATCCGGTGAGCACCGGGGTGCCATATTCGCCGATTTCCCACGGCGTGACGCCGAAGCGGTCCTCGCCCTTGCCCGCGAAGCGATTCGACGTGGGCTGCTGGCCGATCTGGAGCACATTGACCGCGAAGCGCTCGGCCTCGCGCAGATAGGGGGCGCTGCCGGCGTTGTTGGCGATGCAGACGAGCAGCAGCGGCGGGTCGAGCGAGACCGAGGTGAAGCTGTTGGCAGTGAGTCCGATCGGGCTGCCGTCAGGGCAGATGGCGGTGACGACGGTGACCCCGGTCGCGAAACAGCCGAGCGCGTCGCGGAAGGTGCGCGCGTCGCTGCCGGCGCGGAATTCGGGCGACCCGCGCGGGGCGCGGCGTTCGAGGAAATCGATGAGGTAGCCGCCGAGGGCCTCGGCGCGGTCGTCGGTGACGACAAGCGCGCTATTCTCGACCTCGACCAGTTCGCCGTCGGGGAGCAGCGCGACGAAGGCGGCGGCGTCCTCCTTGGTGACGAGTTCGCTGATCGCGCCGCGCACATAGAGCGTCGGCAGCGCGATCTTGGCGGCGACGCCGTCGAGGCGGTCGGCCATCGCCGAGGTGTCGAGCGTGTCGAACAGGCGGACGTCCCATTGCGCCTGGCCGGGCGCGAGCGTGGCGGCTTCGCGGAGGCGGTCGCCGACGCGCTGCGCGAGAACGGGATCGACCTGCACCGGGGAGTCGACGAGGACGAGACCCGAGGCGAGTACGGCGGCGTCGCGTTCGAGCGCGGCGCTGGCGATCCAGCCACCGAGCGTCGAGGCGACGACGACGGGGCGCGTGCCCATCTGCGACAGCACGGCGCGCAAATCCTCGACCAGCGCCTCGAAATCGTAGCGCGCATCCTCGGGCCATTCGCTGCCGCCATGGCCGCGCAGATCGAGGCTGATGACGCGGCGGCCGGCCTGTTCGAGCGATTGGGCGACGCCGCCCCAGACCGCGCGGGTCTGGCCGGCGCCGTGGAGCAGCAGCACCGCGGGGTCGTTTTCGGCACCGATCACCTCGGCTTCGAGCCGGACGCCGGCAAACCCGCGATATTCGACGATGCTCATGCCTGCTATTTCTCCCCTGCGGTGCCGAGGTTCAGCCACGCGTCGAACTGGTCCGACCGGCGGCGCATCATCAGCCGGGCGATGTCGGCATCGCCGTCGACGATCGCCTGGCACAGGCTGCGTTGCATCGCGCGGGTGCGCGCGCGCCGGTCGGGATCGGCGTAAAGGTCGCTGCCGCGTTCGTCGAGGCCAAAGCTGTAGCCGATTTCGAGGATCAGCTCGACCACCGGATTGCCGCTCATGCCCGAGATGAGGCGCGCCATCTCGACCTCGGCAGCGATCAGGTCGCGCGCGGTGTCGCGCGCGGCGATGGTGGCGACGAAGGCTTGCAGGGCTTCTACATCGACGTCGCTGCGGTGGCGCGCCGCGGCGACGGCGGCTTCCTCGGACACCGGGCGGGTAACCTGGATGACGTGGCCGAGGTTCGCACCCTTCATGCGCAGGAAGCGCGCGAGCGACTGGATCGCGTCGCGCGCGTCGGGTCGCTCGGCATAATAGCCGCCCTGCGCACCGCGGCGGATGCTGATGAGCCGGTCGCGCTCGACGAGCTTGGCGGCCTGGCGCAGCGTCGGGCGGCTGACGCCGAAGCGGGCGAGCAGCTCGTCCTCAGCGCCGAGGTGGCTACCGGGGGCTGCGGCAAGACTGAGATGCGCGAGATCACGCGCGGTGCGGGCGGCGAGGGTTTCGGTTGCGACGGCCATACAGGTATCTGTTTAGGCTTCGCATGGCGCCATGTCCAGCCTATGCGGTGCTTGACTTATATAACTAGGTATCTTTTAATCGCGCAAAGACCGACAACGAGTCGCGAGGAGACTGCCATGAAACCCTTTGTGTTCAGCGCCGACAGCCACATCATGGAACCGTCGGACATCTTCCTCGACGGCCTGCCCGCCTCGCTCAAGGATCATGCGATCCATGCGCGGATGGAGGGCGAATATCTGGTCACCGGGACCAAGGACAAGATCATCTATCGGCTGCGCGTCGGCCAGCACCGCGAGAAGCAGCTGGGCGATGCGCAGCGCCGCGGCATTCGCGAAATCGCCGGGCGGCTCGAGGATATGGAACTTGAGGGGATCGACAGCGAAATCTGTTTCCCGTCGCTGGGCCTGTGGCTCTATTGCCTCGACAGCCCCGATGCCGAGGCGGCGTCGGCGCGGCTGTACAATGACTGGAACGACAGCTTCCTCGGCGGTCATCCGAACCGTTTCGTGCGCTGCGGGATGCTGCCGGTGCTCGATTTCTCGAACACGCTGGCCGAACTCGACTATCTCGCGTCGAAAGGCTTTACCGCCGCGATGCTGCCCGCGGTGACGCCGCCGGGGCTGCCCAAGTACAACGACGACGCCTGGGATCCGGTGTTCGCGAAGGGCGCGGCGCTGGGGGTCGTATTCGTGATGCACACGGGCACCGGCCTCGAAAGCGTGATCGTCGAGCGCGGTCCGGGCGCCGGCATCATCAACTACACCAACCAGATGAACGACGCGCAGCACAGCGCGATGTACCTGACCGCGGGCGGCGTGCTCGACCGCAATCCGGGCGCCAAGGTCGCGTTCATCGAGAGCGGCGCGAGCTGGCTCGTCGCGCTCGCCGAGCGCATGGACGAGGTATCGGTGGCGCATGCGAATTTCGTGTTTCCGAAACTGT
Organism: Sphingopyxis sp.; assembly: GCA_016793775.1. Classification (GTDB taxonomy): domain Bacteria; phylum Pseudomonadota; class Alphaproteobacteria; order Sphingomonadales; family Sphingomonadaceae; genus Sphingopyxis. The sequence goes on along the minus strand of JAEULK010000021.1, from coordinate 1,717 downwards.
CGCGTTCGCCGAGCCAAATCGTAGACGACCAGATCTGGGCGAGCTTCCAGCACGACCGCGCGTGCATCGCGTCGGCCGCCGCGGGGCTGCCGGGCGCGAAGAATGTGATGTGGGGATCGGACTATCCGCACGCCGAGGGCACTTTCCCGATCAGCCGGCGGATCGTCGACGAGCTGTTCGAGGGGATGGATGTCAGCGAGGAAGTGCGGCGGAACATCCTGGGGCTGAACGCGGCGCGGTTGTTCGGGGTGACGCCCGAGGTGGCGACGAGCGCGAGGGTGGCGGCTTAGCGCCCTCCCCCCTCCCGCAAGCGGGAGGGGCTGTGAGACCTGGTCCGGCGCAGCCGGGCTTTTGGTCGAGCGGGGTGCGCATTGTCACCTTGCGGCGCTGCCCACCCCGCTGCGACTAACGAACAAGTTCGTAAGTCTCGCTGCCCCTCCCGCTTGCGGGAGGGGTTTTGCTATTCCGCCAAAGGCTTCGCCGTCCGCCCCGCCATGATCGCGGCAATCCCTCCGACGAGCAGGCATGCCGACAATATCGCCAGCGACGGCTGCAACGACAACTCGCCATAGCCCGGCGTGAACGCCTTGCTCAGATAGCCCGCGACCGTGCCGCCCAGCCCGACCCCCGCCAGCCCGATGAACATGTTGATCGTCGCCGACATCATCGCGCGCATCTGGACCGGCACCTGCGCGAAGCAGAGCGCGATGATCGGTCCGAGGTGGAGCGTCATCATGAATTTCACCACGACGAAGCAGGCGAGCGCGAGATAGGCGTTGCTGGTCAGCGCGAAGCCGACGCCGAAGGGGAAGCTGACCAGCAGGCCGATCCCCGCGAACCAGCCGTTGAAGCGCGGGTCGGCCTTGCCATAGCGGTCGCTGACCCAGCCCGCGACGAGATTGCCGATGACGAGCCCCGCCGCCATCGCGCCGCCGAGCCAGAAGCCGGTCTCGGTCTTGTCCATACCGTGAACGCGCTGGAAGAAGGACGCGCCCCACAGGATGAAGGCGAAGCCGGTGAGCGGCACCATGCAGAGCAACAGTCCAACCCAGCGCAGCGAGGTGCTGGCGGCCATGGTCCGGAGTACCTCGCCGAGGCTGGTTTGCGGCGGCGCCCCCGGTTCGACGACGCCGCGGCGGCGCGGTTCGGCGGCGAGCAGATAGACCAGCAGGCCGACGCCGATGCCGGGCAATCCGACGATCAGGAACACCGTGCGCCAGTCATACCATTGCGAGAGCCAGCCCGCGAGCGCGAGCCCGCCCGACAGGCCGATGGCATTGGCGGCGAGCATCACCGAGATGATCGTCGTGCGGCGGTCCTTGGGAAAGATGTCGGTGAGCAAGGACATGCCCGCGGGGCCCGCCCCCGCCTCGGCGGCGGCGAGGCCGATGCGCGCGAGCAGCATCTGGACGAAATTATGCGCGAAGGCCGAGAGCGCGGTCGCCGCGCTCCAGATCGAGACGCAGACGGCGATGACGAGACGGCGGTCGCCGCGGTCGGCGTAGCGCGCGATCGGAAAGGCCGCGAGCGCGTAGAAGGCCGCAAAGGCGATGCCGGTGAGCAGCCCGAGCTGGCCGTCGTCGAGTCCGAGTTCGACCTTGATGTCGTCCTGGAAGAGCGTGAATACCTGGCGGTCGACGTAGCTGAGGATCGCGACGACGATGAGCAGCGTGAGCGTCAGGCCGCGGCGGCTCGAAATTTCCGAAGACATATTCTT
>JAEULK010000102.1 GCA_016793775.1 Sphingopyxis sp. | reverse complement strand
CTTGCCCGACGAGTGGGTCTTGCCGCGGTCATGGTCGAACAGCACACCCGGCGAACGGTGCATCTGCGACACGATGACGCGCTCGGTGCCGTTGACGAAGAAGGTGCCGTTCTCGGTCATGAGCGGCATGTCGCCCATGTAGACGTCCTGCTCCTTGATATCGAGGACCGAGCGGGTGTCGGTTTCGCTGTCGACCTCGAAGACGATCAGGCGCAGCGTGACCTTCATCGGCGCCGCATAGGTGATGCCGCGCTGGCGGCATTCGTCGACGTCGTATTTCGGCGCTTCGAGTTCGTAATGGACGAAGTCGAGCTCGGCGGTACCGGCGAAATCGCGGATCGGGAAAACGCTGCGCAGCGTCTTTTCGAGGCCCGAGACATAACCCACGGACGGATCCGACCGCAGGAATTGTTCATAGGATTCGCGCTGCACCTCGATGAGGTTGGGCATTTCCACCGCTTCGTGGATATTACCGAACAGCTTGCGGATTCGCTTGGTCGCGGTTGCTTCGAGGGCCTTGCCCACCGACTTCGCCTTGGTCGCCATAAGTGATTGTCTCGCCTTGTAAAAAACCGTCTCGCGAGCGCATCGACGCGAAAAAAGCCGCAGGCAACCGTTGCCGGTTTACCGCAGCTTTCCAACGCCTGTCGAAATCCCCGCCGACCTATCCGTACAGCCCGATGCGCAAAGTCAGGCTCTATCTCGAACGATGGGGTGTGACGGCGATATAGGTTTCGCCTCCACTTTTGTCAACGCGGCCCCCGCCGAAATCTCAGCCTCCCAGCCCATCGATCTTGCGTTCGATCCGCTCCAGCCGCGCCGCGACATCGCCCGGCCCGCCGCCGCCACCCATGCCGGGCAGGCCCAGCACCGGCATCACATAGATGGCGACGCGGCGCCGGATTTCCAGCGGGTCGTCATAATCCTCGCCGCCCAGCACCAGCATCTGATGCAGCAGCCATTCGGTCAGCCGGTCGAGGTCGTCGGGCGGCGTCCATTCGCCCGAGGCCATCGCGCCCTCCAGCATCCGGCCCACCACCGCCCCGGTGATCGACTTGTGCGCGGCGAGGAAGATCGAGAAATCGTCGTGGAGCAGCCCATCCTTGGCGACCTTGTGGATCCACGGCGTGTTGCAGATGCTCTCGATCCCGCCCGCGATCACCTGTTCCAGCCGGTCCTCGATCGGCCCCAGCCCGACCGCGATCTTGCCGCTGCGCTCCAGATAAGGCCCCGCCATATGCCGGAGCAGCGCCAGCATCAGCCCGTCGCGATTGCCGAACCAGCGATAGAGCGTCGCGCGCGACACCCCCGACTCGCGCACCACATGGTCGATCGTGGTGTCGTGGAAACCGACCCGCGTCACGACGTCGATCGTCGCGTCGAGTACCGCCGCCTTGGCCGCGTCGCCGCCCGCGGGCCGCGGAATAGGAGCGATTGTGGCGATATATGCCTCCCTGCCGAGACGGCCCGGCTATCATATCGCATCCTGTGAGGCAAATGCTTGCGCTTGTCTCACTTAGTGTGATAAGTCGCCCTCAATGTCTCGCGAACCAGAGCCCGGCCCGAGCCGGCGGCGCGCGGCTGAGGGAGAGAGAAATGAAGACCAGACTATATCTGCTGCTGACCGCCGCCGGCCTGGCGACCACAACCACCGCCGCCGCGCAGGAAACCCCTGCCCCCGCCCCGACAGAAGCCGACACCGCGCAGGGCGGCATCGAGGATATCGTCGTCACCGCGCGCCGCACCAGCGAGGCCGCGCAGACCATTCCCATCGCGATCACCGCCTTCGGCGCCCAGCAACTCGCCGACGCCAATGTCGTGGGCATCGCCGACATCGCCAAACAGACCCCCAATTTCTTCGTCCAGACGTCGAGCGCCGACCCCACCGGCGTGCTGCTCACCATCCGCGGCCAGTCGCAGCAGGATTCGATCCTGACCATCGAGTCGCCCATCGGCGTCTATGTTGACGGTGTGAACTATATCCGTTCGTCGAACCTCGAAAGCGCGCTGTTCGACACCGAGCGCGTCGAGGTGCTGCGCGGGCCCCAAGGCACCCTGTTCGGCAAGAACACCACCGGCGGCGCGATCAACATCACCACGCGCCAGCCCGACCTGACCGCGATCGGCGGCTATGTGCAGGCGAGCGGCGCGACGCACGACCGCTACGCCGTGGGCGCGGTGTTCAACCTGCCCGTCGTCACCGACACGCTCGGCCTGCGCTTCGTCGGGCGCTGGACCGATTATGGTTCGCTGGGCGTCAACGGCCTCGGCAACGGCATCGGCGGGCGCGACCAGATCGCCTTCCGCGCCAATACGCTGTTCACCCCCAACGACAGCGTCAGTTGGGCGATCTCGGCCGATTATACGCGCACCAAGGGCGACGGCCCGGTCAGCAAGCTCGCCTTCGTCAGCCCCTTCCCCAGCCTGCTGCCCGGCACCCCCAACCCCGCCCCGGCGCTGGTCGACATCGCGATCCGCCAGGGCATCCTCAATCCCGCCCTGCTCGCCGATCCGGTCGCCAACGGCCCCGCGATCGGCGCCGCACTGGCGCGGGCACAGGCGCTGTTCGCCAGCCTCGTCGACCGGCGCGGCTTTTACGACAATGATGCGACCGGCCTCCAGGGCGTTTACGCCCGAACCTATGGCGTCAGCTCGAACCTGGCGGTCGAGCTGACGCCAGATTTGTCCTTCCGCTCGATCTCGGGCGCGCGCTGGCTCAAACGCTGGCTCGACGTCGATCTCGACAGCTCGCCCTATACGCTGCTCGAGGCGAGCCTCGCCAGCCGCGCGAAGAATCTCAGCCAGGAATTCCAGTTCGCGGGCAATTTCGGCGAACGGCTCGACTGGATCGTCGGCGCCTATTTCAACGAGGAGACCGGCCGCGACACCTCGCGCGCCGTCGCGCTCGGCACCATCAACCCCGCCAACCCCAATTTCACCGACGGCTTCGTCAAGAACAGCAGCTGGGCGGTGTTCGGCCAGTTCAATTACGACCTCACCGACACTTTGCGCTTCACGGGCGGCCTGCGCTGGACCGAGGAGAGCAAGCAATTGCGCTCGTTCAACCGCTCGACCCCCGGCGGCGCGGTCTGCAACATCCCGCCCGCGCTGCAACTCGGCGGCACCTGCCAGGCGGTGTTCCGCGACGGTTTCTCGGATTATTCCTATCTCGCCAGCGTCGACTGGACGCCGCGGACCGGCCTGCTTTTCTATGCCCGCACCGCGCGCAGCTTCAAGGGTGGCGGTCAGAATCTGCGCGGCACCGGCAGTGCCGACAGCTTCGCGGCCTTCGCGCCCGAAACCGTCACCGATTATGAAGTCGGCACCAAGCTCGACCTGCTGGGTCGCCGCCTGCGCATCAACGCCGCGATCTTCCAGGCCAATTACAGCGATATCCAGCGCACCATCGTCCAGGCCGCGCCCGGCGGCGCGATCGTCAGCCTGGTCACCAACGCGGCGCGCGCGCGCATCCGCGGCGGCGAACTCGAAGTCACCGCGATCCCGGTCGAGGGCCTGACCCTGTCGGGCAGCGTCGGCGTGAACGACGCCAAATATCTCGACTTCACCGACGTCACCGGCGACCGCTCGAACGAACCCTTCCAATTCCCCAAATACAGCTATCGCCTCGGCGCGACGTACGCGGCGCCGCTCGATTTCGGCGAATTGCGGCTCGCGGTCGACTGGACCTGGCGCAGCAAGACCCAGCTCGTCGGTTCTGCCATCTACCGCGACAGCCTGAACCAGCCCGCCTATGGCCTGCTCGGCGCGCGCCTGTCGCTCGACATCGAAAGCATCGGCAGCGAGGTAGCGATCTTCGCGACCAACCTCACCAACAAGCGCTACGCGGTGTCGGCGGTGCAGTTCGACAACAGCCTGGGTTTCAACAGCCTCTACGCCGGCGAGCCGCGGGTGATCGGCGTGCAGCTGACGACCCGCTTCGGCGGCGAGTGAAATCCAACCATTAGTAAACCGCCAAAATTAACATCGTAAACTTGCCTCCGGAGCCGCCAAACCGGCGGCTCCGGATCTTATTCGGGTAATTTCGCCGACAGGTGGCGCGGCGCCTTCCCTCCCCCGCCCTATCTGCTAACGCGTCCCCGAACGCGGGCGATCGGACGTCCGCCAGCGGGAAAAGACTGTGCGCGTCCGCGATTTCCTCCTCCTCGTTGCGGTGTGCCTGATCTGGGCCTTCAACAATGTGCTGAGCAAGATCATCGTCAGCACCTGGGGCGTTCCGCCGCTTTTCTATGTCACGCTGCGTTTCGCGGTCGTCGCGCTGGTCATGTTGCCCTGGCTGCTGCCGATGCCGCGCCCGGCCTGGCGCATCGTCGCGATCGCGCTGTGCCTCGGCGGAGGCAGCTTCGCCTTGCTGTTCATGGGGTTAAAGACGACCTCGCCCTCGGCGGCGGCGATCGTGCTGCAACTCGGCGTGCCCTTCACCATGCTGCTCTCGGTGCTGGTCCTCGGCGAACGAGTCCACTGGCGGCGCGGCCTCGGCATCGCACTGACCCTCGCCGGGGTGCTGATCGTCACCTGGCGCCCCGGTTTCGCGCTGTCGACCGGACTATGGCTGGTCGCGGCCTCGGCCTTTTCGGGCGCCGCGGGCGCGGTGCTGATGAAGCAGGTCGATGGCGTCACCCCCTTCCGGTTCCAGGCGTGGGTCGGACTGGTCTCGCTGATCGCGCTCGGCCTCGCGTCGGCGGGCTTTGAAACCGGACAATGGGCCGCGGCCACGTCCGCCGGCTGGCCCTTCGCCGCCGCGGTGCTGTTCACCGCGCTGATCGTGTCGGTCGGCGCGCACTCGGTCTATTATCATCTGATCCAGCGTTACGAGGCGAACCTGCTCGCGCCGCTGACCCTGATGACCCCGCTCGCCACGATCGGCCTCGGCGTGCTGATCACCCACGACCATTTCGACCTGCGCATGGCGCTGGGCGGCGCGCTCGCGATGCTCGGCGTGCTGATCGTGGCGCTGCGGCGCAAACCCGCGACGGAGCTGCTGGTGGAGCGGGAACTGCGGTAGCGACAGTCGGTTTAGGTACAAGCCCGTCTCTCAATTCTCGTCATGCTGAACTTGTTTCAGCATCCATGGCCTGAGCTCGCATGTGACGCTGCGCGGAGGGAAAAGGCAGACCATGGATCCTGAAACAAGTTCAGGATGACGATGATATAGATGTCGCGTTTAGCCCCAAACCCGCCCTAAGCCGCCATCCGCAGCCGGTTCCGCCCCTCGCGCTTCGCCACATACAGCGCCTCGTCCGCCCGCTGCAGCAGCGCCTCGGCGCTCGTTTCGCCGGCAAACACCGCGACCCCGATGCTCACCGTCGCCGGCGGACCCGCGTCGTCGGCGCGGCCGTGACCGCCCTCGATCGCCTGCCGCACCCGTTCGGCGACCAGTTCGGCGGCCTGCGCGCTCGACCGCCGGAGGATGCAGACGAACTCTTCGCCGCCGAAACGCCCGACCATATCCTCTTCGCGCAGCGACGCCTTGGCGCGGTGCGCGACGCGGCGGATCACCTCGTCGCCGACGCCGTGGCCATGCACGTCGTTGATCCGCTTGAAATGATCGATGTCGAAGACCGCGACCGCCAACGGCGCGCCATTTTCGCGCGCGCCGATCAGCGCGCGTTCGAGGAAGGCCAGCGTGTGCCGGCGGTTGGGCAGCCCGGTCAGCGCGTCGGTGTTCGCCGCCGCCTCGGCGTCGCTCCGCGCGGCCTCCAGCATCCGCGCGTTTTCGACGCTCTCGGTCACATCCTGGATCGTGCCGAAGATGCCGATCGGCTTGCCGCCGCGGCTATATTCGATCGACCCGTGCGAAACGATGTCGCGCACTTCGTCGTCGGCGCGGATGATCTGGCCCTGATATTCGAACGGCGCCCCGGTGACGACCGCCTGTTCCAGCGTCGCGCGCATCCGCGCCGCATCCGCGGGGATATAAAGGTCGAGGCTGCTCTGCACCGTCATCGCCGTGCCGGGTTCGACGCCGTGGATGCGATAGGCCTGGTCGGACCATTGGATCGTCCAGCGGATCAGATCGACGCGCCAATGGCCGACGAGCGCCGCCGCTTCGGCCTGCAGCAGCCAGCGGTTGCTCTGTTCGAGCCGTTTCGCGAGCCGCTGGCGCCCGACTAGCAGCGCCGCGAGCGGCAGCGCGCTGCCGAGCAGGGTCAGCAGATAGAATTGCAGGAACAATATGATGACCTCGGGCCGCGCCTCCATGCCCGCGATCGGACCCAGCCCGCGCCCGGTCGCCCAGGATGTGATGATCGCGACGATCAGCACGCTCCCCGCCGCCCCGAACGGGCCAAGGCGATAGGAACAGGCGACCACCGCGACGCAGGGGATGAAGGTGACAGGATAGCCCGACTGCGAGAAGCAGGCGGCGGTCACCGCGGCGGTGATCGTCAGCATCACCACCGATTCGACGATCGTCGCGCGGTTGGTGTGGCGTAGCAGCCCCGATTCGGCCAGCCGCGCGAGCATCACCACCGGCGGCGCGATGATCAGCATGCCGAGTGCGACGGTGGTCATCCACGAGCGGAAAAACTCAAAACTGCCGCCGGTCAGCAGCGCCGCGACGCCGGCGCTGGCGATGCTGGCGGCGAGGGCGGCGAAACAGAAATTGACGACCGAGCGCGTCGCCATGAAGGTCGGGACCGCGCGTTCGTGGCGATTGACCAGCCACAGCGCGAGCAGGCCCTCGCAGACATTGGCGATGGTAAAGGCGATCGACGGCCACAGCGGCGTCTCGGCGAGCAGATTGGCGCCGAGGCTGGCCGCCGCCATGCCGCCCATGCCCCCGGCGCGCGCGCGCGCGGGCATCAGCAGCAGCATGGCGAGCAGATAGCCGCTCGGGGGCCATACCGCGGCGATATTGTCGGCGCCCTTGGTCGCATAGAGAGACAGGCTGGCGAGCAGGAAATAGCCCAGCGCCGTCAAAAGGGACCAGAAGAGCGTCTCGACCTTGGGGGGTAGCGGCCGCTTCATGCCGGGCAGGATCGCCGATAATGGCAAAGAAACCGCTAACATAAGCCGCGGTCGATGCCGATGGCGCTACGGCACGCCGGGCCCCGCTATCTGGCCAGCCCGCCGAAAGTCAGCCCGACGACCTTGTCGACCAGCGCCTCGTCCCAGTCGATACGCCGGTCGAGGATCAGCATCGCCAGGCCATGGACCAGCGCCCAGGCGTGGAGCGCGGCAGCATCGGGCTCGGTCACGCCCGGCAGCGCCTCGCCGATTCCGGCGCGGAGCAAATTATAGGCAACTTCGCCGCCATCCTCCTCGTCCTTGCGGTCGGGCATCTGGCGGGTGAAGCTCAGCCGGAACAGCGCCGGCTCGTCATGGGCGAAGCGCACATAAGCGGCGCCGATCGCCTTGAACCCCCCCACCTTGCCGCCCGCCTTCAGCCACGCCTGCGCCTGGAGCGCGCCGAGCCGCCGCAGCCCCTCGTCCGCCAGCGCGTCGAGCAGCGCTTCCTTGTCGGGAAAATGGCGGTAAAGCGCGGTCGCGCTGACCCCCACGTCGCGCGCCAGCGCGCGCAGCCCCAGCTCGCCGTCGTCGCCCGCGGCCAGCCGCTTCAGCCCCGCCGCGATCACCGCCGCGCGCAGGTCGCCATGATGATAAGCGCCCGCCGCTTTGGCGCCGTCGCTTTTTATGTTGACACTGTTATCTTCGATCGCCATAATGTTGCCACTGTAAACATACCGATTCGGTTGCGCAACCCCACGCTACGCGACACTTTCGCAAACTTCCGTAAGGAGCAAATTCATGGCCAGCAATGTCGAAACCCTCATCCGCGGCGCCGTCGTCAAGACCATCGGCAAAGTCGCCGATTTCAACCGCAAGCGGCTCCCCCGCCCCACCGACGCCCATCCCTTCCTGACCGGCATCCACAAGCCGATGACCGAAGAGGTGACGCTGGAGGAACTGCGCGTCGACGGCGAAATCCCCGCCGCACTGACTGGCCGCTACCTGCGCAACGGCCCCAACCCGGCCGAAGCCCCCGACCCCGCCAGCTATCACTGGTTCACCGGTGCCGGCATGGTGCACGGCATCCGCATCGAGGGCGGCAAGGCCGACTGGTACCGCAACCGCTGGGTCCGCGGCAGCGAAGCCTGTGACGTGCTCGGCGAAGACCTGCCCCCCGGCCCGCGCCATGCGAACAATGACGCGCCGAACACCAATGTCGTCGGCATGGCCGGCCGCACCTTCGCGATCGTCGAAGCCGGCGGCAAGCCCGTCGAACTCGGCTATGAGCTCGACACCATCGCGCACAACCCGTTCGACGGCACCTTGGTCGGCAGCTTCACGGCGCACCCGCATCATGACCCCGCCACCGACGAAATGCACGCCATCACCTATCGCGGCGACGAGCCGAACAAGGTGTGGCACGTCGTGCTCGACAAAGATGCGCAGGTCACCCGCGAACTCGCGATCCCGGTCAGCGACGGTCCCTCGATCCACGACTGCGCGATCACCGAAAACCATGTGCTGATCCTCGACCTGCCGGTCACCTTCTCGATGAAACTGCTGCTCGCGGGCTACAGCTTTCCCTATGCGTGGAACGACAAGCATCAGGCGCGTGTGGGCCTCCTCCCCAGGAAAGGCGCCGCCGAGGACATCATCTGGGTTCCCGTCGAACCCTGCTATGTATTCCACCCCGCCAACGCGTTCGAGACCGCGGACGGCAAAGTGATCGTCGATGTCGTCGCGCACGAAACGATGTTCGCCAGCTCGAAACGCGGCCCCGACAGCGAACGGTCGCGCCTCGAACGCTGGACGATCGATCCCGCCGCCAGCACCACGACCCGCACCGTCATCCACGACCATGCGCAGGAATTCCCGCGCTATGACGAGCGGCTGACGACCAGGCCCTATCGCTATGTTTACAGTGTTGCCTTGCCCGACGGAAAATCGGCCGAATGGGCGATGGCCGAAACCAAGCTGTTCCGCCACGACCTAGACGCCGGCACTTCGGTCGCGCACGAATTCGGCGCCGGGCGCCACCCCGGCGAGTTCGTCTTCGTTCCGCGCACTGAAAACGGCGCCGAAGACGACGGCTGGCTGATCGGGCTGGTGGTCGACATGAACGACGAGACCACCGATCTCGTCATCCTCAACGCCGATGACTTTACCGGGTCACCGCAAGCTGTCGTTCATTTGCCGCATCGGGTTCCCCCGGGATTTCACGGCAATTGGGTTGCGGACTGACGATCGCGAGGCGCGCCATCAGCGCCTCGGTCACCCGCAGCGACCGCTCATTGTCGACATCGATCGCCGTCGCCCCGTTGCTCACCAGCAGCGGGGCGACTTCGACTTTCAGGTGGCGCGAAATGCGCCGGAAAATATGGTGGATCGGGCCAAGGCCGAAGCGGAAGCGCAGCAGGTTGATCAGCCCGAACGCCTGCATCACGCGCACCGGCTTCTTGACGAACTGGCCGCCGCCGCGAAACGCCTCGGCGGCTTTAAGCGCGCCGCGATGACCCATCCAATAGGCGTTGCAGTTCGACACCGCGACGTCCGAAAACTCATAGAAGCGCCGCTGGCCCTCGGGATGCACCGCCCGCACGTCCTCGCGCCGGGCGAGCGCAACCCCCGCCTCGGCACCCAGCCGCGCCGCTTCGGCGCCGATCTCGGCAATCGTCTCGGGGGTCAGCAGGCAATTGTCGGCGGTGGTGATCAGCAGCGGATAGGCGGCTTGGTCAGCAACCGTCAGCACCGAGTCGGTGAGGTTGTCGGTGGCGGCCACAAAAACCAGCCGCTCGCCAAGGCGGTCGACGACGATATCGCCCAGATCGTCGGCCAGCCCCTCATGATGGCTCGACACGAAGATTTGCGCGGCATCGGTGGCCGCTGCGCTGGCGAGGATATGGGCGAGCATCGGCCGACCGGCGACCGGCACCAGACATTTGTCCGCGACACCATGCGCCTCGGCGAGAGCATCGACCGCGCCCGGACGGCGCCCAGCAAGGATCAGGATGGAACCCAGGCTCATGCCGCATCCTTCCGCGCTGCCGCCGGCGCCAATTGGCGCAGCATGCTTTCCGCGACGATCGTCTCGATCAGGTCGGCCTGGCTGAACCCCGCCGCGACCGCCGCGCGACCGAAGACCTTTTCGGACCACAGGTTGCAATTGAGATTGACCTCGAGCAGCCGCACGTCGCCGGTCTCGAAATCGACGCGGAATTCGAAGCGGCCGAAGTCGAAGGGGCGAAAGATTTCGGCCATCTGTGTCGTCATCGCGGCGATGCGTTCGCCGATCCCGGGCGCGTCTAGCAATTTGAGGCTGTATTTGGCGCTGCGGTCGACCAGATCGCGCTTTTCCTGATAGTTGCGCAGGTGCGTCGGATCGGCCTGTTCGAAGATCATCATCGGCAGCATCGCGGGCGCGCCATCGATCGTGATCACCGGCACCTCGACGTCGCTGCCCGCAAGGAAGGGTTCGACGATTGCGTCATGGTCGAGCGCGTGGATTTCGGCAACCGCCTGCGCCAGCTCGACGCGGTCGTGGGCGTCGCGGATGCCCCAGGAGGCCGAGCTGTTGTTCGGCTTGATCACCCAGCGCGCGGCGGGCGGGCAGCGCGACACGTTGATCGGCGCGCCGCGGCGGAACAAGGCCCAGGGTGCGGTCGGGATATCGCGCGCGGCGGCCTCGAGCTTGGTCAGATGCTTGTCGTCGGACAGCCCGCGCACGATCGGCGAGGCGCCGACATAGGGCAGCCCCATGCGGTTGCAGAGCAAAGGCAGCAGCATCTCTGAATTGAAGAAGCCCCCGCGGTTGAGCAGAGGAAAGACGAAATCGGCCACGGGCCGGTCGAACAGGACATCATAGCTGTCAGCGATCAACAGCGGCAGCTCCAGCCCCTCCAATATCTCGCGGATCTCGCGGTGATAGAGCGCGTGATTGCCGTCTTCGGGGTGCAGCGCGCCAGTCCAGCGCGCATGTTTGGCGATGAAGAGCAGCCGCTGATCGCGGATGGCGTCGGATAGCCGTGTCGGCTCGAGAGAGGTCGTTCGCATAAGTCGGTTTGACCACGCCGAGGTTGCAGCGGCATGACCCTTTGGTGACGGGGCTGAAACCAAAACGCCCGAAGACTGTCATTTTCGGCCGGTAGATGCGGGCCTTCCCCTCCCACCAAGGACCGCGCCCCCGATGCTGCTCAACGCGATTGCCGCCGACGAACCCCGCCTTCCACCGGCGAAGCACTATGCGGCGCGGCTGGCGACCGTCCTCACCAGCGGCGGCGATGCGCGGATACGTCCCGATGCCGATGGCCGCAATCAATATCATGCCGGCGTGCTGCCGTCGGATGCCCTTGCCTATGGCTCATCGACGATCAGCAGCATTTCGGACCACGCCTTCAACACGCTGCTCGATCGCTGGCATCACGGGCTCGACCGTCCGGTTGCGGCGGGCGATTATGCCGCGGCGCTGGCGATCCTGCGCTTCCAACTGACCGACGCGTTCGGCACGCCCGACACGGCGGTGGTCTTTGCCGCATCGGGAACCGACCTGGAATATGTCGGCCTCGCCGCCGCGCACGACGGACGACCGATCACCGCCGTTCTGCTCGGCCGTGACGAAGTCGGCAGCGGCTGCGTCCATAGCGCCGCAGGCCGCTTCTTCGCCGACGAGACGGCCACCGGCGCGCGCGTCGTCACCCAGACCGCGATCGATCCGGCCTTTGCCGGAACCGAACTCATCGATGTCGCGGTGCGCGACGCAGCGGGCCGCCCCCGCGCATCGACCGCCGTCACCGACGAGCTTGCCGCAGCCGCCCAGACCGCGATCGCGCGCGACCGTCGTCCCGTCGTCCATGTCGTTCATGGCTCGAAATCGGGACTCACGCTGCCGGTACTCGCCGATGTCGAACGGCTCGTGAGCGCGTTTGGCGATTCTTTGAGCATCGTCGTCGATGCCTGTCAGCTGCGCGTCGCGCCCGCCGCCATCCGCCGCTATCTGGCGCTCGGCTGCACGGTGCTGATGACCGGATCGAAATTCGCCGGCGGGCCGCCGTTCAGCGGCTTTGCCCTTGTCCCCGGCGCGGTCCGCGCCAAGGCTCTCCCGCTGCCCGACGGCTTCCGCCGCGTGGCGACGCGCGCCGAATGGCCCGCCGACTGGCCGGGTGCCGACACGCTGCCGGCATTGGGCAATTATGGCCTGCTGCTGCGCTTGCAGGCGGCGATGATCGAGATCGAACGCTTTGCCGCGCTGCCGGCGCCACAGGTCGATCATATCGCCGGGCGCTTCGGCCATCATGTCGACCGGATGGTCGCGCGGCTCGAACTGCGCGACATCCCTGGCACCGACGGCACCGCCCCCTGCCTCGCCGCCACGACGCTGCGGACGCTCGATCTTTCGGGCCGCTGGGCGAATTGCGATTTCGACGCGGCGCGCGCCATCCATCGCCAGATCGCGCGTCAGTCGCGCCAGTGGCTGGGCCAGGAAATCCGGCTCGGCCAGCCGGTGCGCACCCACTGTCTGGCCGACGGCCGCGCCGCCGGAACGCTGCGCCTGTCGCTTTCGATGCCGGTGATGGTCGAGATGGCGGGGCTCGACGATGCCGCGCTCGACGCTCGGCTCGACCGCGATATGGGGCTCGTCGGCGCCGCGATTTCGGCGGCGGCGGTGGCGATGGACTCGCCCCGCCCGACCCAGCACGCCTGACCCGATTTCCGACGCAGCAGCACGCCGAAACGAGTCCGAATCTTCGCCGCGCCGTCCAGCGGACACGGTTCGTCGCGAAAATCGGCTTCATTTCGCAGCATTTTTCGCGGGCCGCTCGTTGGCCCTTCACTATGACGAAGAAAATCCCCCTCTCCCGCCCCGCCACGAGCGCGATTGCCGCGTTCCTGGTCCTGTCCAGCACCAGCGCATTCGCGCAGGAAACCGCGACCCCCGTGGCGCCCCCGGCCACCGTGCCGACGGTGACGCCGCCGACAGTCGCCCCCACGGTCGCCCCGGCGCCCGTCGCAGCCCCCGCGCAGCCCGCACCGGTGATCCGCGTGCCCGTCGATATTGAACCGGCGCCCGCGCCGGTCGCCCAGGTGACGCCGCGCGCGGCAACGAAAGCCGCATCGCGCCCCGCCGCCGTGGCCCGCACCGCTGCGCCGGTCGCAGCGGTGCCCGTTGCCGCCGCTCCTGCTGAGGCGGTCGCCGCCGTCGCCGCCAGCGCATCGCCCGAAGAAAACCTGACCCCGATCGCGCCCGTAGTTGATCCGGCACCCGCGCCGGTTACCCAGACCGCCGCGTCGAGCGATAGCTTCCCTTGGGAACTCGCCGGTGGCGCTGCCGCGCTGCTGATCGTCGGCGGGGCTGGTCTGGCCTTCGCCCGTCGTCGCCGCTCGCGCGAGCAATGGGACGAGGTCGAATATGAAAGCGTGCCCGTCGCCCCGGTCGCAGCAACCCCAGTGGTCGCGCGCGAACCCGAGCCGGTCGCCCCGGCGCAGCCCGCCCATGCCCTTCGCGAAGATCGGGTCTTCGCAGCGCCCGCCGCCCCGATGCAGCGTTCGACGCCTGCCTTCGCCGCCGCGCCCAGCGGCAGCATGGGGCGCCACGAAGCGATGGCGCTGGTCGGCCCGACCGCCGAAAACCCGTTCCTCACCCTCAAGAAGCGGCTGAAGCGCGCGCGTTTCTATGACCGCAAGGAACGGAGCGAATATGACGGCCTGATGGATCAGCCGCAGGTCGCCCGCCAGCCGGCGAGTGCATGGGACATTGCCAACCGCCCCGAACCCGTGCTTGCCAAACAGACGACGCGCCGCCCCGATCAGGCGCCGCTCTTTCCCGGTCGGCTTCGTCCCGGGTTCGCCGGCAGCTGATTAGCCACCTGCGATATCCGGAAACAGAAAAGGGCGGTGCCTTGTGGCACCGCCCTTTTCCTATTGCCCTGTTCCGGCTCCCGAAGAAGCCGGGACGAAGAATTATTTGAGTTCGACGGTCGCGCCGGCGCCTTCGAGGCGCTTCTTGAGCTCCTCGGCTTCGGCTTTGCTGACGCCTTCCTTGATCGCCTTCGGGGCGCTTTCGACGAGCGCCTTGGCTTCGCCGAGACCCAAGCCGGTGATCGCGCGAACTTCCTTGATCGCGTTGATCTTGTTGCCGCCGTCACCGGTCAGGATGACGTCGAATTCGGTCTGCTCTTCGGCAGCCGGGCCGGCAGCGGCAGCAACCGGAGCGGCAGCAACGGCAGCGGCGGCCGAAACGCCCCACTTTTCTTCGAGCATCTTCGACAGGTCAGCCGCTTCCAGGACGGTCAGGGTCGATAGTTCTTCAACGATCTTTGCAAGATCAGCCATGTTCATTCTCCATCAGAACCGGGAAATCCCGGTGGTAGTTTCAAGGGTTAATTCAAAATCACGCTGCGTCTTTGGCGGCATATGCGCCAAAAACCCGCGCCAACTGGCCGGCCGGAGCTGCGACGATCTGCGCAACCTTGGTGGCCGGAGCCTGCACCAGACCGATGATCTTGGCACGCAGCTCGTCGAGCGAGGGAAGCGAAGCCAGTGCGGTAACACCGGCCACGTCGAGCACCACGTCACCCATGCCACCACCAACGATTTCCAGCTTGGGGTTGGTCTTGGCAAAATCCACCGCGATCTTGGCAGCCGCGACCGGATCGGTCGAGGTCGCAAGCGCGGTGGGACCGGTCAGCAGATCGCCGAGACCGGTGTAGGACGTGCCGTCGAGCGCGATTTTGGCAAGACGGTTCTTCGTGACGCGAAAGTCGGCCCCGGCATCGCGCATTTGCTGACGCAGCACCGTCGACTGAGCGACGGTCATGCCCAGGTTGCGGACGACCACAACCGAGGCAGCTGACGACAGGGTAGCGTTCAGCGAGGATACGGCTTCGGCCTTTTCCGTACGATCCATGCCTATACTCCACTCTGTGCCCGAATGCGCACGCCGAAACGCGCGCCGCCGGGCGGCTAAAACACGCAAAAGCCA
The DNA here is from genome assembly GCA_016793775.1 of Sphingopyxis sp. GTDB lineage: Bacteria > Pseudomonadota > Alphaproteobacteria > Sphingomonadales > Sphingomonadaceae > Sphingopyxis. The sequence goes on along the minus strand of JAEULK010000102.1, from coordinate 76,702 downwards.
GACGCGAGCCGGGGCCCGCCTGTCCTTTGCGCTGGCGATGTCCGATGGGGTCGGTCAAGCCGCGTCACCTGACAAGCAGGCGGGCGACCGAAAAAGACTGTTCCCCGTCTCGGCTGGAAATTAAGAAGGGCATATTCCCTTCACCAACTGTCTCGGACGGAATTGCCGCCGCTCCAAATCGCTCCGGAGCCTTGGCAATGCGGGGCCGCCAATAGCGGTGCGGCCGGGGAAGTCAAGCCGCAATGCAAGGGAAAAGGCCGGATTTGGTGCCGTCACGACATCATAAAACGTGCAACGAGGCATGACAGGCGGCGGCGAATCTGATAGATTATCAGGATTGGATGCATTTCCCCCCTTTGCATCCTGCGGGGACAAATAGGAGGGATCATTGGGTTTTTCGGAAATGTTCGGCGGTCGAAAGGCCGCGCGGCGCCTTGCAGACGACCTCGATGCGCTGCAGCAGATGCAGTTGAAGCATGGCGATAAGACACGCACGGAACTCGAGCGCCGCGCCGGCGATCGCGGGCTGAACGGTCGTGATCGCCGCCATTGGCAGCGCTTGCTGACGCTCGCCAACGAAGACAATATCTAGCCGGCCCTTCCCAGCATCGGCAATGGAATCCCGCTATCGCCAGGCGCCGAGGCGCCACGCCTGCTATCCGCTATTCGTCATCCGCCGCGATCAAAAATTCCATGCAACCCCTTGTGTATTTCGCAATAAGATATATCTTAGAGCTATCTAGAATCAATCTAAGGAATATAAGATTATGATATTTTATGGAACGATGGGCGGGCGCGGCTGCGGTCACCGCCATGCGATGCACCGCGGCGGTCGCCATTTCGGTCACGGACGCGGTTTCGGCGGTCGGCATGGCCGCAGCGACGATGGCGAGCGCGGCTCGCGCCGCCGGATGTTCGACAGCGGCGAACTGCGGCTGGTCCTGCTGAAGCTTATCGCCGACGAACCGCGGCACGGTTACGACCTGATCCGCCGCATCGAGGAGCTGACCGGCGGCGCCTATGCGCCGAGCCCCGGCGTGATCTACCCCACTCTCACCCTGCTGGGCGACATGGGACAGATCGCGGCGCAGGACAGCGACGGCGTCAAAAAATTGTTCGCGATCACGCCGGAGGGTCGGGCCGAACTCGACGCCAACCAGAATCTGGTCGAGGCGCTGATCGCCCGGCTCACTGCGGTCGGCGAAGAGCGCCAGCGCACCGACAGCGGTTCGGTCCGCCGCGCCATGGGCAATCTGCGCAATGTGCTGGTCAACCGCCTCGGCGACCGCGACATCGACGAAGCGACGCTGCACCAGGTCGTCGCACTGATCGACGAAGCGGCGCAGAAAATCGAACGGCTGTAAGGAGCATCGCGCATGACGATATCGGCGACCGCCAGCGTGCCCACCGCGCACGCCAGCAAATATCTGCAACAGCTGTGCAAGCATTGGCAGCATAATCTGAGCGTCCAATTCACCGCCGACCATGGCACCGTGACCTTCCCCCGCGATGCGCGCGGCGCCGACTGGCCGGGCGACGGGCTCGTCACCTTCGATGCCAAGGCCGACGCGTTGGAGGTACGCATCGACGCCAGCGTGGCCGGACAGCTCGAGGGATTACAGGGCGCGGTGGCGCGCCACATCGACCGGTTCGCCTTCCGCGAGGCGCCGCTGAGCTTCGACTGGCGGGCAGCTTGACGCGATAAATATCGTTTTTCGATAATATCGATTGACGATAAGGGCGAATCGATATATTGTTCTTCGATAAGAAACCTATCGGAGAACGATATGCCTGCTCAACATTCCACCCTGCTTGGCGTCACGCGCGGTCTCCTCTGGCTGATGCTCGGGCTAGTCGCGGCGGCGGCGCTGCTCGTGCTGGCCGTCAGCGTAGGGCTGGTTGCCGCCTGGCCCGACATCATGGTCGAACTCAAGAACAGCAAGATCTTCATCGACCCCGGGATCATCCAGCCGCGACTGCTCTGGATGATGGCCGTACTGGCGGCGATCCTCGGGGTCGCCGCCTTCGTGCTGCGCCAGTTGCAGGCGATGGTCGCGAGCGCCGCAACCGGCGATCCCTTCATCCCGGCGAACGCGCGGCGCCTCCGCCGCACCGGCTGGAGCCTCGTCGCGGCGCAATTGCTGGCGATCCCGTTGCACATGATCGCGAGCAGTGTCGCCGCGGGACACAGCGAATTCGCCAATATGGGCGGCATCGACCTCACCAACATTCTCGCGATCCTGCTCGCCTTCGTCCTCGCGGCGGTGTTTGAACAGGGCGCGGCGATGCGCGACGAGCTGGAAGGGACCGTCTGATGGCGATCGTCGTGAAACTGGACGAGCTGCTCCACGCCAGGCGGATGACCCTGACCGACCTGTCCGATCGCATCGGCATCACCCTGGCCAATCTGTCGATCCTGAAGACCGGCAAGGCCAAGGCAATGCGCTTTTCGACGCTGGAGGCGATCTGCATGGAACTGGATTGTCAGCCCGGCGACCTGCTCGCCTTTGAAACCGAACGCTGAAGACAGCGCTGCACCCCACTGACCCCGCTCCCGTGGGCGGCGGCGGAGCCTTTCCTGTTCGGGGAACGCAAATCGACGATCGACGTTCAGATGAGGTGGCGGTCGTTCTGGCCGCCCTTCGTATGAAAGGAACCACTGTGACCGACGCCCAAGGGCTGCTTTGCCCGACCTGCCGCGTGAATCTGACGATGTCCGAACGGCAGGGAATCGAGATCGATTATTGCCCGCAATGCCGCGGCGTCTGGCTCGACCGCGGCGAACTCGACAAGATCATCGAACGCAGCGAGGGGGCGAGCACGCCCGCGCCGCAGGCCGCACCCCCGCCCCCGCAGCAGCCGCAATATCGTGAACAGGATTATCGCGGCGGCGAGCGAGGCTATGACGACCGCCATCATGGCAAGCCGTACAAGAAGAATTACAAGAAGAGCTTCCTCAGCGAATTGTTCGACTGACGCTCAGCCGACGATGGCATTTCGCCGGGCATAGAGGAAATAAACCCCAAGCCCGGCGATATTCCAGATGAAGAACCAGATCTGCGTCTGCGCCGGCAGGCTGATGAACAGATAGAGGCACCCCAGCACCGCGATTCCGCCGACCACCCAGGGCAGCGGCGCGCGGAAGGTGCGCGGTGCATCGGGCGCGCGCACGCGCATGATCAGCATGCAGATCGACACCGCAGTGAAGGCCGCGAGCGTACCCGCATTGGCGAGTGCCGCGAGTTCGTCGAGCGGAATGAAGCCCGCCAGCACCGCGACGATGATCGCGGTGAAGATGGTGATGCGGACCGGCGACCCGCGCGACGACAGCTTGGCAAGCCCCTTGGGCAGCAAACCGTCGCGCGCCATGGTGAAGAAGATACGGCTCTGGCCATAGAAAAACGCCAGAATCACCGTCGGCAGCGCGATCACCGCCGAGACGCCGAGATAATAGGCTGCGTTCGGGCTGCCGAGATCGCGCAGGATCAGCGCCAGCGGTTCGGGGCTATTGGCGAATTTGCTGTACGAAATCGCGCCGACCGCCGCGACCGCGACGGCAATATAGATCAGCACGCAGACGAGCATCGATCCGACGATCCCGATCTTGAGATCGCGGTCGGGGTTCTTCGTTTCCTCGGCCGCGGTGGCAATGGCGTCGAAGCCGTAAAAGGCGAAAAAGATGATAGCCGCCGCGGCCATCACTCCGCGCTCGACGCCGTCGGGACCGATATGCTTGGCGAAACCGAAGGGGCTGAAGGGTTCGAGGTTCGCCGCGTCGAAGGCGGGCAGCGCCACCGCGACGAACACCGTGAGCGCGATGATCTTGACGACCACCAGGACCGCATTGACCGTCGCGCTTTCGCGCGTGCCGAACAGCAGCATGCCCGCGACGATCGCGATGATCGCGATGGCGGGCAGGTTGACGATGCCGCCCAGCTCGGGTCCCTGCATCAAGGCCATCGGCACGCCGACGGACGCCTCGAGCAAGGGCGCCGCATAACCCGACCAGCCGACCGCGACCGCACTGACCACCAGCGAATATTCGAGGATCAGGCTCCACCCGACGATCCACGCGATGAGTTCGCCGATCACGACATAGGAGTAGGTATAGGCGCTGCCCGAGGCGGGGACCATCGTCGCCATTTCGGCATAGGCGAGCGCGGCGCAGGCACAGATCAGGCCCGCGACGGCAAAGGACAGGATGACCGCTGGCCCCGCCTTGTCGGCGCCGACGCCGATCAGCGTCAAAATGCCGGTGCCGACGATCGCGCCGACGCCCAAGGCCACCAGATGCGGCCAGCCGAGCGTGCGCGTCAGCCCCTGCCCCTCCTGCTTTTCGGGAACGATAGCTTTGCGGCGCAGCAGGCTGTTCGACATGCGATGGGCTCCCCTTATGCTTTCGGCTGCTTGTAAGGGTGATACGGCACAGCGCAAGAAAACAACAACGCCCGTCGCCCACGAAGGAGGCTACAGCAACCCTTCGATCGCCTCGGCCAGCTTCGCGTCCCGGTCCGACAGCCCGTCAGCGTCGTGCGTGGTCAGCAATATATCGACGCGGTTATACACGTTCGACCATTCGGGGTGATGATCCATCTTCTCGGCGATGATCGCGACGCTGGCCATGAAGCCGAAGGCCTGCGCGAAATCGTCGAATTGGAAGCGGCGCCTGATCGCGTCGCGCTGCGGCTCGTGCGTCCAGTCGGGGAAGCGAGCCAGCAGGGCGTCGCGCGCCGCGTCGTCGAGTTTCTGGACCATCTCTTCTTCTCCCGCTGGCCAAGCTGCCACGCCCGCCATAAGGAAGGGCGCGATGAGCGACAAGACCGCCCTTTCCTCACTTCCCGCCGGCTGGACCGGCATGGCCCCCGATGCCGATGCGCTGTTCGCGATGGCCGAGGCGGCGCTCGACAGCCTGCCCGCAGTGTTCGCGCCGCATATCCGGGACGTCGTAGTCGCGATCGAAGAATTCGCAGACGAAGAGATGCTGAAGTCGCTCGATATCGAGCATCCTTATGACCTCACCGGCCTGTACGAGGGCCGCCCGCTGACCGAGCGCAGCATCGATGCCAGCGGCGGCATGCCCGACCGCGTGACGCTGTATCGCATCCCGATCCTGGTCGAATGGATCGAGGGCGGCGAAAGGCTCGACTGGCTGGTACGCCATGTGCTGATCCACGAGATCGGGCATCATTTCGGCTTCTCCGACGACGATATGCACGCGCTGGAAGATATGGCGTGAGCATGTTGCTGCGGCTCGACAGGGTGGCGTGCATTCGCGGCGATCGGCTGCTGTTCGAAGACCTGTCTCTGTCGTTGGCACCGGGCGAAGCGCTGTGGCTGCGCGGCCCGAACGGGGCGGGCAAGTCGAGCCTGATCCGCGTCGCGGCGGGGCTGCTGCGCGCCGCCGCGGGGACGGTCGAACGCTTCGGCCGCGTCGCGCTGATCGACGAGGCGGCGGCGCTCGACGCCGAATTGCCGCTGCGCCGCGCGCTCGATTTCTGGGCGCGCGTCGACACCGTCGACGGCCATACGGTCGACCGCGCGATGGCGGCGATGGGGCTGCATCCGCTCGCCGAGGTGCCGGTGACGATGCTGTCGACCGGGCAGCGCAAGCGCGCCGCGATGGTACGGGTAATCGCCAGCGGGGCGCCGATCTGGCTGCTCGACGAACCCGCCAACGGCATGGACGATGCGGCGCAGGCGCGGCTGGTCGCGGCAGTGACGACGCACCGCGCGAACGGCGGCGCGGTGCTGCTGGCGTCGCATTTCGCGCTGGGCGTGCCCGATCTGGTTGAACGCGATATGGGCGCGCTGGCGTGACGATGCTGATCGCCTTGTTCTGGCGCGACCTGCGACGGGCGTGGGGCAGCGGGGCTTTGTGGCTGCCGGTGCTGTTCTTCCTGCTCGTCGCGACCGCCTTTCCTTTCGCGGTCGGTCCCGATGCGCCGGTGCTGGCGCGGACAGGCGGCGGGATGGTGTGGGTCGCGGCTTTGCTCGCGGCTTTGTTGCCGATCGACCGGCTGGTGCGGCCCGACCGCGATGCCGGGGTGCTCGACCAGCTCGCGGTGCGCGGAGTCGCCGACGAGGTGATCGCGGCGGTCAAGATCCTCGCCCATGCGATCGGTTTCGGCCTGCCCCTGCTGATCGCGCTGTTCCCGGCGGCGGCGCTGCTGGCGCAGGATGCGGGCCGCGTCGAGACCCTCGCCACCGGCCTTGCGATCGCCATCCCCGCGCTGGCCTCGCTCGCTGTGCTGAGCGCGGCGCTAACGGCGGGCCTCAAAGGTGGCAATGCGATCGGCGGGCTTCTCGTGCTCCCGCTTGCGGTGCCGCTGTTGATCTTCGGTGCCGGAATGCTCGATCCATCGGGGCGCGGGGCGGTCAAGCTGCTGGCGGCGGTGAGCCTTTTGCTGACGGCGATCGGACCCTTTGCGGCAGGGGCCGCGCTGCGCGGACTGCGGGAATGACGACCGCCGATTGAAGCTGATACCGGCACCGAATTCGGCCTTAAAGCCACAAAAGCCCCGCACATGGGGGTCGAAAATATGTCCTTTGCGGCTTTAAGCGAATGATGCCGAACCGACGATTCTGCTGGGTTCGGCGGGGCAGGCGACGCTCTCATCCCGCAGGATAGATCATGGCGGAATAAATTAGGAAAGCGGTTTTTGGCGGGTCGGCGGTTGCAGACGAACCGACCTGTAAATCCCGTTCGTGTCGAGCGAAGTCGAGACACCCTGAAGGCACGCGCTCCCCATAGCTGTCTCGACTTCGCTCGACACGAACGGAAATGGAGAGTCTTTTGGAAATCACCCCAAGGCCGCTCTTTTCTCATAAGAAAAGGACCGGAGTTTCCCCCGGCCCTTCCCTAAATCATGGCGATGCCTGAAATCAGGCGCCGGTGACGTCGGCGGTGTCGACCTTCACGCCCGGGCCCATCGACGACGACAGCGCGATCTTGCGGACATATTTGCCCTTCGCGCCGGCCGGCTTGGCCTTGACGATCGCATCGACGAAGGCGTCGAAGTTCTGGCGGAGCTTTTCCTCGCCGAACGACAGCTTGCCGAGGCCGGCATGGATGATGCCGACCTTTTCGACGCGAAATTCGATCTGACCGCCCTTGGCGGCCTTCACGGCTTCGGCGACGTTCGGGGTCACGGTGCCCAGTTTCGGGTTCGGCATCAGGCCCTTCGGACCCAGCGTCTTGCCGAGGCGGCCGACGATGCCCATCATGTCCGGCGTCGCGATGACGCGGCCATAGTCGAGGTTGCCCGCGAGCATGTCTTCCATCAGGTCTTCGGCACCGACCTTGTCGGCACCGGCAGCGAGCGCCTTATCGGCATTGTCACCGCGTGCGAATACCGCGACTTTCACGTCCTTGCCGGTACCGGCGGGGAGCGTCACGACGCCGCGGACCATCTGGTCGGCGTGACGCGGGTCGACGCCCAGGTTCATCGCGATTTCGAGCGTTTCGTCGAACTTGGCCGAGGCCAGTTCGCGCACGGTCTTCAGCGCTTCGTCGACGGTGTGCAGCTTCAGCGCATCAACCTTGCCCTCAAGGGCCTTCTGCTTCTTGGTCAGCTTTGCCATCGGATCAACCCTCCGTCACTTCGAGGCCCATCGAGCGCGCGCTGCCCTCGATGATCTTCGTTGCCTGTTCCAGGTCGTTCGCGTTGAGATCCTTCATCTTGATCTCGGCGATTTCGGTCAGCTTCGAGCGGGCGATCTTGCCGCCGCTGATCTTGCCGGGCTCCTTGGAACCCGACTTGAGGTTCGCAGCCTTCTTTATCAGATATGTCGCCGGGGGCGTCTTGGTGACGAAGCTGAAGCTCTTGTCGGCAAAGACGGTGATGATGGTCGGGGTCGGGGTGCCCTTTTCCATGGAATCGGTGGCGGCGTTAAACGCCTTGCAGAATTCCATGATGTTGACACCGCGTTGGCCGAGCGCCGGCCCGAGCGGCGGCGAGGGGTTTGCGGTCCCTGCCGGTACCTGCAGCTTGATATAGCCGCTAATCTTCTTGGCCATGATGGCCTCCTTTCTTTCTGTCGGTCCGTCGCGAGCGGCGAACCTCAAAATAAGCGGTCGAACAGAAGGGCATCACCCCCTCCTCCCGCGCGGAATCACGCCCGTATCTGACGCGAAGCGGCGCCGTTAGCTCCAAATGCACGCGAAAGCAAGGCTTCTCAGCCCTGCGGTGCCAGTCGCAGCAGGCCTTCCTGCACCGCCGAGGCGATCAGCGTGCCGTCCTGGCGATAGATCGAGCCGCGGTTGATACCGCGGCTGCCGCCGGTCCAGTCGCTGTCCATCACATAGACGAACCATTCGTCGACGCGGATATCGTCGTGGAACCACATCGCATGGTCGAGGCTGGTCGAGAACAGCCCGGGGGTCATGAAATTGAGCCCGTGCGGCAGCATCGCCGACGACAGCAGCCCCATGTCGGACGCGAAGGCCAAGAAACCGCGGTGGACGAGCGGATCGTCGCCGATCGGCGCCGCGACGCGGAACCATTGGTAATGCTGGGTCGCCTTCGCGGACGCCGGCGGGCGATGGTTGCGCAGCTCGAACGGGCGGCGCCGCGCCATATGGAAGAAGGTCTCTTCGGACACGTTCGGATCGGCGGCGATCGTCTCGAGGAAATCGCGGCATTCCTCGGGCGGCAACAGGCCGGGCATCGGTACCTGGTGCGCGAGGCCGGGGGTCGGCAGCTGGAACGAGGCGGTCAGGTTGAAGATCACCTTGCCATCCTGCCGCACGACGACGCGGCGGTTGGCGAAGCTGCGCCCGTCGAAATCGCGGTGGACACGAAAATGCAGCGGCTTGGTCTCGTCGCCGCCGCGCAGGAAATAAGCGTGGAGCGAATGGACCTGTTTGCCCGGATCGACGGTGCGCGCCGCGGCGACCATCGCCTGCGCGATCACCTGACCGCCAAAGATGCGCTCGCGCGCGGTTGTCACCAGCGCGGGAAAGGTGAATTCGTCGGGTTCGCCCGCAGGTTCGAGATCGAAGAGGCGCGCCACCGCGGCAACCACCGGGCCGGCATCGACACTGGCGTTGATTTCGCGGGCGCGTTCCATGCGGGCCTGAATCTGCTCGGGACTCAGGCTCATGGTCTTATCCGTTCTTGGAGGACAATGACGGCGCGGGCCGTCACTTCATCCGCTCGACCTGCTCGAAGTCCAGCTCGACCGGGGTCGCGCGACCAAAGATCGACACGCTGACCTTGACGCGCGCCTTTTCGAAATCGAGCTCTTCGACCAGCCCGTTGAAGCTGGCGAAGGGGCCGTCGAGCACCTTGACCTGATCGCCGATTTCGTAATCGACGCGGATTTCCTGTTTCGGGCGGGCCGCTGCCTCTTCCTTGCTGTTCAGGATGCGCGCGGCTTCGGCTTCGCTGATCGCCTGCGGCTTGCCCATCGAACCCAGGAAGCCCGTGACCTTCGGGGTGTTCTTGACGAGGTGATAGACGTCGTCGGTCATCGTCAGCTTGGCAAGCACATAACCGGGGAAGAACTTCCGCTCGGCCTGCACCTTCTTGCCGCGCTTGACCTCGGTCACCGTCTCGACCGGCACTTCGACCGATTCGACGAGCTGGGTCAGGCCCATGCGTTCGGCCTCGGCGATCACCGAATCGCGGACCTTGTTCTCGAAACCCGAATAGGCGTGAATGATGTACCAGCGCGCCATGTATCTATCGTCCCTGTAAACCCGCGCCGATCAGCGCGCGAGCGACGTCAGCCAGCTGACGATCGCGTTGAAAACCGTGTCGACGCCGAGGAAGAAGAACGACAGGATCGTGGTCATGATCAGCACCAGGATCGTCGTCTGCACAGTCTCGCGGCTGGTCGGCCAGACGATCTTGCCGGCTTCGGCACGCACCTGACGAATGAATTCACCGGGGCTGGTCTTGGCCATGTTGATCGTCCTGTCCTCGTAAGCGTCAATGATATCGGGCCAGATGGGTTGCCATGCCCCAAGCGTCAACCATGCTTTGGGCAATAGTCCGCCCACCCTCCCCGAGCATGTCGGCGAAAGGCGGAAGGAAAACGGCGCATCTGTCCGAATGGAGCGGCCTTTACTTGGGCGCGGGAGCGATTGCAAGTCAAAGGCTGGCGGCGCGGTGCGGCATGTGACTGCGCATGACGAGCAGCAGGCCGATCATGATCGTCCAGCTGATCGCCGGCTGGAGCACGAACAGCAGATGTAGTTCGCGTGCCGCGGCCTTGCCGTCCTGCGGATCGAAACCGACGAGGCCGAGCAGCGCGTAACTGACCGCGATCGCCGCCGCCACGCCGAATTTCTGCATCAGGTTCAAGAGCGCGAACAGGAAGGCCGAGCGGCTGCGACCGCAGCGTTCCGCGTCGCGCGGGACAAGATCGGCGAGCATCGAATAGATGAACAGCAGACCCACGAAGCCGGTGCCGAGCATCAGCGAAAAGCCCGCGGCCTGCGCAAGGCCGCGCGGCTCCTGCGCCAGCGTACCGAGCAGCAGCGCGATGACGAGCAGCGCCATGGCGATCATGCCGCGCGGCTTGCCGAAGCGGCGCGCGGCGAGCGTCCACAGCGGCGAGGCTATAGCGCCCCCGATGAAGCTGGCGAAAAGCAGGACCGCACTCTGCGCATCAAGGTCGAGCACTGCGGCGGCGAAGAAGACGAAGAGCGAGGTCAAAGAGCCGAATGCAAAGCTGTTGAGGAAGGTCACCCCGAGCAGCAGCATCAAGGGCGGAAATCCCAGCGAGGCCCGAATCTCGTTGCGCCAGCCGATGCCGGGTTCGGCGACCACGCTGCGCAACGGAACCAGCCGCATTGCGAAAAGCGCGAGGGGGACCATGACGATGAACAGGCTGGCATAGGCGAGGATGCGGCCCTGCAGGCTGATCCCGGGGATCAGCAGTTGCGCCGCCGCCGGCGCGGCGAAGGCGGCGATCAGCGCGATCTTCGCGAACCAGTCACGCATGCCATAGAGCAAGGCGCTGTCCGCCGGGGTGCGCACCAGCGCCGCGCCCCACGACAATTGCGCGACTTCATAGAGGCTGTAGCTCGAATAGAAGAAGATCATGACGAGGAAGAGCGCAGCGAAAGGCAGCATGTCGCCGATCGTCACGATGACGAGAAGGAGCAAGGCCAGCGGCACCAGCGCCATCAGCATCCAGCGCCGGTGCGCCCCGAGCCCGGTGCGCACCCGGTCGATCATCGTCCCGATCAGCGGATCGACCACCCCGTCCCAGATGGTCGTCAGCGAAAACAGCAGCCCGACCAGCCCGACCGCGATCACGCCGCCTTCGGCGATGTAGGGCGGCAGATAGACGCTGAACGGTAGGCTGAGGATCGCGGTCGGTCCCGCGGTCGCGGCATAGGCGGCGATGGTACGCGGGCGCGGGCGCTCGGCGGGCATGGGGGCGGACGGCGCCGTCGAAGCCTGCTGCTCTGCCACGTCGCCTCTCTCCAGTCCCGGACCAACGCTCCCAGCAATTGACAATCATGTCAACAGCGCGGCGCGATTTTCGTTGCCGCGCGCCGCGCGCCCGTCCACACAAGTGCCAGAACAAGGGCGCATGTGTTCCATCCTGGGGGAATATGACCATGTCCGATGTCGCCAAGGCCGCGATCACCAATATCTTCGTCCTGATGCTGGAGAACCACTCGTTCGACAATATGCTCGGCCGGTCGAAGATCGACGGCCTGCGCGTCGCGCCCGAGGGAGCGAGCAACAGCTACAATGGCCAGAATTATCAGGTCAAAAGCCCGGCGCCCTGGTGCATGACGACCGATCCGGGGCATGAATATCTCGACGCGCTGCAGCAATTATGCGGGGCCGACGCGCTCGCCACTTTCTTGAAAAAATGCCGCAAGGAGGCGCGCACCTTCATCGAGTGTGCGGGCTGCACATATCCGCCGACAGATTTGTCGGGTTTCGCGAGCAGCTACGCCACCTCGGTCAGCGAGGATACCGGGACGCCCGACGCCCCCCATATCGGCGACATCATGGCCTGCTTCGACACGAAGGAGCAATTGCCGGTCATCTACACGCTGGCGCAGCAATATGCGGTCTGCGACGCGTGGCATTCGTCGCTGCCCGGGCCGACTTGGCCCAATCGTTTCTTCGTCCATGGCGCCTCGTCGTCGGGCATGAACATCAGCCCCGGCTTCGGCGACGAGGCCGAGTGGGAAGTGTGGCGCGGACTGGGCTTCGAATATGAGAAAGGGTCGATCTACGACGCGCTGACCGCCAAGGGACTGGGGTTCAAACTGTATCAGGACAAGGACAATGATTTCAGCGATCGGCCGTCGTCCAAGGAACAGGGCGGCTGGATTTCGCAGGTCGCGGCGATCCGCAATATCGGCCTCGAACGCATTGAAAATCTGCGGAAGTTCAAGGACGACATCAGCGCGCAGGATGCCGGTGGCAACCCCGCCTATCGCCAATATCCCTATACCTTCATCGAACCCAATTTCGGCGCCAGCTTCTTCTCGCCGCAGCCGGACGGCGGCGGCAAGGGTCCGCGCTACACCGGCGGCTCTTCACAGCATCCCGAGGACAATTGCTATGGCGGCGAGGGGCTGATCAAATTCGTCTATGAAACGATCCGCAATTCGCCCGTCTGGGAGACCAGCATGCTGATCATAGTCTATGACGAACATGGCGGATTTTACGACAGCGCCTTTCCACCCCCTGCGGTGCCGCCGGGCGATCATGTCCATTCGGAACGCAAGCTCAACGAATATTGCTTCGATTTCAGTATGCTCGGCGTCCGCGTCCCCGCGGTGATCGTGTCGCCTTGGGTCGCTAAGGGCCATGTCGATCACACGCTATTCGACCATAGTTCGGTGCTGGCAACGCTGGAGCGCAAGCACGGGATCGGCCCGCTGACCAAGCGCGACGCGGCGGCCAACGATCTGTGGGCGATGCTCGGCGACACGATACGCGCCGATTGCCCCACGACCCTGCCCAACCCGATGCTGCCGCCGCGCGGACCGAATTATGAGACAATTGTTCCCGACGACCGCCACAATGACGCGCTGCCGCGGTCGGGAAATGCGGTGGGTTTCCTGCACGTGCTGCTCAAGACCGAAATAGAGCTGGCGCAAAAATGCGGCGGGCGCCCGCCCGAGGAGATCATCGCCGATTTCGGCAAGATAGCCACCCACGCCGATGCCAGCGCCTATGTCGCGAAAATCGGGGCGATGCTCGACGAACTTTAGCCGGGCGCTCCCACGAACTTCCCATAATTGGCCCCTTTTATATTTACACACTGTAGATATTGAACTCGGCTTGATTCGGCGCAATTCGGTGGCGCTGATCATGTGGGAGACATTCGATGGCAGGCCGGTTGTCGGGGAAGATCATTCTGCTGTCGGGCGGGACCCGTGGGATGGGCGAAGCCCAAGTCCGCGGCATGGCGCGTGAGGGCGCGCAGGTCATTTTCGGGGGCCGGGATCGCGCCGCGGGAACCGCCATCGCGGATTCGCTCGACGGCAACGCGCACTTCCTTCCGCTCGACGTCACCAAGGCCGAAGACTGGAGGGCTGCGGTCGCATTCGCGGTGGGAAAATTCGGACGGATCGACGGCCTGGTGAACAATGCCGGCGTCGGCGCGACGCGCCCGTTGGTCGACATCAGCGACGCGGAGTGGGCCGGCATCGTCGCGGTCAACCAGAATGGGGTGTTTTTCGGCATGCGCGAGGGTGCGCGCGCGATGCTGGCGTCGGGAACGCGCGGGTCGATCGTCAACGTCGCTTCGCCCGCCGGAACCAAGGCCCATGCCAATCTGGTCGCCTATTCGGCCGCTAAGGCGGCGGTGATCGGCATGTCGCGCGCCGCCGCCAAGGAGCTCGCACCGCAGGGCATCCGCGTCAACGTCTTCATCCCGGGCTTTTTCGCAACGCGGCTGTTGACCGAGACGGCAAGCAGCGCGGCGCTCGACCGCGGCGCGCAACTGACCCCGCTCGGCCGCGTAGCGCAGCCCGAGGAAAGCGTGGGCGCGATGATCTATCTGCTATCCGACGAAAGCGGCTTCGTCACGGGAACGCAGATCGTGGCCGATGGCGGCTATACCGCCTGAGCCCCGTCTCAAGCATTCTTCTCGATCTTATATTGCCCCTCGGGCAGGATCACCCACGGCAGCGCGGTCGCGGTCCAGATGCTGACGGTCGGTGCGAAGGGCGCCGGGTCGTCAAGCGTCCCGGCCTTCACCACCAGCATGCCCCGCCCGTCGGTCGTCTCCGAAAAGATTGGCGACCCGCAACGACCGCAGAATTTGCGGAGTACCGGGTTGCCGGACAGCGTGTCCGTGTCCTCATAGACGGTGAGGTCGCCGTCGTGCGACACGACGTCCTTCTTGAACAACAGGTTGACCGAAAAGGCGCTGCCCGACTGCTTGCGGCAATTGCTGCAATGGCATTGCGCGACCACCACGGGGGCGCCCTGGGCGCGGTAGCGTATCGCCCCGCAATTGCAGCCGCCCTCGATCACTGCACCCGTCCCTTTCCGTATCGAAATTTGAAACCGTCGAGCAGCACCTGCAGCGTCTCGACGAACAAGGCCTCGTCGGTCACCGACGTGTTGGCGAGCGCCGCGGCGAGTAGCGGATAGCGCGCCGCATCGACAGGTGGCATCGCGGCATGGTCGTGCGCCTTGGCGGCCGCGTCGAAGAGCGACTTGCCATAAGTCAGCTTCTCGAGCGCCTCGAGTACCGCGAGATGATGTTCGGGCGGATAGGGGCAGTCCGACAATCCGCGTTCATAGGCGCCGAGCATGAGTTCGCGGGGGAAGAAGCGCAGCATCAGCGGACCGGCATGCGCGTGGCTCAGCATCACGCGGCGGGTCGCGACGGCCAGGTCGACCACCCGCTCCTCCCAAGACGAGCCGGGCTGTTCGCCTTGCCCCACCTCGAACAACAGGGTCTTCGCGATCATCTGGAGCAGTTCGTCGCGGTTCTTGAAATGATAATAGAGTGAGGGTGCCTGCACGCCCAATTCGCGCGCCACCGCCTGCACGGTCAGCGCGTCGAGCCCTTGGCGGTCGAGCAGGTCGATCGAAACCTCAATCGCGGTCTCACGCGTGATCAGCGGGGTGAGCGGGCGTCCCGGCCCCTTTTTTCGCTTCGCTTGGCTGGCGGACAAAGCTGTCCCTTTCCCTATCGGCATTAGGCCGACAGATGCCATGACGAAGCGCGATTGGCCAGCCGCGAGGATCGCGAGCATCTTCGTCAGCGCGCCTTCCACACAGGCTGGCGCTTTTCGGCGAAGGCGCGCGGGCCTTCGCGCGAGTCTTCGGAGGTGAAGACGACGCGCGTTTCGCGCTTGTTCGCTTCCCAATAATCGTCGTCGCTGGCGATACGCCCTTCGGCGATGCCCATCGCGATACGCTTGCTCGCCTGCACCGCGAGCGGGGCGTTGACCGCGATGCGTTCGGCATAATCGAGCGCGGTGTCCATCAGCTTGTCGAGCGGCACCACCTCGTTCGCGAGGCCGAGATCGAGCGCACGCTGCGCCGAGATCGGCTCGCCGGTCAGCAGCAGCTGCATCGCGACCTTTTGCGGCAATTGCTGGACGATGCGAAACGCGCCGCCCGCCGCGGCGATGATCCCGCGCTTGACCTCGGGCAGCCCGAATTGCGCATGGTCGGCGGCGATCACCAGGTCCGAGGCCAGCGCGAGTTCGGTGCCGCCGCCGAGCGCAAAGCCGTTGACCGCGGCGATAATCGGCTTGCCGATCGGATGGCGGACGAAGCCCGCGAAACCCCAGGCGCGCTGCGCCCTGTCCTCGGGTTCGAGCCGCTCGCCGCGCGACAGGGCTTTGAGATCGGCGCCTGCGCAAAAGGCCTGGTCGCCCGCGCCGGTGACGATCACGACGCGGATTTCGGGATCGGCCTCGGCCTGTTCGAGCCCCTCGCCCAGCCCGACATGGACCGCGGCGTTGACGGCGTTGCGCGCCTCGGGGCGGTTGATCGTCAGGATCAGGATAGGACCGCGGCGTTCGGCGAGCACGGCGGGGGTGTCGGTCATCTTGTCTACTCCGGTTTTCAGAGGCCCATTATTTTGGCGATGATGTTGCGCTGGATCTCGTTGGTGCCGGCATAGATCGACGCGGCGCGCTCGCTGACGTAGCGCATCGGCGCGATCGCCGCCTCGCGCGGGCCGACGAAAGCGTCCTCGCCGTGCGGAAAATGCACCGGTCCCGCCGAAACCCCGGCCTGCGGCTGATAGGCCATGCCGTATCGCCCCGCCGCGAGCAGGCGGAGTTCCGTTATCCGCTGCTGCAATTCGGTGCCGCGGATCTTCATCAGCGACGGGATCGCGTGCGGATAGCGCCCCGCTCCGGCATCGCTCATCGCGCGGAATTCGAATATTTCGAGCGCCATCACGTCGATCCGCGCCTGTGCGATCGCATCGGCGAAAGCAGCGTCGTCGATCAGCCGCCCGCCCTCGTCGCCGCGCACTTCGCTGGCAAACTGCTTGATCTCGTCGAGATCGATCTGCAGCCCCGGCGCATAGGCCGCGCCGCCGCGCTCGAATTCGAGCAGATATTTGGCGACGGTCCAGCCATCACCGATCGCGCCCACGACATTCGCCTTGGGCACGCGCACCGCGTCGAGGAAAATCTCGTTCTGGATATTCTCGCCGGCGGGCGACACCGTGGGAACGACGGTGACCCCAGGGCTGGTCATGTCGATCAGCAGGAACGTAATGCCCTTTTGCGGCCGGTCGAGCGTCGCGGTGCGGACGAGGAAGAAGCCCCAGTTGGCCGCGTGCGCGTGCGTACTCCACAGCTTCTGGCCGGTCACGATCAGATCGTCGCCATCCTCCTCGGCGCGGCATTGCAGGCTGGCGAGGTCGGAGCCCGAGCCGGTCTCGGAATAGCCCTGACACCAGAAATGCTCGCCCGACAGCATGCGCGGGAGGAAGAAGGCCTTTTGTTCGTCGCTGCCGTGGCCGATAATCGCAGGGCCGCACATCTGCACGCCCATCGGCGACACCGGCGGCGCGCCCGCGGCGATGCGTTCGCGCTGCCAGATATAACGCTGCGCGAGGCTCCAGCCGGTACCGCCATGCTCGACGGGCCAGGCCGGCGCGACCCAGCCTTTTTCGTGCAATATCGCCTGCCACGCGCGGGCATGGCCCGGATCGGCATAAACGCTAGTCATATGCGCCCCGCTCGCGCGCAGATCGTCGGTCAGCTTGTCGCCGAGAAAGGCGCGTACTTCGCCCTGAAAGGCGACTTCTTCGGCGCTCCAGGCGATATCCATCGGCTTCCTCCCTCAGGCCGCGCGCGACAAGGCAGCGAAGCGGCGGCGGTGCCAGTCGGCCGAACCGAACTCGCTTTCGATGACGGTGGCGCGGCGGAAATAATGGGTCACCGCGACTTCGTCGGTCATGCCCATGCCGCCGTGGAGCTGGATCGCATTCTGGCCGATGAAGCGGCACGCGGCCGCCACCATCACCTTCATCGCCGACACCGCGCGTGCGCGCTCGACCGGCTCCGCGTCGAGGCTGAGCACCGCGCGGTAGACCGCCGAGGTCGCAAGCTCGAGCTGCATATACATATCGACCATGCGGTGCTGGAGCACCTGGAACGACGCGATCGCCTGTCCGAACTGGCGGCGCTCCTTGGTGAAGGCGATGGTGTCGTCGAGCATCACGCGCATCACGCCGAGCGCCTCGGCGCCCAGCATCGCAGTGGCGATGTCGCACAATCGCTCGATCGCTTCGCCGCCGCGCGCAACGAGCGCGCCATCGGGCACCGCCACGGCGTCCAGGGTGACGTCGGCGGCGCGGCGGCCGTCGATGGTCGGGAAGGCGTGCTGCGAAATGCCGGTCGCGCCGGCTTCGACCAAGAACAGCGCGGGCTCGTCGCCGATGCGCGCGGTGACGAGGAAATGCGTCGCCATCGGCGCCGCGGTCACCACGATCTTGCCCCCGTCGAGCCGCCATCCGACCGTCGTGCGGAGCGCGATCGTATCGCGCGGCAAACGGTCGAAACGCGTCCCCGCCTCGGCCCAGGCAAAGGCGATCCGCAGGTCGCCGGTTGCGATCCCCGCCAGTTCCGCCGCGTGCGCGGCCCCAAACGCCGACGCTCCGATAACCGCGGTTTCGAGATAGGGTTCGACGAGCAGATTGGCGCCAAGCTCTTCCATCACGACCATCATGTCGGTCGCATTGCCGCCGATGCCACGCGCAGCTTCGGGCGCAAGCAGGCCCAAAATGCCCAAGTCGCCCGCAAGCCCGCGCCATAGCGAGTCGCTCCAGCCCGAGGCGCTACGCGCCGTTGCCGTGCGAACGGAAAAACCGTTGTTGCGCGCCAGATAGCCGCGCAGCGCGTCACGCAACTGGCGCTGATCGTCGGTGAAAATGAAGTCCATCGGCAGCTCTCCGTGGCGTGCCCGCTATCATAGAAGGCAGTCGTCGCAAAACGAATTAGTCGATTAATTAACTTTTCTTCGCATCCTGGATATGGCAAGCGCCGACGATCGAGGGAGACCGCATTTTGGCCCGGTCGCCTGCCAAAACAGAAGGGTAAGCCCATGTCCAACCGCCCGCTTTCAGGCATTCGAGTCGTCGAAAGCGTGCGCGGTCCACTGGCGATGATCGGGCGTTATCTGGCCGACCTGGGCGCAGAGGTCGATGCCTTCGCGCCCGACGGAAGCCAGAGCGCGGAGTGGATCGTCGTTCATGCGGGCAAGCGCCTGCATGCCAAAGGACCGGACAGGGCCTCGCCCGTCCTCGATCGCGCGCATGTCGTGATCGCCGACGCGGCATCGGGAATCGACCTCGCGGCAATCCGCAAGGCCCGCCCCGCCCTCGTCACAATGGCGGTCAGCGATTTCGGCGCGGACGGTCCGCTGGCGGACTGGCGCGCGACCGGACCGGTGCTCCACGCGCTGTCGGCGGTGCTGTCGCGCTCGGGCATCCGCGGGCGCGAGCCGCTGCTGCCGCCCGGCGAGCTCGCCTATCAATGCGCGGCGCCGCAGGCGGTGTTCGCCTTGCTCGGAGCGCTCTACCGGAGCCTCGGCGGCGGCGAAGGCGCGCATTTCGATTTCGCGGCGCTCGACGGCGCGGTGCAGGGGCTCGATCCGGGTTTCGGCATCAACGGCAGCGCGACGATGGGCAAACCCGTCGGGCTGCTGATGCGCGACCGCCCCCGCGCGGGCTTCCAATATCCGATCCTGCGCTGCGCCGACGGCTATGTGCGCATCTGCCTGCTTGCCAAGCGCCAGTGGCGCGGCATGTTCCAGTGGATGGGCGAACCCGAACAATTCGCCTCGCCCGACTTCGACCGCACCTCGCACCGTTATGCATCGGCCGAACTCCTCCCTTACATCGCCGGATTTTTCGCCGACAAGCGTCGCATCGACCTCGAGGGCGAGGGCCAGCGGCACGGCGTGCCGATCGCGTCGGTGCTGACGCTCGGCGAGTTTCTCGACAGCGACCATGCCGCAGCACGCGAGGCGGTGGCGACGCTCGACGACGGCACGCGGCTGCCCAATGGGTTCCTGACCATCGACGGCGCGCGCATGGGACCGCTGACCGCGCCCGAAGCGGCGAGCTTTCCCGCCGCCACCGCCGCCCCCCTCGCCCCGTTCGGCGACCTCAAGGTCCTCGACCTCGGCGTGATCGTGGTCGGCGCCGAGGGCGCGCGGCTGCTCGGCGACCTCGGCGCCGATGTGATCAAGATCGAGAGCGGCGCCTTTCCCGACGGCAGCCGCCAATCCTATCTGGAGCATGGCATGTCGGTTAGCTTCGCCGCCGGCCATCGCAACAAGCGCAGCCTGGGCATCAACCTGCGCAGCGACGCAGGTCGCGACCTGTTCCTCGACATGGTGCGACAGGCCGACGTCGTCTGTTCGAATTTCAAGCCGGGCACGATGGAAAAGCTGGGCCTCGGCGAAGCCGAGCTGCGCAGGGTCAACCCGCGCCTCGTCGTGTCCGAAAGCTCGGCGTTCGGTGACACAGGGCCGTGGAGCGGGCGTATGGGTTATGGCCCGCTGGTGCGCGCCTCGACCGGGCTGACACTCGCCTGGCGCTATCCCGACGATCCTTTGAGCTTCAGCGATTCGATCACCGTCTATCCCGACCATGTCGCGGGGCGCATCTGCGCGATCGGGGTCGCGGCGCTGCTGATCCGCCGCCTGCGCACCGGGTTGGGCGGGGTCGCCAAGGTCGCGCAGTCGGAGGTGATGATCGGCCATTTCGCCGCCGATGTCGTGCGCGGCACGCCCGCGGGCGGCGCGCCCACGGACTGGCCGTGGGGCGTGTATCGCACAGCCGGCAGCGACGAATGGTGCGTTATCACGATCGAGGGCGATGGCGACTGGGCGAAGCTGTGCACGGCGATCGGCTATGACGAAGGTTCGGTCTTCGACAGCCCCGCCAAACGCCTCGCCGCGCGGGGCGAAATCGACGCGGCGATCGAAGCCTGGACGACCGGCCGCAACCAGCATGAAACGGCGGAGACATTGCAGGCGGCGGGCATTGCCGCCGCGCCGATGCTGCGCCTCGTCGAACTTCCCGACTTCCCCTATTTCCGCGCGCGCGGATTTTACCGGATCGAGGATCATCCCTGGTTGCAGGAGAAGGTCGTCGGCGACGCCTATGTCGTCCGCACCGCCGACCTGCCCGCCCCGCCGCTCCGCCCCGCGCCGCTCAGCGGCGAGCAGAGCGAAGAGGTCATCGCCGACTGGCTCGGCATCGACGCGGCGGGCATTGCGGCATTGAAGATCGATGCCATACTCGAACCGCTCGCCGAGGCGACGCGGCGGCAGGCCGAGGCGCATATGGCGAGCTCCCACCCCGTCACCGCGACGGGCTAATCGATGACCTGAAAATCTTCCGAGAGGAAGATCGGCGAAT
The DNA here is from genome assembly GCA_016793775.1 of Sphingopyxis sp. Classification (GTDB taxonomy): domain Bacteria; phylum Pseudomonadota; class Alphaproteobacteria; order Sphingomonadales; family Sphingomonadaceae; genus Sphingopyxis. The sequence continues at coordinate 55,861 of JAEULK010000102.1, read as the reverse complement.
TCGGCAGGTCGATGAATTTCCTCTCGTCCGCGAGCAGCAACGCGCCCGCGACGCGCCCCGCCTCGGTCGATCCCGCGGCGGCAAAGCTCGCCATATCGTCCCACCACAGCTGCGCCACGCCGTCGAAATCGAGGCCGACAGAGCCGCGAACCTCGGCCAGCGGAAAGGCACCGGGCAGGCTCAGGCTGTGCGACTGGACATATTTACGGATGCCCAGCGCCGCGGCATGCTCCCTGACCAACGGGGCATGGCGGTTCCGCCAATAATCCTGAAACTCCTCGCGCGTCATCCCTGGCAGCCGCTTCAGGCAAAAGGTCACTCGCAGCATCGTCAACTCTCCCATCGGCGCGGACCTTGTCGCGTCCCGCGCACTTCACCATTGCACGTCGACATCGAATCTATATAGTGTAGATAAATGATGGCAATGGCTCGCAGCGAACGCGGGCGGGAAAGGATGGCAGGGGCGAATGGCCTATCATTCGGCAACGGGACCGATCGGCGCCGAGGGGCGCTATTGGGACGCGCTTCTGGAAGGGCGGCTCGAACTGCCGCGCTGCAAAGGATGCGGCCAATGGCATTGGCCCGCGGTGTGGCGCTGCGGCAGTTGCGGCGGCTGGGACCATGAATGGGTGGAACAGTCACTGGCCGGCACCGTATTCACCTACACCCGCACCCACCATCCGTTCGGTGGTACCGAAGCCTTCGCCAAGCCTTTCGCGACACTGATCGTCACGCTCGACACGGTGCCGGTCCGCTTGGTCGGCGTGCTCGAAGGCGACGAAACGGGCCTCAGGATCGGCGCCCCCGTCACCGGCACCATCGCGCGTACCGCCTTCGGCGACGCGCAGATTCCCGCCAGTCGCTGGAGGCTCTTATGAACCCCAATTTGTCGGGCTTGGTCGCCGCCGCCGGCGTCGGTTATCGCCAGTACAAGCGCGGCACCGCGCCCGTCCCCGAACGCGGCGTGCTCGTTCGCGCCATCGTCGATGCGTGCGAGGACGCGGGCTTCGACCCTGCCGACGTCGACGGCTTCGTCTCCTATGGCGACGACAAGAATGAGCCGGTGCGGCTGATGCCCGACCTCGGCACTAGGGCGATCAACTGGTCGGCGCAGGTGTGGGGCGGCGGCGGCGGCGGCATCGCGGGCGCCTTCGGCATCGCCGCCTCGGCGATCCTGACCGGACAGGCGCGCGCCGTCGTCGTGTTCCGCGCATTGGTCGAGGGCAATAGCGGGCGGCTGTCGGCAGCGGTGATGGCGCATCATTTGAATGACCATATGGTCTCATCGGGCATCCTCGCCCCTGCGCAGGTCTGCGCGATGCGCGCGCAGCGGATGTTCGAATATCATGGCGTGCCCTACGAACTGTGCGAAGAACTGGTCCGTGCGTCCTATTATCACGGCAGCCGCAATCCCGAGGCTGTGGCCTATGGCAAGGACTTCGACCATGACGAGTACCGCGGCTCGCGGATCATCGCCGAGCCCTTCCACCTCTTTGATTGCAGCCGCGAGAATGACGGCGCAGGCGCGATCCTGCTCGTCTCGACCGAAATGGCGCGCGACCTCAAGAAGAAGCCGGTCAAGCTGCTGTCGGTCGCGCAGGGGACCGAGGCGGGGTACGGCGACCTGCTCGAGAATGATGTGACCGATCTCTATCCGACCGCCGGTTTCCGCGCGATCCGCGAGCGGCTGTACGGTACTGCGGGATTGACGCCGGCCGACATCGACGTCGTCCAGCTCTACGAGAATTTCAGCGCGCAGGGCATCGCTTCGCTGATCGACCATGGCTTCTGCAGTTACGAGAATGTCGCCGAGGTCGTGCGCTTCGAAAATCTGATCGCGCCGTCGGGCAAGCTGCCGGTGAACACCTCGGGCGGCAATCTGGCGCATGGTTTCGTCCACGGCTTCGTCACCGCGGTCGAGGCGGTGCGCTGCCTGCGCGGCGAAAGCCCGAACCCGGTGGCGGGCGCGCGGACGTGCCTGCTTGCGGGCGGGCCGGGGGCGCCGACGATCAGTTCGGCGATCTTCGGGATCGACTGATCAGCTGACGGTGGAAATGCCGCCACTGACGGGAAGCAGCACGCCCGTCACCCAAGCCCCGGCACGCGATGAAAGGTAGATCACCGCGCCGGCGATATCGTCCATCTCCCCTGCCCGCGCGCCGAGCGGCGAGACGAAGGCCTTGGGCACCGCGTCGGTCTCGCTCATGCCCAGAAATTGCTCGGTGAGCCGCGAGGGAAAGAGCCCCGGCGCGATCGCGTTGCAGCTGATATTGCGCTTCGCGAGATGGCGGCCGAGGTGGCGCGACATCATCACGACGCCCGACTTGCTCGACGCATAGGCGAAATTCTCGAGATGGCCGGGGTTGAGCGCGGCGATCGAGGCGATGTTGATCACCCGCGCCGGATCGCCCGGCGTCGCGGCGCCTTCGAGCTGCGGCAGCAATTTGCGCGTCAGCAGGAAGGGCGCGGTCAGGTTGAGCCCCAGCACGGCGTCGAAATCTTCGCGCCCCTCGGCGTCGAGCGGCGTCGGGCGGTCGGTTCCGGCATTGTTGACCAGGATATGGAGCGGCCGGTCGCCGAGCGCCTCGGCGATACGCGCGATGCCTTCGTCGGTCGCGACGTCCGCCGCGACCCCTTGCGCATTCCCGCCGAGTTCGGCGACGATCGCATCGACATCGCCTGCTCCGCGCGCGACGACCCAGACCTCGACCCCCGCCTGCGCCAGCCCACGCGCGATCATCCGGCCGATTCCCGACGTCGCGCCCGTCACCAGCGCGCGCTTGCCGGCGACGTCGAACAGGCCGGCGGTGTAGGCGGCGCTCATGCGAGCGCGCCGGGCGCCTGCGGCAGGAAGACGGTCTTGACCTCGGTAAAGGGCTCGATGCCTTCGGGCCCGCCCTCGCGGCCGACGCCCGATTTCTTGAAGCCGCCGAACGGATTGGTCAGGTCGAAATCGCGGCCGTTCTGGGTGAAATGGCCGGTGCGGATGCGCCGCGCGACGCCATAGGCGCGGTCGGTGTCGTGGGTGTAGACGCCGCCCGACAAGCCGAATTGGCTGTCGTTGGCGATCGCGATCGCCTCCTCGACGCTGTCATAGGGGATGACTGCGGTGACGGGGCCGAAGATTTCCTCCTGCGCGATCGCCATGTCGTTGGTCGCGTCGGCGAACACCGTCGGCTCGACATAATAGCCGCTGTTCAGCGACGGCGGACGGCGGCCGCCGGTCGCGATGCGCGCCCCCTCGGCGACGCCCTTGTCGAAACAGCTCGACACCTTCGCATGGTGCCGCGCCATCGCGAGCGGACCCATCATCGTATTCGCATCCAGCGGGTCGCCGATGCTGGTCGCCGCCATCGCCGCGGCGAGGCTTTCGACATAGGCGTCCTTGCGCGCCCGCGGAACGAGCACGCGGCTGAAATTGATGCACACTTGCCCGCAGAGCAACGTGATCATCGGCGCGAGCGCCGGCCCCATCGCCTCGGGCTCGAAATCGTCGAGCACGATCGCCGCCGACTTGCCGCCAAGCTCCATCGTGAAGCGCGCCATGCGCCCAGCGCAGACCTGCGCGATGTGCAGCCCGACCTCGGTCGAGCCGGTGAAGGCGACTTTGTCGATGCCGGGATGGCGGACGAGCAGATCGGATGCCTCGCGGTCGGCGGGCAGCAGGTTGATCACCCCCTCGGGAAAGCCTGCTTCTTCGGCAGCCTCGGCGAGCATGAACGCCTCGAGCGGGGTTTCGGGCGCGGGCTTCAGGATGACGGTGCAGCCCGTCGCGAGCGCGGGGGCGAGCTTGATGAGCAGCGAGGCGAGCGGGCCGTTCCACGGCGCGATCGCGGCGACGACGCCCACCGGCTCGCGCACCACCACCGCGACCTTCGACATCATGCCGTTCGACGGACGGGCATCCTCGAAGGGATAGGATTCGGCGAGCTCGGCATAATAGTCGAGCAGCCCCGCGGTGCCCGCACCCGAGCCCTGCGCCATCCAGATCGGCACGCCGACCTGCGAAATCCACGCGCTGTCGAGTGCTGCGCCGCGCTTTTTCAGCGCCTGCGACAAGGCACGCATATAGGTCGCGCGCTCGGTCGCCGTCATCCCCGGCCACGGCCCCTCGTCGAACGCCTTGCGCGCTGCCGCCACGGCGCGCTCGACTTCGGGCGCACCCGCTGCGACGACTTCGCCGAAGACCTCCTCGGTCGCCGGGTTGGTCACCATGAAGCGCCCGCTGCCCTCGACGGGAATCCAGCGTCCGCCGATAAACAGCTTGTCGGGGTGCGCGACCTGCGCATGGGCTTGGCCGATCATGGTCTTCTCCTGATGTATCTGTTCAGCGTTTGTGATCGTCGTGCTCGGACAGGAATTTGCCGAAGGTCTCGCCGCCCGCCGGTGCGCCCGCCATGCTGGCGATCATCCAGTCATATTCGGTCTGCCAGCCGTCGATCGGCGCGCGTGTCAGGCTGCCGTCGACCAGCGTCTTGATGCCCTTGATCCCCTGCGGCGGATGCGCCGCGATGGCCGACGCCAGCGCAATGGCGCGCGCATCGAGTTCGGACGCGTCGACCACCGCATTGACCAGCCCGATGCGCTCGGCCTCCTCGGCTTCGACGACCTGCCCGGTCATCAGGATCGCCTTGGCGCGCGGCGCACCGACCGCGCGCGGCAGCGACCAGGTCGCGTTGGCGCAGCCATAACCGACGGCGGTGACCTTGAAGCGGAAACCCGGGGTCGCGATCCGCATGTCGCAGGCGAGCGCGAGCAACGCCCCGGCGCCGAAACAGATGCCCTCGATCGCGGCGATGACCGGCAGCGGATGCGCGGCGACGCGGCCGAACACCGGATCGCGCGTCTCGAAGGCGCGGCGCATCGTGTCGGCGTCGAAGCCCGCCATCTCGTGGATATCGAAGCCCGCGCTGAACGCCCTGCCCCCGCGCGCGCTGATGACGATCGCGCGGATATCGGGGTCGATCGCGGCACGGTCGAGTTGGTCGGCAAAGGCCGTGAAGGTCGGCGTGTCATAGGCATTATGCACGTCGGGCCGGTTGAAGATCAGGTGCAGCACCCCCGGCGCGGGGGTTTCGACGATCAGCGTCGGTTCGGTGGTCATCGGCAGTTCCTCAGTTCTTGGACGGCATATGCGCCGCCTGGTCGGGGTCGAAGGCGGTCACCATCTCGTAGCCCAGCGACGCTTCGAAGATCGGCATCGCGCCGCGCAGCCAGTGGTTGAGCGCGCGCTTGCTGAGTTCGACCGCGAGCGGCGAGCGTTCGGCGAGCGTCGCGGCGTAGCGCAAGGCGAGCGGCAGCACCTCGGCGGGCGGCACCGCGTCCGACACCAGCCCGATGCGCTCGGCCTCGCGGCCGCTGAGCTTGTCACCGGTCAGCAGGTAGCGCTTCGCCTTCGCCATCGAACAGAGCAACGGCCAGACCATCGCGGCATGATCGCCCGCCGCGAGTCCGATGCGCAGATGCCCGTCGGACAAATTCGCTTCCTCGTTCACCACCGAAATATCGGCGAGCAGCCCGAGCGCGAGGCCGATGCCTGCGGCGGGTCCGTTGATCGCCGAAACCAGCGGTTTGCGCATCTCGACCAGCGCGGTCAGGATCTGCGACGTCTCACGCATCATTCGGATCTTGTTGGCATAATCATTGTCGTCGCCCGCGATATCGGCCCAGTCGCCGCCGACGCAAAAGGCCCGCCCCGCCCCGGTCACCACCGCCGCGCGCGCTTCGGGATCGGCGTCGATAGCGGCGGGAAGGCGCACGAGTTCGTAGTGGAGCTTATCATTGGTCGCGTTCATCCGCTCGGGCCGGTTCAGCGTCAGCACGACGATGCCCGGCGCCGACCGCTCGACCGCTATATGCTCGAAGTCATAGGCGGTGGCGCTGCTCATGCGCTGGTGCGGATCAGCTCGGCGGCCTTTTCGCCGATCATGATCGTGGCGGCATTGGTGTTGCCGCTGGTGATCTGCGGCATGATCGAGGCGTCGACGACGCGCAGCCGACCGACCCCGCGCACCCGGCATTGCGGATCGACCACCGACGCCGCATCCAACCCCATGCGGCAGCTGCCGACGGGGTGGTAAGTGATCATCGTCTTGGCGCGGACATAGACCTCCCAGCCGGCATCGTCGGTCGGCACAGGATCGGGCGAGCGGTCGCCGAGCGTGATCGCGCTCAGCGCCGGCATCGCGAACAGCCGGTCGACCAGCTTCATCGCGCCGATCAGCGTATCGACGTCGGCACGCTCGCCGAGCAATTGATGGTTGATCACCGGTTCGAGCGCCTCGCCCAGCTCGACGCGGCCGCGCGACTTGGGGCGGGTCAGCGAGACATTGATGCTGATGCACGGCTCCTTGGGCATCACCGCCTCGGCCGACGACACCGTCTCGGGCTCGACATTATAGGCGAGCGGCATGAAATGGAGCTGGATATCGGGTTCGTCGAGCCCGTCGCGCGTGCGCGCGAGCCCCATCGCCTGCACCGCGGGGGCGCCCATGGGGCCACTCTTGTTCCAGAAGAATTTGGTCAGGTGGCGGATCATGTCGATCGGCCCGACCTGGCTGTTGAGCGTCGGCACGCTGACGAACTTGTTCTGCGTGATGCCGGGATGTTCCTGCAGATTATGCCCGACCTCGCGCCGGTCGGCCTGGACCGCGATGCCGCGCGACTGCAGATAATCGCCGGCGCCGATCCCCGAACGCAGCAGCAAAGCGGGCGACCCCATCGATCCCGACGAGACGATCACCTCGCGCCGCGCGCGCAGGACCTTGGCATCGCCGCCCTGGCGATAGCGGATGCCGACCGCTTCGCCCTGCTCGATCAGGATCGTTTCGACATGCGCATCGGTGATCGTCATCAGATTGGGCCGCTTGCGGGCGTCGCGCAGATAGGCTTTTTCGGTGCTGCACCGCCAGCCGTCGCGCTGCGTCGCCTGGGTGAGATACGCACCCTCCATCTGCCCGCCGTTATAATCGTCGAGCCGCGCCAGCCCATATTGCTCGCACGCGCGCAGGAACAGGTCGCACAAGGGATGTGGATCGCGCATCGGTGACACCGACAGCGGCCCCTGCGACCCGTGGTTCTGGCTCGGCGCCCCGGCCCAGCTTTCGCTGCGCAGAAAATAGGGAAAGACGCCGTCGAAATTCCACCCCGTCGCACCGAGCCGCTCCCAGGCGTCGAAATCGGCGCGCGTGCCGCGGATATAGACCTGGCCGTTGATCGCGCTGCCGCCGCCGAGCATCCTCCCGCCCGACCAGATGAAGCGACGCCCGTTGATCGACGGGTCGGGCAGCTGCCAATATTTCCAGTCGTAGCGGTCGTCGACGAGCATCTTGGCGAAGCCGACCGGCATCTGGACCATCAGCCCGGTCGATTCGCCGCCCGCCTCGACCAACGCGACGCGGACGCCCGGATCCTCGCTCAGCCGCGCCGCGAGGACGCAGCCGGCGCTGCCGCCGCCCACGACGATATAATCCGCTTCCTCGCCCGACATGACCTCTCCATCAATCGACTAATTAATTTTACGCTCCATAAGCGCCTTCGTTGACACCGTCACCATGCAATATTAATTGATCGATTGAAAGTAGATCGATCCACAGTGGCCGGGACGGGGAAAAGCATATGCCGAGCGTCAATTTCCATGCAACCGACGGCAGCGTCGAGACGATCGAGATCGAGGTCGGCGACTCGGTCATGCGCGGCGCGCGCGATGCTATGGTCGATGGCATCGAGGCCGATTGCGGCGGCGTCTGCGCCTGTGCGACCTGCCACATCTATGTCGCCCCAGAATGGGTCGAGCGCGTGGGGCCCGCCGGCGCCGACGAAAGCGAGATGCTCGACTGCGCCAACGACCCGCGCCCAAACAGCCGCCTGTCGTGCCAGATCGCGATGACCGACGACCTGGAGGGCTTGACAGTCTTCCTTCCCGAGTCCCAACGATAGGCTGGGCGAACACAACGGACATCCACATGGACAATGACAGCGGCTCGACGATCAAGGCAGCCCGGCGCGAGGAGCGGTCGGCGTCCGCCGAAGCGCTTTTGAACGCGACCGCGCAGCTGCTGTCGGAGGCCACGACGATCGACGTGTCGCTCAACGAGATTTCGCAGCGCGCGTCGGTGAACAGCGCGATGATCAAATATTATTTCGGCAACAAGGAAGGCCTGCTGCTCGCGGTGCTCGAACGCGATGCCGAGACCGCGATGACCGCGCTCAAGGCGCTGAGCGAGATGGATATTCCCGCGCAGAAGAAGCTGAAAATCCACATCAACGGCATCATCAACGCCTATTACCGCTCGCCCTACATCAACCGGCTGATCCATTATATGGTCGAATCGGGCAGCCCCGCGGCGAGCAAGCGCGTCGCGCAGATCTTCATCGAGCCGATGATCGACGTCTATCGCGACATCGTGGCACAGGGGGTGCACGAGGGCGTGCTCAAGGACGTCGACCCCGGACTGCTTTATTATTGCCTCGTCGGCGCCGCCGACCATATCTTCCACGCCGGCTATTCGGTGCCCTCGACCTTGGGGGTCGCGAAGCTCGACGACGGCATCAAGCAGAAATATGCCGAGATGGTCTGCGACATCTATCTGCGCGGCCTCGCCCCCTGACCCCACCCTGCTCACGCGGGCTGTAGCGCGGTCACCTCGACCGCGATCCCGTCCATCAGCGTCGTCCCCGACACCGCCTCGACGACGTCAGGGCCGTGACCAAGCAGGATGTTGACATTCGCGCCCCCGGCGCGGTTCGCGCGCTGCCAGCCGCCCGTGTCGTGCCCGAAGCAATGCGGATAGGACACGGTGCCACGCCGGTGGTCGGCGCTCACCTCCACCTCGACCTCGATCGCGCCGAAGCGGTTCGACAGCGTCGCGCGGTCGCCGTCCGCCAGCCCGCGCTCGGCGGCATCGTCGGGGTGGATGTGCAAGGTCGGCTTCTGCGAGCGGATCAGCCGGTCGACATTGTGCAGCCAGCCATTGTGCGAGCGCATGTCGCGCCGCGACAGCAGTTTCAGCCCCCCGATCGGCGCGGTCGCGACCAGCCGGTCGAGCTCCGCGGCGACCATGTCGTCCCACAGATGGATTTTCCCATCGGCGTGCGCGATCTTGTCCTGATTGCCCCAGGGGATCGGGATGTCGAGCATCACCCCGTGCGGATGCTGCCGCAACTTGTCGATCGACCAGTCGCCGTGCAGCCCCGCCGGCCCTTGCCTTATCGCGCCGTCGAGCACCTCGAGCGGGCGCATCTGCCCCCCCGCCGCCTGCGCCGCGATCTCGTCGGGCGAGGCGGCGGGCATGCGCAGCCCCATCCGCGCCAATATCGCGCAGAATGTGTCGAACTCGCTCCGCGCCTCGCCCACCGGCGGGATCACCGGCTCGGCATATTGCAGGAAAGGCTGCACCATGCTCATGAAAGGCACCATCGGCAGGTCGGCGCGCTCGTAGAAGGTCAGCCCCGGCAGCACATAATCGGCGTAGGACCCGGCCTCGTTGATATAGAGGTCGAACGAGACCGACAGTTCAAGCTGTTCGAGCCCGCGCCGCAGCCGCTCGCCGCCCGGTGCCGCGAGCAGCACATTGCCGCCGAGCGACAGAAGCGCGCGGACCTTGCCGGGGCCGGGTTCGAGGATATCGTCGGGCATCACCGCCGAGGGCAGGAATTGCGTCACGCTCGGGAAATTGCCGACCCGGCTGCGCACCTCGTCATAGCCGCCCGTCGTCGCCCGGTCGCTGCCCGCGAGCACCGGGGTCGCGAAGGTGCTGCCACCCTCGTGCCCGAAGGTGCCGCCAACCATATTGAGCGCCGAGAGCAGGAAGTTGGCGAGCGTCGCATGCGGCCCGCGGCAGATGCCGACGCGGCCGTAGCAGACCGACCTGGGACTGGCGGTGAGCCGGTGCGCGAGCCCCCTGATCGTAGCGACCTCGATCCCCGTGCGCCGCGCCGCTTCGTCATAATCGATGTCCGCGAGCGCGACCCGCAATTCGGGCCAACCTGCACAACGCTCCGCCAGGAACGCCTCATCGGCCAGCCCCTCGTCGGCGAGCGTCTTGAGCATCGCCAGCATCAGCCAGCAGTCTGAGTTGGGCTCGATCGCGACATGGTCGTAGCGCGCTGCGGTTTCGCTGCGCCGCGGATCGACGACCACCACGTCGCCGCGCGCCGCCACTGCATCCAGTTGCTGCCGCACGCGCGGGGTGAAGATCAGCGACCCGTGCGAGATCAACGGGTTGGCGCCGAAGATCAGCATGAAATCGGCATTGTTGACGTCGGGCACGTCGATCGTCAGCGGGCTGCCGTAAAGGAGCCAGTTGGCGGTGAAGCGCGCATTGGTGTCCTGCGACCCCGCACCATAGATTTTGGTCGTGCCCAGCGCCTTCAGAAACATGCGGAACCCCGTCATGCCGTCGGTCGCATAGGCCGGCGGATTGCCCTGATAGCTCGCCACCGCATCGGGCCCATGCTCGGCGATGATCGCCGACAGCCGCGCCGCGATATCGTCCAGCGCCTCGTCCCAACTCACCGGCTCGAAGCGGCCGGACGCAACGCGCTTCATCGGCCGCGTCACCCGGTCGGGATCGTGCGTCACGCCATGATAGGCGATGCCCTTGACGCACGCTTGCCCCTGCGACGACGGATTGTCGGGGTCGGGCCGGGCGCGCACGACCTTGCCGTCCTCGACCGTCGCCACCAGCCCGCACACCGCCGTGCAGATGCGGCAGAAAGTGATATGATCGCCGTCCTCACCCGTGGCTGGTCGCATTGGAGTCGCTCCAGTTAGTCGTTTGGTTGGAGCCTTTCATTCTTTTCGCCGACTGTCCAGATTCTTCAAAATGTAAAGTCGGTCGATATCGCCAAAAATCCTCGTAACCCAACGTTTCCTGTACAATCGGCGCACGAAATAATTAATCGCTTGGTTGACACGTCTTGTCATTTGATCGAAATTGCATCGCGAAGAGGCTGCAAGGCGGCAGAGCGAGAGGATCGATCGATGGCGGACGTCAAAGACTATGCGGTGGAAGAGTTCAGCCAGCACGACAGCAATCTGATGCAGCGCCCCTACGACTTCTACGACAAGGTCCGTGACACCGGCTGCCCCGTAGCGCGCTCGGAGCAGCTCGGCGGCTTCTGGTACACCACCAATTATGCCGCGACGCGCCGCGTCTATGACGATTTTCGCACCTTCAGTTCGGCCGACGGCACCGCGCTGCCCAAGCAGCCCTTGCCGCTCTATCCGATCGACCTCGACCCGCCGCAGCAGACGCGGATGCGTAAATTGCTCAACCCGATCTTCCTGCCCGACGCGATCCAGAAATATCGCCCGCGCTTCCAGGCGATCATCACCGAATTGCTCGACGCGATCGCGCCCACCGGCGAGGCCGAATTGCAGGAACAACTCGTCCGCCCGACGCTCGCCACCGTGATCATGCCCTTCCTCGGCGTGCCGCACGAAGATTGGGACACGCTGGCACACAAGATCGATTTTCTGACCCGCATGCGCGTCGAGGATCCCGAAACCTGCGGCCAATATGGTCTCGAGCTCAGCCAGTATCTCCATGAATTCGCTGCGCGTCGCCGACAGTCGCCCCCCGAGGACGATCTGATGCAGACGCTGATCGATGCCGAAATCGGCGGTGAGAAGCTGACCGACGACGAAATCGTCGGCATCGCCACGCTGGTGCTGTTCGGCGGGCTCGACACGACCAGCGCAGTCGCGGGCATGTCGCTCTGGTATCTGATCGAACACCCTGCGGAGCGCACGAAGCTGTTGAACGGCGAGATCGATTTCCCGACCGCGCTGCAGGAATTCGTGCGCTACGCCTCGCCGATCCAGGGGCTGCGCCGCACCGTCACGCGCGACACCGAGCTCGAGGGCTGCCCGCTGAAGGCCGGCGATTATATCATGGCGATGAACGGCGCGGCGAACCACGATCCCGGCCGTTTCGCCGATCCGAATGAAGTCCGCTTCGACCGCGACGTGCGCACCGAGCACGACCATCTGGGCTTCGGCGGCGGCGCGCATATCTGTATCGGCCAGCATTTCGCCAAGGCGCTGCTCGAAATGATGATCCGCTCGATCTTCGACCGCCTGCCCGATATCCGGATCCGTTCCGATTTCCAGCCGGTCTTCGCAGTCGGGGAAGCACGGACGCTGAAGACCCTGCCGGTCACCTTCCGCGCATCCTGACCATGGTCTAGGGTGGTGGCCCCCACCCTGTCGACAGGATCATCATGTGCTGAAGCTCACCCCCGAAGAAGTCGCCTTCCAGGAAGAGGTGCGGGCGTTTTTCGCGCGCGATTATCCCGCGCACGTTATCGCGAAGAACAAGGCAGGGCAGCGGCTGACGAAGCAGGACCATATCGATGCGCAACGGGCGCTGAACGCGCGCGGCTGGCTGGGCGTCGGCTGGCCGCGCGATGTCGGCGGCACCGGCTGGACGCCGATCGAGCGCTATATCTTCGACGAAGAACTGGAATTCGCCCACGCCGCCGGCATCATCCCGATGGCGGTCATTTATATCGGCCCGATCATCGCGGCCTTCGGATCGGAGCAACAAAAGACCGAATGGTTGCCCGCTATCCTCGAATCGCGCTCCTTCTGGGCGCAGGGCTATTCGGAACCCGAAGCGGGGTCGGACCTCGCCTCGCTCCGCTTCTCGGCGGTGCGCGACGGCGACGATTATATATTGAACGGCACCAAGATCTGGACCTCGGGCGCGCACTGGGCCGACTGGATCTTCTGCCTCGCGCGCACCAGCCGCGAGGAGCGCAAGCAGCAGGGCATTTCGCTGATCTGCGCGCCGCTGGGCCTCCCCGGCATCCGCGTCCACCCGATCCGTCTGATCGACGGGTCGGACGAACTCGCCCGCATCGAATTCGACAACGTCCGCGTACCCATCACCAACCGCATCGGCGACGAAGGACAGGCGTGGCACTATGCCAACGTCCTGCTCAAGACCGAGCGGCTGTCTTATGCGCATATCGGGTCGAAGAAGCGCGACCTCGCGGCGCTGCTCGACCAAGCCGCTAAGCTGCCCGCGCGCGGCAGCGGCACGATGGACCGCGACCCGGCCTTCCGCTTCGCCCACGCCCGGATCGAGGCGCGGCTCGCGGCGATAGAAGCGTCGATCCTGCGCGCGCTGCGCGGCGAGATTTCGATGGCGACCGCGGCGGCGCTCAAGATCGCCTGCACCGAATGCGCGCAGGCGATCACCGGGCTCGCCATCGACCTGGCGGGGCGGAGCCGGCTGCCGATGCTCGACCGGAGCGTTGCGGACTGGGCCGATGCAGCGCCGGCAGTCGCGCCCTTCGGACCGGTCGCGTTGCAATCCTATCTCTTTGAGCGCGCGCAGACGATCTATGGCGGATCGACCGAGGTGCAGAAGAATATCATCTGGCGCGCGCTGGCGGGGATGGCGCGATGACCGCCCCGCTGTCCGACGCCGAACAGGTGATGCTACGCGATGCCGTGCGGACTTATCTGGCTAAGGATGATGCGCCTCGGTGGTTCGATTTCATCGATCGGCTCGGCATCGGGCGCGCGCTACTCGACGCGCAGCAGGGCGCCATCATCGCCGAGGAAATCGGACGGGCGCGGGTCCATCTGCCGCTCGCCGAAGTGGCAACCGCCGCGTGGCTGCTTGATCGCTGCAACGCCCCTGTCCCGCCCGCCACGGCAATCGCGACCCTCGCCTGGGCAGAGCCGGGTCTGCGCTACGATTTTGCCGGCATCGAAACCCGTGCACGGCGGAACGGCGATGGCTGGCGCCTTGAAGGAACCAAGGCGGTCGTGGACTGGGCGACCGAGGCCGATGCCCTATTGGTTGCCGCGCGCACCGGAGGCGACGGCCTGTCGCTCTTCCGGATCGACTCCGCCCGAACCGACGGCCTCCGCCTTTCGCCCTACCGAACGATCGACGGCCATCCCGCTGCCGACTTGATATTTGAAGATCACGCCCTCCCCGACGACGCGCTGATCGGCCCCGAATGCGGCGCGCTCGACCTGCTTGAGGAAGCGCGCGACCGCGCGCTCGCATTGCTCGCCGCCGAAGCCGTCGGCCTGCTCGACAGCCTGCTCGAACAGACGATCGCCTACACCGGCCAGCGCCGCCAGTTCGGCCAGCCGATCGCCGGCTTCCAGGCGCTTCAGCACCGCATGGTCGACATGTATCTCGAATGCGAACTCGCGCGCTCCTCGGCGTGGCTCGCGGTGGAAGCACTCGACGAACGACCTGCCGCCCGCGCCCGCGCGGTGTCGAGCGCGATGGTCAATATCGCGCGCGCCTGCCGCCTTGTCGGGCAAGAAGCGATCCAGCTCCACGGCGGCATGGGCATGACCGACGAGCTGCCCATCGGTCATTATGTCAAACGCGCGATGGCGATCGAGGTATCATGGGCCGATAGCGACTGGCACCTCGCCCGGATCGCCGGGCTTTAGAATCGGGCGCGCGATGACCGAGACCCCCGCGACACGACTTCAGCCCGGCGAGGACGGGATGCATGTCACCTTCTGCCGCCTTTGCGAAGCGCATTGCGGCCTCACCGCCAAGGTCGAAAACGGGCGCATCACCGACGTCCAGCCCGACAAGACCAACCCGCATTCCCAAGGCCATGTCTGCCTGAAGGGCATCACCTTCCACAATGTCACCTACGACCCCGACCGCATCCTCACCCCGATGAAGCGCGCCGGCGGACCGGGCGAGTTCGCGCCCGTAAACTGGGACGAAGCGCTCGACGATATTGCGGCGCGGCTGGACCGCGTGATCGACACCCATGGCCCCGACGCGGTCGCCTCGTACAAAGGCAATCCGATCGCCTTCGGCATCGACGTGTCGTTCAGTCTGAAGGCCTTCCTCAAGACGCTGGGCATCACCAAATATTATGGCGCGGGGTCGCAGGACACAAATGCGCGGCTGACCGCCTGCTACCTCGCCTTCGGTTCGGCGGTGACCTATGAGATTCCCGACCTTCCGCATACCGACATGTTGCTCATGTTCGGTGCCAACCCGCTGGTTTCCAACGGATCGATGGTCTGGGCGCCGCGCGTGCGCCACGATCTCGACGCGATCTCCGAGCGCGGGCGTGTGGTGGTCGTCGACCCGCGCCGCACCGAAACCGCGCGCCGATACCAGCATGTCGCGGTGCGCGCCAATGGCGATATCTGGCTGCTGCTCGGGCTGCTGAGTGTGCTGATCGACGAACGGCTGTTCGATACGGACTATGTCGCCGACCATACCGATGGGCTGGAGGAACTCGCCGCTGCGGTGGCACAATATGACCTCGCCGACTGCGCCGAACGCGCGGGCATCGACGCCGACACCATCACCGACCTCGCGCGCAGCTTCGCCGCGACGCCGCGCGCGGTGGCCTATGGCCGGCTGGGCGTGTGCCGCGGGCCGCATGCGACGCTCGAAAATTTTCTGCTGATCGCACTCAACCTGCTCGGCGGCAAATTGGGCAGGAAGGGCGGCGCGATCTTCAGCCGCCAAATTCTGGGCGGATCGCAAAAGGTGCTGACCGGCGGCTATGGCGACACGCGCAGCCGCGTCGGCGACTTCCCCAGCGTTGCGCAATTCCTCGCCTCGGCGATGCTGCCCGCGGACATATTGGAACCGGGCCCCGGCCAGGTGCGCGCGATGATCCTGACCGGCGGCAATATGGTAATGTCGGCGCCCGGTGGCCAAACGCTGATCGACGCGCTGACGCGGCTCGATCTGATCGTCGCGCTCGACCTCTACCAGACCGAAAGCAACCGTTACGCCGATTATATCCTGCCCGTGCCGACCTTTTTCGAGCGCGACGATTATCCGATGGCGGGGCTTGGATCGATGATCCGCCCCTTCGTGCAGGTGACCGACGCGGTCATCCCGCCGGTCGGCGAGGCGCGGTCGGAGTGGGAGATTTTCAACGGCCTGCTGGTGCGTATGGGCCAGCCGACACACGGGCGCCCGATGGACGATCTCGATAAGGCCTTCCGCCTCGGCCCCGCCGGCGACGACATGGGTGCGCGCGAGGGGTGGAGCTTCGACGCGCTGCGCGAAGTGCCGCATGGCGTGATGGTCGAGCTGCCCGATCCCTATGATCCCTGGCCGCGCATCGCCTGGCCGGACGGGCGCGCGAAGCTGTGGCACACGATGATCGCCGACGAATTCGCGCGCCTGACGCCGACCCCGGCCGACACGCTGCGCCTGATCACCCACCGCGACATCCGCTCGCTCAACAGCTGGCTTCATAACGTCCCGCGCCTCGTCCGCAGCCAGCATCCCGAATTGCTGATGCACCCCGGGGATGCCGCGCGGCTCGGGCTGTCCGATGGCGAGGCGGTCGACCTGTCGATCGGCCCCGCGAGCGTCACGGTGTGCATCGCGGTCACCGAGGATATGCGCCCCGGCACCGTCAGCTATCCGCACGGCTGGGGCCATCATGGCGGCTGGCAACACGCCAATGCGCAGGGCGGCAGCAACATCAACTGGCTGCTGCCGGTCGGCGAAGCGGCGGTCGAGGCGATCTCGGGCACGACGATCATGGACGGGCTGGAAGTATCGATCCGCAAGATCGCCGCCGCCGCGTGACGAATTTGCGACTTGTTCGCGATGCCAGCCTTGCTACGACGGTCGAATACAGCATTCCCCGGTCGGGGCAGGAGACAAATGCATGGACAGCGGCCCGGCGGCAGCCCGGACGGACGACAATTCGACGCAGGAGCGTATTCTGCGCGCCGCCTATGATTGTTTCGAACAATATGGGATCGGCAAGACGACGATCGAGAATATAGCGAGCCGGGCCAAGGTGTCGCGCCCGACCGTCTATAAATATTATCCGAGCAAGGACGCGATCCTCGACGAGATTTCGGTGCGCGAAACCTGGCGGGTCAACAGCGAGGTGCGGCGGCGGCTGGTGCGTTCGGACGATTTCGCCGATTTCCTGTCGAATACCCTTTTGCTCGTGATCCGGCTGGCGAACGAGAATGTCTATATCCGCCGCATGGTCGAGAGCATCGAGTTCCAGGAATCGGTGATCTCGCCGAGCAGCCTGATGCAGCAGATGCAGCGCACCTGGTGGTCCAACATGTTCGAACAGGCGCGCGCGCGCGGCGAGATCGCGGCCGACCTGGAGATCGACGAGATGATCTATTGGCTGGGACGCGCCCAATCGATGCTGATGCTGCAGGTCGCCTCGCCGCAGATCGACGATGCCGAAAAGCGCCGCTTCATCCGCCGCTTTATCGTCCAGCCCCTGCTCGCGGGCAGCGAAATCCGCTAATATCCAGTCGCCGACTTGACGGCCCTCCCCCAAGCTGACACAGACATTTAATCAATCGATTAAGTAGCCGCTCCGGCGGCGATGGAGCATGGGAGGCCCATCGAGCGATGACCGACGCTGCGCCGCGCGCCATGGCCGCCAACCCCGCTTATGGCGACGGCTATTTCGTCCGGACGACGCGCTTTCGCCGGCTCGGCCCCGATCGGGTCGAAGCGATCATGGAAGACACCTTTCACGCGCTCGCCCTGATGATCGATCATGACGAGCACAGGCTGACCAGGGTCGAGGCGCGCTGGGAGCGCCATCCGCTGACCAGCTGTGCCGGTGCGGGCGGTGCCCTGCCGGTTCTCGCCGGCCTGCCGCTGATCGACGACCTGCGGACGCGCTGGCTGCAGGCCCAACCCGCGCTGCAATGCACGCATATGTTCGACACGCTGCGTCTCGCGGCGCTGCATATCGGCCAACAGCGGGAAGACCGGCGCTACGAGGTCGTCCTGCCCGACGCCGACGACAATGCCCAGCCGGCGCAGCTGTTTCAGGACGGCGCGCTCATCCTCGAAATCCAGATCGACGGCCATTTCCGCATGACCGCGCCGCCTGCCTATGCTGGCGCGCCACTCCTGAATGGCTTCTCACGCTGGGCAGCCGAACGGCTGTCGGCGGAAGAGTTCGAGCGCCTGTTCCTGATCCAGCGCGGCACCTTCGTCGGGCGCGGCCAGCGCATGGACATCACCCAATATTATGGCCGCGACGGCGCGCTGTCGGGCCCCGATCCCGCGACCTGCTTCGGCTCGCAGCCCGAACGCTACGCGACCTCGCTCCGCCTTCCCAACGCCCGCCCCGGCCTCCGCCGCGAGGATGCCGCACGCTTTCGCTTCGCCTGAACAGGAAAACCGATGTCCGACATGCCCTTTCCTACCGCCGCCCAGGCCGTGACGCGCTACCTGCTCGAACAGCAGGCGCGCGACCATCCGGGCGATCTCTATATGCGCTTCCAGGACGGCAGCGAATGGACCTTCTCCGAGGCGCTCGACCAGGCGCACCGCGCCGCGGCGGCGCTCAAGAAGCTCGGCGTCGGCCAAGGCGACCATGTCTTCAACTGGCTTCCCAACGGCAAGGCGACGGTCCGCGCATGGCTCGGCACGCATATGCTCGGCGCGGTCTTCGTGCCCGCGAACCTAGCCTATCGCGGCGCCCTGCTCCAGCATGTGCTGTGGCTCGCCGACGCCAAGGTGGGCCTCGTCCACCGCGACCTGATACCACGCCTCGCCGACGTCGACCGCTTCATGCTCGAACAGGTTATCGTCATCGGCGGCGAGGCTGGGCCCGTTGACGGGCTGACGCTTCACGGCGAGGATATGCTGACCCAGCCCGGGCACGCCGGCGACCTCGCCAAGCCGCTCGCCTCGTGGGACAATATGACGATCATCTTCACCTCGGGCACCACCGGCCCGTCGAAGGCGGTGATGTGTTCCTATGCGCATATGTGGACCTTCTACCACGCCGCGATGCCCGCGCTGATCGGACGCGAGTTTCGCACGCTCGCGCATCTGCCGATTTTCCATTCTGGCGGCTTCGGCTGCCTGTATGGCCAGCTCTCGAACGCGGGCGCCGTGGTCCTCGTCGAGTCCTTCAAGACCGACCAGTTCTGGCAGATCGTGCGCGAGCATGGGGTCAGCACCACAACGCTGATCGGCGCGATGATCCCTTTCCTGATGAGCACGCCGCCGTCGGACGACGACCTTAATCACAGCCTGAAATCGGTGAGCGCCGTCCCCTATACCGCCGACGTGAAGGCCTTTTCCGCCCGCTTCGGGGTCGGCGCTTTTGCCGCCTACAGCATGACCGAACTCGCCAATCCGGTGCAGAGCCCGCTCAACCCCGACAAGATCGGCGTCGCCGGGCGGCTGCGCGCTGGGCAGCACATCCGGCTGGTCGACGAGCATGATATCGAGGTGCCCGAGGGCGACGTGGGCGAGGCGATACTGCGCTGCGACCAGCCCTGGACGATGTTCACCGAATATTACAAGAATCCCGAGGCGACCGCCGAAACGTGGCGCAACGGCTGGCTGCATACCGGCGACCTGCTGCGCCGCGACGCCGACGGCGATTATTTCTTCGTCGACCGCCGCAAGGACGCGATCCGCCGCCGCGGCGAGAATATCTCGGCCTATGAGGTCGAACAGGAAATCCGCGCCTTCGACGGGGTCAAGGACGCCGCGGTGATCGGGGTCGCGAGCGACAAGACCGAGGATGAGGTGATGGCGTGCATCATGCCCGCCGGTGGCGCCGACATCGACCTCAAGACGCTCACCGACTTCCTCGCGACGCGCCTGCCGCATTATATGGTGCCGCGCTATTTCCGCCTGATGCCCGACCTGCCGCGCACCCCGACGCAGAAGATCCAGAAATATGCGCTGCGCGACGACGGCGTGACCGCCGATACCTGGGACCGCGAAGCGGCGGGGATCAGGTTGCGGCGGGAGCGGATCGGCTGAGCCTGTCCCAGGTCGCGTCGTTGACCGGCGCCTCGCGCAGCCCCGCCTTGCGAATCTTGCCCGTCGGGGTGCGCGGCAGTTCGGCGACGAACTCGACGAAGCGCGGGACCATGTAGCGCGGCAGCCGTTCGGCGAGATAATCGACGAGATCGCCTTCGCGCAGCACCGCCGAGCCGTTCAGTTGCACCGCGATCTTGATCTCGTCCTCGCTCGCCCGCGCGTTGCCGGGGAGCGCGGGGACATCGGCGGCCTTGACCGCGATCGCCGCGGCCTCGGCGACCGCCGGATGTCCGCGCACTTCGCCCTCGAGCTCGAGCGACGAGACATTGTTGCCGCGCACGCGCAGATAATCATGGGCGCGGTCGAGGAAGTAGAAATAGCCGTCAGCATCGCGGCGCAGGATGTCGCCGGTCTTGTACCAGCCGTCCTGCCACGCCTTCGCATTCGCCTCGGGCTTGTTGAGATAGCCTTGGGTGATCAGGAAGGGCGCCTTGCCGCGGATCCACAGCTCGCCCGCTTCCCCGTCGGGCAGGTCGCGGCCCGCGCTGTCGACAATGCGCACCTCGTAAAGCGGCGATAGCTTGCCGCAGGTCTGGGCATTGGGCAGGTTCGACGCATTGAGCGGAAAACCGATCTCGGTCATTCCCCAGCCGGTACAGATCTTCACCCCGAAGCGCGCCTCGAATTCGCGATAATCGGGCAGCACCGGGTTCATCAGCACCCATTGCAGTGGATTGTCGGCGTCGTCGGACCGCCGCTCGACGTTCATCAGGAACCCCGCGATGCCCATCAGCTGGGTATGCGTACAACCATGCGCCCGCACGTCGCCCCAATAATGGCTCACCGAAAAACGGCTGCGAAAGACCATCTGCCCGCCGCGCACCGCCGCGAAAACGAAGCCGACGCGCCCCGACGAATGAAAGGTCGGCCAGGGCGAATAATAGACCGGCACCTGACCCGGATCGATCGCCTCGCCACTGAAATTATGCTGCACCTGCTGGATCGAACCCCACGCCTGCAGCACCCCCTTCGACGGCCCCGTGGTGCCCGAGGTGTAGATCACGGCATTGGTGTCGGCGAGCGTCGGCTCCGCATGGTCAATCCGCGGCGCCGCCGCCTCGACCGATGCGAGCGTCGCGACCGGGATGGCGCTGGTGCAAACATCATCGTCGATCGTGACGATGCGTTCGAGCATCTCCAGCCGGTCACGGATCGCATCGATCTGCTCCACACACGCATTGCTGGTGATCAGCACCCGCGCGCGACAATCGTTCAGCGCATAGGCGAGCAGATTGCCCTTATATTCGGGGTTGATCGGTACCTCGAGCGCGCCGCGCCAGCTGAGCCCAATCCATGCCGTGTAGGCGGTCAGGCACGGATCGAGCATCGTCGCGACGCATTCGCCCGGCGCGACCCCGATCGCCGCTGTCGCGTCGGCAACGCGCAACGCCGCCGCGTGAAATTCACCGACGGTCATCGTCCCGCCCGCTACATCGGTCAGGAACGGCGCATCGGGATCGCGCGCCGCGCGGGTGCGGATCAGCACCGGGACCGACGGCATATTCAGCGTATCGACCATAACTCTCCCCGCGCTTCGCTTTTCCGGCGCACCGGTGCGTAAAGTCACATATTGTACAAAGCCCTTTTTATATAGGTTTTTGCTATTTACAATGCTACATATGTGTAAAGGCAATGGCGCCGGCCCACCGGGGCCGCACCGCCCTAGCGGAGAGTCGAATGTATCTGAGCCCCGAACATAACCGGCAGGTCGCGGAAAAACTGTTCCGCCATATCCGCGACAACAGCACCGACATGATCGAGGAAACCTACGAATATCCGTTGTCGGTCTATTCGGACCCCGACATCGCGGTCGCCGAGCGCGCGAAGATCTTCGAACAGTATCCGATGATGGCGCTGCACGGCAGCCAGCTTCCCGAATCGGGCAGCTATGTCACGGTGAAGCTCAACCGCAGCGAGGCGCTCGTCACGCGCGGCAAGGACGGCCGGGTCCGTGCCTTCCTCAACATGTGCCGCCACCGCGGCGCCACGCTGGTGACGCAGACCGAGGGCAAGCAGGGGCGCTTTTCCTGCCCCTATCACGGCTGGACCTATACCAATGAGGGCGAATTGATCGGCCTGACCTTCAAGCAGACGTTGGGGATCAGCCTGCCGTGCCGCGAGCGCAACCTGATCGCGCTGCCGTGCGAGGAGCGCCACGGTTTCGTGTGGATCGTCGAAAACCCCGAAGGCGCGATCGACGTCGCCGCGCATCTCGGCCCGGTGATGGACGGCGTGCTGGCGAACTACGGCCTCGACCGCCAATATTTCTATCGCGAGGCCTTTTTCACCTTCGACCAGAATTGGAAGATCATGGTCGACGGGCTGACCGACGGCTATCATGTCCAATGGGTCCACGGCCCGACGATCCGCCCCTTTTTCTACATGAATATGATGGCGCGCGTCGAAGGCACCGGCGACCATGCGGTGACCACCACGCCGCGCCGCAAGATCGACGAGATATTGGGCAGCGAACCGGGCGAGCACGACCTCGATCCTTATGTGGTCTACGGCAATATGGTCTTCCCGAACGTCAGCATCCAGCTGCACCCGCACCACGCCGAATTTTGGACGATGTACCAGGACGTCGACAACCCGGGCCGTTCGCGCGTTCACCTGCGCTTCCTCGCCCCGAAGGCGCCCGGCGACTATGACACGAAGGGCCAGAGCATCCTCGCCAAGAATTGGGACATCGCCGAGGCCGCGATCCTCAACGAGGATGTGCCGATCGGCGACAGCATCCAGCGCTCGGCCAACATGCCGGGCACCGGCACGATGCTGCTCGCGCACAACGAGGTCATCAACCAGCAGTTTCACCGCAGCTACGACCGGGTGATGGCGGGTGCCGACGTGGTGCCGATGCCGGCGCGCGCGGCGCGAGGCTGAGGCTCAGCCGCCGCCGAGGCCGAATTCGGCGCGGATCGCGGCGTCGTCCTCGCCGGCTTCGGGCGCCAGCGGCATGCCGAAATGCTGACCCGCGACGTGGATCGCGGTCGAGGTCAACGTCAGCTTGCGCCCATCAGGCAAAGTCGCCCGATAGGTGTTGTCGCGGGCGCGGAAATGCGCGTCGGCGATGACGTCCTCGAAGCTGTTCACCGGCATCGCCGCCACATTGTCGCGCTCGAAATCGGCGAGCCAGTCGGCGCGCGGGCGCGACGCGAAGATCGGAATCAGCGCGGCGTTGACCTCTGCATCCTCGGTCCCCGTCTGCGGCTCGCGCATATAGATGGTTTCGAGATCGGGGCGCCCGACCAGCGCCAACAACGCCTGCCAACTCTTGGGCGTGAAGGTCATCAGGAAGATCAGCTTGCCGTCAGCGCAGCGGTAATTTTCCATCCGCGCCCACAAGCGCATCTTGCCGCTGGCATCGAAGAACCCCGGCCGCGCGAAAGTCGTATCGGGATTGAGCAGAGGATCGAGCGCCTCGGGCAGCCAGTGCGCCGAACAATCGGCCGCCGCGACCTCGATCGCCGCGCCCTCGCCCGTCCGCCGCGCGCGGTGCACCGCCGCGACCACGGCGAACGCCGCCTCCAGCCCATAGGCATACATGCCGATCGACGGCGCCTGCGGCCCGTTGTAGCGCGAGATGCTGTCCCCCACCGGCGTGCCGAGCCCGCCATAGGCGTCGAACGACGGCCCGTGCGAGGCGAGCTTGGCATAGGGCCCGGTCGCGCCCAGCCCCGACAGCGAGCAGAAGATGATCGCGGGGTTCACCCCCTTCAGCACCTCGTAACCGAGCCCCAGCCGCGCCATCACGCCAGCGCGCATGCCTTCGATCACGACATCGGCCTTTTTCGCCAGCGTCAGGAAATCCGCCCGGCCCGCCTCGCTCGCCAGGTCGATGATCACGCTTTCCTTGCCGCGATTCCAGCGCAAATGCATGTAGGAGAAGCCCGTTTCGTCGCCCACCGACCAAGGACCGGCGCGGCGCAGCGGATCGCCGCCGTCGGGGTCCTCAACCTTGATCACCCGAGCGCCCATGTCGGCAAGGCGGCCGCCGAGCGCGTCGGGGCCGAAATGCGACACTTCGAGCACCAGCAGGTCGGTCAGGAAATCATAGGGCATCGCTAAAATTCTCCATCGCCGCCGCGGCATCGGCGGCAGTCACGATTTCGGCTAGATAATTGCCGATCAGCCGTTCGGCGTCCTGCTGGTCGCGCGCCGACAGCGTGCCGGTGCAATCGGCGACCAGATATTGCCGGTATCCAAGGTCGAACCCCGTCGCAACGCTGAGCAATACGCAGGCGGTCGTCACCACCCCGGCATAGAGGATCGTATCGATCCCCGCGCGCCGCAGCAGAAAGTCGAGTTCGGTCCCGCCGAACGCCCCCGACCCCGATTTGACCAGCGACAGGTCGCCCGGCTCGTCGCCGACCTCGGCGATCGGCGCCGCGGCGGGCGATCCGTCGCGGGCACCCGCTGCCTTCACATAGGGGCGCAGCGCCGGAACGATGTCGGCATAATCCGGATGCCGGCTCGCGAGCCGCGCATGGACGATACGCAACCCGGCGCGGCGCGCGGCAGGCAGCAGCAATTTCAGATTGGGCGCGATGACATCGGCGAAGCGCCCCAGCAGATAATCCGCGCGTTTGTCGTGCCCCGCCGCGCGCATCGCGCCGATCGAGGGGCCGTCGGGATCGACCTGCCAGTTGATAAGGTCAACGAGGACGAGCGCGGTACGACCGGGATCGAAACCCCGCCACGGATCGCCGGGCGCGAAATCGGCGGCATTATACCAATGCGCGGACAGGCTGGGCGGCAGCATGTCGCCGGCGGCACCTGCGGAGCTCGTCACATCGCCCTCCTGCCGAAAAATGCGGCCGCCGGCCGTGCCCGGGCCGGCGGCCGTCCCCCTTTAGCGCTGCGATCCGAACTTCGTCCCGATCGTCACGCCGCCGGTGATCCCGCGCGACAGCACCGAATAATAGCCGAACGAAGTCGTCGACACGTTGCGGAAGATATCGTTCTGGTTGAACAGGTCCTTGCCCCACACCGACACATAGAAACGGTTGTCGGGCGCGCGGAAGGTCGCCGACAGGTTGAGCGTTTCGGTCGCTTTCTGCACCGGCGCGCGGCCGATACCCTCGGGATAGGCGCCCGCGCCCGTGCCGCCCGCAGGGTAATAGCCGTAGGTCGCATGGTCGAACGAGTCGACATAGCTGAACAGGCCGCTCAGCTCGAATTTCCCGCCATTCGCCAGCGGGATGTCGTAACTGGCCTGGAGGCTGACGGTGACGTCGGGCGTCGCGGGCAGGTCGAAGCCCGAGCAATCGGCATTGGGCGGGATCGCGAGCCCCGAGGCGCGGCGACGATAGATGACGCAGTTCTTGAACTCGTCATATTCCGACTTGAAGAAGGTCGAGAAGCCCGCCGACAGCGAGAAGCGATCGTCGGGGCGATAGCTGGTCTCGATTTCGAGGCCCGAGATCGTCGCCTTCGCCGCGTTGATCGACTGCTGCGTGTTGGTCACCGGGTTGACCACCGGCACCTGCAGATTGTCATACTTATAATAATAGGCCGCAGCGTTGAAGGTGACCTTGCGGTCGAACAGGCTGGTCTTGAGGCCCACCTCGAACGCGTCGATCGTCTCGGGCTCGGTCGGGATGACGTTCGGGATCGACGAGATATTATAGACGCCGCTCTTGAAGCCGCGGTTGTAGCTCAGATAGCCGAGGACATCGTCGCTGAACTTGTAATCGAACACCGCGCGATAGGTCAGCTCCGAGAAGGGCGCGCTGAGGCCATCGCAGTCCGGATTGGCGGCACATATCGCCGCCGAGTTGCTGGGAATCGCGACGACGCCGCCGGTGCCGTTGGGCACATAGGTGGTGCCGGCATTGTCCTTGTCGAGCGTGTGCTTCTCGTCGGTGTAGCGCAGGCCGAGCGTCAACTTCGCGGCATCGCTGAATGCGTAGGAGACTTCGCCGAAGATACCGAGCGACTTGACCGTCACGAAGGCGCTCTGGTCGATATAGGCGAGGCCCGACGCCGGACCCGCACCCGCCGCCGAGCGATCGAGCAGCGCCTGCGGGATCGTGTTCGGACGCAGCGTCGACGGGACCGGCAGTCCGACATATTGGTCGAGCCCGGCATAGCCGTCGCGGTAATTGAGATAGAAGCCGCCGAGGATCCACTGGAACGGCCCGTCGTTCATCGAGGTGATGTCGATTTCCTGCTGATAGCTGCGCCCCTTGAGCGCGGTATCGAACCAGAAGACGCTCGCGGGCGAGCCGTCGAGGTCATATTCGACCCCCGAAGTGCTGTGGCTATAGGCTGTGATCGACTTGATGTTCACCGGCCCGACGTCGGCATCGAGCGTCAGCGAGCCGCCATAGCCCTGGAAGCGGACCTCGGGATCGATCTGGCCATAATAGGAGCGTTCGGGCCGCGAGATATCGATGCCCGACGCGACCTGGCCGGTGGTCGTGGTCTCGCCCAGGATCGGCTGCAGCGCGACCACCGCGTTGGTTTCGCCCTTCGAATAATAGCCCGCCAGCGTCGCGGTGAAATCGGGCGTCGCTTCCCATTGCAGCGCGCCGCGAAAGCCGAAGCTCTTGTCGCCGCCGACATATTTGCCCGCGCCGTTCAGCGCCTGAGTGCGATTGCGGATATAAGACCGCTCGTTGCGATAGAAACCGCTCACGCTGAGCGCCAGCGTGTCCGAAAACCCCCCGGTCACGAAGCCGCGCGCGCCCTCCTCGTCGGTGCCGTAAGTGCCTTCGAGCATCGCGCCGAATTCGGTGTCGGGCTTCTGCGTGGTGACGAGGATCGCGCCCGACGTCGCGTTGCGTCCGAACAGCGTGCCCTGCGGGCCGCGCAGCACCTGCACCGACTGCACGTCGGGGAAGCCCTGCAGCAAGATGCCGGTCTTGTCGGTCTGATAGACGCCGTCGACATAGACCGCGGTCGTCGCTTCGTTGCCGGGCGTGATGTTCCGCCCGCCGACGCCGCGGATGTAGGGCTGCGCCGCGCTCGACCCTTCGGTGATCAGCAGCGACGGGGTGACCGCGGCGAGTTCCAGAACATCGGAGATGCCGCTCTGCGTCAGCTGATCGGGGGTAAAGGCGGTCACCGCGATCGGCACGTCCTGCAGGCGTTCGTCGCGCTTCTGCGCGGTCACCACGATCTCGTTGGCGCCCGAGCTGTCGTCGATCGCGTCCCCGGTATCCTGTGCCAGCGCCGCCGTCGAGATCGTCGAAACCGCGATCGCCAGCGTGCAGGTGGCAAGCTTGTAAGAAAAGCGCATAGCATCCTCCCATATGCGGCGCCCGCCCGTCGTTGGGGCGGTGCCGCGCAGTCCATCACTGTGGGAGGCGCGCTGCTCGCACGATCAGGGCAGATCGTGGCGGCCGGTCCTGTTGCCGTGCATCACTCCCGCGAGTTACAGACAACAGATTCGATAAAATGTCAACTCTGTCAACGGGAGGAGAATCCCTGTTGCAGCGCACAATCTATACTATGTAGTTTAGTGCGCGGAAAAGCTTGATAATCTTTCACTCGCCGCCAATTTATCGGGGAATTTTTTGCGCCCGTTGCGATCGCTTGAGCGTCATTGGGAGTCGCGAATCGGCCGCGATGGTATCAGCCCGATCAGCTTGACGGTGTTGACCGATTGGCAAGCAGCGGCTCGACGACGAAACGGCGTACCATGTGGCGCAGCCTGTCCTCGTCGCCGCCGAATTGGTCGAGCACGCGGAGCAGCATGACCTGGTTGCGCGACAGCCAGTTGACGACGTCGGCGGGGTCGAGGTCGGCGGCGAGTTCGCCGCTCGCCTGCGCGCGCTGCATCACCGACTCCCAGCGATGCCGTGCCTGTTCCTGATAGGGGCTGGTGGGGAGCTGGCTCTGCGCCGATACCTCCAGATCCTCGACGAAGCGGCGGATATAGGGATTGCCGCTCGCCACCTGTACGGACGCGATGACCGCCTCGGTGGTCATATCGGCAAAATTGGAATGATGCTTGACGCGCGCACGGACGACTTCCTGAATCTTGTCGAGCTCGGCAAAGCCGATGTAGTCGACGATATCCATCTTGCCGCCGAAGAATTTATAGACCGTGGGGCGCGATACCCCCGCCGCGCGGGCGATATCCTCGATCGTCGTCTTTTCGATCCCGTAACGTTCGAAACAGCGCCGCGCGCCGTCGACGATCTTTGCGCCGGTCTTGCCGATGTCAGGCATCGCCTTTTGTGTCGGACCGTCCAATGCCTGTTCCACCCTTCCCCCGGCCGGCTTCGCGCCGGACCTTATCGCGGCGGGCAGTCCCGGTGACTCCGGCCGACCGACTCCGCAGCATGCGCAACCATAGCATCAATATTTACATTTTCCATTTTTTGTTATTTGATGCCTACGCCGGATGCGCGGATTCGGCAAAATCAAGCGAGTGGAGGAAAACACATGAGGTATCGCGCGGCATTGATGGCGGCAGCCCTGATCTGGGCAGCGCCCACAACGGCTGCGCGGGAAGATCCCCCGATCGCGATCCCAGGGACGGCGACTGCCGCCTGTTCTCCCAACGCAATCACTTGGGCGGGCAAGGATGTCGAAATCCGCTCGGTCCAATGGCTCTCCGACCCGGCCCCCTATTGCCGCATCGACGGTGTCGTCCGCACCGATGATCCGGGTCCGAACGGCGTCGGCTTCATGATCGCGCTGCCGCAGAACTGGAACGGGCGTTACCTGATGGTCATTCCGGGCGGATCGGCGGGCCATATCGTCAACCCGTCGCGCGAGCATATCGCTGCGGGCTATGCCGTCGCCTCGACCGACAAGGGGTCGCATTCGGCGGGCGCACTCGATATGTCGTTCCGCGCCGATCCCGGAAAATCGGAGGATTATGCCCATCGCGGCGCGCATGTCGCCGCGCTCGCCACGCAGGCGATCGCGCGCGGCTTCTACGATCGCCCGCATATGCCGCGCTATATCATGGGCTGCTCGGGCGGCGGGGTCAGCACATTGATGGAGGCTGAGCGCTATCCGACCGACGCCGACGGCTTCATCGTCGGCGGCGCGCCAACCAGCGCCTATGTTCAGACCTTCTGGGCCTCAATCGCGCAGCATGTCGCGCGCGACCCGAAGCGCTGGATCTCGCCCGCCGAAATGGCGCGCGTCGGCCAGACCATCATGGCGCGTTTCGACGACAGCGACGGCGCGCGCGACGGCCTCATCTGGGACCCGACACGGATCGAGCTGTCGCGCGACCTCTTCCCCTTCCTCAGCAAGGCGCAATATTCGACGCTCGAATTGCTCGCTGGCGGGCTTCCCGCGATCAAGGGGTCCGACGTGGCGGCCCCCGGCTATTGGCTCGCCAACCCGGCGCTGCTCGGCCCGATCGGCCTCGGCACCGCGCGTCCGCCCTGGACCGATGCGACGCGACCGCCCCTGTTCGGCTCGACCGTGCTCAGCATGAAGGCGCTGCGCGGCGAAGGTTACGACGCGCTGACCCAGATGGATTTCGCCGACCCGCGCCAGCGCAATGCCGAGGCGGCGATCTGGAACAAGGTCGGCGGCTATGGCTACGCCCCCGAAAAGCTCGAAGGCATGACCCGCACCGGCGGCAAGATGATCATGTGGACCGGCGCGTCCGACGAGGCGGTCCCGCCCGCCTACACCGCCCATTACAGCGTCGGAGTCCGCCAGCGCTACGGCGTCGCGAGCGAGGATTTTTTCCAGGGCTTCTTCGTCCCCGGCATGTATCACTGCCGCGGCGGCGAAGGCACGCCGACAGACAGCTCGCGCGCCTTGCTCGAGGCGATGCAGCGCTGGGTCGAGGGCGGTTTTCGTCCGACCGAAATCCTGATGACCAACGCTCCGCGCGAGCTGGAGCTCAACTCGACGTCGAACACGGCGATGTATGTGTCGGGCATGAGCAAAGAAAAGGCGGTGGTGGCGCAAGCCCCGTCGGCGCGCACATATCGCATCTGCGCCTTTCCGAAGGTCGCGCGATTTAAGGGCGCCGCGGGCAGCGACATCAACGATGCGCGCAACTGGAGCTGCGCGGGGACGATGGAGCCTTAGAGGGCTTGTCGCGGCGCAGCCAATGCCGGCTTTGGGGTGGGGAGCTACCTTAAAGTTCCTCCCCACGCGAAGCGATGGGGAGGGGGACCGCCGCGAAGCGGTGGTGGAGGGGTCGCGGCGCAACGCTGATCTTTGACGTCGCCAAACCCCTCCGTCAGCCCTCCGGGCTGCCACCTCCCCATCGCTGCGCGTGGGGAGGATCTTTGTGACCGCAACCGCAGGTAACGCCCCCCTACTTCCCGAACAACGCCGTCGCCCCCTCGGGCACCGCCGGGAACAACCCCCGCAACGTCGGCTTGGAGATCTTGCCCGACAATGTCCGCGGCAACGGCTCATCAATGAACACCACCCGCCGCGGGCGCTTGAACGGGGCGAGCTGCGCGGATCCGTCGCTTTCGATCGCCGACACCGCCGCGCCCTCGTCCTTGACGCCGCTCGCGACGATCATCGGCACCTCGCCCCAGTCGCGGTCGGGCACGCCGATCACCGCCAATTCGGCGATATGCGGGTTCGCCGACAATATCTTCTCGATCTCGGCCGGATAGACGTTGATGCCGCCCGAGATGATCATGTCCTTGGATCGGTCGACGACCCTCACGAACCCTTCGTCGTTCATCATGCCCGTGTCGCCGGTGCGCAGCCAGTCGCCCGCGAAGGTCGCCGCCGTCGCCTCGGGATTACGCCAATATTCGCGCATGACATGCGGGCCGCGCACCATGATCTCGCCGACCTCGCCGTTTTCCAGCGCGTTGCCGTCGGCGTCGCCGATCTTCATCTCGCTGCCGACGATCGGACGCCCCGCCCAGCCGATATGCTTGATCGCATCCTCGCCGTGCATAGTCGCGGCCAGCCCCGACGCCTCGGTCAGTCCATAGGACTGGATCAGCGAAATGCCCTTGGTCCGATAGGCCTCGATCAGGTCAACGCTAACCGGCGCACCTCCCGCGGCGGCCGAGATCATGCTCGACAGATCGGCCTTGTCGAACCCCGGCGAGCGCATCAGCCGCTCCCACACGACGGGCACGGTCGTCGCCGCACTCACCCGGTGACGCTGGATCACGTCGAGATAACGGTCGATGTCGAAATCGGATTCGAGCACCATCGTCCCGCCCGCATTGACCGCGAACTGGATGAAGCAGGAGACGATCGCGCCGGTGAAGACAAAGGGCACCGCGACCATGATCGAATCGCGCCAGGTCAGCCCCTCGGCGATATTCTTGGCGAGCCCCGGATACATCGCGCTGCCGTGCGTCAGCAGCGCGCCCTTCTGCCGCCCCGTCGTGCCCGAGGTGTAGCAGAGGAACCCCGCATCATTGAGCCCAATTGCCTCGGTCGGAACCGGACCGCTGTCGATCGACAGCGACGAGAAGCCCGGGACGTCCTTCCCATCGAGGCTACAGATCGCAAAGGGCAGCTTGGCCGCCGCCAGTTCGAGCCGGTCCAGATGCTTCGCCTGGGTCACGACGAGCCTGCAATCGGCATCCTCGAGCAACGGCAATATCTCGCTCGCGGTCAGCTTGAAATTGAGCGGCACGATCATCGCGCCCAGCTTCAGGCACGCGATGGTCAGCAGCGGCGCCTCGATCCGGTTGTCGAGATGCATGCCGACGCGGTCGCCCTTGATCACCCCCGCGGCGCGCAGCCCGCGCGCGATCGCGTCGCTGCGCGCGTCGAACTCGGCCCAACTGGTGCGGACGTCGTCGGCGATCACCGCGGTGTGGTCCGGCCTCCAGCGCGCCCAGTAACGAACGAGTTCGGCGATATTCATGCAGTCTCTCCCGAAGGGGTCTTCGCAGGGCCCGGTTCTTCGTCCGGTTCTCTCGCTTATGTCAGGCTAGCGCCGCGAACTCGCGCGCCATCTGCAGGTGCAGATGCTGCGTCGGCACCTCGTTGGCGCCATAGAGGAAATCGGTCGTCGGCAGCGCTGCGGCATTGGCCTGGATCATCTCCTCCATCGGGAAATCCTCCTCGGTCGCGGCCTGCCGCAAAATCTCCCAGCTGCGATTGATTCGCTCGGCGACCTCGTCGGTCAGCTTGGCGGGGTCGGTCAGGAAGCGGATATGGACGTGGCATTTGCCGGGATCGGTCAGGTGCGGCCACACGGTCCAATGCTCGATATGATCGGGGGTCGGGATCACGCTCATGTTCGGGAAAATCATGAGGTTGCCGGTCAGATAGCGCCAGCCGCCCTCGATCGGCTCACCGGCCTTCAGCTTGCGCGCGAGCCGCTTGCGCGCCGAATAGGATTGGCCGTGGCGCCCGAGGTCGAGCCACACCGCGGCGCCCGTCTGGATCAGCTTGCCGACACCCTCGGCGTGCAGGAATTGCGGGTGCAGCACGTCGATCGCGCCGTCCATCACCAGCTTCCAGTTGATGTCGAGATCGATCTTCTGGTCCATGAACACGGTGAGCCGGTCGATGTCATAGGCGCCAAGTCGCTCGTCGGCCTCGCCCAGATAATCGGCGATCGCCATATCCTGCTGCGCCTGGGGCAGCTTGATCCAGACAAGGCCGTGGCGTTCCTCAGCCTCGACGGCGAACAGGTTGCGGCATCCCTTGTCGAGCGTGCCATATTGTTCCTCGAACGGAATCCCGCGCAACGACCCGTCGCCCTTGAAGCTCCAGCCATGATAGGCGCAGACGAAAAAGGGCTTCTTGCCCTTCTCGCTCTGCTCGACCTTGCCGCCGCGGTGGCGGCACATGTTGCGGAACACCCCGACGCTGCCGTCCTTCTGCCGCACGATCAGCAGCGGCAGACCCAATATGTCGCGGGTCACAAAGCTGCCCGGCTCGGGGATCTCCATGCTCGTCGCGGCGGCGAGCGGCTGGCGGCGAAACACCTCGAGTTCGCGCGCCAGATGGTCGGCATCGGTGAAATGCGCGGCGGGGACCTCGATCGAATCCGCAGCCATGTCGGTCGTGCCATTTTCCAGATGATCGACGATGCGGCGATAGATCGTATCCAGCTCGATTTTCATACCCTGTCCCTCGCCACCTTGCATGTTTACACTTTACGAAGATTGTAATTCATCTATAGTGCGGCGTCAAGCTTCCGGCGATCGATCGACACGAGGTGTACGGGAATGAGGAAGTGCAGGATTTTCAGCGCGGCGGTCGCCTGCCTCGACGTGGCGAGCATCGCCATGCCCTCTGCGGCGGCCCCCGGCGACCCGCCGAAGATCGGCCGGACCTTCGCCGATTCGGTACCCGGCAAAATCACCCGCACCGCCGCCCCCGCGGGCGCGCCCAATATCCTCGTCTGGGTGATCGACGACATGGGCTTCGGCCAGCTCGGCAGCTATGGCGGCCTCGTCGAAACCCCGAACATCGACCGCGTCGCCCAGCGCGGCCTGCGCTACACCAATTACCACACCACCCCGATCTGCTCCGCGAGCCGCGCCGCGCTGCTCACCGGGCGCAATTCGCACCGCGTCCACATCGGCGGCCATTCGGCGATAGCCGTCGGCTTTCCCGGGCAAGACGCGCTCGTTCCGCGCAGCGCCGGCACCGTCGCCGAAAACCTGCGCCAGTCAGGCTATCTCACTTATGCGATCGGCAAATGGGACCATCTGCCGCAGGCCGACGCCTCGGCCGCGGGGCCCTTTACCTATTGGCCCAGCGGCCAGGGCTTCGACCGCTATTATGGCTTCCTCGCCTTCGACGCCGACAATTTCGACCCGACGCTCTGGTCCGATCACGACCCGGTCACGTTGTCGCCACGCCCCGACTATCATCTCAGCGCCGACATGGCTGAAAAGGCCATCGCCTGGATCGGCGCGCGCGACGCGACCGATCCCGAGCGCCCCTTCATGATGTATTGGGCGACCGGCGCCGTACACGCCCCGCACCACGCGCCGCAGCGCTGGCTCGACCACTACAAGGGCCGGTTCGACGCGGGCTGGGACGTCGCGGCGCAGCAGGTGCTCGAGCGGCAGAAGAAGCTCGGCCTCGTCCCCGCCGACATGGCGCTGCCGCCGCTGCCCGCCGGGGTCAAGCATTGGGCCGAGCTCAGCCTCGACGAGCAGCGCATGTTCGCCCGCCAGATGGAGGCCTTCGCCGCGCAGCTCAGCCACGCCGACGAACAGTTCGGGCGCATCCTCGACGCCCTCGACGCGCGGGGAGAGCTCGACAACACGGTCATCCTGATCACCGCCGACAATGGCGCCAGCGCCGAGGGCGCGCCGCAGGGCACCTTCAGCGAGCATTATTTCGCCAACGCCTATTTCGCGACGCTCGAAGAAAATCTGCGCCATTATGACAATTGGGGCGGTCCCTCGACCTATCCGCATTACGCCAATGGCTGGGCGGTCGCGGGCAACACGCCGTTCCGCTATTATAAGCAGACCGCCTATGAGGGCGGCACGCGCGTGCCGCTGATCCTGTCCTGGCCCGGCGGCATCGCGGCGCGCGGCGAGCTTCGCGGCCAGTATCAGCACGTCACCGATATCACCCCGACGATCCTCGACGCCGCCGGCATCGCTCCCGCTACGACGGTCAACGGCCAGCGCCAGATGGCGTTCGACGGGGTGAGCATGAAATACAGCTTCGCCGCCCCCGCCGCACCGACGCGCCACGCCACCCAATATTATGAGATGTACGGCAACCGCGCGATCTACGCGAACGGCTGGAAGGCGGTTGTCCCGCACCGGCTCGACGTGTGGGATTTCAGGAACCGGCCGGTGTTTAGCGACGACAAATGGGAACTCTACAATCTCAGCGTCGACCCCGGCGAGCAGCGCAACGTCGCGGCCGCCAACCCGCGAAAGCTCGCCGAGATGAAGGCGCTGTTCGATCGCGAGGCAAAGACGAACAATGTCTATCCGCTGACCAACACCAGTGACGCCTGGGATTTTGTCCGCCAGACCGCCAGCGCCGCCATGGCGCGGCGCGGCTATTTGTGGACCTATACCGACGCCATATCGCGTATTCCCGAAGCGCTTGCCCCGCCGCTGCCGTCAACCAGCTTCACCATCGAGGCGAACGTCGATCTCGACGCCGACGCCGGCGGCACCATCGCCGCGATCGGCGGGCGCCATGGCGGCTTCGCGCTGCATCTGCGCAAGGGCCGTCCGGTGTTCAGCTACCGCAGCCTCGACCTCAAGCTCAGCGAAATCGCCGCCGACCGCGCGCTGCGCCGCGGCCCCGCGACGATCCTGCTCCGCTTCGAGCGACGCGGCGAAAGCGAGGCGGTCGTCCACATCCTCGCCGACGGCACCGAAATCGCCAGCGGCCCGATCAGGGGCGCCCTGCCCCGCCTGTCCTTCTCGCCAACCGAAACCTTCGACCTCGGGCAGGACAGCGGATCGGGGCCGCTCGCGGGCGGCAAGAGTGCAGGCGTGCTCGATGGCCGCATCCGCACCGTGAACGTCCGCATCACCCCGCCCGCGCGCTGATACAGGAAGGAAGTCGATCATGGCCTTCACCACCATCCCCGGCGCCGACGGCGACCACATCACCTATTGCCGCGTGTGCGAGGCATTGTGCGGCATGGTCGCGACGGTCGCGGACGGGAAGATCGTCAAGGTCCGCCCCGACCGCGACAATCCGCATTCGCGCGGCCATATCTGCGTCAAGGGACCCGCGCTCGCCGACGTCACCTATGACCCCGACCGCGTCGCCACGCCGCTGAAGCGCGTCGGCGGCCCCGGCGAATTCGCGCCGGTGGGCTGGGACGAAGCGCTGAACGATATCGCAACGCGCCTCTCGGCCTCGATCGACGCGCATGGCAGCCAGAGCTTTGCCATGAACACCGGCAACCCGCCGAGCATGGGCTGGCCGAGTTCGATGGGCAATTACCTCTTCGGCCGCGCGATGGGCTGCACGAAGCTGTTCACGCCGTCGTCGGAGGATATCACGTCGGTCGTGCTCGCGACCGAGTTGATCTTCGGCACCCACGGCTTCGTCTTCCCCGACCTTGCGCAATGCGACCATCTGCTGATCTTCGGCTCGAACCCGCTGGTCAGCCACGGCTCGCTGCTCATCGCGCCGCGCTTCAAGGAGGATCTGGTCGAAATCGCCGAGCGCGGCCGCGTGATCGTCGTCGATCCGCGCCGCAGCGAGACCGCGCGCAAATTCGAGCATGTATCGATCATCCCCGCCGGCGACGTCTGGCTGCTCGGCGCGATGGTGCGGACCGTCATCGCCGAGGGGCTGGCGGACATGGATTTCGCCCGGCGCCATTGCATCGGCTTTGCCGATCTCGCGGCGGCGATCGACTGGATCACCCCCGAGCTCGCAGCGCCGCACTGCGGCATCGACGCCGAGGAAATCCGTACCCTCGCGCGCGACTTCGTCGCCGCGCCGCGCGCGGCGGCGATGGGGCGTATCGGCATCTGCCGCGCGAGCTATTCGACGCTGACCAACTATTTCCTCCACCTGCTCAACCTGCTCGGCGGCAAGTTCCACCGGCCGGGCGGCGTCGGCTGGGGCCACGGCGGTACCGCGACCGAGGCGCAGGCGACCGGCCCCGGCCAGGCGCGCCACAAACGCCACAGCTCGCGCGTCAGCGGCCAGGCGTCGGTCTGGGGCACCCAGTCGAGCCTGACCTTCCTCGAGGAGATGACGGCCCCCGGCGAAGGCCAGATCAAAACGCTGCTCACCGTCGGCGCCAATCCGGTGCTGTCGATGCCCGGCGGCCCGCGCCTGTCCGAGGGTTTCGCCCTGCTCGACCTTATGGTCTCGGTCGACCTTTACATGACCGAAACCTCGCGCCACGCGCATTATATCCTGCCCGCGACCACCGCGCTGGAGCGTGAGGATATCAACCAGTTCTTCATGAATCACATGGTCCGCCCCTTCGCGCAATATGTCCCCGCGGTGGTGCCGCCGACGGGTCAGGCGCGCGGCGAATATGAGATCTTGCGCGACCTTGCCGCGCGCATGGGCCGCGACGGCGCCTTCGGCAATATGACCCCGTTCGAAATGGCCGACGGCGCGCTGCAGGCGGGGATCGAAGGACAGGGCGGGCTTTCGCTCGCTAAACTGAAACAAAACCCGCACGGGGTGATGATCGAGCGCGGCCGCTGGGCCTTCGATTTCGAGAAACGCATCGGCCACCCGGATGGCAAGATTCACCTGTGGGACGATATCGCCGGCGAGGAAGTCACGCGCCTCCGCGCCGAACCCGATCCCGACCCGAAAATGCTGCGCCTGATCAACCTGCGCAAATTGCGCTCGATCAACAGCTGGATGCATAATGTGGACAAGCTCGTCCGCTCGGACTCGCCCACGCTGCTGATCAATCCGGCCGACGCAGCCGCGCGCGGCATCGACGACGGCATGGCTGTCAAGATATCCACGCAATGGGGCGCGATCGAGGTGGTGGCCGAGGTCACCGACGAGGTGCGCCCCGGCTGCGTCGCCTATCCGCACGGCTGGGGCCATCGCGGCGGCTGGCAGGGCGCCAATGCCCAGCCGGGACGCAACCTCAACGAAATCACCCCGGCGACTCCCGACCAGGCCGAGCAGGTGTCGGGCATGAGTTGGCTCGAAGGTTTCCCGGTGGAGATTTGCGCGGCATGACCGCGACCGGGTGGCCGTCGCTCCGCCGCGCTTGGTACGTCGCCGGGCTGCTCTGCCTGATCGCGGCGCTCTCCTATCTCGACCGCTATATCATCGCGCTGCTCGCCGACCCGATCATCCGGGATATGGGGATCGATGCGACCGCGATCGGGCTGCTCATCGGCCTCGGTTTCGGGTTGCTTTACGCGCTGTCGGGTGTGCCCGTCGCCTATCTCATCGACCGCGGCACGCGCGTGCGCATCGTCGGCATCGGCGTGATCGTCTGGAGCCTGTCGACCGTCGCCTCGGGCTTCGCGCCCAATTTCGAGACCCTGCTCGCGACGCGCGCCGGGGTCGCGATCGGCGAGGCGGTGCTCGTTCCCGCGACGGTGTCGATCGTCGCCGACCTCTTCCCGCCCGAAAAGCGCGCGCTGCCGATCGGGCTGTTCATGGCGGTATCGACCCTGATGGCCTCGGGCGCCTTCCTGATCGGCGCCTGGGCGTTCGAGCTGGCGACGATCCTGTCGCCCGATCTCGGACTCAGCCCGTGGCGGCTGACGCTCGTCATCGTCGGCGTCCCCGGCCTGCTGCTCGGCCCGCTCTGGCTCATGACCGTCGCCGAGCCCGAACGCATCGAGGAGCCGGGACAGGCCGACCAGAGCAGCATCGCGGTCGCCTTCGCCTATCTCCGCCGACACTGGCGCTTCTACCTGCCCTTCTATCTGAGCTTCGGCGTGTCGGCGCTCGCCAGCTACAGCTTCATCGCCTGGACCGCGACGATGCTGACGCGCAGCTATGGCCAGAGCGTCGCCGACGCCGGCGCGATCTTCGGCCTCGTCGGAGTCATAGCCGCCGCGATCGCCGCCTTCTTCTGGCCCGCGATCAGCGCCTGGGCAACGAAGCGCGGCCGCGCCGAGCTCGCGGTGCTCGCGCTCGCCATCGGCCTCGGCATCGGCCATG
Organism: Sphingopyxis sp.; assembly: GCA_016793775.1. Classification (GTDB taxonomy): domain Bacteria; phylum Pseudomonadota; class Alphaproteobacteria; order Sphingomonadales; family Sphingomonadaceae; genus Sphingopyxis. The sequence goes on along the minus strand of JAEULK010000102.1, from coordinate 17,573 downwards.
CCGCGGTCGCCGCCTTCCTGCTCGCGAGCGACATCGACGGCGCCATTGCGATCATCGCCATTGCCACCTTCGGCTATGGCGCTGCGGGCGGCCTCGCGGTGCTGGTCATCCAACATATCGCCCCGCCGCGCATGCGCGCCAAGATCACTGCGCTCTATGTGCTCGTCGGCAACCTCGTCGGGCTGACCTGTGGCCCGGCGCTGTCGGCGTGGATGTCCGATGCGGTTTTCACCGGCACCGACGCGCTGCGCCAGAGCCTCTCGCTCCTCGCGCTCGCCATGCTGCCGCTGACCGTCGGCCTGATCCTGCTCGCGATGACCGCGCATCGGCGCACGGCAAACGACGCGGGCTGATCGCTCAGGGCCTGCAACTCGCCGCGATCGGCCGCCCCTCGATCGCCGCCCGGGCAAAGGCTATGGCATCAACGGCAGCGGCATTCACCACGCCCGAATGATCCTTGTCCTTGTAGATATGCGCCTCGACCACATTGCCGCGGCTGCACAGGTCGTTGACCAGGGTCAGCGTCGTCATCGGCAGCGCCGCGGTATCGGCAGCGCCGATGCCGAAAAAGACCGGCGATTTCAGGTCGAGCGTCGGGAAGGAGCGCAGCTCCACGTCGGTGTCCCAGAGCCGCTTGAGCATGCCCGGCCGGAACGCCTTCGACGGGTCGAGATTGCGCGCTGCGGCCGCCTTCATCAGATCGGGCAGGCAAGCCGATCCCACCATTGCCTCGATTTCGCGCCCCTCTTCCGAAAACACCGCACCAGCATCGAGATCGGCGTGGGTGCGCGTCAGTTCATAGCCGATCATGGCATAGGCCCCGGTGACCATGACATCGGTCGCGCTCGACGCGAGCCCGCTTTCGATCGCCGCGCGCGACAGGTTCGGCGCGCCGGTCGCCACGACGCCTTTGAGCTTCAGGTCGGGCGCATAGAATGGCGCATAGCCCGCCGCCGCGACGACCGTCCCGGCGCCCTGCGACTGCCCGACGAGCACGACCGCGTTGGCGGCGCCATAACGGGTGCCGACGATCGCCCGCGCGCTGTCGAGTAGGCTGTACGAACTCGCGCGATAATTGGAATAGGGGTGGATGCCCGGCGTCCCAAGCCCCTGATAGTCGCTCGCCACAACCGCAAAACCGGCGTCGAGCCAGCTCGCAATATAGCGGCTGTCGCGCTCGCCCCGCGGACGCGCCGACGGCGCGCAGATATCGGCGATGCCCGTCGTGCTATGCGCCCAGGCCATCACCGGCCAGCCGCCCTTTGACGGCGCGCCGCGCGGCAGGAAAAGTGCGGCGGAAACCGGCACCACCCCCTTGTCGGCGATGCCGTCGCGCGCGGTGTAGAGGATGCGCACCGCCTTCCCGGCCGTCGCAACGGAAAACTCGGTCGGCAGCGGTTCTTCAGCCAGCACCACGCCCGCTTGGTCCGGCAAAGCGCCGGTCCAAGTGTAGAAGGACGGCACGCCGCCATCGCCGACATCGGTCGGCTTGGCCGTTGCCGGAACCGCCGAACCAAGCAGCGCCAACAGCATGAACCCGGCCCGCTTGCGCGGCGCCGGGTCCAGGATCGTGCCGCGCGACACGCGACGCCGCATCAGAACTTCACAGAGGCTTCGATGTAGAATTCGCGCGGATTGTCGACGAAGGCCGACAGGTCGCTGAGCACGCCCGGTCCGGCGGTGCCAGTCCCGGTGCCACCGGTGAACGGGATTTCCGATCCACCGGTGACGACAAACTTGTTGCTGAGATTGCGGCCGATCAACGCCAGGGTCCAGCGATCGTCGGGGCCCTTCAGCCGCAGCGACGCGTCGAACTTGGTGAAGCTCGGCTGGATCGCGTCGGGACGCAGCGTGTCCGAGAAATTATATTTGGACGAATAGCTCATGTCGCCGCTCGCCTCGAGCGTCATCCCGGAGTCCGACAGTTCGACCGCGTAACTCGCGCCGAGGCGACCCGCGAAGCGCGGCGCCTTGGGCGGGGTCAGCCCGTCATAATTCTGGCTGGTGAAGGCCGCGGCGGGCGACGGGCGCAGCAGGTTGCAACCTTGCGCGATCGTCTGGCCGCCATAACATTGACCGATATAGTCCTTGTAGGACGCATTGTTATAGGCCGCCGCGCCGCGCAGCGAGAAACCACCCGAGCGCCAGTTGAAGTCCCCCTCGATCCCCTTGACGCGCAGCGTACCGGCATTGGCCACGACCTGGCCGATCGTCACCGGATCGAAATTCTGCACCTGCAGGTCGAGATAATCGTAATAATAGGCCGTGGCGTTGAGCGACAGCGCGCCGCTCATCAGGATCGCGCGCGCGCCGACCTCGCCCCCGCGGGCGCGCTCGGCACCGAACCGTCCTCCCGTGAGGCGCCGCTCAGGGGTAACTCCGGCGGTCAGCGTCTGCGAGATGTTGACCCCCCCCGATTTGAAGCCTTCCTTATAGGCCGCGTAAAAGGTGAGGTCGCGCGACGGCTTGTAGCGGAGCGTGACCTGCGGCGAGACATCGCTCTCGCGGTAGCGATCGTCGACGCGAATCCCGCCGGGGAAAGCCCCGGCAAAGGCCGGATTGGCCGCAAGCGACTGCTGGAAACTATCGCGCGATTCATAGCTGTAGCGCGCACCCGCCGCGAGCTCGATCGCATCGGACAGGTTCGCGGTGACTTCGCCGAACGCCGACATCGAGCTCCCGGTAAACCCATTGTCGCGCTTGAAGGTTGTGTAGGTCGTGCTCGCCGCGACCGCGGGCAGCGGGAAGATATAGGCGTCGGTGTTGAAGATGAACTTGTTGCTCGACGCGAACAGCCCGAACAGCACATTGACCGCCCCGTCCCACTTCGACTGGAAGCGCAGCTCCTCCGACGTCTGGCGGTAATCGGCAAGCTGCGAGAAGGTCGCGGGATAAGCCTCGCCCGACACATTGTTGAGGTCGGTCTGCTTGAAGCGATAATAGGACGTGATCGAGGTGACGTCGAACACGTCGCTTGTCAGCGTCGCGGTCAAAATGCCGAAACCCGATTTCAGCCGCGAATACATGCGTCCGTCGCCCGCGTAACGATAATTGAGGTTCGCGACCTCGACGGGAATCGTAGAGCTGTCCGACCGGCCGTTGATGAAGCAATCGGCGTTGGGGCTCGGTGGAATGCCATTGGCGGCGAAGGGCACGGTGCGTCCGCCGCCGCAGATCCGCTCGATGATGTCGGTCGGGCCGCCGTCCTTCTGGTCGGTGTAGCCGCTCTTGACCTGGAAGCTCAGATTGTCGGTGGCGTCCCATTCGATCGTCGCACGACCACTGTAGGTCCGGCCGTAACCGCGGTTCTTGCTGTTGCGGTGCCGCTGGAGGCCGAACGGATCGACATAGGTTTCCGCCGCCGTATTGGTGAACGCCCCCTCGCTGTCCGAAACGCGGAACGCCAGGCGCGCGCGCAGCCCCTCGGCGAGCGGACCCGAAACATAGCCCTCGCCATATTTCTCCTGTGCCTCGAAGCCGTAACCCGCCTTGAACCCCGCCTCGAAGACATCGCGCGGGTTGTTGGTGGTGACCGCGATCAGACCAGCCGTGGCATTCTTGCCGAAGAACAAGGCCTGCGGCCCCTTCAGCACCTCGACGCGCTGGACGTCATATTGGCTGAGCCCGATCTCGCGGCCGCGGCTCATCGGCATGCCATCGACGACGAAGGACACCGACTGGTCGAACCCGGCGCTGAGCGCGGTCGAGCCGACGCCGCGCAGGAAGATGCTGGCCGACGACCCCGACGCCGCCTTGCCCGCGACCATCGTCGGGACGAGCTGCGCGATATCGTTGAAGTCGGTGACCGCATAATTGTCGAGCGCCGCGCCGCCGATCGCGGTGATCGCGACCGGCGCGTCGATCAGCCGCTCGTCGCGGCGGCGGGCGGTGACGATGATTTCGGCGTCGCTGCCGCTATCGGCTTCGTCGGCGGGAGGCGGTGCGGCGGGCGTGTCCTGCGCGGAAGCGGGCGCAGCAAGCGCCGCGAGCGCGATAACCGATGCCAGGCAAGCGTAGCGAATTGCAGGACGCGAAAGCGTGCGGTCCATGACCGTCTCCTCCCAAAGAACGAGCCGTCATCTGCGGCCCTGTGAGATTTAACCTACAGTCATTAGATTTAAAGTCAATCGCAAATTTAACGCCGTAAGGTTTTCGCAAACCCCAGATAATCTTGTTTTAAATCTGAACCTTAGAAAAAGGACGCCGTCACGACACCGGCATCAGCAGCCGCTTGGCAAAGGCGATCACGCCGTCGTTGAATGCGTCGTTGCGATCGCCCGCAACCATATGCCCGGCGCCCGCGACGTCGAGGATTTCAAGCCTCGGCACCTGCTGGAGGAACGCGGCGATCCCCGCCTCGCCCACCACATCGCTCGACAGCCCGCGGACGAGCAGCACGGGCATGTCGATCAACTCGCCGAGCGTCGCAGTCGCGTGCTCGACGACGATGTGATGCGTCGTCGGCGCGGTGTCGAGGATGCGCGGGTCCCAGTGCCAATAGAGGCGCCCATCGTCGCGGGGGCGGAGGTTCTTCATCAGCCCGCTCGTATCGGTCGGCCGCGCGCGCTGCGGATTATAGGCCGCGACCGCCGCGACCGCGTCGTCGATGCTCGCAAAGCCGCCCTTGTGCCCGTGCATGAAACCGACGATCCGCTCGATGCCGCGCGGGTCGGGCTCGGGGACGATATCGACGAGCACGACGCCCGCCGGGCGCAGCCCTTCGTGCACCGCCTGGATCGCGGTCGCGCCGCCCAGCGAGGCACCGACCAGAACGAAAGGCACCCGCAGATCGGCGACCACCGCGCGCAGGTCGGCGGCACGGTCGCTCAGCGCATAAGCGCCGCCCGGCGACCAGTCGCTGTCACCATGCCCCCGCGCGTCGAAATTGATTACCTGCAATCCGGCACCCAGCAGGCTGTCGACCGCGCGACTCCAACTGTGCCGCGTCTGTCCACCGCCGTGCAACAGGATCACGCAGGGCGCGTCGGGCGAACCGCCGCAGTCGCCGAACAGCTCGACCCCGTCCGAAGACGCAAAAACACAGCTCCGCAAGCGATCCGTCATCGACTGACTCTCCTCATACTCGACAATGACCCCGCGATTATCTAACGTCAATAGATTGAACGCGCAGTCCGATGGGGCGGCGATTTTGCACTGGCACGCGCGCCGCCGCGCTGCCATGAGCAATTCGGGCAAGGGGAAAATTTCGTTGGCACGGCCATCCAAACCACTGATATCGCGCGCCAATGCGGCCGAGGCGGCGCTCGAGGTCATCGACGAGGCGGGGCTCGAGGAACTGAGCCTCAACCTCGTTGCGCAAAAGCTCGGCGTGCGCCCGCCGTCGCTCTACCATCATTTCAAGGACAAGTCGGAACTGCTGCAGGAGGTCGCGCGCATGATGTTCGTGCGCATTCCGACGGTGAACGACCCCGCGCTGTCCTTCGAGGAACAGATCATCGCGCGCTGCGTCGTCACCCGCCGCGCCCTGCTCAAACACCCCAATGCCGCGCCGCTGATGCTGCGCTATTTCCCGCGTCACCTGCTGCTCGCGGCCTACGAGCGCGCCGCGGCCGAGGAGCCCTATCCCCCTTCGATCCATCTGACCGTGATCGACGCGATCGAAAAATACACCTTCGGCACCGCGCTGTTCGAGGCGTCGGCGCAGGTGCGCGGTATCCCGGTGATCCCGCCGGTCGACGCCGCCAAATATCCGAACTTTGCGAAGGCGGTGGACGACAATCCCTTCGGCGACGAGGAGATGTTCGTCGAGGCGCTGCGCATGTTCCTCGTCGGGGTGCGGCGCCGGCTCGGCACCGACACGATCGGCGCGCCGCTCGGCGATACCGACTAGATCAGACGTCCCATTCGATCGGCAGCGCTTCCAGCGCCATCACCGTGCCGATGCGAAAGGTGTGGCGTTGGCCGGGGGTCGCGCGGAAGGCGGGGATGCGTTTGACCCATTCCTCGGTCAGGATGCGCAGCTCGGCGCGGCCGAGGACGTGACCGACGCACAGGTGCGGACCCGACGAGAAGGTCAGATGCGCCGTTTTCTTGCGATCGAGGTCGAAAATATTCGGATTTTCGAATTTCGCCGGATCGCGGCTTCCGACGCACAATATGCACAGCAGCATCTCGCCTTCGCGGAACTGCGCCTCGCCGATCGCCCGGTCGTGCACGACCAGCCGCGGGGTGTTGACCACGCCGTAGAGCCGCACCGCCTCGTCGGCGAAGGCGGGGATCAGCGACGGGTCGGCGGCGAGCCGCGCCTGCACCTCGGGCATCTGCGCCAGCTGCTGGAAAGCGAAGCCGGTGACGTTGGTCACCGTGTCCATGCCGCCGAGGAACAGCACGAAACTCATCGCCAATATCTCGTCGTCGCTCATCCGGCGGCCGTCGATGTCGACCGCGATGAAGTGCGACATCAGCTTGTCGTCGGGCGCCGCCCTCTTCGCTTCGATCAACGCCTTCATCTCTCCGAGAATAGCCGCGCTGAGGCGCCCCATTTCGGCCTCGTCATTCTGCGCCGAGAAGAAATCCTCGGCGAGATGGCGGAAATCCTGGAGCCGCGACAAATCCATGCCCATCAGTTCCATGAAGACGCTGACCGGAAAGACCTTCGACACATCGCCCTGGAAATCGCACGCGCCCCTGTCGGCAACGGCCTCGACGAACTCGGCCGCCCATTCGCGGATGCGCGGCTCGAGCGCCTTGATCGCCGCCGGCCCGAACAGCGGCATCATTGCGCGGCGATAGGGCAGATTTTCGGGCGGATCGAGGCTCAGCGGGATGAAGAACGGCGGATTCTCGACGCGCGGGATCTGCATCTCGCGCACCGAAAAATGCTCGGGGTCGAGCACCACCTGGCTGATCGCGTCGAAGCTCTTGACGATCCAGTGCCCGCCGTTGAGCCGCGTCCAGAAGATGTCGGGCGCGTCCGCCAGCGCGGCGGCGTAGGTTCCCTGCACATCCTGACCGATACGCGGATCGGCATAGATATCGAAATCGAACACCAGATGCGCCGGGATATGCGGCGGCGCCGGCGCGGCGGCGAGCTGGGCGGTGGTCATCGCAGGCTCCTCATCTGACGCGCGCCATCGTCGCATGGGCGCCGGCATAGGCTTCGCGCACCGCGGGCTTCGACAATTTGCCGGTCGCGAGCCGCGGCAGCGGATCGGCCGAGAAAGCGACGTAGCGCGGCACCTTGTAGTTCGAGAGATTGGTGTTGCAGTGAGCGATCAGCGCCGAGACGTCGATCTCGACGGGGCCGTGATAGACGACGAAGGGCGTCTCGCCGAACTTCTCGTCGGGCGCGGCGATCGCCAGCGCCTCGATCACGCCGGGGAATTCGCACACCACCCGCTCGACCTCGGCCGCCGAAATGTTGAGCCCGCCCGAGATGATCAAATCCTTCATCCGATCGACGAAGGTCAGCAGCCCGCGTTCGTCGAGCGTGCCGATGTCGCCCGACCAGAGCCAGCCGCCCCGGATCGCCTTCGCCGTTTCTTCGGGATTGCGCCAATAGCCCTGCATCATGCCCGGCGAGCGCATGACGATCTCGCCCGGCTCGCCGGGGTCGCAGTCGCTCCCGTCGGGGCGCACCACGCGCAGGTCCATGAAGACGCAGCCCCAGCCGCATTTCTCGGGCTCGTCCATCGCCAGATGCTCGGGCATCATCGTCGCATTGCCGCCGACCTCGGTCTGGCCGTAAATCTGGCGGATGACGATGCCCTTCGCCTTATAGGCGTCGAGCAATTGCCGGCTGACCCGCGCCCCGCCCGCGGTCGCGAGACGGATCGACGACAGGTCGGCGTCGGCAAAGCCCGGGCAGCGCGCGATCGCCTCGAAAAAGGTCGGCACCGCACCGAAGCAATTGATCTTCTCGTCCTGGAGCAATCGCAGGATCGCATCGGGCGCGAACACCGGCTCCATGAAGATCGTGCAGCCCTGCACCGTATAATGCATCAACTGGACGAAACCCGCCGAGGTGTTGAGCGGCGCGAGGCTGATGATCCGCGACCCCGGCGACGACGCCGTCTCCTCGACCGCCCAATTGGCGGCATAGGCGGTCATCGAGCGGTTGGTGAAGACGACGCCCTTGGGCTTGGCGGTCGACCCGCTGGTCGCGATGATCACGACGGGCGCGTCGGGTTCGGGGTCGTGCCGACCGGTCGCGAGCGCGCCTTCGCGCAACGCCGTCACTTCGGCCATCGCACGCGGGCTTAGCCCGGCCGCGATCATATTGTCGGCAAACTCCGGCGCGGCAAAGGCGAAGCGCGGCTCGCTCGTTTCGCACAGCTCGCGGATTTCGCGCGGGGTGAAGCGGAAATTGACCGGATTGACGATCCCGCCCGCGCGGATGATCCCCATGATCAGCGCGCAATAGGCGAGGCTGTTGGTCGAGCAGATCGCCACCCGCTCGCCCGGCAACAACCCGTCGGCCTCGAGCATGGCCGCCACTCTATCCGACCAGTTTTTATAGTCGGCATAGCTCAGTCCGTCACCGCCCAGCACGACAGCGGGCTGCTCGGGCCGCATCCGCGCCCACCAATCCATCGCACCCGGCAATGTCTGCGCCATTTTACGGTCTGCCTCCGGTTTATCGATTACAGCAGGGCTTCGATCGCTTCATAATAGCGGATGATATTCGTCTCGAGCCCGCAATAGATGGTCTCTTCGGGCACCCCGGCGTTCAGCCCCTGCTGGCTGATCTCGGCCGCGCGGAAATCCTCGCCGCCAAACACGCTGAGGATCAGCTCGTACGAGCGCGCGAACACTTCCTCGGCCTTCGGCGTCGCCGCCTCCTCGGGCGTCAGCATGAAATATTCTACTGTCGTGCGGTCGGGGCCGCGCGGCATCAACAGCATGACGCTCGTATAATATTGGCTGGTGACGACCACGCAGTTGGGGAAGGTCGTATAGGCGTGGGTGACCAGCTTGTGGACATTGCCGTTGGCCTCCTCCTCCAGCATTTCGGGGACATAGCCGATGCGCCCCGACACCTGGCGGATGTTCGGCCCGAACATGTCGACGATGTTCGGCGCGTCCTGGAAGCGGTCGCCGATCGATGCGGCGTGGAGCCGCTGGACATGATAGCCCTCGAGGAAGGGTTCGAGCACGACCTTCCAGTTCGCTTGGAGGTCGAACGTCTTGCGGCCATAGACATGCGCCGATCCGATGCCGAGCGCGTCGAAATCGTCGGCGACCTGCTGCGACAGGTTCGACCAGTCGGCCGGAATGTCGCGGTTGAGCTGGACATAGACGATGCCGCCCCACTCGCGCGCCTCGAGCTCGATCAGCCCGCGCTGGCTCTTGTCGAGGCCCTGAAAGGCTTCGCTGCGCGACACGCCGATCAGCTTGCCGTCGATGCCATAGGTCCAGGCGTGATAGGGACAGGTCATGCGGCCCTGCCTGTGGACGGCGCAATCCTCGATGATCTTCGATCCCTTGTGCTGGCACGCGTTGACGAAGGCCTTGATCGTGCCGTCGCGGGTGCGCGAGACGAGCATCGGGAAACCATAGCTGTCGTTGGCGACGATGCTGCCGGGTTCGAGCAGCGCCGAGCAGGTAACGGGGACCGGAAAGCGGCGGAAGATCCGCTCCTGTTCGCGGTCGTAGCGCTCCTGGCCGGTGAAGATGGCATTGGGGCGCGTCGCGCCGAAGGGGGTCACCACCGCGTCCTTTTCGGCGGGGATCTTGCGGATCGCCTCGATCTGGCTGGGGGTGAGGTCGGCAAGCGTCGTCAGCTTGCGGGCGGGGCGCGCAATTTCACGAACTTCACCCATATCGCAGATCCTCTCCTTTTCGTTGGCCTCAGCCTATTCGACCCTTTACCTAATAACAATAGTTTTTTATGACGGGGTGGAGAGCGCCGCAGAAAGCGCCGGATTCGAGGGGATAAGGCCATGGACTTCGACTATATCATCTGCGGTGCGGGCGCCGCCGGCTGCGTGCTCGCCTATCGCTTGTCGGAGAATCCGCGTGTGAAGATCGCGCTGATCGAGGCGGGGCCGCGCGACCGCCATCCGTTCATCGCGATGCCCAAGGGGCTCGCCAAGGTGATGCAGGATCCCAAGCATCTGTGGGTGCATATGAGCGAGCCCGAGGCGTCGACCGCGGGCCAGTCCGAGGCGTGGGTGCGCGGGCGGGTGCTTGGCGGATCGTCGTCGGTCAACGGCATGATGTATGTGCGCGGCCAGCCCGCCGACTTCGACGCGATCGCCGAACAAACGAGCGCCGACTGGAGCTGGGAGCATATCGGCGCCGCCTATCGCGCTTTCGAAAATCACGAACTCGGCGGGGCCGAGACGCGCGGCGACGCGGGGCCGATGAAGATTTCGATGCCGACGCAGCGCCTGCCGATTTCGGACGCGCAGGTCGCGGCGGGCGAGGCGATGGGCTGGGCGAACAAACGCGACGTCAATGCCCCCGACGACCAGGTCGCGATCGGCTATGCCCCGCGCACGATCTTCAAAGGCAAGCGCCAGAGCGCCGCACAGGCCTTTCTGCGTCCCGCCGAGAAGCGCCCCAATTTGACCGTCCTGACCGAGCGCACCGTCGACCGCATCCTCTTCGACGGCACGCGTGCGGTCGGGGTCGAGGTAGTCCATGAAGGCGCGCGCGAACGCATCGATGCGAAGCACGAAGTGATCCTGTGCGGCGGCGCGATGGCGAGCCCGGCGATCCTCGAACGATCGGGGGTCGGCGACGCTAGCCGCCTCGCCGCGCTCGGCATCCCGCTGGTCCATCACAACAGCCAGGTCGGCGAAGGGCTGATCGAGCATCGCGGCATCATCATGCAGTGGAAGCTGACCAGAGCAGCGCTGTCGCAGAACCGCGTCTTCGGCGGCTGGCGCCTGCTGCTCGCGACTTTGCGCTATTATCTGACCGGCGACGGACCGATGTCGGCGGCGGCCTATGAAATCGGCGGCTGGTTCAAGTCGCGCCCGGGGCTGAACCGCCCCGACGTCCAGATGCTGATCGCCCCCTTCAGCTTCGACATGGCGACCCAGCGCACCAAGCTGGAAAAGCATCCCGGCATCAACGCGGTCGTCTATCCGCTGCGCCCGACCTCGCGCGGCAGCATCCATATCGCGACGCGCGACCCCGATGCCGCGGCGAGCTTCAAGCCCAATTACCGCGACACCGAGGAGGATCGCGCCGCGATGGCGGGCGCGGTGCGCGTGATGCGCGATTACGCACGGCAGCAGCCGCTGGCGGGCATGATCGCCGAGGAAACGCTGCCCGGCCCCGCGTTCGAGAGCGATGCCGAAATCCTCGATGCCTATGACCGCTTCGGCACCTGCGGCTATCATGCGGTGGGCAGCTGCCGCATGGGCAAGGACGACGCCTCGGTCGTCGATCCCGCGCTGCGCGTGCGCGGCGTCGAGGGGCTGCGGGTCATCGACACGTCGATCATGCCCGCGATCCCGTCGGGCAACACCAATGGCCCGACGATGGCGATGGCGTGGCGCGGCGCGGATATCATCCTGAGGGATGCGCCTGGGGGGTGATCTTAGCGGCCACCCTCCAATTCCGTTCGTGTCTCGACTTCGCTCGACACGAACGGGATTTATAACGCGGCTTTCCCACCAACAACGCCCAGTACCAACCACCCAACCCCTAGGGCCGATCGACATTCAGCCCTGACGGTCTGCAAATGGCGGCTTTCCGCGCTTCCGGTGCTCACATACTTTAAGTACGCTGCGCTCCGGGTCACGGAAAACCACCATTTTCGGCACGTCATCTTCTGAATGTCGATCGGCCCTAAGGCGGCGGCACGACCGGCGATGCCCTTATCGCCTTTTCGCCGCCCCGCCGCCCCGTCACGCCGTCACGAACCGAATTTGAAGCCGATCGTGACGCCCCCGGTGATCCCGCGGCCGAGCGCCGTCGAATAGCCGAATGTCGTCGTCTGCATGTTGCGGAACACACGGTCGCCCTGGTTGAACAGGTCGCGGCCCCAGACGGTGACGTAGAAACTGTCCTTCAGCGGCCGGAAGGTCGCCGACAGGTTGAGCGTCGTCAGCGACCGCTGGATCGGCGCCCGGCCCTCGCCCGCCGGATAGGGATTGCCCCCGGCATCGACCCCCGCCGGATAGAAGCCGTGCGTCGCATGGTCGAACTTGTCGGTGTAGCTGAGCAACCCCGCCAGCTCGATTTCGCCCTCGCGCCCGAGCGGCAGCTTATAATTCGCCGCCAGGCTGGCCATGATATTGGGCGTGACCGGCAGATCCTCGCCCGAACAATCGGCATTGGTCGCCAGCGCCAGCCCGACCCCCGCGGGGCGATAGATTTCGCAGTTCGGGAAGCTGTCATATTCCGACTTGAAATAGGTCGAGAAGCTGGTGTTCAGCGTCAGCCGATCGTCGGGCCGGAAGGACATTTCGGCCTCCAGCCCCGAAATCGTCGCCTTTGCGGCGTTGATCGAAATCTGGGTGTTGGTCGCGGGATCGACCACCGGCACCTGCAGATTGTCATATTTATAATAATAGCCCGCGAGATTGAGCGTCACCTTGCGATCGAACAATTGCGACTTCAGCCCGACCTCGAAGGCGTCGATCGTCTCGGGCTCGGTCGCGCGCGCCGACAGCGAGGAGATGTTATAGACCCCGCTCTTGAAGCCGCGGTTGTAGCTCGCATAGACGAGCAGATCGTCCGAGAATTTATGGTCGAGCACGACGCGATAGGTCAGCTCCGAGAAACCGGTGCTGAGCCCGTCGCATTGCGGATCGGCGGTGCAGACGTCGCCGATCGTCTGCGGGATCGCGATGACCCCGCCGGTGCCGTTGGGCACATAGGTGACCTTGCCATTGTCGGCGTCGAGCGTCGCGGTTTCGTCGGTGTAGCGCAGCCCCGCGGTGACCTTGGTCCCCTGCCCGAATTCATAGGAGGCCTCGCCGAACAGCCCGACCGATTCGATCTTCACGAAGGTGCTGAAATCGATGTAGGCGAGCCCCGACGTCGGACCGAGGCCGAGCGCGGACAGTTCGAGCAGCCGCGTCGGGATGGTGCGCGGCTGGAGCTTGCTGGGCACCGGCAGCCCGACATATTGGTCGAGCTGCGAATAGCCGTCGCGATAATTGATATAGAAGCCGCCGACGAGCCACTGGAAGGGCGAACTGCCCTTCGACGAGACGAGCAATTCCTGTTGCCAGGTGCGGCCGTTGAGGTCGGTATCGAACCAGAATACCGACGCCGGCGACAGGTCGAGGTCGAGCTGAACTCCCGAACCGCTGCGCGTATAGGCGCTGGTCGAGCTGATCCCGATGTTGCCGAAATCATAGTCGAGGTGGAGCGAGGTACCCCAGCTGTCGTAGCGCACCTCGGGCGGCACCTCGCCATAATAGCTGCGCTTGGGGTTGCGGATATCGACCCCCGACACCGCCTCGCCGATCGAAAAGGGCGAGCCCGGCGCGGGCTGCATCGCCATGATCGGGGTCGTATAGCCCTTGATATAATTGCCCTGCAGCTGCGCCGAGAAATCGCCGCTTTCGAACAATAGATTGGCGCGGAAACCATAGGTTTCCTCCTCGCCCGTACGCTTGCCGATGCCATTCGAGGGGTTGCGGTTGATGATATAGGGCGTCTCGTAGCGGTAGAAGCCGCTGACGCTGAACGCCAGATTTTCGCCGAGGCCGGTCGTGAGATAGGCGCGCGCGCCGCGATCGTCGGTGCCGAAGGTGCCCTCGACCATGCCGCCGAAATCCTGGCTCGGCTTCTTGGTCGAGATCAGGATCGCGCCCGATGTCGCGTTGCGCCCGAAGAGCGTGCCCTGCGGCCCGCGCAGCACCTGGATCGATTCGACCTCGGGAAAGGTCTGGAGCAGGATGCCGGTCTTGTCGGTCTGATAGACGCCGTCGACATAGACCGCCGCGCTCGACTCGTTGCCCGGGGTGATGTTGCGGCTGCCGACGCCGCGGATATAGGGCACCGACTGGCTGCCGCCCTCGGGCACCACCAGCGACGGCGCCATCTGCGACAGTTGGCGCAGGCCGTCGATCCCGGTCGATTGCAGCTGGTCGCCCTGGAAGGCCGACACCGCGATCGGCACGTCCTGCAGCGCTTCCTCGCGCCGCTGCGCGGTGACGACGATGATGCCGTCGCCTCCGTCATTCTCCTCGGCGGCGGGCGCCGCCGGATCGCTCTGCGCCGCGGCGGGCACCGCGGCCATCGCCAGCAGCATCGCGGTCGAACAGTACCAGATTTTGTGCGAAACAATCATCTTCCTTCTCCCCATATCGGTCTGTTATGTATCGACATTCTACGGTCCGGGTCGGGCACCCGGCGGCCCTTCAAAAATAGCGGCGGTCGGCGGCGAGGCGGCGGAGGCGCGCGGTCGCGAGGCGCTGCTCGGGCGTGACGCGCGGCTCGTCGGCGGGAAATTCGTCCTTCACCGCGGCGAGCGGCACAAGTTTGGTCAGCGGCTTCTTCGGCGGCACGCCCGAAGCGAGCTGCTGGAAGCGCATGAAGAGGAAGCCCGATGCGACGCCGGTGGTGTCGAGCCAGTTCCATACCCCCGGGTCCTCGCCCGCGATCACATAGCGAAAGCGCCCGTCGCTCGACACGCGCGACTGGGCGCCGGTGATGCTCGACTGGACCGACCGCGGGATGAAGCTGTTGAACCACAGCGGATGCGCGAGCGCGAGGCTCTGATATTTGGCGTCGCAGGGCTCGATCGTGATGACCAGCGCCTGCCCCGCGGGCACGTCCCACCGGCCCTTGGTGTTGAACTGTCCCGGAAAATAGCCGGCGTCGGCGGGGCCGACGGTGGGCGCCGGATAATCGTTCACCGGCAGTATCTTGCTCCAGTTTTTCGCAAAATCGTCGAGGAACTTGACCTGGTCGATCATGTTGCGCGCGGCGATGCTGTAGAGCTGCTGCACGTCGGCGAGCGCCGGGCGGCGCGGAACCGGCACCGGCTGGTCCATGCGCTCGATCAGCATCGGGGTCGGCTGTTCGGTCAGCCAGTCGTTCACCGTCTGGCGCACGAACAAACAGCGCGCACGCTCGTCGCTCTTCATCCAGTTGCCGGGGCGTTCGGGCCCGCCGATCCACAGCTCGAAGCGGCCATCGGCCTCGATCCGGAGGCGGCTCGATTCGAGCGCGCCGATGCGGTCGCCGACGACGCCGTCGTCGCCGGCGAGGCCCGACACCAGCTCGAAACAATAATCGACGGTGTTGCCGCGGTGGCCGAGCACGCGATAGACGCCGCCGCCGTCGATCTGGGCGCTGTAATAATGATGATCGGGGGTCGGCAGGCCCCAGGTGCGGACATTGTCCATGTCGCGAACGAAGGCGGGGCGATCGACGTCATAGCTTTTGAAGGCGCGCTCGAGGTGGAAAATTCCCATGCCGGCGAGATATTGATACCCCTCGGCCAGATCGGCGTCGGTGGTGCCGGGGTGGGCGCGGACGATCGCCTCGACCTCGCGCGCGGCGGCGAGGAATTGGGCATAGCCGGTGGCGGTATCAGGCATGGGCTTGGGTCTCCTGGCTGGGGGCGTCGAGGAAGCCGAAGGCGTCGTCGACCATCGCCTCGGTCAGTTCGTACCGTTCCAGCGAATATTGGTTGATGCCGTGCTTGCCGGCGGGGTTGTCGGCGATCCAGGCGCGGATCGCCGCCTCGCCCGCGTCCGACAGCCGCGTTCCGGCTTGCAGATAGAAGGCGCGGATATGCGGGATCGGGTCGGCGAGCAGGTCGCGGTAATCGACCTCGATCATCTTGAGCCGCGATCCCAGTCGCGCGCGCGCCTGTTGGAAGCGGTGCATTTCGGGCACCCAATATTCGAGCGCGATGCGCCCGATCGCTTCGGGCGGGCGCGTCAGATAGGGTTGCCCTGCGGCTTCGAGCGCATTGCAGAAGGAGGCGACGACGGTTTTGAAATCGCGGCGCGGATAGACGAAGGTCGCTTGCGGGTGAAAGGCCAGCATCTCCTCGAGATGGCCGACATGCACCGGGCTCTTGAGGATCCATTTGCGCCCGCGGCGGCCGCCGTCCTGCCATTGCAGATAGCGCAGCAGGTCGGCGACATAGGCGTAACTCGGGCGGCGCGGCAGGCTGCGCAGATGCGCCAGATAATCGGGATCGGGAACGCCGGTGTAGATATGGCCGACATGCTGGAAGCTCAGATGATGGAGGTTCCAGTCCTCGTCGGCGTCGTCGGCGACCGCGGGATGCGCGGCGTGGAGCGCCGGGTTGCCGATGCGGATCGCGTCGGCGACCGCCTCGGCATAGGTCAGCCGCCCGCCCGGTTCGTGCACCGCCTCGCCGGGGAAGGGCGCGGGGTTGAGCAGGCGCCAGAATTTGAGCGACTGCATCGCCGGATCGGCCGACATCATGCGCTGGAGCACGGTGGTGCCGCTGCGCGGGAAACCGAGGACGACGATCGGGTCCGACACATTTTCGGCGAGGATTTCGGGGTGGCGCGCGAGGTCGTCGGCGAAGCGCAGGCGGTTGACAAGCAGGCGCTGCACCATCGTGTCGAGCTGCGCGAGGCCCTCGCCAGTCGGCGTATTCTGGCGCGCGAAATGATAGAAGGCATCGATCGCGGCCACGAAATCGGCGGGTTCTTCGCGGTCGATGCCGCTTTCCGCGCGCGCCGCGGCCAGCGCGCGTGCGCCGTCCGCCGTGTCGAAACCCGTCATGCGTCTTTCCCCCTGTTCGATGATGCGCGGCACGCCGCGAGAAGGCCGTCGGCCATCTCCCTGCGGCAGATCAGCAGGTCGGGCATCGCGACGTCCCGCTGGTTGTAGACGAGCGGGGCGCCGTCGATGCGCGAGGCGTGGAGGCCGTGCGCCAGCGCGACCGCGGCGGGCGCGGCGCTGTCCCATTCATATTGGCCGCCGCTGTGGAGATAGATATCGACCTCGCCGCGGACCACCGCCATCGCCTTGGCGCCCGCCGAGCCCATCGGGACGAGGTCGGCGCCGAGGCGTTCGGCGACCGCAAGCGCTTCGGCTGCGGGGCGGGTGCGGCTGACCGCTAGGCGCGGGCGCGAGGCGGCTTTGGGGATAGGGCCGGCGCGGTCGGTCGCGAGCACCATGCCACCGTCGAGGCCGGGCAAGGCGACCGCGCCGACCGTCGGCACGCCGTTGACCGCGAGCGCGACATGCACCGCCCAGTCACTCCGCCCCTCGCCATATTCGCGCGTGCCGTCGAGCGGATCGATGATCCACACGCGGCTTTTGGCGAGGCGGTCGGGAGTGTCCTGGCTTTCCTCGGACAATATGCCGTCGTCGGGGCGCTGTTCGCGAAGCGCGTGGACCAGGAACTGGTTGGCGACCTGGTCGCCCGCCTTGCCGAGCGCCTTGCCCGCGAACAGCCCGGAGTCGCGCACGGCCAGCAGGATGCGCCCCGCGGTTTCGGCGAGATGCGCGGCGAGCGCGGTATCGTCCATCGGCGCGCTCATCCGATGAGCCGGTCCACGATGAGATCCGCCGCTTCATCGGGGGTCATGGCGGTGGTGTCTATGCGTATTTCGGCGTCTTCGGGCGCCTCATAGGGGCTGTCGATGCCTGTGAAGTTCTTGAGCTGCCCGGCGCGGGCCTTTTTGTAGAGGCCCTTGACGTCGCGG